>BNYG01000024.1 GCA_026000155.1 Bacteroidia bacterium | reverse complement strand
GTAAATCCGCCTTTCAAAAACATTAACAATACAAACATAATGAAGAATTATGATAATACGAAACTCTTACGGGAGTTTCTACTCCTGTATTGTTAATAACTGTTAATTCTTAAATGCGTTTGCCCTGGGTAAAACGGGCTAAATTTGGTTTTCTCGTCAACCTTTCCTACCTTTGCGGTGTTTTATTAATAGTTGAACCTGTTTCTTGGCGAAGAAAAGGGCTATAAATCTCCGAAAATCGGAGGGTTGCAGCAATGCAGCTAATAATATTTACCTAAAAATTGAGTTATGAGGTATTTGATTCGGATTTCCCTCGTATTGGCTATTGCCTTTCTTTATGTTGGCGCCGGCACACAGGAAATCAAACTTACCGAGGGTATTCAACCGGGTAATCTTGCCCCGGAAATTAATCTGCAAGGTGTTCATTTAAAAGGAAATGCTTATGTTTTAGTACAGTTTTGGGCGGCATCCAATCCGCAATCCCGAGTGGAAAACACCCAAATGTACCATGTAATTTCCCAATCGAAAACGGATAATATCCGTTTGGTTTCGATTTCACTGGATGAAAATCCGGCTGTGTTCCAGGGAGTTATTAAAACAGATCATTTGGATGATGCGAGCCAATTCAATGAACCGGACGGAAAAAATTCAGATGCTTTTAAGAAGTATCGACTGAAAGCCGGTTTTCATAATTGGTTGATCGATTCAAACGGAATGATTGTGGCTAAAGATGTTAGCCCATCTGAAATTCTTGCCAAGATTCCATCGTAAATCTTCCAAGAATTATAAAATAAAAATCGTATGCATAGTTTCAAACTATTTGTACGATTTTTTTACCTATATTTGCATCATGAAAAATCAATAACAAACAAAAATAAAAACTACATGAACGACGTAACAGTAATGAATCGTGCAGCGGACAATATTCGTATCCTGGCTGCTTCTATGGTTGAAAAAGCGAAATCGGGACATCCGGGTGGAGCGATGGGCGGAGCCGATTTTATCAATGTGTTATATAGCGAATTTTTAGTCTTCGATCCGATTAATTCTACCTGGCTGGGCAGGGACCGTTTCTTTTTAGATCCGGGACACATGTCGCCGATGTTGTATTCCGTTCTGGCACTGGCAGGTAAATTCACAATGGACGATTTGCAACAGTTCCGCCAATGGGGAAGCATCACGCCGGGACATCCGGAAGTAGATGTGCTGCACGGCATCGAAAATACGTCCGGTCCATTGGGACAAGGACATACCTACGCCGTAGGCGCCGCCATTGCAGCTAAATTCCTGCAAGCAAAAACCCAACGGACGAGCGATCAAAAAATCTACACTTATATTTCAGACGGAGGTGTTCAGGAAGAAATTTCACAAGGCGCCGGTCGTATGGCAGGACATTTGGGATTGAACAACCTGATTATGTTTTACGATTCCAACGACATTCAACTTTCTACCTCCACGGATGCGGTGACCAGCGAAGATACGCAAAAGAAATACGAAGCCTGGGGCTGGAAAGTGGTGACTATCAATGGAAATGATGCCGGCGCTATCCGTCAGGCGCTCCGTGATGCGCAAACGGAAAAAGAACGTCCGACACTGATTATCGGAAAAACGATTATGGGCAAAGGCGCTGTCAAAGCAGACGGAAGTTCATTTGAGCGGAATTGCGCTACGCATGGAATGCCGTTGGGCGAATGCGGAGCAAGTTATGCCGATAGTATTACACAATTGGGCGGAGATGCTGAAAATCCTTTCCAAATTTTTCCGGATGTAGAAGAATTATATGCTAAACGAAAAGAAGAATTGCGGAAAATCGTGGATCAGAAAATAAAGGAAGAAGAAGCCTGGGCAAAAGCGAATCCGGAAATGGCTGCGAAATTACATTCCTGGTTGTACGATAAATCACCGAAAATTGATTGGGCGGCTATTCAGCAAAAACCGGGACAAGCTACTCGCGCCGCTTCGGCTACTGTTTTGGGCTACTTGGCTCAACACATTGAAAACATGATTGTTACCTCTGCCGACTTATCGAACTCCGATAAAACGGACAGCTTTTTGAAACAAACCCATGCCATTACGAAAGATGATTTTTCCGGCTCTTTCTTGCAATCCGGCGTTTCCGAATTGACCATGGCTTGTTTGTGTATCGGGATGGCTTTGTACGGCGGCGTCATTCCGGCTTGCGGAACATTCTTCGTTTTTTCCGATTATATGAAACCGGCTGTACGTATGGCTGCTTTAATGGAACTTCCGGTGAAATTTATCTGGACGCACGATGCTTTTCGGGTAGGAGAAGACGGTCCGACCCACGAACCGGTGGAACAGGAAGCGCAAATCCGTTTGATGGAAAAATTGAAAAACCACAAAGGACACAATTCGATGCTGGTGCTTCGTCCGGCGGATGTTCAGGAAACCACCGTTGCCTGGAAATTGGCATTGGAAAATACCCAAACACCCACAGGATTAATCTTTTCCCGACAGAATATCACCGATTTACCGGCAAAGACCAATCGTTACGAAGAAGCTCTGCAAGCGGAAAAAGGCGGCTATGTAGTGGAATGTGACGGTCATGCCGATGTGATTTTATTGGCGTCCGGTTCGGAAGTGTCCACCTTGGTAGAAGGCGCCGCTTTGTTGCGAAAAGACGGAATCAAAGTACGGATCGTTTCCGTACCTTCCGAAGGTTTATTCCGTAGTCAATCGAAAGAATATCAGGATTCGGTCATCCTTCCGGGAAAGAAAGTCTTCGGATTGACAGCCGGTTTACCGGTTAATCTCTTGGGTTTGGTCGGCAACAACGGAAAAATCTGGGGATTGGAATCTTTCGGATTTTCAGCGCCTTACAAAGTATTGGACGAAAAATTGGGATTTACCGGCGAGAATGTCTATAAACAAGTAAAAGCAATGTTGTAAAAATGGAAGCAGATCAAATCACGCAACAGCGAGTAGGTCTTGCATCGGATCATGCAGGCTACGAAATGAAAGAATTTATCCGGGTATTGCTGGATAAAAAAGAGATTCCGCATATTGATTACGGAACTTATACAACCGAAAGCGTTAGTTACGCTACCTACGGACACAAACTGGCGGAAGCCATCGAAAACGGAGAAGTTTCGCGGGGAATAGCGGTTTGCGGTTCGGGCAACGGCATCAATATGGCATTGAACAAACACGCGATTATCCGTTCGGCTCTCTGCTGGAATGAGGAAATCACTTGTTTGGCGCGTTCACACAATGACGCCAACGTACTAGCTTTATCCGGACGCTTCCTGTCGATGGATGAGGCGGAACGGATGGTCAATATTTTTCTGCATACTCCTTTTGAAGGAGGACGGCATGAGGAACGGATTGAGGCAATACCTCTTGAACCAAATGAGGATGTCTAAAGATAAAGGACCACTGGTAAAAACCTGTGTTTAGTCACACCCGTATAAGTGATTAACGACTATCAGCAGATGTCTCGGCTACGCTCGACATGACGGCGATGTATTTTATTGTGAGAGAGTGGAAAAGGATTGGAAGGCTTCGCCTTCCAATCCTTTTCCACTCTCTTATTTGTCCCCCAAATGACATCGTCATGTCGAGCGAAGCCGAGACATCTGCCGATAGTCGTTAATCACTATTATTCAATGTCTTGCATCATTAGTGTTTAACGGACATCATGGGATGGCGGGTCAAGCCCGCCATGACAGATGTCTTTTCTTTTTTCTTACGGAATCATATTTCCGGCGGCTTTGTAAATGCCGTACCATTCTTGGCGAGTCATGGGGACATCCGAACCTTGGCAAGCGGCAATGAGCCGTTCGGGTTTGGTCGTTCCCAATATTACTTGCATATTGGCCGGATGGCGGGTAATCCAGGCCACGGCGGCTCCGGTTATATGCAAATTGTATTTTTCACCGTAGTCGGTGAGCGCTTTGTTCAGTGTAACATATTTGGGATCCATGAAGAAAGGTCCTTCAAAAAATCCTTTTTGGAAAGGCGACCAAGCCTGGATGGTGATATCATTCAGACGGCAATAATCCAATACATGCCCTGTGCGTTCGATGGACTGATTGATTGCCATATTCGCTGCCATGCCTTCATCAATCATTGGAGTGTGAACCACACTGTATTGCAATTGATTGATAACCAACGGGAAAGGAACATACTTTTTGAGCAGTTCTATTTGCATCGGGTTGTAATTGGAAACGCCGAAATATTTTACTTTTCCGGAAGAATGGAGTATCTCAAACGCTTCGGCGACTTCTTCCGGTTCGATCAGCGCATCCGGACGGTGCAATAAAAGAATATCCAGAAAATCCGTCTGCAAGCGTTTCAAACTACCGTCCACAGCTTCTAAAATATATTCTTTGGAAGCGTCGTAAAAGTCTTGCCGGATACAGCATTTGCTTTGGATAATCATTTTTTCCCGAAGCCGGCTATTCATTCCGATGGCTTGCGAAAAAAGCGTTTCGGAGGCTCCTCCCCCATATTTATCGGCATGATCAAAAAAGTTAATTCCTTGATCCAAAGCGGTTTTTACCAAGCCATCAATTTCAGAAAGCGAAAGAGAATTGATACGCATACATCCCATAACGATATTCGAGGATGTGAGACCGGTGTTAGCAATTGTAATGTTTTTCATTTGGATGATTTTTGATTGATTAAATCGCGAATAGATGAGGCCTTTTCATAATCTTCACTTGCAATCGCCTCATTTAATTGAATTTGAAGATCTTCCAGATTCATGGATTCGAAAGAAATCCGGCTTTTTTTCTCCGGTTGTTCTTCGATATCGTCCCAGAAATCATCATCCTCATCATTTGTAAGGATACTGACTTCTTTCATAATTTCTTCCGTAATAAAGATGGGCGCCTGGGTACGGACAGCCAATGCAATCGCATCCGAAGTCCGCGCGTCCAGACGGAATGTTTTTCCTCCGTTGTCAAAGATTATTTCGGAAAAGAAAATGCCGTCGCTGTATGTATGAATGTTGATTTGCTTCAATCCGACATTCACGGCTTGAGCAAACGTAATAAAAAGATCGTGGGTTAAGGGACGCGGAGGATTTAATCCTTCCAAGAAGATAGCAATGGATTGCGCTTCCGGAGTCCCGATAATGATCGGTATCCTTCTTTTTCCGCCTTCCTCCGCTAAAATCAGAGCGTATGCCCCCGCTTGTACCTGGCTGAACGTTATTCCCAGAATTCTTAATCGAATCATGTTAGTTCCTGCGTCCTCCCAAGAAAATCATTAGATAATACAGTAAAGTCGCCAATGAACTCAGCGCTGCTACCACGTAGGTATAAGCTGCTGCTTTTAAAGCTCCTTCGGCAGCCGTATGGTTGCGCGAAGTAGTTATTCCGGCACGGTTTAACCATGCCAATCCCCGCACACTTGCATTGATTTCGACCGGTAAGGTAATGAAACTGAACAAGGTAGTCAATGCAAACAAGCCGATTCCGGCCAACAGGATAGAAGGCCCGATTTTAGAACCGTTACCCATTAAAAGCATGCCTCCAAGTAAAATCCATGTCACCCATTTGGACGAAAAACTAACCACCGGAACCAATGCCGAACGCATTTTGAGCGGAGCATAAGCAGTGGCATGTTGAAGCGCATGACCGGTTTCGTGTGCTGCCACAGCGGCTGCAAATACATTATCACCGCGATAAACAGCTTCACTTAAGCTGATGGTTTGATTCGCCGGATTGTAGTTGTCGGTGAGAAATCCGCTCGTAGCCACGACTTTGACATTGTCAAGCCCGTTATCGTGCAGCATTTTTTGCGCCACATCCCTTCCGGTCATTCCATTATCCAAGGGGATTTGGGAATATTTCTTTTCTTTGTTTTTTAAATTGCTGGATACAAGCCAGCTAACTAAAGCGATTCCTATAAATAAAATCCAATAAATTGCCATTTTTAATTAAATGTTAAATGTTAAAAATTTACGTACCAATCTCAATAAGTAAATAACAAATTTTGCACCAAAAAAGTTATTCTTCTTTATAACGGATGATTGTTTGCTCTCTGTCCGGTCCTACGGAAACAATTTTGATATTTACGCCTAATACTTCTTCTAAAAATGACAGATAGGCATTAAATTCTTCCGGAAATTCATCTTCCGACTGCATTTTTGTCATATCTGTTTTCCAACCGGCTAATTCCACATAGACCGGTTTTACCGTATCGTTAATTTCAAACGGAAAATCTTCCGTTTCCTGTCCGTCAATTTCGTAAGCTACACACGCTTTGATGGTATCGAACGTGTCCAATACGTCGCTTTTCATCATGATTAAATGGGTCACTCCGTCAATCTGAATCGCATAACGAAGCGCTACCAAATCAATCCAGCCGCACCGGCGTGGTCTTCCGGTTACCGAACCGTATTCCTGACCGATGTCCCGCATTTTTTGTCCGGTTTCGTCCAACAATTCCGATGGAAACGGACCGCTTCCGACCCGTGTGCAATAGGCTTTGAAAATGCCATAGACTTCGCCGATTTTGGAAGGCGCTACGCCCAAACCTGTACAGGCGCCGGCGGCAATGGTATTGGAAGAGGTGACAAAAGGATAAGAACCGAAATCAATGTCCAGCATGGTGCCTTGGGCGCCTTCTGCCAGAATATTTTTTCCTTCCAGCAGCGCTTTGTTAATAAAATGTTCGCTATCAATCCGTTTAAACCGTTTGATGCTTTCGATGCCTTCCAGCCAGTCTTTTTCCAATGCAGCCAAATCGTATTCGAAATTCAGTTGACGCAATAAAGTTTTATGACGGGCAATCGCTGCTTGATATTTTACTTCAAAATTGTAGTCTAAATCACCGATTCGCAATCCGTTACGGCTTATTTTATCCGTATAGGCCGGACCGATTCCCTTGCCGGTCGTTCCGATTTTTCCTACGCCTTTTTGCGCTTCGTAAGCAGCATCCAATAAACGATGGGTGGGAAGAATCAGATGGGCTTTCCGGGAAATATACAGTCGTTGGGTTAAATCGTGACCGGAAGCTTCCAGCGCTTCTACTTCCGCTTTGAAAAGGGCAGGATCCAAGACTACGCCGTTGCCGATGATATTTATTTTTCCTCCCTGGAAAATCCCGGACGGAATGGAGCGGAGAACATATTTTTGTCCTTCAAATTCAAGGGTATGGCCGGCATTCGGTCCCCCTTGAAAACGAGCTACGATATCATAATCCGGGGTTAGCACATCTACGATTTTGCCTTTTCCCTCATCTCCCCATTGTAATCCTAATAATACATCCGTTTTCATGTGTACTTTTTTATTTTTTTCTATTTTCTTTTTTTAATTTACGGGCGCAAATATTGCATACTCCATAAATATAGAGGCAATAATGTGTCGGCGTAAATTGTTTGATTTTTTTATTTTGAATCAATAATCTCAATTCGGCATCCTTGCTTTCCTGTATTTTATTGCATACGGTACAAATCAGGTGGTGATGCAAGTCATTATTATAGGCTCTTTCGTAAAAAGATAAATTTTTCCCGAATTGATGTTTCAGAACTAAATTGCAATCTAAAAGAAGTTGCATGGTATTGTAAAGAGTCGCCCGGCTGACACGGAAATTGCGTTCATTCAGGACTTCATAAAGGCTGTCCATATCGAAATGTCGCTGGTCGGTATAGAAAATGTCTAAAATAGCATATCGTTCCGGAGTTTTCCTGCACTTTTTTGCAGATAAATATTCGGTGAATTTTTGCTTGACAATTTCCCTTACTTTATTCTCTTTATCCATGAGATTACATTAGAGAGCAAAGTTACTATTTTATATGAATATTTGAAAGTATTTTGAACATTTATCACAGCTGGATGGTGAAAATACTGCCTTTTTCCGGTTCGGACTGCACGGAAATTGTACCTCCATGAAGGCTGACAATCTGGCGGCAGATGCTTAAGCCGATGCCGGAACCCGCTGTTTTAGTGGTAAAAAACGGTACGAATATCTTGTCCAACACTTCCGGCAAAATGCCTTCGCCGGTATCGGAAACCTGAATCACAGGGCGTTGGTACTCGTTTTTGGAAACGGCAACCTGCACCGCGACGGGTTTGTCCGGCGGGGCGGATTCGCAGGCGTTTTTTACCAGGTTAATCAGGACTTGTTCCATCAATCCCCGGTCGGCTTCAATGCTAATGTCTTGCGGTTGAACGGAATAGTCAAAGACAAAGCCGTCGGCTTTCAGCAGGCGGGCTATATCGTCTATCCATTCGCGGGCTGGGAAGTGGGTTATCACCGGTTGGGGAATGTGCGTCAGTTTTTTGTAGTTGTTCACAAAATCGACCAAACCTTTGCTGCGGCGGTGAATGGTTTGCATGGCGCGGCTCAGCCATTCCCGGTTTTCGTCGTTCAGTTCCGAAAAAGTATCCGACAGGGAAATGATGGGCGTGAGCGAGTTCATTATCTCGTGTGTCAGTACGCGGATAAGTTTTTTCCACGCATCGCTTTCGCTTTCTTCCAATACCGATTGGATATTTTTCAGACTAATCAGTTTCAATTCTCTCCCTTCCGAAATAAAATAAATAGCCGTCACCGCTAATTGATGCACGGTTTTTTCCTGTTCAAGCCGGAGGATTTTTGTTTCCCGGGGAATCAGCTGGTCTAAGGTTTTGGGTAAATCGGGTGAAACGCTTTTCAAATCGGACAGAACACGCGGCTGGGGTTTTCCGAAAACATCCAATGCCGCTTTGTTTATCCAGTTGATTTTGCCTTGTTTATCGACAACGATGATGCCGAAATCAATCCGGTTCAGCAGGCTGTCGTAGAAATTCTGTTCGACTTCCATTTTCCGTAACCGTTGATTGAAGTGAGCAATCGAAGTTTCCATAGCAGGAATCAATTCAGGAGCTAATCCTTTGTCCGAAAAGTTTTTAAATGAAATATTAAATTCTGCAAAACGGACGGCATCAATCAGACGCTTCATGTCTTTGACGGTTCTTGCCTGAAAAAGAAAAAGGCGGTAAATGAGAACGACCGCAACAACGGCGCATAAAATGCTCACCCAGTAGAACTTGAAGGACAGGAGGAAGCCTGTGGCGACTGAAAACAGCGCCACCCACAGAATCCGGACGAGTAATTTCGATTTATAATTTTTCATTTACACCTATATTTATCATCTGTCATTATTATCTGTCATTGCGGGCTTGACCCGCAATGACAGGTCTTTTTTTCACTCCTTTTTTGTTTTACGATACAAAGCGTAGCGGGTAATACCCAATAAACCGGCAGCTTTATTTAAATTTCCGCCGCTTCGTTTCAAAGCTTTCTCGATAGCCTCTCTTTCAATTTCATTGAGATTCAAGTTTTCGCTTTCCTTTTTCTTTTCATTGGTTTGTAAGCTGATGCTTCCGGCTTTCAGGATTTTGTCGGACGAAAGAATCACCGAGCGCTCCATGACATTCTGCAACTCGCGCACATTTCCGGGCCAGGTATAATTCATGATTTTTGCCTTGGCTTCGGGCGACAAACCGCTGATGTTTTTCTTGTATTTACGGGCAAATTTCTCGATAAAATGTGTGGCCAGCAGGACCATATCCTGTCCGCGTTCGCGCAAGGGCGGCACATGGATTTCAATGGTATTGATGCGATAGAGCAGGTCTTGCCGGAAATTTCCGTTGTTTACCGATTCGTAAATATCCGTGTTGGTGGCGCTGATATAACGGACGTCAATCGGCAAGATACGGGTAGAACCCAATCTGGAAATTTGTTTTTTCTCGATAGCTGTGAGCAGTTTAGCTTGCATGGCGAGCGACAGATTTCCGATTTCGTCCAAGAAAAGCGTCCCGCCGGAAGCGATTTCCATTCGCCCGGCTTTTTCCGCTTTGGCATCGGTGAAAGCGCCTTTTTCGTGACCGAATAATTCACTTTCGAAAAGCGTTTCGGGTATCGTGCCCAAGTCGATAGTGGTAAACACTTTTTGCGAACGCTGGGAATGGTGGAAAATCGCGCGGGCAATCAAGTCTTTTCCGGTTCCGTTTTCCCCCAGAATCAGGATGTTGGCTTCCGTTTCGGAAAGTTTTTCAATCAGGGTAAAAATTTCGAGCATGGCTTCCGATTCGCCGATGATTTCGGGATAATCGGAATTACTCAAGGATTGCACCTGCATTTGGAGATTTTCGATTTGCTTGCGCGATTCTTTCAATTTCAGTGCGGAGAAAACCGTTGCCAGCAGTTTTTCTTTTTCCCAGGGTTTGGAAATGAAATCAGTGGCGCCCGCTTTGATGGCTTGTACCGCTTTTTCGGTATCGGCATAAGCCGTCATCAGAATGACGATTGCCTCCGGATCGGTTTCCATGATTTTTTTCAACCATAAAAACCCTTCTTTTCCACTCACAACATCCTTCCGGAAATTCATATCCAACAGGATAAGGTCGGGGCGGAACGTTTCCATATAATGCTCGATTTTTTCCGGATGAGCGCTTACCTTGATTCGCTCCACATACGGAGAGAGCAAGGCGTTTAAAGCGAAGAGCACGTCTTCGTTGTCGTCGATGATCAGTATTTTTCCGGTTGTCTGAACCATGATTTTTATAAGATTTTTAGGATTGCCACGATTATCATTACCTGAACCTTGATGTCTTGAATCGTGATTTTTACAAGATAAAGAAGATTATACAAGATTATAATCTCGGTAATCCTAAAAATCTTAATAAAATCACGGTTCAAGACCGTTTATACTTCTTATTAAACAATCGCTTGAATTGCAAACTTCTGGCGCCAAAATTAATCAGCAATCCTGTTTGTAAATTATATGCTTCCAAATAGTTCATTGCTTGTGCTAAATGGACATCTTCGAGATTGATCATTGCTTTTATTTCAACTGATATTTCATCACAAACTAAAAAATCTACTCTTCTGCCACCAACACTCACTCCTTTATAAAATAAAGGCATTTCAAATTCTCTTTGGTGTTCAACTCCACGTAATTTCATTTCAATAGATAATGCTCTTTGATATACAACTTCTTGAAATCCATTACCTAAAATGCTATGTACCTCCATAGCACTCCCAATCACATCATGGGTAATTTTGTCCTGTTCTTCTTTGGTCATACTATTCTTGTTAAGTGTCTAAATTGTCTGAACTGTCTGAACCTTGATTTTTATAAGATTTTCAAGATTACCACGATTATAATCTTGTATAATCTTCTTAATCTTATAAAAATCATGGTTCAGACAATTCGGCTGTAAAGGTAAACATTATATTCTTTATAAACAAGTGCGAAAACGCACTCAAAAGGTGCTTTATTGCACATAATTTCAATACTTATAATCCATTTAATATATTGATAAATAATGATTTAATTGATTGGTACAAGATTTGCTGTTAAATTATTGTACATACAAAAAATAACGTTATGAAGAAAATATATATTGTATGGTTGTTAGGTTTGTTGGCTTCATTTACGCAGGCGCAACAACGGGCTGATTCGGTTTTGGCATTTACGCTGAAACAGACCATCGACATTGCCCGAAAACAATCGCCGGATGTGTTGTATGCCCGGCACAGTTTCCGTTCGTCTTACTGGAATTATTGTTACTACAAGGCGAATTATTTGCCTTCGCTGACTTTCAGTTCCACGCCTAATTTCAACCATTCCATCAATGCGATTACGCTTCCGGACGGAACGGCGCAGTATATCCAACAAAATCAATTGAAAACGGATGCCTCTTTAGCCATTACTCAAAATATTTCGTTGACCGGAGGTAGTTTGTTTGTACAGACCAGCTTGCAACGTTTGGACGAATTGACCGGAAACAGTTATTCTTACAAATCAACGCCGGTGATTATCGGTTACCAGCAATCGCTATTAGGTTATAACCATTTGAAATGGGATAAGAAAATCGAACCTATCCGTTTTGAATCGGCTAAAAAAACCTACGTGGAAACCTTGGAATTGGTTTCTGCCCGTGCAACAAACAAATTTTTCAATCTGGCGAAAGCCCAAACCAATCTGGAAATTGCCCGGACGAATTATGCGAATGCCGATACCTTATATGTTTTTGCACAAGGTCGTTATGACATTGGAACTATTACGGAAAACGAAATGCTTCAGTTGGAAATCAATAAATTAAACGAAGAAAGCAACCGCTTGAACGCTCAATTGGAGGTGGACGATTGCATGGAGGATTTGCGTTCGTATCTGGGCATCACTAACTCGTCGCCCATAATGGTGATAATTGATAATGAAGTTCCCAAGGGAACGGTCAACTTGCCGGAAGCTTTGGGATATGCCTTGCAAAACAGTCCCGACATACTGAATATGCAACGCATGAAATTGGAGAGCGAGAGCAGTGTGGCGAGCGCCAAAGCCTCCGCCGGATTGAAAGCCGATTTATATATGCAATTCGGCTTGGCGCAAACAGGAAAAGAAATCGAAACAGCATACAAAGACCCTCTGAACCAGCAATATGTGGAAATAGGTATCCGTATGCCGATTCTGGACTGGGGACGAGGAAAAGGTCAGGTGCAAGTGGCTAAATCCCGGCGCGATATGGTGTATTCGCAAACGGATCAGGACAGGAATACATTTGAAATGAATATTGCCAAATTAGTCAAACAATTCAATTTGCAGTCGAATCAGTTAAATGTAGCGGTAAAAGCGGATTATACGGCGGAACGGCGCAATGAAGTCGCCCGCAAATTGTACCTGTTGGGGAAATCGACTATCCTTGATTTGAATGCGTCCATCGCCGAAAAAGATACGGCCAAGCGAAATTATATCAACACTTTGTATAATTATTGGTCGCTTTATTATACCTTGCGAAGCATTACGCTGTTTGATTTTGAGAAAGAAATTCCGATTACGGAAGATTACAAGATGTTGATTCAATGAAGGCACTTAAGAAACTTAAGTATCTTAAGTGCCTTAAGTTTTAAAAAAAATAATAAACAAAAATAATAATTTATGGATATTCAGTTGAAGAAAAAGCATCCCATTATTCGATATAAATATTATATCCTTGCGGGAGTGATGTTTACCGCCTTTTTGATTTATCTGCTGATCATGAGCGCAGGTCCTCGCCGTTTGCGTTACGATGCCGACAAATTAGAAATTGCGGAAGTCAAACAGGACAAATTTTTGGAATACTTGGATGTGGAAGGAATTGTCCAACCCAAGTTGACCATCAAATTGAACAGTTTTGAAGCCGGTAGCGTGGAACGCATTGTGGCGGACGACGGCAGTTTGCTGAAAGCCGGCGATACCATTCTCGTATTGAGCAATCCGGAGTTGATTCGCACTATTGAGGATGAACGAGACGAATTGTCGAAACAGCAGGTGAGTTACAAGGAAAAACAGATTCAAATGGAACGGAAATCGTCCGAACTGAAACGCCAAAGTCTGGAAACAAGCTATAAATTAGACCGCTTGAGCAAGGAAAACACCTTGAACAAAGAGGAGTTTAATATCGGAATAAAAAGTAAGGCGCAATACGAAGTCGCCGTTGATGAATTTGCTTTCAACAAGGAAAACACTCGCCTGATTCTGGAAGAATTGCGGCACGATTCACTCCTGAACCTTGTCCAAACCGATTTGATGCACAATGATTTGAGTCGCGGGGAAAAACGTTTTGAACGAAGCCGCGAACGCTTGGACAACCTGATTGTCCGCGCTCCGGTGGATGGTCAACTGAGTTTTATCAATGTCATTCCCGGCGAGCGGGTGAATGCAGGTGCGAATATCGGCGAACTGAAAGTCATTGACCAAATCAAAATCAGCACCAAAGTGAGCGAGTATTACATTGACCGGATTGTGGTTGGGCTTCCGGCAACGATTACCTATCAGGGCGAAAAATATCCATTAAAAATTACCAAAATTAATCCCGAAATCCGCGACCGCCAGTTTGAAGTGGATTTGGTTTTTAACGGTAGATTGTTGGATAACGCCCGCATCGGGAAAAGTTACCGCGTACAAATTGAGTTGGAACAACCCGAAGATGCGTTGGTGATTCCGAAAGGCAATTTCTTCCAAACCACCGGGGGACAATGGATTTTCAAAGTAAATGAATCGGGCGACCGGGCGAAAAAAACACCGGTGGCTATCGGACGGCAAAATCCCAGGCAATACGAAGTGTTGGAAGGATTGAAACCCGGCGACCGGATAATTGTTACAGGGTATGATAATTTTGGGGATGCAGAGGAGATAATTTTGAAATAATGAGTCTTTTTCCCTGTCATTGCGGGCTTGACCCGCAATCCCCTCCCCATCGTTAATGGGCAATTAACGGACATCATGGGGTTGCGGGTCAAGCCCGCAATGACAGGTTGAAAATAAAAAATGTAAAATATAGAAGAATAAATTTATTAGTATGATAAAACATTATTTGACAGTCGCATTCCGCAACCTGCGGAAATACAAATCGCAATCCATCATCAGCATTGTTGGTTTGGCAGTAGGATTTACCTGTTTCGCTTTGTCAAGCTTGTGGATACGGTATGAGATGACGTATGATACGTTTCACAAAGATGCGGAACGGATATATTTTGTTACCACATACCATAAGGCTACGGCAAGACAATCGAATCTGACACCCTATCCTTTGGCTTCTTATCTGCAAAATACTTTTCCGGAGGTAGAACTTGCAATCAATGTAGAGAATGTAATGAAAGTAAATTTAGTTTACGATGAAATTTATCATGATGTATTCCAAGCCGGTATAGATTCTTCTTTTCTGCACTTGTTTGACGTTGAATTGATTGCCGGTAATTATGATTTTCTGATAGAAGGCGCTGACAAGATAGCCATTACGGAAATATTGGCAAAAAAACTCTTTGGAAAGGATGACCCCTTGGGCAAAGAAGTGTCGATATATAGTAGAAAAACGGTTTGCGCCATTATTAAAAGCTGGTCGAAACACACGAATCTGCCTTTCGACGTTCTTTGTGCCAATAGAGGAAACCAGTCGTGGTTACGATCCAACTGGGAAACGTTTATTAAGCTGAAAGCGGGCATAGATGGCGAAGCGTTTGCAAAAAAATTGTCCGAACATACTGTTCAATCCAGCACAACTGAATCCTCTATGTTCTTTCGAATAACCACCTCGATACCGCTGCCGCTCACAACCTTCCGGTATAATCATCCCGCTGCGGAAGGGAATATCAGTTTGCATTATATCATTTTATTTGCTTTGATTGGCTGTCTGGTAATTATTTGTTCCTTAGTGAATTATTTTACTTTATTTGCCGTTCGGCTCCGGATAAAAGAAAGAGAATTGGCTTTAAGGAAAATCTGCGGCGCTTCGGGACAATCTTTATTTACGCTTTTGTCGGTCGAATTTTTGCTTACGTTATTTACAGCTCTGCTTCTTGGAATTGTATTTATTCAACTCATTTTCAGACCTTTCAGGGAATTATCGGATGTTTCTTTGGATTTTTCCGAAATCCTTCTGGAATCAAGTTTTTATATCGGGGCAATTATTGTATTTTCCCTGTGCATTTTCATCTTGATGATTGCTTTATTCAGAAAAAAATCGTTGAACACAGTTGTCAGAAAGGGGGATAACAAATTGTTTCGTTCAATTTCGATTGTGATTCAATTGTCTATCGGTATCGGTATAATTTTTTGTACGGTTGTGTTGATGAAACAAATCTATTATTTGCACCATACGGATTTGGGAATCAATTATAAAAACACAGCCACCATCGGCATTTCTGGTGTTGACAGCGAATCGCTTGAATTTCAGTTGAAACAAATACCTGAAATCACCCATACCCTTCGTGATATGACTTCGTTGATACCTTTGAATGTTCGTACTGCTTCCCAAATTTCCGCTTTGGAAGACCAAGCATTGACCGACCCGCAACCGGTCGAATTTTTGGATGTAACAAAAGAATATGAGGATTTTTATGGTTTCCGTTTGATGGAAGGCGAATTATTATCCGATGAAGACCCGAAAGAATCCGTACTCGTTAATGAAACGCTCGTCAAAACATTGAACTGGAAGCAGCCGGTGGGTAAAACATTGAAAGCTTTATTTACGTCTTATATGGTGAAAGGCGTAATACAGGATTTTTACACCGAATCGCCGGTTATAGCGCTCAAGCCGTTTGTTATTCGTATTAAAGACAAAGAGCAGAGAGTAAGTTCAGGTATATTATTCCGTTATCAAGGTCAATGGAAATCCTTACTCAAAAAACTTGAACAAATGGATGAAAAAGAATATGCAAAAGCAACCATGTATATTCGTAATGCAGAAGAAACCTATAATAATTACCTGTCTTCGGAGAATGCGTTAATGAAATTATTAGGCTGTGTTTCTTTGGTCTGCATCATCCTTTCTGTGTTCGGAGTTTTCTCGCTAATCTCTTTATCTTGCGAAGAAAAACGAAAGGAAATTGCCATCCGCAAAATCAACGGCGCAACCATGCGGAATATTCTTTCCATATTTTTCAAAACCTATTTTTCATTGTTAATTATCGGGGCGGTTATTGCTTTCCCGATTGGGTATTATATTATGAGGCAATGGCTTGAACAATATGTCAAACAAACAGATATTAGCGCTTGGATTTATTTGGCAATTATTTTCGTGATGGCGTTTGTCATTATCCTTTGCGTAGGGTGGCGGGTGTATAAGGCGAGTGTGGAAAATCCGGCGGAAGTGCTGAAAACAGAATGACCCCCTCTGTCATTGCGGGCTTGACCCGCAATCCCCTCCCAATCGTTAATGGGCAATTAACGGACATCATGGGATTGCGGGTCAAGCCCGCAATGACAGGGAAAATAATGACAGGGAAAATATAGAAGAATAAATTTATTAGTATGATAAAACATTATCTGACAGTCGCGTTCCGCAACTTGCGGAAATACAAATCGCAATCCATCATCAGCATTGTTGGTTTGGCAGTAGGATTTACCTGCTTTGCCTTAGCGAGTTTGTGGATACGGTATGAGATGACGTATGATACGTTTCATCGGGATGCCGACCGGATTTATCATGTCAGACGGGTCGGCGACCATTCCGAAACCTTCCACATAACTTCGCCTTGGTTTTTGGCAAAACAGCTGAAAGAAAATTTTCCTGAAATAGAAGAAGCAGGTAAAGCGGAGATTCGGGAAAAAGTTCCGTTGGTAATCGACGGAAATGCCCAACGGGTCACAACTGCGCGCGTTGATTCGGCTTTTTTAAGCATGTTTGATATTCGCCTGATGGAAGGTAATTTGGATTTCTTAGTTTGGGGAAGTGAAAAAATAGCCATTACAGAAGAACAAAGCCGGTTAATATTTGGCGACAAAAGTCCTTTGGGGGAAACTATCAAAATGGATGGCAAAAACAGAACGATATGCGCCGTTGTCAGTAATTGGGGGAAACACAGTAATATTTATTTTCAATTTCTGGAAGGTACTATCAATGATGCTCCATTAGCTTATAATACCGGGGAAACTTTTATAAAACTGAACAAAAATACGAATATAAAAGGTTTATCCGAAAAACTGCATGATTATAAAATAGATTTTCAAGCTAAATTTGAAAATTTCCAAATGACCCCGCTCACTTCTTTGCGATACAAGGATGCCAATGTACAACCGGATGTAAAATTCCAATATCTCTTGCTTTTCGCGACGGTAGGTATTTTGGTTATCATCTGTTCTTTGTTCAATTACATGACTTTATTTGTCAGCCGTTTCCGGATACGAGCCAAAGAATTGGCTTTGCGCACTGTTTTAGGCAGTTCCGTAAAATCTTTGTTTGTACTTTTCGCCACCGAATATCTGTCAATTTTGCTGTTTGCGCTTTTGTTGGGTTTGTTATTCATTAAAATTTCGTTTCCCATGTTCAGCGAAATGTCCGGTATTGACCCGAATATATCCGGCATTTACCTTGAAACGCTCATCTATATTGGAAGCATCGTTATTCTTTCAATGGGTATTTTCTACATTCTTACGCGGCTGTTCAGCAAACGGACACTGTACGCTTCCATTAAAAAGACCAACAAGAATGTTTTTCGTAATGTATCAATTATTATGCAATTGATTATCAGTATCGGATTTGTTTTTTGTACGGCCGTGATGCTGAAACAGATTTATTTTTTACATCACGTGGATATGGGCGCCGATTTCAGACATACATTTTCTTTAGATATTAACCCGAAACCGGATATGAAAGCCATGGAAAATCAATTGAAACAACTGCCGGAAATTGAAGAGGTGATAAGCGGAAATCTGACAAGGTTGCCTTATGGAGCTTATATGACTTCTACGATTAAAGAGAGTGAAGATTTTCCGGCTGAAATTCCGGAAGAGGGAATTTTCCTTGAATCTTGGGAGGTGACAAAAGTCAATATGGATTTTTATAGAATGCAATTAGCTGCCGGAGATTGGGTGGATGGAAATGACCCGAAAGAAAATATCATGATTAATGAAACAGCGGTAAAGACTTTCGGTTGGACAGACCCTGTTGGTCAAGGTTTTAACCATATTGAATTTGACCGAAATTTCAATGCGAAAAAAGTGAGATATATCATCAAAGGTGTATTGAAAGACATCAGCATCTTGCCTACCCTGCCCGTAAAACCGGCTATTTTTACCATAGTAGATGAACAAGGGATAACACGCCCTCGTTCCGATTATTTTTTACTCAGATACCAAGGCGATTGGAAAATAGTAAAAGAAAAAATCGAACAATTGGCAAAAAAAGACAATCCGGATGGGGATATGAGATTCAATAATGCAGATGAAGAATACGCTAAATATATTCAATCGGATAGTATTTTATTGAAACTATTGAGCTTTGTTTCCTTGGTATGCGTAATCATTTCCGTTTTCGGGTTTTTCTCCTTAATTTCCTTGTCTTGCGAAGAACGCCGGAAAGAAATCGCCATCCGGAAAATCAACGGAGCCACCATGCGGGATATTCTGGCGATGTATTTCAAAACCTACTTTTCATTGTTGATTATCGGGGCGGTTATTGCCTTTCCGATCGGGTATTATATTATGAGGCAATGGCTTGAACAATATGTCAAACAAACAAGCATCAGCGCTTGGATTTATTTGGCAATTATATTTGTGATGGCATTCGTCATTATCCTTTGCGTGGGTTGGCGGGTGTATAAAGCGAGTGTAGAGAATCCGGCAGAAGTATTAAAAACAGAATAACCCCCTCTGTCATTGCGGGCTTGACCCGCAATCCCATGACAGGCGTTAATCATTATTGCCTGTTATTTGCAGAAGGGATGTTTAACGATGCCCAGGGGGTTGCGGGTCAAGCCCGCAATGACAGGGAAAATATAGAAGAATAAATATAGAAGAATAAATTTATTAGTATGATAAAGCATTATCTAACAGTAGCATTCCGCAACCTGCGGAAGTACAAAGTTCAGAATCTAATTGGGATTCTGGGATTATCAACCGGTTTCGTGGTTTTTGCCATCTGTTGCTATTTAGTTCAATACCGTTTGACAAGAGACAGTAGTTATCCCGACCATCAACGCATGTATCGGATTGAAACACGCAGAATTACGAGCATTAATGGAAATATGAAGAATACGCTCGGCGAATTTACAGACATCGAGAAAGTTACATCCAAAAACTGGCCTATCTCCTATTACGGGAATATGACGA
This sequence comes from Bacteroidia bacterium, assembly GCA_026000155.1. GTDB lineage: Bacteria > Bacteroidota > Bacteroidia > Bacteroidales > Azobacteroidaceae > Azobacteroides. The sequence goes on along the minus strand of BNYG01000024.1, from coordinate 21,824 downwards.
TTGATGGCAAAGAAACCATGGTTAATCTTACGTTACAGGAAGTTGACACTATTTTTTTGGATTTTTTCTCTTTGCAAATCCTTTCGGGAAGCAAACAAAATATCCTTCAAACGCCGAACAGCATTGCTCTGTACGAATCAAGCGCCAAAAAATACGGCGACCCGGCAACGCTTCCGGGTACAACCATTACCTTTGACGCTGTTTCCTATACCATTACAGGGATTCTGAAAAACCTGCCCAGCAACAATAATATCTCTCATGGCAATGGACTCGTTTTCAATAAATCAGACGGATATTACGGTAAGGAACATGATTCATGGAACCCGATGAGAGAAGTAAGAGTTTACGTTCTTTTAAAGAAAGGAATATCTCAAGCCGAATTTCAACAGAAATTGGATGCGTATCCTTTTGCTTTTGAGCAGCCCAATCCGGATTACAAAGAATATCTCTTTATTTCGTCCATTAATAAAATAGATGAAAGTGAGTTTGTTGTCTTGGCCGGTATATTTATTGTCGGATTATTGGTATTATTCATCGCCCTGTTCAACTACATATCTTTCCAGACGGCGCAATTTTACAACCGGCTGAAAGAATGCGCCATCCGGACAGTAAACGGTTCCGGCAACCGGCAACAACTGTTTTTGTTTTATTCGGAAATTGTCATCGTTTTTATACTTTCTTATTTTGGGGGATTGCTGTTATTGGAAATTGTTATCCCGATTTTAGAAAATTCTCAATTTTCAAGGATGATTAACCCATATGTAATAACCGGATTTCGGATTCAGCTGTTGCAATCCGTAATTACAGGATTGGTCATCGCATTTTTGCTTTGTATCGCACCGGTCACCATAATCGGTCGTTCCAGCGTTCGCGTGGTATTGCTGGGTATTTCGGAGCGCGGAAGCAAAGAACGGGGACGTAAAATATTGCTTTTCATTCAAATGATTATTTTACTTTTCTTTATGTCGGCGACCTTGATTATCAAATTTCAGACAAACAAAGTAAAAGAAAATGTTTTCCATACACTTTTACCCCAAGAGCAGAAAAATATCCTCACTTTTGCATACGATGAAATGAAATTACCGGATAACTTACCCATTATTATGCAAAAGTTGAAAACATCGAACGCCATTGAAGACATTTCCTTTGCCAATTTTCCGATTTATAGTTACGGTTCTTTATTTCAAGCAAATACAGGAATTGAAGGCCACGAAAAAGAGGATGTCCGGAACTATATGGTGGATGATAATTTTCTTGATTTCTTCAAACTGAAACTATTGAGCGGTAGCTTTTTAGACGAAAACAGCTCACCGGGAGCCGTTGTCGTGGATGAAACTTTTGCCGCTTTATTCCCCGACCATAATCCGGTAGGAATGAGTTTTGAAAATAATACCATCATCGGCGTAGTCGAAAATATTCAGGTGGTAAAAGAAAACAAAGAGTTTACCCACATAAAAAGGCCGGTTTACTACAGTCGCGCCGATAAGCACAAGGGCGAAATATACATTAAAGCCTTTCCCGGAAAAGCGGAAGAAGCACGGCAAGACTTGATTCAAACCGTTCGTGAATTTCTGCCGGAACCTATCGACTTGCGCATCTCCGACTTGCACGAAAATCTCAATGAAGACCTTTTTGATATAGAAAATGTCCTCTCTCTGTTTTCAACGCTGTTTTTCATCATTAGCCTGATTCTTTCGCTGCTCAGTATTTATTCCGCTATCGCCATGAATACCGAGAAGCGCCGGAAAGAAGTGGCTATCCGTAAAATCAACGGCGCGGAAATCAAAGACATTATTTTGCTTTTCAGCAAAACGTATCTTTGGTTGTGGAGTGCGGCGTGTATTGTGCTGTTTCCGGTGGTGTATTATTTCGGGAATGTGTGGATTTCGGGCTTCAGTCAGCGTATGTCGTTGAATGTCTTTTTCTTTTTGGGCATTTATTTTAGTGTGTTGGTGCTGATTTTCCTCACGCTGATATTTCACATTATGCGGGTGGCGCGGTGTAATCCGGCGGAAGTGGTAAAAATGTCTTGAACCGTGATTTTTACAAGATTAAGAAGATTATATAAGATTATAAGAATATGAAAACACTAAGAATTCTGAAAATTGCAATGCGTTCGCTGATGCACTACAAGTTGTATTCAGCCATCAACATTTTGGGTTTGGCGATGAGCCTGACTTGCGTAATCATCATATCCCGTTATGTTTACAGCGAACTGACGGTGGATACGTTCAACCGGAAATTAGACCGGATTTATATTACCACGATGGAAAGGTCGGCTGCCGCGGGTCAAATAGCATTTTCCGGAATTTTTAATCCGAACAATGAAAAAACCTTTGTGGATTTGTCGGAACATTCCGGTGTGGAAAAACGCACTAATTTCATAAAAATGTCCGACAGTGATATGCGCTTAAATAATCAAATTTACAATACGGATATTCTTGCTGTCGATTCTTCGTTTTTGCAGATTGTTGATTTTCAGGTAATTGCCGGTGCAAATAATATTATTCGACCGGAAGATGCGCTTATCTCGGAACCGTTTGCCAAGAAAGTTTTCGGAAAAGAAAATCCCATCGGGCAAAAATTATATTATCCATTGGTTGATAAAGAATTGACTATTACCGGTGTGATAGAAAAACCCCATACGAAAAGCAGTATTTCGTTCGATATGCTGGTTTCGTCTCAGCTCTCGGAAATGTGGAGTACCATGCCTCAAATGCTGATTTTATTGTATCCGGAGGTTAATTACGAGGATATCAATAAACAACATAGCGAATTTATGGAAATGTCGCGTTGGAGCGAAAGCATCCGGTATCAATTGTATCCGTATAAAAATATTTACTTTGAAAATAAAATAATCAATTTTTTAAGTGAAGGGAAAGGGAATTTCCTGTATGTTATTATTTTGTCGGTGGTCGGTATTCTGCTATTACTGATAGGCATAATCAATTACATCAATATTTATACGGTGGTCATTCTGAGGCGTAACAAAGAATTTGGCATGAAAAAGGTTTTCGGCGCCGAAGGATTCAAGATTTTCTATCAATTGCTTTTTGAAAACGGCTTGCTCATTGTTGCATCTATGATTCTTGCCTTGGGGTTTGCCGAACTGTTGAGTCCGGTGGTGCAAAATATATTTGGTTTTGAACAATTTCCCCATACAGGTTTCACGCTGCTACTTGTATTGCTTTTGCTGTTTACGCTTCCGTTGCTAACGAGTATCACGCCTTTCCTCCGGTATCATTATGCTTCGCCTGTCCGGTCGCTCCGGGCGGTTAACACGGGCGGTAAATCTTTGTTTTCCAGACAATTTTTTCTTTGTTTCCAATATTTTATTACGATGGTAATGATAGCCGTTTCTTTGTTTTTCGTCAAGCAACTGCATTTTATGCTTCATCAGGATTTAGGGTATCGTACGCAAAATATCATCAAAGCGCCTTTCCAAAAAGATGATTACAATCCATCCAAAAGGCAATCGGATGAAGAGTGGAAGGCGGAAAGAGATAAAAAGCAACAAATCTCAGACGAAATAAAACAAAAATTGGATGCTTCTACACTCTTTGAACATTGGACGTGGGGGCGTAGTCCGAATGAATCAAGCGGAAGTGTGTTTGACTTCAAAATACCGGGAGGTGAATTCCAATCACTGGGTGTGATGAATACGGATGAAACATGGGTGAAACTTTTTGATATTCAATTGCTCGAGGGTCGTCTGTGGGATAATAGCATAGACAAAGCGATGACTGCTTATGATATGATAGTCAGCGAATCCACGCTCAAACAATATGGTATTACGGATTACAAAGAGGTTGAGTTGGAGCCTTCCAGAAGACTATGGTGGCATTACGACCCCGCAAATCCGGACGCAATGAAGCAAAATCCGCCTTATCACATCGTTGGGGTGGTAAAAGATTTTTATCCTGCTCATCTATCCCAAAAACAGAATCCGATAAGCCTCCACTATTTTAACGGGATGACGAGCGAACCGATTATCGCTTCTTTTGCCGCAGACCGCCGGAAAGAAGTGATTGAATTTATGAAGAATCTGCACGACGAACTGATTGGCGGCGAGTTTACTTATTCTTTTGTAGAGGATGAAGTAGCGGAAATGTACAAGGAAGACAAAAAAGTAGCCATTATTTATTCTGTTTTTACAGTCGTTGCCATTTTTATTTCCATATTGGGTTTATTCGGATTGTCGTTATTCGACATTCAGCAAAGGCGGAAAGAGATTGCGATTCGCAAAGTGAACGGCGCTTTGACGAAAGAAATCATCCGCTTGCTGTTGAACAAATATTTTATCCTGCTGGGCATTGGCTTTGCCATCTCGGTTCCGGTAGCTTTATTCGCCATTCACAAATATCTGGAAAATTTTGCCGTTCAAGCGCCGGTATCGTGGTGGTTGTTTGCGATAGCTTTGTTCGTCACTGCGGCGGTTTCGTTGCTGACGTTGATTTATCAGACACATAAGGCGAGCAATGAGAATCCGGCGGAGGTGCTGAAATCGGAATAAAATGTCTTGAACCATGATTTTTACAAGATTTTTAGGATTGCCACGATTATAATCTTGAGAATCTTCTTAATCTTGTAAAAATCAAGGTTCAGACAATAAATGAATAAATAGTAAACAATTATGATAAAACATTATTTAAAAGTTGCGTTCCGCAACTTGTGGAGATACAAAGTCCAGAATCTGATAGGGATCGTTGGTTTAGCTGTCGGCTTTATCGTCTTTTCCCTCTGTGGTTACATCATTCAAATGATGTTTGCCACCGACTCGCAATATCCAAATGCCGACCGGATATATAAAGTTGAAATAGAAAATTATTCTTCAAGAATTAAGGGTAATATAAATCTGTTTACGGATAATTTTACCGGAATAGAAAATGTCACATCTTTCTTCCCTATGACCAGCGGATTGATGCACCTGCCTTATCAGGGGAAAGATTTAGTAGTAGATTTAAACTTCAATGAAGCAGACACTTCGTATATCCACTTTTTTTCGTTAGAATTGGTTGCAGGCAATTACCAAACCATTACCCATACGCCAAACAGCATTGTGCTGAAAGAGTCGATTGCACGTAAATGGGGAGACCCCGCATTGTTTGTCGGCACAACGGCAAGCATTGAAGATGAGCAATATCAAATTACCGGTATCGTGAAAGATTTGCCGTTTAATACTTCTGTTCTCAATACGCAGGGATTGGTATTCAATAAAACCAACGGTAATTTAACCGGCAATATTATTTCACCATTTGGAAGCTTTATTCTACTTCACAAAAATGTTTCGTTACAAGATGTACAGAAGCAAATTGATAAATATCCTTTCGACTTTGAACGTGAACAGAAAGATGCGGGTTCAGTACATTTGAAGTTGTTAAAAGGCGCCGAAACAAATAAGTCAGAAACGAAGTTGTTACTCAGTTGTATGTTCGGGATTGGTTTGTTGGTGTTGCTGATTGCTTTGTTCAATTATATTTCTTTTCAAATGGCGCAGTTTTACAACCGGTTGAACGAATGTGCCATTCGCAAAGTGAATGGGGCGAGTCGGATACAACAACTGTTGCTCTTTGCGATTGAAGTAATGCTTGTGTTTGCTTTGGCTTGTTTGGCGGGTTTGTTAATCATTGACATGATTTACCCGCTCATGGTTCATTCCGGCAATCAGATAATATCGAATTTATCGCAACAATTCGGGATACATGCGCTACGGATACAATTATTGAAATATGCGCTTGTCGGAATGGCCATTGCCTTTGTGTTATGTGTTTTTCCCGCCAATATTATCGACCGGCTAAGTACGCGCACCGTTTTGCTGGGTTTGTCCGCCAAAGACAGCAAACACCGCGCACGAAATATTTTGATGTTTGTGCAGATGATTATCCTGTTGATTTTCTTGTCGGCAACCGTGATTATCAAAATACAGACCGGTTTGGTAAGGCAAACCATCTTTACAACAGTACCCACAGCCGAACAAAAACGCATTTTTTCCTGTGACGTTTCGGGCAAGTTCTTTTTCGAAAATCGTGCAGCGCTTGTATCCGGCATCAAAGTATCGCCTTATGTGGAAGATGTCCTGTTTACACAATATAGATTACGTTGGATATCTTGGGTTAGATTGAATTTAGTCATACAGGGACATGAAAAAGAAAATTTCATGGAATACAGAGTAGGGCCTAATTATGCGGATTTCCTCCACTTAAAGCTATTGCAAGGTTCATTTTTTACCGAAGCTTCCGGCATGAACGATGTGGTGGTGGACGAAAAATTCGCATCCCTTTTCCCCGAAAACAATGTGGTCGGGCAAACGTATGGAGACTACACCATTATCGGTGTGATGGAAACCGTACATATACTTGCGGAACAGAAAACGAACCAACGCTCGCAAGAGCCACTGGTCTTTCGTTTGGCGGACGAAAACGATGAAAACGGCTGCTTGTCGGTCAAAGCCATACACGGGAAAGAAAAAGAAGTAAAACAACATATTTTGCAATGTGTGAGAAAGTTTTATCCGGAAACGCTTGAATATAAAACACCCGATTTATACACCGAAATAAACAATCTGTTTATTGCAGAAAATGCACTGAGTATTCTTGCCACAGTATTTGCCGTTATCAGCGTAATCATGAGTTTGTTGAGTATTTATTCCGCCATCGCCATGAACACCGAGAAACGGCGAAAAGAGGTTGCCATCCGCAAAATCAACGGGGCGGAAATCAAAGATATTATCCGGTTGTTCTGCAAGAGCTATGTTCTTTTGTGGACGGTGGCCTGTGCGGTGGTTTTTCCATTGGTCTATATAGTTGCAAAACAATGGATTGGTTCGTTTGAACAACAAATGTCGCTCAATGTCGGACTGTTTGTCGTCATTTATGTGGTCGTGCTGGCGTTGATTATGCTGACTATCTTTTTCAGAATACTGAGAGTGGCGCGTGTCAATCCGGCGGAAGAAATAAGTAAAAATTAAAAACCATGAGTTGATATGATTAAGCATTATTTAAAAGTTGCCTTCCGCAACCTGCGGAAGTACAAAAGCCAGACGCTGATTAGCGTCGTGGGCTTGGCGGTAGGTTTTACCTGCTTCGCCTTGGCGAGTTTATGGATTCGCTACGAGATGACGTTCGATGATTTTCATCGCGATGCCGGACGAATGTATTGCGTAAATATCCCGGATGTATTTTCTTCTACCGGCATGTCCCGGCAGACACCTTATCCTTTGGCCGGCTTTTTACAAGCCACTTTTCCGGAAATAACGGAAGCGATTGCGATTGTTCCAAATTGGCCCGGCAACAAAATCGAAATCGAAGGTGTGGAATATCCGGCGGAGTTTGCTACTGTCGATTCCTCTTTTTTCCATTTCTTCGATGTCCGGATTGTAGAAGGCAACCGGGATTTTCTGATTCCCGACAGTAAAAAAACAGCCATTACGCAGGAAAAAGCGTGTCAGCTGTTCGGCAGGGAAGACCCGATTGGGAAAGTGATAAAACACTGGTCGCAGGAATATACAATTTGCGCGGTAGTGACCGGTTTGCCCAAACGAAGCAATTATCCGTTCGACTTTTTGGAAGCATTTTATTCTTCTGCTATGAAAACAGGCGCAAACTGGAGTATGAGTGGCGGCGAAAATACCTTGCTTCGGTTGGCGCCCGGCGTGGATGCCGAGGTTTTCCGAAAAAAACTGAATGAATACGACCTTAATCAGAGCGACCGGAAAATCAAGGGAATGACCCTGACTCCGCTTACGCAGTTGCGTTATACCGACGTCAACATCAAAAGGGAAGTCAAGTTTCAGCACATCCTGATTTTCGCTCTGGCCGGTTCGCTGCTTATTTTGTGCAGCCTGTTCAATTACCTGACCCTGTTTCTCAGTCGCTTCCGGATACGTCAAAAAGAATTGGCGCTGCGGACGGTGTGCGGCGCATCCGAACGTTCGCTGTTTGCGCTGCTGTCGGTTGAGTTCACGCTTACCTTACTCTTTGCTTTGCTGTTGGGCGGCGTGTTTATTCAATTGCTTCATGCGCCCTTCCAAAAACTGTCGGAAATCCGGATGGAACTGTCCGCCATTTACGGCGAATCGGCGCTCTATACCGGCGCGGTAATTGCGTTGTCGTTGCTGGTATTCTGGGTGATTTTGGCGATATTCCGGCGCAGGACATTGAATACGGTCATCCGGCACGGCAACAAGAATCGTTTCCGTAAACTGTCGATTGTTGCACAGTTGTTTATCAGCATCGGATTCGCATTTTGCACAATCGTTATCCTGAAACAGATGTATTTCCTGCATCATACGGATTTGGGTTTTGAGTTTAAGAATCGGGGATCCATTATTGCACGTGAAAAATTGGACGTACTGGAAGATAAAATTAAGCAGATAACGGAAATAACGGAAACGCTTCAGGCGGGAATTCTTTTAGTACCTCAGAACGGCCGGATGAGCAATGGAGTATCTGAATGGGACGAAAAACCCGAAGGAGCAGAAGCAGTGAATATAGAAAATATGACGGTTTCGGAAAAATATACCTCGTTTTACGAGTTTCGTTTGATAGAAGGTGAAATGTTGCGCGATTCCGACCCTGACAGCTTGGTATTGATTAACGAATCGTCCGTAAAAGCCTTCGGATGGAGCGAACCGGTCGGAAAAAAATTCAACAACCGGCTTACCGTGAAAGGCGTGGTCAAAAATATCTATAATTTTGCGCCAACCGTTCCGGCCAAACCATTCTGTTATACTCATCCGCAAAAAGGCGCCTCTCGTAATTCCGTTTTATTCCGGTACAAAGAAGGAACATGGAAAACATGCAAGGCGAAACTCGATCAAATCACTCAGGAGTTATATCCCGATAATAAGTTTGTCAATGCATTAAATACGGAAGAAGAATATGATAAATTCCTGACCTCGGAGAATGCCTTGCTGAAGATTCTCACCTTTATTTCGTCGGTTTGCGTATTGATTTGCATATTCGGCTTCATTTCGCTAATCTCCCTGACCTGCGAGGAACGGCGCAAGGAAATCGCCATCCGCAAAATCAACGGGGCGACGGTTCAGGATATTTTAAGCATCTTTATCAAAGAGCATTTTCTGTTGCTGTTGATTGGCGCGGCAGTTGCCTTCCCTGTCGGCTATTACGTTATGCGAATCTGGTTGGAGCAATATGTTGCGCAAACCGCTATTTCACTTTGGGTGTATCTGTTCATACTTGCGGCATTGGTGGCGGCTATTGTGCTTAGCGTCGGTTGGCGGGTGTATCAGGCGAGTGTCAAGAATCCGGCGGAAGAAATAACGAAGAACTGAATATGTCTGGACCGTGATTTTTACAAGATTATAATCGTGGCAATCCTAAAAATCTTGTAAAAATCATGGTTCAGACAAAAGGTTCAGACAACGAATTAAAAATTACGAATATGATAAAACACTATCTAACCGTCGCATTCCGCAATATGTGGAAATACAAACTGCAAAGCTTGATGGGTATTACCGGATTGGCTTTGGGAATATCATTTTCTTCCTTGGGTTATTATTGGCTGAGGTATGAAACCTCGTATGATGGTTTTTATCCCGAGTCGAAACGGATATATCAATTGTATGGCGTTGATAAACAATCCGGAGATAAAACGGCCCTCTTGCCTTTCATCGTTGCCGAAAAACTGATGACCGATTTTCCGGAAACGGAAAAAGTAGCGCCGATTTATCCGAATACCGGTTCTGCCATCAAAGAAGGAGACAAAATGCTGACGATAAATCCGAAATTCCAGTTTGTGGACGAATTTTTTCTTGAACTGTTTCCTCCGGAAATTATTGCAGGAAAATCGGAGCATCTGCTTTATGCTCCGGAGGATTTGGTGGTGACGGAAACTTTTGTACGCAAATTTTGGGAAACACCCGAAGATGCCATCGGAAAAACATTGACCGACGGCTACAGAAGCACCTTAAACATTGTTGCTGTTATCAAAGATGCACCGTCGAATTCTAATTTTCAGAATGAAGGTTATCGGGTGGATATTTTCCGTCGAATGATGGAAAAACAAGCGGAAACGGAAAAGAGATGGTTTTTAAACGATAACCAGATTTTTATCCTGCTAAACAAAAATGCAGACCTGAAAGCATTTCAAGACAAAATCAAAGACTATGTAACGGAAAACAGCACAAACGATAAATTGCAGTTGTATATCACACCCATTACCCAAACCCGACATGAGTTGGGAACAGATTTATCGTTCAATATCAACTATATCCGTATCTTTTCCGCGGCGGGTTTGCTGTTGTTGTTTTGCGCCGTTTTCAATTTTGTGAATCTATTTCTGAACCGTTTATTTCAGCGGGGCAAAGAACTCAAATTGCGTAAAACGGTAGGCGGGAACAATTATTCCCTGACGAAACAATTTCAGGTTGAATTAGGGTTACATCTTTTCTTGATTCTGCCGTTGGGAATGTTTTTCCTGTTGGTTTTTCGTCCCTTCTTTGAAGAGCTATTCAAAATATCGATTGAGGGATGTGAAATATATTCCTTATTTTTTATTCTTGCAGCGGTTATATTCATTCTCCTTTTTCTGATTTGTATTTTGTCCGAATCGGGATTCATTCGATTTTCCTCTCTGTCGCAGATTTACAGCAAATACAACAACCGGAATTTCCGGAATTTTTCTATTTGTGTACAATTGGCTATATGTGTTTTTTCCTTGACTTATGCTTTCGTGTATTACCGGCAGATTAGTTATATGGGAGATTTTGACCGCGGATTTAAAAGTGAAGGAATCATCCGGATGAAGATGGATTCAAGGGACAGGACTTCCATCACACAGGCGATTGCGTCGCTTCCGTCTGTTCGGGAATTTATCCCGACCGGTTTGTTTAACATTCGAGAAGAACCTTTTTTTGTACATGGAGAAGTGAGTTGGGAAGGGAAATCCGATGCTCAAAGTTCTAAAGTTCAAATTTTTGATGTAACGGAAAATTTCTTTACAGGATTGGAAATTCCGCTTTTAAAAGGGCGACTCTTTCAAGAGGAAGACATGGTTACGCCGGAGGGTTATTACTCTCCAACATCTGATAAAATATTGATTACAAATTCTATGGCTCAGTTAATCGGCAAAGAGAATCCGATTGGAGAAAAATTACAAGTTCCGACAAACTCCATGATTAATGGAGTCTTTCAGACTCAAGAGAAGGAAATCATTGGCGTAGTCAAAGACATTCACGTTTCCAGCCTGAAAAATCCCATTTATCCGATGATTTTGAAATATGAAGGCCGGAAATGGGAAGGATATTACAATTACGTAAAAGCGGTGTTTGGTATCTATTCCATTTCATCGTCCAATATGGAACGTCACCGGAAGGAAATTGCCATCCGGAAAATCGCCGGAGCAACCACCAAAGACATGATTGACAAATACCTGAAAGAATATTCCGTCTTGTTGCTCGCTTCAAACATAGTCAGTCTGCCGTTTGCCTGTTATTTTGCGCACAATTGGTTGCTGAATTATAGCAACCGGATGAGTTTGGGTATCGGGATGTTCCTGTTGGTGCTTGTGATTACGTTCGCATTGGTGATTCTGACCGTGTTTTATCAGGTCTATAAAGTGGCGAATCAAAATCCCGCCGAAGTAATAAAAACAGAATAAAAATCGTAGAGGCGACTCTTGCGGTCGCCTCTAAAATAATAACAATAAATTTGAATATAAACATTTTAAATTTGAAAAATCATGATGATTAAAACAGAAAATTTGAAAAAAGTATTTCGTACCGACGAAGTAGAAACGCACGCATTGAGCGGTGTAAGTATTGAAATTAAAGAAGGTGAATTTGTCGCCGTGATGGGACCTTCGGGTTGTGGAAAATCCACCCTGCTGAACATTCTGGGATTGTTGGACAATCTTTCGGAAGGCAAGTATTATCTGAACGGCACGGATGTCAGCAAGTTCAGCGAATCGGAACGCACCAAACTGCGTAAAGGCATTATCGGTTTTGTCTTCCAGAGCTTCAACCTGATTGACGAGTTGAACGTGTATGAAAACATCGAACTGCCCCTGCTTTACATGGGTATTCCGTCATCGGAACGGAAAACGCGAGTGAACGCAGCCATGGAACGGATGCAAATCACGCATCGTTCCAAACATTTCCCGCAACAGCTTTCGGGCGGTCAGCAACAGCGTGTCGCCATTGCCCGCGCCGTGGTCGCCAATCCGAAACTGATACTCGCCGATGAGCCGACCGGTAATCTGGATTCCAAAAACGGTCTTGAAGTGATGAATCTGCTCACCGAACTGAACAAAGACGGCACCACCATCGTCATGGTAACGCACAGCCAACACGATGCCGGTTTTGCCGGAAGAATCATCAGCCTGTTCGACGGACAGTTGGTGACGGAAACCACATTGTAACGGAAACCGCCGTAAGGGCGACCCTTGCGGTCGCCCTTACCATAAAAATAGTGGATCGATGGGCAATAGTGTGACATCTATTGGAAATTATGCTTTTCTGGGGTGCAATGCTTTAAAAGAGGTTGAAGTTCAGTGGAATACTCCTTTGGCTGTTCCACGTTTGTTCAAGAAAGTTGATTTGAGTGCCGTCACATTAATCGTTCCTGCCGGAACAAAATCGCTTTACGAAACCGCTGATGTTTGGAAAGATTTCGGAACCATCACCGAAAATACTGTGAACATTCATACGCCCAGTCCAACAGAAGCCACACTAAGCATCCAAGACGGCAATCTTCGTATAAACAGTCCGGTTTCAGAAAAAATCACTGTTTTTTCCGTAAATGGAATATTTGTCTATGCCAATGAAAAGCAAGCCGGTGAAACCAACTTCAATATCAAGTACGTACAAGACAAAATATTGATTGTAAAAGGTAGTTCCGGCTGGATACGGAAAGCAATATGCACTAACGCCATGAAATGGTAATTGATTGATTTATTTCAGCCGTTTCATCAAATTTTGATTGTCCAACAGTGATTTTATTTGCGTAATGGCAACGACATTCAGTTGTACCAATCGTTCGCCTTGCGGAAGTCCCTGCCGTATCAATAAGGCATTGATGCTTTCCATGTTAGAAAGTACAACTAATTGTTCTAAAGTGGCTGCATCGCGAATATTTCCATTACTATCCCGATTTTCACTTCGCCATTGTGCTGCTGTTTTGCCAAATAATGCCACATTCAACAAATCGGCTTCATTAGCATAAATAAATGAAGCTTGTTCTTTGGTTACAACAGAAGGAATAATTTGTTCCTTAATCGCATCCGTATGAATACGGTAATTGATTTTTGAAAGAGTACGCTGTAGATTCCACTCTAACGATAGACGTTGGTGTTCGTCTTCTTTTAAGCGTTGAAATTCTTTAATAAGGTAAAACTTAAATTCGGCACTCAACCACGAGCCGAACTCAAAAGCAATATCTCTATGGGCAAAAGTTCCGCTGCCATAACGACCGGGTTTTGCAATGATTCCAACGGCATTGGTTTTTTCAATCCACTGTTTGGACGTCAAGACAAAGCCATTACCGCCACTTTCATTTTTAATGTTACGGAATTCCGTAACATTAAAATCAGGATTATTAATTTGTTCCCAAATTCCCATAAATTCAATGGTATATCGGGTACTTAACCAATGCGAAATAACAAGTCCTGTTGCTTCTGCATTTTTATACCTTGCCATATCTGTCAGCGATATGTAATCTTCTTTGCGATGCGAAAGTAAAATAACCTCCGTTCCCTGTACATTGATTGTGTCTTTTTTGTTCATGACAACTTTCATTAGGTTTGTTTAAATATTTTTTAATTCAAAGTTTTCTTTTATTCTATTTTCCGTATGCTTCGTCCAACTCGTCAAATTCTGTTTTTAATTTCATGAGTTCGGCGCGGATATTTTTCAGGCGGTCAATGATTTCTTCCGTATGCACTACATCGCTCCGGTTTTCTTTCAGTTTTTGTTTGGCGCCGGGCAAAGTCAGGCCTTTTTCTTTCACTAAATAATGAATCAAACGGATCTCGTCAATATCCTCTTGGCGGTATTGGCGGGTGCCTTTTTCTGTTTTAACCGGCTGGAGGGTAGGAAATTCTTTTTCCCAATACCGCAACAAAGATTGGTTGACATCAAACATGTCCGCCACTTCCTTGATGGAATAAAACAATTTCTCCCGTTTGAATTTATAATCCGGCATATCTTTTTATCTGTTTTCTGCTTCAAACAACATCCGGTCGTATTCTTCAGGCGTTAAATCCATAAAGAAATATTTTGCCGGATTGTCGAATTGCCCTTTGACTATCACTTCATAATGCACATGCGGACCGGTGGCATCGCCGGTGGATCCGACTGTGGCGATTTCCTGTCCACGAACTACTTTTTGACCGGCACGGACTTTCATTTCTTTACAGTGTCCGTAGAGGGTCTTGTATCCGAATCCGTGATTGATCACCACGGCATATCCATAACCGCCGTCCCAGCCGGTCGATTCGACCGTTCCGTTGCCCGTAGCATAAATCGGCGTTCCGGGATTGGCATTCATATCAATACCTGTGTGCATCCGCGCATTTCCGTAAATCGGGTGGATCCGCATTCCGAAACCGGAACTGATCCCTTTCATCTGCTTGGAAGACAAAGGCATAATAGCCGGTACATTTTTTATCCGCTCTTCTTTTGTCTTGATTAACTCCGTCAGTTCGTCGTACGAGTTGGACTGAACATACAATTGCTTGGTCATCATATCCAATTTGGCGGTAGTCGCAATGACCAAATTCGAATTCGGTACCGTCAACAAATGTTCGTAACGGTTGGTTCCGCCTATCCCCGGTTTCCGTATCGACGATGGAATCGGGTCTGCATTGAACATGATCCGGTAAAGGTCATCGTCCTTTTGCTGCAACTCTTCCAAAATCTTTTCATTTTCATCGATCCGTTTAGACAAAATCTGATATTGTGTTAATAAAAGTTTATTATCTTTTTTTAACTGTTGATCCTTCGGAGAATCAAAAGCATACGTCACAATTCCGAATATGCATCCACCAATGACAATTCCAATGCATAATTGACGGCAAACCGCCCAGATACGCTGTTTGGTAGAGGGATACACCCTTTCGTAATTTAATGTTTGAGGGTTATATTTGTAAAAAATCTTGCTCATCCAAGGAAATTTGTAATTCAATTTTGACAAAAGTAAGGTATTTGTTGTATTTTTGCAAATCAATTTGAAAAAAACAATAAAATGACAGCTAAACAAATCCGTCAATCGTTTAAAGATTATTTTGAAAGTAAGAACCACAAAATCGTTCCTTCGGCTCCGATGGTGATCAAAGACGACCCTACTTTGATGTTTACCAATGCCGGAATGAACCAATTCAAAGACATTATTCTGGGTAATGTTCCCATCAAATACCCGCGAGTCGCCGATTCACAGAAATGTTTGCGTGTGAGCGGAAAACACAACGATTTGGAAGAAGTAGGACACGATACCTATCATCACACCATGTTCGAAATGTTGGGCAACTGGTCGTTTGGCGATTATTTTAAAAAGGAAGCCATCGAATACGCCTGGGAATACCTGACCGAGGTATTGAAATTGGATAAAAACCGTTTGTATGTCACCGTTTTTGAAGGCAGTCCGTCCGAAAATCTGGAACGCGATGACGAAGCCGCCGGTTATTGGGAAAAATATCTTCCTGCCAACCGGATTATCAACGGCAACAAGCACGATAATTTTTGGGAAATGGGCGATACCGGTCCCTGCGGTCCCTGTTCGGAAATTCATATCGACTTGCGCACGGAAGCGGAACGCGCAAAAATCAGCGGACGGGATTTGGTCAATCACGATCATCCGCAGGTCATTGAAATCTGGAACTTGGTGTTTATGCAGTTCAACCGCAAAGCCGACGGTTCGCTGGAAGGTCTGCCCAACAAAGTGATTGACACCGGCATGGGATTTGAACGCTTGTGCATGGCTGTTCAGGGAAAAACATCCAATTACGATACCGATGTTTTCCAACCGTTGATTCAAGCCATTTCTTGTCATTGCGGGCTTGACCCGCAATCCTATGCTCATACTTGCAATGACAAACAGCAGATCGCCATGCGTGTCATTGCCGACCATATCCGCACCATTGCCTTTTCCATTACCGACGGACAATTGCCCTCGAATGCCAAGGCTGGGTATGTGATTCGCCGTATTTTGCGCCGGGCGGTTCGCTACGGCTATACTTTCTTGGAACAAAAGAAAGCCTTCATGTACAAATTAATTCCGGCTTTAATTAATTCAATGGGAGATGCTTATCCCGAATTAATCGCTCAAAGGGATTTGATTGAAAAAGTCATCAAGGAAGAAGAAGATTCGTTTTTGCGTACCTTGGAAACCGGTATTAAATTATTGGATAAAAAAATTCAGGAAGCCAAAGCGGCAAATAAAACCCGGATTGACGGAGCAGATGCTTTTACTTTATATGATACCTACGGATTTCCGTTGGATTTAACGGAACTGATTCTTCGTGAACAAGGTATGGAAGTGGAAAAAGCCGGTTTTGATGTGGAAATGCAGAAGCAAAAAGAACGCGCACGTAATGCTGCTGCCGTTGAAACAGGCGATTGGGTTTTTGTAAAAGACGGAGAGCCTGAATTTGTCGGTTATGATGATACTTCTGCGGTAACACATATCTTGCGTTATCGAAAAGTAAAGCAGAAAAATGACGAATATTATCAGATTGTATTGGAAAAAACGCCTTTCTACGCTGAAATGGGCGGACAGGTAGGTGATAGCGGTCAATTGATTGATTCCAAAGGAAATACCATTGCCATTTTTGATACAAAACGGGAAAATAATTTGGCGGTACACCTGACTCGCGAATTGCCTCAAAATCCGCACGATGCGTTTACCGCCTTTGTAGATGTGGAAAAACGCCGTGCTACGGAATGTAATCACACAGCTACCCATTTATTGCACGAGGCTTTGCGGGAAGTGTTGGGCAAACACGTTGAACAAAAAGGTTCGTTTGTTTCGCCCGATGTTCTGCGTTTCGACTTTTCGCATTTCCAAAAACTGACGGACGAAGAAATCCGTAAAGTAGAACAATCTGTTACGGCAAAGATTCGCGAAAATATTCCACTCAACGAACGGCGACACGTGCCGATTGTCGAAGCCAAACAGTTGGGAGCCATGGCTTTGTTCGGGGAAAAATACGGAGACGATGTACGGGTCATTCAATACGGCTCTTCGGTAGAACTTTGTGGAGGTACGCACACGAGCGCCACCGGAAACATCGGGACTTTCCGTATTCTCAGCGAAAGTTCGATTGCAGCAGGCATCCGCCGTATCGAAGCCATTTCCGCCGAGGCTTGCGAAAAATTCTTTTATGTGCAACAGGATATCCTGCGGGATGTTCGCGCTCAATTCAATAATACGCCCGATTTGAAACAGGCCGTTCAGAAATTCTTCGATGAAAACACCGAATTGAAAAAGCAGGCGGAAGAATTTATGAAGGAAAAGGTGCAACAGGTGAAGAAGTTATTGATTGAAAGCAAACAAGCAGTCAATGGAATCAATTTATTTGTACTGAAAGGATTACCCTTACCCGCTGAAATTGTCAAAGACCTTGCTTTCCAAATCAGGGGGGAATTTCCCGAAAAAACCTATTTCGTGGCAGCAACCGCTTCCGAAGGCAAACCCTTGCTGACCGTCATGATCAGTGATGATTTGGTGAAAGGCGGGCTGAATGCCGGACAAATTGTTAGGGAAGCAGCGAAACATATCCAAGGCGGCGGCGGCGGACAACCGCATTTTGCTACAGCCGGTGGAAAAGACGTTGACGGCTTGACCATTGCTTTGGACGAAATGATTGGTAAAATCAAATAATATGCATAATTTTTATTATTTTTGTACTCGAAAACGATATCATTCATCATTTATAATTCCTAATTTCCTATGATTCTATTTTTTAGAACGCAGACTCCTTCTATTTTAGCTGTCCAGGCAACCGAAAAATTAAGCAGTGAAGACATTGACAAGTTAATTTGGCTTTTCAGTGGCGCCGACCGGTTGAAAGAAGAGAAAATAGACGCTTTTTTGGTGGGTCCCCGCCGCGAAATGATTACTCCCTGGAGTACCAATGCAACGGAAATCACCCAAATTATGGGGATTCAAGGAATTGCAAGGATAGAGGAATTCCAAATCGTTGACAGCAAGGATGTTCCTTACGACAAAATGCTCCAAAAAGTCTATGAAGGTATCGGACAGGATATTTTCACTATCGACAAAAAACCGGCTCTGGTGATTTCCATTGACGATATTGCCGCCTACAACCAACAGGAAGGTTTGGCGTTGAGTCCGGAAGAAATCGGTTATTTAAATAGTGTCAGCCGGAAATTAGGACGCAAACTGACGGACAGCGAAGTATTCGGATTTTCACAGGTGAATTCGGAACATTGCCGCCACAAAATTTTCAACGGTTTGTTTGTCATCGACGGAGTGGAAAAAGAGTCAACGCTTTTCCAACTGATTAAGAAAACGGCGCAAGTAAATCCCAATCAATTGGTTTCGGCATACAAAGACAATGTGGCTTTTAATCAAGGTCCTGTCATCGAACAGTTTGCTCCCGCCAGCGGTGACAAACCCGATTTTTTTGAAACGAAAGACATCGAAACAGTCATTTCCTTGAAAGCGGAAACGCATAATTTCCCAACAACGGTAGAACCTTTCAATGGCGCTGCTACGGGAACAGGCGGTGAAATCCGCGACCGTTTAGGCGGCGGAAAAGCATCATTACCAATTGCCGGAACAGCCGTGTATATGACAGCTTATCCGCGGACGGAAGCCGGTCGCTCGTGGGAAAAAGCCATGGCTCCCCGCAAATGGCTCTACCAAACACCGGAACAAATCCTGATTAAAGCATCCAACGGCGCTTCCGATTTCGGAAATAAATTCGGGCAACCACTCATCTGCGGTTCGGTTTTGACTTTTGAACACGAAGAAAACAACAAACAATTTGCCTATGACAAAGTAATCATGTTGGCAGGTGGTGTCGGTTTTGCCAAAAAATCAGACGCTTTGAAAGGGGAAGTGGAAGCCGGGGAAAAAGTAGTCATTTTGGGCGGCGACAATTACCGTATCGGAATGGGTGGAGGCGCTGTATCTTCTGTGGATACAGGCGAATACACCAGCGGTATCGAATTGAATGCTGTACAACGCGCCAATCCTGAAATGCAAAAGCGGGTAGCCAATGTCATCCGCTCCTTGGCGGAATCCGATACCAATCCGATTGTTTCCATTCACGACCACGGTGCCGGCGGCCATTTGAATTGCCTTTCCGAATTGGTGGAAACGACCGGCGGAAAAATCAGTATGGACGAACTTCCGGTGGGCGACCCTACCCTGTCGGCTAAAGAAATTATCGGCAACGAAAGCCAGGAACGCATGGGCTTGGTTTTGAAGCAACAAGATATTGAGCAGGTACAACGCATTGCCGACCGCGAACGCTCCCCGATGTACGTGGTGGGTGAAACGACCGGCGACATGCAGTTTGTTTTTGAACAAGCGGACGGACAATGTCCCTTGGATATGCAATTGAGCGATTTTTTCGGAAAACCGCCCCGCACCGTGATGAACGATGTGACCATCCGGGAAACATTCAAAGAGCCGGAGTATGATATAAATAAAATTCATGAATATTTAGCGAATGTATTGCAATTGGAAGCGGTCGCTTGCAAAGACTGGCTGACCAATAAGGTGGATCGTTCGGTAACCGGCAAAGTTGCCCGCCAACAATGTCAGGGTGAAATTCAATTGCCGTTGAGCGATTTAGGCGCTGTGGCTTTGGATTATCGCGGAAAAGCCGGTATCGCCACTTCCATTGGTCACGCGCCCCAAGCTGCACTGTCGGATGCTGCTAACGGATCCGTTCTTGCCATAGCAGAAGCTTTGACCAATATCGTGTTTGCTCCTTTGAAAGACAAATTAAACAGTGTTTCATTGAGCGCCAACTGGATGTGGCCCTGCAAAAATCCGGGCGAAGATGCCCGCCTATATAGAGCGGTAGAAGCCTGTTCGTGGTTTGCCTGCAGTTTGGGAATCAATATTCCTACCGGAAAAGATTCGCTTTCCATGACTCAAAAGTATAGCCTCCCCCCGACCCCCTCCCAAAGAGGGGGAGTTTTAAAAGTCTACTCTCCTGGAACCGTGATTATTTCCGCTGGAGCCGAAGTTTCGGATATCCGGAAAATTGTGTCACCGGTTTTGGTAAATAATCCCGATACAAGCCTCTATTATATTAATTTTTCTTCGGATTCATTCCAATTAGGCGGATCGGCATTGGCACAAACCCTGAATAGTATAGGTAATGAAGCACCGACTGTATTGGATACGGAATATTTCAAGAAAACATTCAATACGGTTCAGGATTTAATCGAAAACGATTTGATTCTTGCCGGACATGATATTTCGGCAGGAGGAATGATGACTACGCTGTTGGAAATGTGTTTCGCCAATGTGAACGGCGGATTAGCGATTGATTTCAAGGATTTGTTTCACAACTACCACCCGCATTACGATGAACAGTATTTACTTCAAATCCTGTTCAGCGAAAATCCGGGTATTATCATTCAAGTAGCTGATAAACAGTCGGTTGAAAAAGCATTGTCCGGACAAGGCATTCGTTTCGCCGAAATCGGTCATCCGATCAACGAAAGGCAAATCAATATTCAAGGCATTGAAAAACCGTTCAATATTGATGAATTGCGCGATCTGTGGTATCGTCCATCGTATTTATTGGACAGGCGACAATCGGGAGAAATATGCGCTCAAGCGCGTTTTACCAATTATAAAAATCAACCGGTGCAATTTAAATTGCCGGCAAATTTTAAGGGCGCTTTACCAGGGATTGAGAATGACAGAAAGATTAAAGCGGCGATTATCCGGGAAAAAGGAACCAACGGCGAACGCGAAATGGCCTATTCCTTGTATTTAGCCGGATTTGATGTCAAAGATGTGCACACCACCGATTTGGCTTCCGGACGGGAAACCCTGGAAGATGTCAATTTGATTGTTTTCTGCGGCGGATTTTCCAATTCCGATGTATTAGGTTCGGCGAAAGGCTGGGCGGGCGCTTTCCGGTACAACGAAAAAGCAAGGAAAGCCTTGGAAAAATTCTATGCTCGTCCCGACACACTCAGTCTGGGTATTTGCAACGGTTGCCAATTGATGGTCGAATTGAACCTGATCAATCCGGAACATTCCGAACGGCCGGTCATGCTGCACAACGATTCCAACAAATTCGAATCGGAATTTATATCGGTAGCCATCCCTCAAAACCGGTCGGTGATGTTCGGATCGCTATCAGGAACGCAATTAGGCATTTGGGTAGCACACGGAGAAGGTAAATTCCATTTGCCACTGGAAGAAAACAACTATCACATCATCGCTAAATATGCATACGATACCTATCCCGGCAATCCCAACGGTTCGGATTATTCCGTAGCCGGCATTTGTTCGGAAGACGGCCGTCACTTGGCCATGATGCCCCACTTGGAACGGGCGATATTCCCCTGGCAATGGGCGTATTATCCGCAAGATCGTAAAAAAGACGAAGTAAGTCCTTGGATCGAAGCATTTGTCAATGCCCGGCAGTGGATAGAAAAACAAAAATAAAGAAACAGGCATCTTCGTAAATGATTTACAGGTGAATTCCGAATGCAGAAAAGAAATGTATTATATAATAATTTACTCAGGGCAAACGCATCTTAATTAGTTAGGATTTTCAATAAAAAATCATTATCCCATCCAGCATCAAGCCTTTTCCCTTTCACACTTCTTTTTTTCGATTGTTCGTGTTTTATTAGATTAAGGGCAATT
>BNYG01000023.1 GCA_026000155.1 Bacteroidia bacterium | reverse complement strand
GATTAATACAAGCCAGTATATTTTCCGGCTTGTAGTGGAATGTTGATGGAGGTAAACATCCATGCTATTCTTTATGAATTCGGCGGGTACTAATGACATCTTGTTGACTATAAGGTATGAAAAGAGGCGTGAAAACTGTGTTATTCTTTATCTGTACTGAGGTATAGCCAAACACCCGTTACACAAATAATAATAGACACAGCTCACGCCTTATTAAGTACTATTGGAAAAGTATCTACGAAAAGCGTGAGCGTTTTTATGTCTATTATCTTCATGCAACTTGAAATTTGGCTATTTCCAGTATGAAAATAATATCGTTAAAAACGCTCTAAATAAAACCATAAAAATTAGTTTCACATTCCAACGCTTTGATATATTTGTGAAACCTGAATGCAAAGGTATAAAAATATTAAATAAATACAAGCATTAGAGACTTTGTATCGATTACAGCCCTATCGGCACCCCGTTATAGAAATCCAGAATCTTCGTCCGGAAAATATAATCATATTTAGCTTGAATCTGTTCCGACTGGCTTTGTACCAATTTGTTTTTTGCTTCGTTGAATTCAAAAACAGACGATTTACCTACTTCGTAGCGTTCCTGTGCGTATTTGAATGATTCGGTGGATGCTTTGACTGCCTTGCCTGATGCGCGGTACTTTTCCTGTGCGGCCGTGGCATTCAGGTAAGCCGTTTGAATTTCCTTGTACAAAGTCTTTTTGACATTGTCTAATTCCAATTGCTGGTTATTGATATTGATTCGGGCATTCCGTACCTGATTCCGTACTGCAAAACGGTTGAAAATCGGGATATTCAAACTTAAACCGATGTATTCTCGACTGCTGTTTTTAATTTGGTCGGAGAAAATTTCGTTTTGAAAAGGAAGTCCGGTAGCAGGATTTACGCCCTTTAGATTATAAACATAATAGTAACCGGTTCCGTATCCTGCATTTAAGCTTAGTGTAGGTAAATAACCTGATTTGGCGATATTCAGCGTCTTTTCCGCACTTTCCATTTTATATTCTTGCGCTTTAATAACAGGTTTGTAACTTAAAGCATTATTGAAAATAATCTGAGGCGGTTGTACACTACTCATGTATTCTTCAATGACATTTTCAATTTCAGGAGTATAAATATCAAAAGAAGTTGCATTTTCCAATTCCAAACTTTGTGCTAAATCCAACAGGGATAAAGCCAGGTTATTTTTTGCTTCTATCACCGAAACTTCATCTTTGGCTACTTGCGATTCAATATCATATAACTGTGATTGAGGAACTTTTCCTACTTCTACCAGCGATTTTGTTTTTGCCACCTGTGTTTGACTCAGATTCAATTGTTCCTGATTTACTTTCAATAGTTCTTTATTGAAAAGGACTTGTAAAAATAACGAAGCAATGTTCAAAGACAAATCTTCTTTCGCTTTTTGCAGATTTTCCGTAGCTGCTTTTAATTCCAATTTGTCCCGGGCTATCTCATTGCTAATCCGGAAACCTGTAAAAAGAGGCATGGAACTGGAGACGGAAAAATTCGTATTGGAATTATTTTGATTATTATTGACATTATCGCGTCCGGAAGTAAAACCAAAATTCCAATTTTGTCCTATTCCTGCACCCAAATCCGGCAGACGGCTATTTTGCGAAGTATTCAGATTGACTTCGGCATTTTCTTTCTGCAATTCTATTTGTTTGATAGTAATATTGTTAGCAATGGCATATTGAATACATTCTTCTAATGTCCATTGCTTTTGTGCCATTGCGGTGGTTGCAAAAAACACACAAAAGAGAAGCATTACTTTCAGGAGATTGCGGGTCAAGCGCGCAATGACAGAGGATGTCTTTATCTTTTTCATAACTTATAGTTTTTTATTGTTCTTTCTTCGCTTTTAGTTCTTTTTTGCTTATTTCGTTTCCGCGCAATTTCGTTTCTAAGGTAATTCCTTTTTTAATTTCAATATTGATGCCGTTCGACATACCGATTTCGACCGGCGTTTTCTCGAATACCTGTTTGGGCGTTTCCTCTTTCACCACATAGACAAAAGCCGAATCGTTGCTGAATTCAACGGTACTTTCGGGAACGGTCAATACATCGACGGCTTGTTCCAATACGATTTCAGCATTGGCGCTGTAACCGGCGCGGATAAAAACCGAATCGGGAACCAGTACGGCGGCTTTGATTTCGAACAATACCGCTCCGCTTTGTTCCAGTCCTTTCGGTGAAATGTATTCCAATTCCGCATCAAATTTCTGATTGTTGATCGCTCCGACAGTCAACACAATCGGCATGCCTTCCTTGACTTTACCGACTTCCGTTTCATCAATGTTTCCCCTGAAAATGAGGTTGTTCATATTGGCGATGGAAGCGATGGTTGTCCCGTCGTTGAACGTATTGGCTTGAATGACCGAGTTTCCTGCTTTGACCGGAACGTCGAGGATCATACCGGAAATAGTGGAGCGGATTTGGGTATTGCTCAAATTGGCATATTTCTTGGAAACGCCTTCCCGTACAATATCCAACGCATCTTGGGCATTTGTTTTTTCTTCCAGGGCTTTCTTGTAACCGGCGTCTGTGGCATCGAATTCTTCTTTGGAAATGACGCCGTCTTTGTATAATTTGGATTGCCGGGCATACTCCATTTCGATTTGTTTCAAGTTGATGCCGGCCACCCGCAACCGGGATTCCGCCGAGTTGAGTTGTCCCATTTCCGGAATGACTTTGACGGTGGCAATTATCTCGCCTTCCTTGACCATTTGTCCGGCTTCTTTCAATACTTCGGAGACAATGCCCGATATCTGGGGCTTGATCAGGATTTCGTCCCGGGGTTCGACCTTGCCTGTGGCAATGGTTTTGTTGTCTATTGTTCCCGTAACCGGCGAAACAATATCGTAGATTTTTACTTCGGGCTTGGACTTGTTCCAAAGAAACATAAAGGTTGATAATACTATCAAACCGATTATGACAAACAAAATAATTTTACCAACTTTTTTCATACAATTATTTATTTTTTTTTATTCTTCCCTGATCGCATCAATGGCTTTTATCTTCAAGGCGCGCAGGGTGGGGATGGCGCCGGCTATCAATCCGCATATCAATAAGATAATGACGGATATGACCGCTGTTCCAAACGAAACGACCGGATCGGATAAAAACATATTTTCTGCTTTTTGTAACCAATATACGTCTGCCAAATGCAGGGTGACGACTCCCAAAGTCAAACCTAACATTCCGGCAATCGCTGTCAAAACTAAACTCTCCGACATGATTTGCGACATGATGGTAGTGGGTTTGGCGCCCAACGCCCGCCGGATTCCGATTTCTTTGGTGCGTTCTTTGACCGTTACCATCATAATGTTGCTGACGCCTATGATTCCGGCAATCAAAGTGCCCGAACCAACCAACCAAATGATGAAGGCAATTCCGATAAATACTAAATTGACCATATTGAATTGCTCTTCCATATTAAATCCCCAAATCGCTTGATTATCCGTTGGCGAAATGTTGTTATGAGCTTTCAGGAGTTCTTTCATTTGATCTTCCACCACTTTCGCCGAAACATTCTTTTTGGCGGTTGCCGCCAGCATGTGAACGACGTCGCCCTGATTATTGATTTGCTGTATGGTAGTAAAAGGAATGGCGATTGCTTCCGAAGTTTTTCCATTCAAACTCATATCGGAAACACCTTCCGCTACCCCTATGATTTGATAATAAATGCCGTTTACCCGGATGTATTGTCCCAAGGGATCTGATTTTTTCGGGAATAATTCCTCATATACTTTCGTTCCGATGACACAAACTTTCCGTTTGTGCAGTATGTCTATGTCATTGATAAACCGTCCTTTGGATATGAATTGATTTTCGATTTTTTCGTAATTCGAATGCAATCCCCGTACATTGTAAGTGCCGGCATTATCTCCCAAAACGACATTATTATCACTCCTTTGTGTAAATAAAATCGGGGACAAAACATCCAATTCCGGAATGGAACGTTGCAAAATTTCCACATCGCTATTGTGTATATTCCATCTTCGTCCTTTTTGAAAGCCTTTGTAGGGTTCGCTGGTAGTGCCTGCTCCCATAAAGCAGGAATTGGTGGCAAAGCCTTCAATTCCTTTGAACATTCCCCGTTGCAGACCTTCGCCGGCGCCCATCATGACAATCAACATGAATATTCCCCAGAACACACCAAATCCGGTAAGGAGGCTCCTTACTTTATTCCGGGTAATGGTGACCCATATCTCTTCTAACCTGTCCGAATCAAATATATTCATTCTGCTCTCATTGCTTCTACCGGAGAAATGCGGACGGCTTTCCAGGCAGGAAAGTAGCCGGCGATTAATCCGGAAATAATCAAAATAACCATGGCGCCGATCGCTATATTTACATCAATGGTTGGATCTTTTATCACATTTGATGCGTCTTCCATGCCGGGAGATTGTAAAATGGAAGCGGCCAATTCCCCTAATCCGACTCCCAGAAACATTCCCAGGTAACCGAAGATGGCAGTAATAAAAATGGACTCCATCAGGATGCTTCCCAATATGGCATTCGGCTTGGCGCCCAATGCTTTACGAATGCCGATTTCCCGTGTCCGTTCCCGTACGGTGATCAACATGATATTGCTGATACCGATAATTCCCGCAATCAAGGTCCCGATACCGATAATCCAGATAAAAGCCGATATGCCGTTGAAAATACCCAGGAATTGAAGGTAGTTTTGCAGCATATTCCACAATCCGATCGCCCGATTATCCGTAGGGTCATAATGATGGATAACGGAAAGTTTTTCGCGGAAATCTTCTTCAAAAGCCTTGTTTTTGTCTTCTGTGTCTAAATTTTTCAGTGTGAAAGAAATATCATGTATTCCCGATCCTTTATTGTACAGCAATTGAGCGGTAGTAAAGGGAATATAAGCTTGTTTTTGGTTTCCCCATGATTTTTCGTGGAATACACCGATTACAGTATAGCTTAAGCCTCCGGCAATAAACATTTTACCGACCGGATTCTCATTATTGAACAGGGCTTCTTTCAACTGTTCGTTGATAACCGCCACTTTCCGCTTCTCTTTCATGTCGATGCCGTTGATGAACCGTCCCTGATTATCGACAATCGTTATTCCTTGGATATTCATGTATTCCGGATTGACACCGGTCATGGAACAATCGCTGCTGCGAGTGTCATAACTTACCGCTAAATTGGTGAAAATCATCGGGCTTATTTCATCCGCTTCCGGCACTTGCGTTTTAATCAGGTTGATATCCTTTTCATCCAGATTAATTTGCCGGTTATTGGGTAAACCCTGGTAAGGCTTTGAAGTGCTGCGTCCCCAATATTGTACGCTGTTGACCGATTGGCTTCCGAAATTGGATAACATGCCGTTCCGCAATCCGTTGCCCGCGGCCAACAGGATGCAAAACATGAATATTCCCCAGGAAATGGAAAATCCGGTCAGGAAAGTGCGCAATTTGTTTTTTTTGATGGTGCTGAATATTTCAGCCCAGTTTTCTATGTCAAACATATATCCTCAATAATTCCGTCTTTCAACCGGATGATTTTATCTGTAGCGTCCGCTACACTTTGTTCGTGGGTGACAATAATCATGGTCATGCCTGTCTTGTTCACTTCGCGCAGGATTTGTATCACTTCTTCCGAAGTTTTACTGTCCAAAGCGCCGGTAGGTTCGTCTGCCAGAATGACTTGCGGATTGGCAATCAAAGCGCGGGCAATCGCTACCCGTTGTTTTTGTCCGCCCGACAATTCGCTGGGCAAATGCTCTGCCCATTCTTTCAATCCCATCCGGTCTAAATATTCCAGCGCAATCCGGTTTCGTTTTTTACGGCCGACTCCTTGA
The DNA here is from genome assembly GCA_026000155.1 of Bacteroidia bacterium. Taxonomy (GTDB): domain Bacteria; phylum Bacteroidota; class Bacteroidia; order Bacteroidales; family Azobacteroidaceae; genus Azobacteroides. The sequence goes on along the minus strand of BNYG01000023.1, from coordinate 35,655 downwards.
TAATACAAAGGAAGCGCCACATTTTCCATCGCATTTTTAAAACTGATGAGATTAAACGACTGGAAAATAAATCCGATCATTTTATTTCGCAATTCTGCCGCTTTTGTTTCGCTTAAATCTTTGATCAGGATATCATTCAAATAATAATTCCCGGTATCATACGTATCCAAAATTCCCAGAATATTAAGCAAAGTGGACTTTCCGGAACCGGAAGCCCCCATAATGGACACCATTTCACCTTTCTCAATAGTGAGGTTAATCCCTTTCAACACATGCAGGGGCGCTCCATTGTGGTACGTTTTATTAATATGCTCCAGTTTTATCATTTTTGTGTACAATATTGTTTCTAATAATGACGTTTTACAAATATTTTTCTAACCTGTAAGACGTATATTTTTTAAATCGGTTACAAATGTATGTATAGATTTAGTACTTTGCAATACATAGTATATCTTTTTTTTTAATTTAATATAATTTAACTATTCGACTTCGATCCGGCATGACAGCGTATTTCCTTCATCATCCACCACCGTAATGAAATGCGTTCCTGTCGATAATTTTACCGACAAATTATGAAAATCCGTGGTAGAAGCAATGTATTCGTTGTCGATATGCCAGAAAACGGTAGCATTCCGGTTGTTGTGCGCCAATTCAAAAGTGATTTTCCCTTCCGAACCGTCCAATTGCTTGGGTAAATGAACGTGCGCATTGCCATGTGGATAAATGAATTGCATGGTTTGAGCATTGTCTTCCCCGCAGCCAAGCTTGAATGCCGGCAAGGCTTGGTAATCCGGATGATGTTGTTTGTAATACCAGGCCCAAGCCGGAGGCAGTACAAACCAATTTTGTTGCACGGTCGCTTCCGTTCCGATGCAATTTTCATATACGCGAAAACGCTCGTCTGTCGTCAAATTAACCCGGATATGGTAAGGACAGGCTTCCGTTTGCAGACCTTTGGGACAAATCAAAACGGTATCGACATCGTCACAAAAACGGCTTTTCAAATGACCGGATTGCCGGCAAATTTCCGCTTCTATAAACTCACCCATTGGCTGTTCAAACCATTGGGAAGACGGTAAACGGTCGAAAATGTCGAACATCACAGGGCCTGCGGTGCGAGCGCCGGTTAGATTGGGCTTGCCTTCACCGGAACTGTTGCCTACCCATACGCCGACTACGTATTTGGGCGTTACACCCACTGCCCAGGCATCCCGGAAACCATAACTTGTGCCGGTTTTCCAGGCAATTTTCTGCATGGTCGGAATGCTGCGCCAATCAATTTCTTCCGGACGATTGACTTCCTTAATCGCATCGAATACTTGCCAGACGGCTCCTGGTTGGAACGTTGGAATGGCACGCGGATGACGCGGATTGGGCGGATTTACGCGGATATTATTTTGGTTTTCGGATAGTTGGACGGAATAAGGTGTGCTTTCTAAGCCTGATAGGGCGCGCGCCATGTTGGAATAGCCGTTGGCTACATCGCCTAATTTGGCTTCGGCTCCTCCTAAAATCAGCGATAAACCGTAATGCGAAGCCGGACGAGGTAAGGCGACAATTTGATGTTGCTTCAAAAAGTCGTAAAATTTGGGTACACTGTATTTGCGTAATAGATTGACTAAGGGAACATTGAGCGAGCGGGCTACAGCTTCTGTCGCCGGAACGGCTCCTTCGTACTGTAAATTGAAATTCTGCGGAGAAAATCCGTTGATATTGACCGGAATATCGGGCAAAAGCGTTTTCGGAAGGATTTCGCCTTCCTGCAAGGCGGCATAATACAAAAACGGTTTCAAAATACTTCCGGTGCTTCGTTCCGCACGGATCACATCCACCTGATTCCCGGAATTGTTTTCGTTGAACCGGACATTGCCGCAATACGCCAGTACTTGATTGGTTTTTACATCTATGACAATCGCTGCCAGATTGCGAATATCCTGTTGACGAAATTCCGTATTCCATTGTTCCAGTAAATCTTCTACGTTGGTTTGCAGGCTTTTATCAATGGTGGAAACGGTTTGTTGTCCTTTGTGATTTTTGTAAAAATAAGCGACTAAATGCGGTGCGATTTGGGGCAGGGGAAGCGGTTCGCCGGGCAATTCTTCGCTCAAAGCCAAATCGTAATCCATTTCGTCTAATATGCCATTATCCAACAGTTTTTTCAACAGACGGTTTCGTTTTTCGAGCAATTGTGTCCGGTTTTTGGAAAGGTGCAACATAGCCGGCGCATTGGGAAGAATGGCTAAAGTACTCGCCTCCGCCCATGAAAGTTGTCCGGATGAATGTCCGAAATAACGCCAAACTGCTGCATCTAACCCAACTACATTTCCGCCAAAAGGAGCATGGGAAGCATACAAAGCAAGGATTTTTTCCTTGGAGTACCGGAATTCCAAGCGGGTAGCCAAAATCATTTCAATACATTTTTCCCAAGCCGTCCGGTTTTTGTTCCGCGAAAGACGAATGACTTGCATGGTAATCGTACTGCCGCCGCTCACTACCCGGCGTTCCTTGATATTCTGAATCGTCGCTCGTCCGATGGCTAAGGGATTGACACCCCAATGCCGGTGGTAATACCGGTCTTCAAATTCGGTAATGCAAGTTTTGAATTTTTCGGGAACCGTATCGCAAGCAGGGAATCGCCATTGTTCATCATCGGCAATGCGGGCGCCGAGTAATTCGCCGTTGCGGTCGGTGACTACGGTGGAGTAGGGGACGTTGAAGAGTTGCCGGGGTAAGCAGAAGATGTAGGCAATGAGCAAAAGAGCAATTGCTGATAGGATTGCTCTTTTGCGTTTGGAGGTATTTTTAAATGGATGTTTCGGCAAAATATTTCCTCGGCATAATGAATGAAATTGCTATCAATGAACCAAATAGTAAACATCCGGTTAATAGCATGCGGATACCGTCATTGTCGCCGGCTGGAAATTCTTTAAATTCGGAATAACATGCCAAGATGAAATAGAAACTTACTAAACCCAGTACAATGGATATTGAAAGCGCTAACCATCGGTTTTTCCATATCAACAGGATTGCCAAAAGGGCAATACATGCAATCGCAAAATAATTTACCACAGATGTTCTAATCAGTTCTTCAAAGAAAGCAAATACGGCACCCGCAAGAAGTAATATTTCGGGAAGATACCCTAATTTTTTAAAATCAACTTTTTTCATTTTTCATTTTTTTTAATGAAACATACAATACATTAAAACAAACGCTGTTGCCTATAGATTTATTGTTCTCATTTATCAATAATTATTTTACTACTCTCACTCTCCCCGCAGTCGTCCTCGCTTGCGCAGCAGTATCATACATAGCCTCACAACTAATCGCCGGCAAAACAAACGAACCCAGATAGGTGGCTTGCAAACGGACATTGATTATTTTGGATTTTCCTCTGGAAAGGTTGAAATACGTCAATACCCGGTCGTCTCGGATGTCGCGGTAAGTATAGGAATTATCATCGCTTGCATTCGTTGCCATTCTTTCGTTGAAGATTTCCCAGCCCGAAGGAATGATGTGCGTTAATGCCAAGTCGGTATAATCGCTTGAAATACTGATATTGGACACTTTGACTGAGGCTATTAAATCTGTTCCCTGTTTGAGTTCCGATATATTTACCGGGTTGCCTTTCAAATCGGTATAAGTAACTTCCAAGCGCAGATTGTTCGCTATCGCAGGCAGGGTGTCGTTGACCGGTTTGGATTTGGATACCAAATCGACGTATAAAACCCCTTTGCCGTTGTTGGTCAACGTTACTTCTCCGCTGGTCGCTTTATTCGGTAATTGCGTTTGATAGATGGCTTTTGCCGAATTAATCTTGTCTTGTTTTTTGCCGTTCAATGTCCAGTTGCATTCAATCGTGCCCGATGTTTTTTCGGCTAATGTTCCCATGGCCACCAAGGCGTAGGCTGTCGATTGCGTACTGAAGTACCGTTCCTTTGACAAATTTTGGGATACTTTTTGCGCCTGTTTGAATGCCTCTTGCAAGCGTCCCATCAATACCATGGTTTCCAAAATCATGGCTTCGTCTCGGTCGGAAGAGCCGTAAGTATAACTGTTCCAATAGGATTCGATGCTGGTTGGAATGTTGAATATCAAATCTTCCGCCGGTTTGACTTTTCCACTTGCAGCGTATGCCGATGCCAGACACCATCGTGTTTGTGTAGATAGGTCTTTCTTTTCTTTCAAGCGGTTCATCGCGCCCAATTCGGGTGCGCCGGCTAAGGCCAATGTGTAAAGCCTGTATGCTTGCACCAATTCCGAACCTTTGGAATAATAGTTGTTTGCCGTGCTTGGCGACCAATTTTGGGCTTCTTTTCGTTGATAACTTTTCCACTTATTCAGTACACTGGAATTGACGTCGTATCCTTTTTCTTTTGCCATGACTAAGAAACTGCCCGCATAGCTGGTAATCCATTCATCGGCAGAACTTTGCCCAGGCCAATAGACAATTCCGCCATTGGTTAATTGTCTGCCGTAAAGATTCTTAATTGCTTCCCGAACATTTTGCTTGATGGATTCCGATTCTTCTTTGTCCACTTCTTTGAATTGGGAAACGAACAGCAAGGGCAAGGCGCGGGAGGTTAATTGCTCGGAACAATAATGTTCGTAATTGTACAGGAAGTCAAAACGGCGGGAAATATCCACCGAAGGAATGCGCGACACTTCCAATTTCACCCAATCGTCGTTGGATGTGCCGGTTAGTTGGTAACTGAATTCGCCGGCTTCGCCTCCATTCAACAATTTATTATCCGACAGGATAACGGACGGATTCGGATTGCGTACAGCGATTTCGATGATTTCTTTGGCTGTTTTTCCGCCTCCGGTAGCTGTTATTGTTACTTTTTCAACACCTGCTTTGGAACCGGTTTTCAGGGAGAAATACACCATTTCGTCACCGGGTTTATCAAAATGAACCGTTTGCGATCCGGCGAGGCTTTGAAGCAATCCTGTGGTTTCTATTTTGATGGAAGCCTCTTTTACAGAGGTTTCCATGGCAAATACATTGACCGGCAAAGTAATTTCTTCATTGGTGCTGACGACTCTCGGCAAAGAGGACATAACCATCAACGGTGTACGCACCGGAGTGGTTTTTTCCGCTTTTCCGTAAGCGCCGTCTTGTCCGGCAACTACCATCGTGCGCACCGAACCAACATACAGCGGGAGTGTGATTTTATGTTTCTTTTTATCGCCTTTACCCAGTGTAAACGGCCCCAAATATTTCACCACCGGTTTGAAACGGTTGGCTTTTTCGTTGGCAGGATTTAAATTTTCATCCCCTCCCACTCTGAACATGGTTGTGTATTTTCCGCCAAAAGCGCCCATCACAAAATCGTACATATCCCATGTGCGGATTCCCAAGGCTTCCCGGGCATAAAATTCATTCCACGGATTGGGTGTTTTGAAATTGGTCAAATCAAGCAATCCATCATCGACAATAGCAAGGGTATAAGTCATGGGCTTTCCTTTTTTCTCGCTGACTTCTACCGTAAATTCCGTTTCGGGACGCAATACTTCCGGCAGATTGATTTGCGGTTCCAATACGGATTCTTTGTTGGAAATCATGACCGGTATCACGCCGTACATCCGGATAGGCAAATCATTCAGCGTTTGTGCATGCGGTTGCAACAAACTGATGTGAACGTAGAAATTCGGAGCCATTTCTTTCGTCGCTTTGAATGTATATTTGGTATCGCCTTTGTCGGACACGGCCACCCAGGTGCGGCTAAGGATGGACGAACCGTTTTCCAAGGCGAGCAATGCGTTTCCGTTGGTTGCTGCGGGAATAATTACGGTGACATCTTCTCCTATTTCGTAGGAAGTCTTATCGGTTGAGAAAGTCAACATTTTAATATTGTCTGGGTCTGATTTGCCGGAACGTCCCCGCCATTCGGGCCAGTCGATATAAACCGTTCCGCCGGCAGCGTGTCCACTCTCTTTATCCGTTACATACACCAGATACCGGCCCCAATCCGGGTATTTGAGTTTAAAGGTAAAGCTGGCTTTCCCATTGACCGTCTGCAGTTTGCCCTGGGCAACCGGTTGATAGGACGAACTGTTGACATAACTTGCAAAAGATTCGTCATTGTGTTCCCACCACCAACTCCAGCCGATACGGTATATTTTGTATTCTAAATTACTACGGTTTACCGGTTTACCGTCTGCATTTAAAGTAACGATATCAAACCGGTGATCGGTATCTGTTTCGATATATTTATCTTTTTCCTGATTCAGATTCAATCCTACATACGAAGGGAAGGGCGAAAAAGGAACCGCTTGCGTATAAATGCTGGCATCTCCGCCCGGTTCGAATACGCGGCATACGATATTGGCATTCAGCATCCCCGGTGCATTTTCCGCTTTGGGGACTTTGAAATTGAACTTGACTTCTCCTGCATCGTTCAAGGTTCCTTCAAATACATCGGATTGATTGGACGAAAAATCGGTTGCCGGATTGTTGAAAATATATTTGTCGTAATCTTTGAATTGCGTGTTGGCTTTCGTCAAAGTCATTTCTATCTTTGCTTTCAGATTATGGGCCGTAGCTCCTGTCAGCCAAGCAGAGGACAAGGTAGCCGGAATGGTTCCGGCAGATGCGTTTAAGCGATCGCCCGGTAATGTGAGGTTGATTTTCAAACGGTTGGGTTTTATGGTTTCAATACGGAGCGATTTGTGGAAAGAAGTCCCGCCAATTTTCACATAAGCGTTCCATAAACCGGTCGGATCGTCGGCTTGGGTAGGAATGGCATAAGTATAAAAACCTTTTACACTGTTGGTTAAGATTTGTTTGCTATGAAATTGTCCTCTTGGATTATACATTTCAAAAGTCACCGGATGATTTTCGGGAATCCGTTTTTCGGGGTCGTATAATATAAAGGAAATGTGCAGGGTATCTCCGGGACGCCAGACACCACGTTCGCCGTAAATAAATCCTTTCAAGCCTTTTTCTATTGTTTTTCCACCGGTATCAAAACGGCTCAGGGAATTTTCTTCGCCATCAACCAAGCGCAAATAAGTTTTTTGACCGTTAGCTTCTGCTATCAGGACAAACGGTTTCCCTTTAGGTGCAATCGTCGCAAATCCGTCGGCATCGCTTTTAACCGTTCCAATGGGCTGCAATTGGTAATTGTATAGCGTAATATTGGCATTGGCTACCGGTTTGGTATCCAATAAATTGCTGACTGCAATCCACCATTTGTTATCGGAATTGGCTTTGGCGATTACGCCGATATCCGACATCATCACATTACAGGATACTTTTCTTTCCGTCAACATATAATAGGTCGGATGACAAGGATTTTCCCTTTCTTGCCAGTCATAAACGTCCCAATCGTAATCGTAATCGGAATAGTAAGGGTAGGGGGAATCCCACAAGGCTTCCTCTTCTTCCGTTATGCCGTCTGAGACCGTACGAGTCAGTTCTTCGGAGGTAGTTTGCGGGATAGCATTCGTTTCCTCTCCGTCGCAAGGATAGGCCGAATAGGCTTGTTTGAAGGAAAATTCAATCCGGTAGATGGCGCCCGGTTCCTGGCGTACCATTTGAGAGAGGTCGATGGAATAATTTTGCCAATTGTGTATGTTTTTGGATGTTCCGCCATCTAATCGGAGCGTTTTTTTATACACCAAACGTCCCGACCGGCGCAATTCGTTGGAACCTTTCAGCGTATTATTTTGCAAAAACATCAAGACATTGTTTTCGTAAATCTTGATAACTTTTATATCCACCGCATACAGGTTGACGGCTTTGAAAGGCAGTTGCAGGTTTTCCGAGCTGGGAATAATGTTCCCATCACTCAGTAATTCCACTTGAGGTTTTAGTTTTTCAATAGTAATTGTGGTGGAAAAAGGACTTTCCAGGTTTTCGCCTTTGGTATTTTGGATGCCCTGATCAACGGTAATTGTCACTTCGTCCACGCCTTTGCGGTCGAAATAAATATTGATTTTGTTGTTTTGTGCATGAAAAGTGAAGTTCGATACGCCTGATACAGAGATTAATCCTCTCAAATCCTGCGATTGGGAAACCGGGTCGGTAAACACAATTTGAATGCCGTTTTCCGGTTCGAAAATCTGTTCGGCTGAAATCACTTTAAACACATCCAAAGCCGGGATCGTCACATTTTGGGAAATCGTTTTGCCGATGCCCGCCGCTTTTCCGTCTATTTTAATTTCCAAATCAATATCCGTCTTTTTCCGGTGGATATTTTCAATAATGAAACGGAAAATCTTGGTGTCTGCGGTACTTTCAATCACAGGTGTAAACGATTGACTGTCATTTGTTTTTGCCGAAAATGCTTTTTGCACCAATGCCTGTTCGACATCATCGCTGAACCGGATTTCCCCTTTGATAGTCACTAATTCCGGGTCGGATATTTCCGGGGAATCAATCCAAATATCAAAATCTTTGTCTTCTACCTTGAATGAAAACGGAAAAACCTTCAAACGGCTATCTACTTTCACTACTTGGCCCAACTTGAATTTGGCTTCGTAGGCTTGGTCGCTTTTCAAGGCGCCGTCTTCGGGCACAAATTCGATGGTACGGCTATTCACCCAATAGGCTTTCCCTTTGATGGAAGGCGAAAAAGAGAACAGTTTATCCTTTATTTCGGTGTTTAATTCCACATCGGACTGCTCGTTGGCAAGTTCTATCCGGATGGTGGACGACGGATGAATGAGTCCGCTTGTATAGGCGCTGATGTAGGGCACAAATTCAGAAACAGGAACAATTTCTTTATTACAGGAAACGAGTGCAAGGATAGATATCAAAATTGCACCCAAAAGCGGATGAGATTTCATTAACTTCATGATTATGTAAGCTTAGTTTGGACAAATATAGTGAAAAAAATAACACCACAGCAGGTAGAAAGCAATTATTTCTCTTCGGCAGGATATATTTCTTCGGTAATATATTTCAATGCTTTTTCACTCTTGGCTGATTTTTTACGAATGAATAAATCATTTATTGACAGACCACTCGGTTTGACACCTGATTGGTCTGTTTGACCTGCTTGACCGGTGAGTTTCAGTAAAACTAACCCGACAATTGTTAACGGATTGACCATAAATCGCTGATTGACAGGTCTGTAAAAATCACGATTATTCATCATTTCCTGAATGGCTTCAGGCGAAGCGGGGTCGTACTCTTCTCCTTTCGGATTCGTGTAAGCGGCTGTTAAATTAGGAGATATAGTCCATTGCTTTTCTAAGGGAAGACTGTCTTTATGATGCAGATAGAGCGAATTTTGTTTTTGATTATATCCCAAATGAGGCAAAGGCTCTTTATTCACATCCAATTCAATCGGTCCGGAAACCGAATCGGAAGCCATTTTCTTTTCCATCATATAATCTATTTTCATATCCATTTTGATGGCTTCTTTGATAGACTCTTTGAGCATATCTTTAAACAGATTTTTTTCCTGAGCGGATATGGAAAAGCTTGTTATACAGAATGTAACAATAAGACAGAATGTAGGATTAATAGAATTCATCAATATTTTATTCGCTTACTCGCAGCAAAAGTAAGGGAATAATTTTTACTTTGGTTATTTTACGGATTAATTAAAGTTAAATTAGATTCAATGTTTCAAAAACTTTTTGTACTTTTGTGAAAAATATCCATCAGTCGATATTTTAGATATGTAAAATATCGAAAAAACTATATTTTTGGCATGAATAAAATCATTTTGAAGTATGAGAAGAGCATTTGAAAACAAACTTTTGCGTTGGAAACAGCAGAAAAATGCGCTGCCGTTGATGCTGGTCGGGGCGAGGCAAACAGGGAAAACCTATTTGTTGTCGGAGTTTTGCAAACTGAACTTTGCTGAAACAATCCTGTTGAACTTTGCCGAAAAGCCCGAATACAAGGATTTTTTCCGCCCTTCATTGGTTGCAAGCGAGATAATCGGGCGAATGGAACTGTTTTTTAACCGAAAAATAGATGCGGACAAAACCGTTTTCTTTTTTGATGAAATTCAGGATTGCGAAGAGGCGATTGCTTCGCTGAAATATTTTGCCGAATCGCCGGTTGATTACCGGATGGTGACGGCAGGCAGTTTGCTTGGCGTTAAAATCAATCGGCTGAAATCGTCTTTTCCGGTTGGCAAAGTGCAGATAGAATATCTCTATCCGATGGATTTTGAGGAATTTCTCTGGGCGTTGGGCGAAAACCGTTTAGCCGAAGAAATCCGCAAACATTATACAGATAATCAGCCGTTTGCAGAAATTATTCACAACAAGGCGCTGCAACTTTACCGGGCGTATCTTTGCGTTGGCGGAATGCCTGCCGCAGTAAAGAATTTTGCGGAAACCGGACGGGATTTAATGCTGTTCAATGCGGCCATAATTGCCGATATATCGACCGGTTATCTGGCTGATATGACCAAATATTCCGAAAATGTGAGCAGCGTAAAAATCCACGCCATTTATCGGAGTATGCCTGCGCAGTTGGCAAAACAAAAGCGATTTATGTACAAAACGGTGGAACAGGGCGGCAATCGCGAAAAATTTCAAAATGCAATCGAATGGCTTTTGCAAGCAAATATGCTGCTGCCGTGCATTTTGACAGAAATGCCGCAACCGCCACTTTCCGCGTATTTTACCGAATCCATGTTCAAACTTTATCTGTCGGATGTCGGTTTGCTGGTTTCGCTTTCACGGCTGAAATTCGGAGACATTGTGAATAACGTGGAAATGATGTACCGTGGTTTCCTGACCGAAAATTTTGTTGCTCAAACATTTGCCGCTCACGGTATTAATCTGAATTATTGGACTTCCGGTAATCTTGCCGAAATTGATTTTTTGACTGAATTGCAGGATGGTATCATTCCGGTGGAAGTAAAAGCCGCCGAAAATGTCCGCTCGCACAGTTTGGGCGTTTATACGGAAAAATACAAACCTCCTTATGCCATTCGGCTGTCGAGTAAAAATTTTGGCTTTGCAAACAGCATAAAATCGGTTCCTCTGTATGCGGCGCATTGCGTAGAATAGCGAACATTGAGGATTTTTACCAAACAATCTAATTTATTCTTTCGTTTAGGATAGCAGTTTTTTGCTTGCGTTATCGCTCACATTTTTAATTCCACCCTCACCCCGTTATTCATTATCTTATACTTTTTATCCATTACTTTTTCCAAAACCTTTTCCAACACGCCGACATAATAAAACGGCAGATTGATAAGGTTAAATTCCTTACCCGCCTGCGTTTTCGCTTTGTCGATTGAAAACGGCTGCGACCAAACCCTGACCGCCCAATCGTGCGGACATTCGTCCATAAACAAATGTAGCGATTTTAGTTTTGAGTTATGTCCCGATTTTACTTCAATGGGAATAATTTTGCTGTCTTTTTGCAAAATAAAATCTACTTCGGCATCAGAGCCGTATTTTTTTCGTTCCCAAAATCCGCGCGTTGCGGAAACACGAGTTTCTTGCGAAATAAGTTCCTGTGCAACAATCTGTTCGGCAATTTTTCCGCGATAAGCATCAAGAATATCTTTTGCGCCGAAAATTTCTTTTTGAATGTTGGCGGCATAATTGACCAATCCCGTATCGTTCCAAATCAACTTTGGGGCGCGTTTCAAGTCGGCGGGGGCGGGAATTAAAGCGGCAGTACTCGGATAAACGAGTTCCAAAAGCATTGTTTTTTCCAAAGTGCGAAACGCCTCGCCCATTTCACGCGCTTTGTATGCAGATTCGGCAAAGCCGCCAAGCGTGATTTGTTGCGCCGCATACGTCCAACCCTCTTTCAGTATGTATCTGATAACGTATTTCATTGTGTCGTTTTTGGCATATTTTTCCACATCATCTTTATATCCTGTAAGAATTGTATCGTAAATTTCCGACAAGCCAACAATATCCCTGTTTGCTGCAAAATGAGCGACAATTTCAGGCATTCCGCCAATGAGCGTAAAGGTATTGAATAAATCCATTGTCATAGAATGGATTCCGTTTGTTACACCCATTTCTTTAACGACTTTTTGAAGTTCGGTTTTGCTCATTGCGGTAAGAAATTCGCAAAACGAACAAGGACGGACAGCCAAATATTCCACGCGCCCAACAGGGAACGAAATGTGGCTGTCTATCAACGTTTCGAGCAGCGAGCCTGCCGCAATGACGTGTAAATGAGGATACTCCTCGTAAAAATATCGCAACAGCATCACTGCACGAGGCGAATTTTGTATCTCGTCGATAAAAATCAAAGTAGGAACATCTTTGCGCGGAACATCTGCCGTAACGTAAATTCCCGTCAGCAGCACTTCCATATTGGTGTAGTTATCAAAAGGTTGTATGTGTTCGGGATTTTCAAGATTTAATTTGATATAAATCTCAAAAATTTTTCCAAATTCATCAACCAAAGTTGTTTTGCCCACCTGTCGCGCACCACGCAGTACAAGCGGTTTGCGTTTGGGTTTTGTCGCCCACATCTCTAATTTAGATAATATATCTCGCTGAAACATAATACTAATGTTTTAATTTGACGGTGCAAAGATACAAATTTTGTTTCGATTTGACGGTATAAATTGAGAAAAAATGTTTCAATTTGACGGTATAAATCGAGAAATATTGTTTCTGCTACTCATATTTTTCAGTTTTTAAATTTCATCAGGCGACCAAGCATTTATTTTGCCGTCAAGCGTAAGATACAGGTGTTCGCCAAGAAACGCCACATATCTGCCGCGATAATAAAGAAATTCACTGACATCGTCTTCGCGATATTCGGGTGCAACTACAACTTCGCCGGTTTCCTTGTGGCGAAAACCGTATTTGCCTGTGGTTTCCTCTTGAAACGGCTCAAAAAGTATATCCGGTTTTTCCATATTATTTTGATTTTATTGATTATTTTTTTGAATAAGCGGTATTGCGCCCGTTGCCGAATTTTTCTATCAAATTTTTGGTTTGCAGTTCTGCCAAAATGCGCTTTACTGTCGGGTTGGGAATTGCCAATTTTTCGGCTATTTCGCCCGATTTTATGCCTGCATAATTGGAAATCAATGTCAAAATTGCTTTTTCGCGCGGCGAAAGTTGCGTTTCAATGCCGCTTTGTTCGAGTTTTTTCATCAGTTGTTTTTGAATATTGCGCAAACAATTCAGAAAAAACTGTACCCAAACCGTAACGTCTTCGTTCGGTCGTTGCGCCTGACACGCCCGCAATGCCTGATAATACTCCGATTTGCGGCTTTCTATCTCGTGTTCAAAACTGACGTACTGAATCCATTTGTAACCGTTTTTCAGTAACAAAAGCGTTGAAAATAAACGGCTTAACCGCCCGTTTCCGTCTTGAAAAGGGTGAACGCTCAAAAATTCATACACAAAACTTGCACACTTTACAAGCGTATGCACCTCTTTTTCAGCGTTATACCACGCCACAAGTGAGCGTACTGCATCGTCGGTAGCAAACCCTGCTTCGGTGGTTTGGAAAATAATTTGCCGCTCGCCATTGGGAAAAGTCGCTTCAACAGCGTTGTTGTGCTGCTTGTAATTGCCTTTGTGCCAGCGGTCTTTGTCGCTGTATTTCATTAAAATATTGTGCAGATTTTTGATATTGCTTTCCGAAATATCAACGTTTTCGTAATTTTCGGAAATCACATCAAGCGTATCGAAATAACCTGCAACTTCCTGTTTGTCGCGGTCGGTAAGTTTCGTAATATCAATGTTTTTCAATAAAACATCAACTTCCTCGTCGGTCATTCGGTTGCCTTCAATGCGGTTTGACGCGCCCACGCTGCGAATGGTAGCAATGGTTTTGAGTTGTTTCAAACTTTGCCCTTCGCGGCGTTCAACGGCAGTCCATTCCGAATCGAAACGGTCGATTTCGCTGATAAGATTTATCAGTTTCCAATCCACCTGCAAGCGAAAATTATACACTTGATTGTCCATTATTTACAAATTAAATGATACGATTTGAGCCGCAAAGATACGAAAATAATACGCAACGACAAAATCATTTTTGATACGATTTGATACGGTAATATACGAATGTGATACTATGTTTTTGATTTTTCCATATTGTCATATTTTTTAGTTTTTAAATTTCATCAGGCGAAAATGCGTGTATTTTTCCGTCAAGCGTCAGATACAGGTGTTCGCCAAGAATTGCCATATATTGCCCATATCTGTAAGAAAAATCGCTAACATACCGATATTCGGGCGCAACTACAATTTCGCCGGTTTCTTTGTTGCGGAAACCGTATTTGCCTGTTTTTTCGTCTTGAAACGGCTCCAATCGAGAGACATTTTCATTTCTCCGGATTATTCGTTTCCGCATATTCCGAAGGCGAGATCCCGAAATGTTCTTTAAATATATTGCTGAAGTAGGCGTGTGAAGAAAATCCGACTGCATAGGCGACTTCGGCTATCGACATTTTTTTGCCGGTTAGTAATAGCGCTGCCTGTTTCAAGCGGAAATTGCGGATATAATTTCCGGGCGATTCATTGGTAATAATCTTTAAGCGGCGGTTCAGATGTACGCGGCTGATTCCCAAATCTTTACTGAGCGATTCAACGCTTAAATCCGGATTGCTGATTTGTTCCCGCAACTTCTCATTAAATTTCTGGAGTAATTTTTCATCGGACGAAAGCACTTTTATATTGGATTCTTCGCCCAGTTTATCCGTTCCGTATTTGCCTTTCAACTTCCGTCTCAGTTCAATTAATTTTTCAATCCTTGTTTCCAAATGCTTCAAATTGAAAGGTTTGGGAATATATGAATCCGCACCCATCTCAATTCCTTCGATTCGTTGTTCCACATTGGTTTTGGCAGTCAATAAGATAATCGGAATGTGACAGGTTTTATCGTTTGCTTTCAGCAATTTGCACAAAGTCAAACCATCCATTTCGGGCATAACAATATCACTGACAATGACATCCGGAATATATTTCAAAGCTTTATTTAATCCTTCTTTTCCGTTATTTGCTTTATAAATGATGTATTTGGACGCTAATTCGGAATCAATATAATTCAGGATATCCACATCGTCCTCTACTAATAAGACCGATTGAGCGCCCTTGCCGGTAGCTGTTTTTGTCTTTTTTCCGTTATTTTCCTCATTTACCTCTGCTTCTTCCAATTGGAAAGACGGCTGAACCATCATGGCCGTAGCGTCCCCATTGGTAACGCCAAATTCTTCCGGTTTATATTCTTCTTTATCCAAAGGCAGGTAAATGACGAATTTACAGCCTTTATCGGGTTCACTTTCAACGGATATTTCGCCATGATGCAGTTCGATCATCATTTTAGACAGGTGCAAACCGATGCCGGTTCCCATCTTCGTATTGACTTTTCCATCGCGTACCTGATAGAAACGGTCGAAAATATGCGCTTGATATTCTTTCGCAATACCGATTCCGGTATCTTCGACGCTTATTTCCACTTGCCCGCCCTTGATTCCTATAAAAACAGTGATACTACCGCCTTTATTTGTGAATTTGAACGCATTGGACAGCAAATTGAAAATCACTTTATCCAAGCAATCCCGGTCGATATAAATTTCAGGGAGCGTATTTTCGAGGATTAAATTAAAATCAATTTGTTTGGTCGTTGCTAATTCCCGGAACGAATCCATGATCTTGTTCACAAATTCTTCCAGGAAGGTTGCTTCCACTTTCAATTTCAGTTTCCCTTTATCTACCGCGCGTAGATCCATTAATTGATTGACTAAGCGAAGAATACGCAAGGCATTCTGGTGAATGATTTTATAGATGGAAAGCGTTTTTTCGTCTTGGGTTTCTTCTTCCAATTTTTCAATCGGACCGAGAATCAGCGTCAAGGGCGTGCGTATTTCATGGGAAATATCGGTGAAAAACTGGAGTTTGCTTTCGGACAACTGCTTTTGCTGTTCTTTTTCCATTAAGATTCGCCGCTGTTCTATCCGGTTGTCCAAATATAAATAGATGAAATAGCCGACAAGCAGAATGAGTATTACGTAACTAATTTTCGCCCAGATACTTAACCAGAAGGGCGGTTCGATAATCACTTTTACTTCCCTTTCGAGGAAGTTGATGCCGTCCAAGGTCGCTTTTATTTTGAAAATATATTTACCCGGATTTAAATTGGTATAGGTAATACTCCGGTTCGGATTGTTTGTCAAACGCCAATATTTGTCAAAATTTTCCATTTGCGTGTAATACAGCACCCGCTGCGGGATACCGTATTCAATGGCTGCAAACCGGAATGTAAAACTGCGTTGATTGTATTTCAGGTGAATGCTTTCCGATTCGTCCAAGGATTTTTCGAGGACGGAAGATTTCCCCACCTGCACCTGTTCGTTGTATATCAACAAATCGGTAAAAGCCAGATGCAGCAAGGAATGGTCTTGCGTAAAATGAGAAGGAATAAAACCGGTCAGGCCATTGATTCCGCCAAAATACAAACGGTTATTTGTTCCTTTGTAATGACTTCCCCGGCGAAATTCATTGCTCTGTATGCCGTCTTTGGCATAAAAATTCAGGTAACTGTTTTTTTCGGGATCATACCGGCACAAGCCGTTTCCGGTGCTTAACCACAAGTCATGTTCGTCGTCTTCCTCAATTCCGTTGATCATATTGTCGGGAAGTCCGTCCAAAGTCGTTCGTTGCGTAATTTGTCCGGTTTTTTTATCCATGCAATACAGGCCGGAAAAACCGCCCAACCAAATATTTCCCCGGTAATCTTCATTAATCGTATAAATGAGTTTTGCATTCAAAATACTATTCTGCAAGTTGGAATTGGAAAAGGTTTTTGTTTCCGGATCAAACAAATTCACGCCGCTGTACGTTCCCACCCATATTTTATTCTCTTTATCTATGTGCAAGGTATATACCCAATTACTGGATAGTTGATATTCTTTTGCATTTCCGGAGCCGGCTTTATAATAATTAATTTGTTTGGTTTCCGGATCGAAGCTGTTTAATCCGCCGCCATCGGTTGCAATCCACAAGATCCCGGCTTTATCCTGAACAAAAGCGGAGATATGGTCGAAGCTTAACTTATTGGGAGTGTTGGTATTATAATACGAATCGAAACTTTGTGTCTTCCGGTTATACCGGAAAATACCGTTAACGTAGGTTCCTATCCATACATTTTTGTCCTTGTCTTCAAATAGAGCTGTGATGACATTGCTGGGAAATCCTTTGGTAGTGGCCGCCGAAAGATGTTCGATCTTCTGATTAGAACTGTTGACCTTATATAATCCATCGCCATCCGTTCCGATCCAGATAGTATTATAACTGTCTTCCAACACCGAAATGACACAATGAGTGCCTATACTTCGTTGCGGATCAAAAGGATTGAAGCCGTAATTCTGAAAATTATTTCCTTTGGCAGGAATAAATAAGATGCCTTTCTGGTAGAGCGCCACCCACATATTCCCCTGTTTATCCTCAAAAAGATGATGCACTTTGGTTTTCGTCAGGTCGTACAACTCCGAACCCGGATCAATCACCGGCAGTTTCTTGCAGGACGGATCGTAACGTACAATTCCTGCGCCGTCTGTTCCCAGCCATACATCTCCTTTTTTATCCAAAGCCATGGAAAAAATCTGGTTTTCCGTTTCGGAATTTCCTGTTCTCAAGGCAGTAAACGTTTGGGAAGGTCGGTCATAGATATTGACTCCGCCGCCCAATGTCCCGATTAACACACGACCGAAAGCATCTTCACAAATCGAAAATACCCGGTTGTCGTTCAGACTTCCCGGAATACCCGGCCGGTATTGAAAATGTTGTACCGATTGATTTTCCGGATTAAACAGGTAAACGCCGTTTTCATGCGTGCCCAGCCATAAATTACCAAAACTGTCTTCGTAGGCGCAATCAATATTGTCATCGGCTATTTCACTGTTTTTTTTATTGTAGAAAACCGGTTTCATCGTTTCCGCATCCAAACAGATAATGCCGTTACCGTAATACGATACCCAGATATTTCCTTTTTGATCCTCTAAAATCCAGGTCACCCGGTTCAGATAGAAAGGTTCGCTGCTTTGAATACGAATCGGGCGGAAATTGTCCTTTTCCCGGTCGTATTGCAACAATCCGCCGATAGAGCCTACCCAGAATGTCCCTCGGCTGTCTTCCAATACGGAATAGACATAATTTCCCTGAAGGGAAGTGGAGTCATTGGGTTGTTGGCTGTAAACCGTAAAATTGTAACCGTTGAATTTATTCAATCCGTTTTCGGTGGCAATCCAGATGTAACCTTGTGAATCCTGGTAAATCTGGGATATATGGCTGTTGGAAAGACCTTCATTCGGAGTCCATATCTGAATTTTCTCTGCATAAAGAGTCGAGCAACAGATTGTTAAAAAAAGTAAAATAAACAGGCTGTTTTTCATTCTATTTGTATCAAACCGTATAAGATGGATACAAAAATAAGTAAAATGTATCAAAATCACAAATAAAAAAGGGTACCGGAACTTTCGGATACCCTTTTGAAATTATGACAAAAATCTGCTTATTCCTTTTCGGATTTGAAACGTTTGTTCAGAAATTCGATGACATCATTGGTAATATCAAATTGTTTATCGGCATACAGAATACTGTTACCGGATTTAGTCAGTATCAGCGAATACTTTTTCGGGGTATTGAATTCTTTGATTCCTAAAACTAAAGAGTCTGACAGTTGCTGTTGGAGCACGGCTTGGTCTAAAGCCAATTCCTGTTGCATCTGGGCGGCTCTTTGTTGAATATCGTCCTGCATCCGTTGGAGGCGTGTTTGTTCCTGTGTCATTCTTTCCTGACTCAAAAAAGC
This sequence comes from Bacteroidia bacterium, assembly GCA_026000155.1. Classification (GTDB taxonomy): domain Bacteria; phylum Bacteroidota; class Bacteroidia; order Bacteroidales; family Azobacteroidaceae; genus Azobacteroides. Next base: position 16,945 of record BNYG01000023.1, on the reverse strand, counting down.
ATTGTTTTGCGCTTTTTGTTGAAAGCTTAACACTTCATTCTCAAATTTTTGAGCGCTTGACTTAATAGAACTGTTTTGTTTGCTCGCTTTATCTTCCAAAGCGCTCACCAATCCGTTGTAAAAATTAAAGTGGACAAGCAAAGAATCTACATCCACATAGACTATGGATAGATCTTGTGAACCGGCTTCATCCGGCGTATTCGTTTCGCCCGGCGTGTTCGTTGCTTTATCTTTACATTGTGAGAAAAGTAAGATAGTCATTACCAATGCTAAAATTCCACTAATTGCGTGTTTAGACTGTTTCATATACTTGTAAAAAATATTTATAATATTCTAATTTTTTTGCGAGCACAAATATAAGGCAATTTATCGTGATTTTATCTATTTTTCTTGATAAATCTATTTTTTTTTTGTTTCTTTATCGTTTGAAATCGAATTTTATATAAACTTAAATAATTATCATGGAAATAAAAGATTTAAAACCCTCTTTGATCTGGGGATTGTTCGACCAAATTACGGCTGTTCCGCGTCCTTCCAAGAAAGAAGGAAAAATAGTAGCGTTTTTACTTGATTTTGCGAAAGCGCATGGTTTGGAAGCGGAAAAAGACGAAGCGCTCAACGTAATCATCCGTAAACCGGCTACACCCGGGAAAGAACAGTTGCAAACTGTGATTTTACAATCGCATGTGGATATGGTTTGTGAAAAAAACAGCGATGTCCAATTTAATTTTGAAACAGATCCCATTCAGACCTATATAGATGGCGAATGGCTAAAGGCGAAAGGCACAACCTTAGGAGGCGATGATGGCATTGGAGTGGCTGCTGCTTTGGCGATTTTAGTTTCCAAGGAAATAGAGCATGGGCCTATCATTGCCCTTTTTACAACCGATGAAGAAACCGGATTGACCGGCGCCAATGCCTTGAATCCCGCTTTTTTACAAGGAGATATTTTGTTGAATCTGGATAGCGAAGAATGGGGCGAATTTTGTGTCGGTTGCGCCGGCGGAAAAAATACCATCGGAACGTTTACCTATCAATTGGAAACGGCTCCACCCGATTATTTTTGGTTCGAAGTACAGATTTCCAATTTAAAAGGAGGCCATTCGGGAAGCGATATTCACAAAGAATTGGGTAACGCCAATAAAATTCTGGCGCGTTATTTATATGCCCTATCGCAACAAGCTCCTATTGTTCTGTCGAAAATTGACGGTGGAAATTTGCACAATGCCATTGCCCGCGAGGCCAGCGCTACGGTGGGAATTCCCATTGCCTCGAAAGAAAAAGCCAGCGTACAGTTGAATCTTTTGCAAGCAGACCTCCTGACTGAATTACCGGCAGAAGACCGGAAAGTACAGTTAAATATTCAATCGACAACAGCGCCTGCCCATGCCATAGATGCAAAAACCGGAACGAATTTGATTTTAGCGCTTTATGCCCTTCCGCACGGCGTAATGGGTTGGAGTTTTGATATGCCGGGAACGGTGGAAACTTCCACGAATCTGGCTTCCGTCAAAATGAAGGAAGACCATAAAATTGTAGTGACCACCAGTCAACGGAGTTCGACTGCTTCGGCCAAAAACAGTACTGCCAATATGGTAACGGCCGTATTTAAATTAGCCGGTGCGGCAGCCAAATCCTCCGACGGTTATCCGGGATGGAAACCCAATCCGGATTCAGCGATTCTACATGTTTCGGAAGCCGTTTTTGAACGCTTATTCCATAAGAAACCGCTCATCATTTCCATCCATGCTGGTTTGGAATGTGGTTTATTCAAGGAAAAAAATCCAAAATTGGATATGATTTCCTGCGGGCCGACGATCATGGGCGCGCATTCGCCGGAAGAACGGCTGGAGATTCCGACTGTGGAAAAGTGGTGGGCGTTTTTGGTGGAATTATTGAAAAATATTCCGGCAAAATAAAGACACAATTTATACCTTTTTTTATTTATTAAACGCCGACCGCAATTTAATAGTCGTAAAAACTTTCTTCGTATGCAGCGGAAAATCGCCCTGGATAATCCAGCCGTAATATCCAGGGTCTTCCCGGAAAATATCTTCCACCAAACGGCCTTTGTATTTTCCGAAATTGATTACTTCCTGCATTTTATCGTTATATACCACCCTGCCGGCAAAATCAACATTGTTGCCGAAGGCGGAATATTCGGAAAGGAAAGCCACATCGTTCTTTAAATCGGGATAGCGGTCTAACTGGGCTTTCAGGATTTCGTAAGTAGCTTTGGTATCCGCTTCGGCGGTATGCGCATTTTCCAACTCCTTGTCGCAGTAGAATTTTAAGGCTGCGGACAAGGTGCGTTGTTCTTTTTTGTGGAAAATGGTCTGCACATCTACAAATTTCCGTTTCATTAAATCAATATCCACTCCGGCGCGCAGCAATTCTTCGCCCAACAGCGGGATATCAAAACGATTGGAGTTGTATCCGGCCAAATCACAACCTTCGATCTGCGCCACCAAGGATTTAGCAATGGCTTTGAACGTGGGCGCATCTTTCACATCTTCGTCCGAAATACCGTGAATAGCCGTTGATTCGGGAGGAATAGGCATTTCCGGATTGATCCGGCGCGTTTTCGATTCTTCGTCGCCATTGGGAAACACCTTTAAATAAGAGATTTCTACAATCCGGTCGGAAACAATATTGATGCCGGTGGTCTCCAAGTCAAAGAAGACCAGCGGATTTTTTAGATTTAGTTTCATTCGTTCAGCATCATGGGCATTAATAGCATCAGCAAATCTTCCTTGTCTTCGTTTTCCACCGGAAGAATCAATCCGGCGCGGGAAGGATCCGCCAATTCGAGAACCACTTCTTCCGAAAGGATATTATTCACAATCTCAATCAGATAAGTTCCTTTGAAACCGATGCTCATGGCAACGCCGTCATAGACACAGGCAATTGTTTCTTCGGCCGAAGTAGAGAAATCAATGTCTTGTGCCGAAATAAAAATGCTGTTGGCCGACAAATTCAATTTAATCAGACTGCTGCCCGGATTGGAGAAAACCGTGACCCGTTTCAATGCGTTTAAGAAATTCAAACGGTCCACCGTTACCTGGTACGGATTATTTTGAGGAATGACTCCGTTATAATTCGGATAACGGCCTTCAATCAACCGGCATACGACCGTAAAATGCGCCATGGTGATGTAGGCGTTGTTGGTATCAAAACCGATCGTCACTTCGCCTTCTTCGCGGGGAAGGATGGTTTTCAGCAGGTTAGCCGGTTTTTTAGGCAGAATAAACGAAGCCGCTTCATTGCCGGTTACTCCCAGATTTTTGAAACGTACCAATTTATGTCCGTCAGAGGCCACAAAAGTAAGATTTTCGGGAGAAATATCGAAAAATACCCCATTCATTACCGGGCGAAGTTCATCTTCACCGCTGGCAAAAATAGTGTGGGAAATGCCTGCCAACAAATCGGCTGCGCTGAGCGACAAGGTGGCTGCATCTTCTCTTAACGGTTTGGATTGAGGATATTCATCTCCTTTTTGCGCCACAAAATTATACTTCCCATTTTCATAATTGATTAACATTTCAAGACTCGTGTTGTTTATTTCAAAAACAACCGGCTGTTCCGGAAGTTCTTTCAAGGCTTCCAACAAGTTCTTGGAAGGAACGGCAAACGTGCCTTCTTCTTCTACATCGTTGACTTCAATGGTAGTAATCATCCGCGTTTCACTGTCGGCAGCGGTAATAGTCAATTGATTTCCGTGAAGTTCAAACAGGAAACAATCTAAAACGGGAATCGGATTTTTAGAAGCAATCACTCTGCCAACTGTCTGTAAGTGGCTTAATAACAAATTACTGGATACAACGAATTTCATACTGTATTTCTTGATTTATATGTTTATTTTAAGCTACAAACTTACATATAAATTTCGGGAATACAAAGCCTGATCGTTAAATCTTTCATCTTTCTTGCAAATCAGGCGGATATATTTGTGTTATATTCGTATCTTTGTCCATCAAATCATGCGGACAGTAGAAATAGATCAGGATTCGGGTTTTTGTTTTGGTGTGGTCAATGCAATCAAAAATGCAGAAAAAGAATTGGCAGCCAATAATGAACTTTACTGTTTGGGCGATATTGTCCACAACAGTCAGGAAGTGGCGCGTTTGCAAAAAAAAGGACTGAAAACAATCAATCACGGAGAATTGAAGCGCATGCACGATAAAAAAGTCTTGCTGCGTGCGCACGGCGAACCGCCTTCCACTTACGAAATCGCCGGTCAAAACCGGATTCAGATCGTGGACGCCACTTGTCCGGTCGTTTTACAGTTGCAAAAAAAAATCCGGGAAAAATACTTGTCCGCCGATCCGGAAAACTCCCAGATTGTGATTTTCGGTAAAATCGGTCACGCCGAAGTGAATGGCTTGGTGGGACAAACCGAAGGGACGGCCATTGTAATTGAAAAAAAAGAAGATATCCGGCAATTGGATTTCAACAAAAATATTTATTTGTTTTCCCAAACCACCATGTCGGTCGATGATTTCAAAGAAATCGAAAAAGAAATCCGTTCCTGCGTGAACCATCCGGTGATTTTCAATTCCTTCGATACGATCTGCCGGCAGGTAGCCAACCGGATACCCCATATCCGGAAATTTGCTTCGCAACACGACTTGGTACTGTTCGTTGCCGGAGAAAAAAGTTCCAACGGAAAAGTATTGTTGAACGAATGTAAAAAAGCCAATCCGAATACCTTCCTTATTTCCAATCCGGAAGATATTCATCCCGAATGGCTTCAATCCATCGAATCGGTGGGAATCTGCGGAGCTACTTCCACGCCCAAGTGGTTGATGGAAGAAGTGGCAGACTATGTCCTTTCTGTCATACCTATCTGTTAATTAGATTTAACTTCGATTTTTTACCGTTAAATTTGTTAAAATGCGTCTGCCAAACACATTTGTAGTATGTTATTTGTAGATAGATTTACAGAGTGAAAAATTGTCACACTATTAATTAATAAAAAAATAACAAATATGAAGATGAATTGGAAATTATTGTTTGGGACGCTGTTCGTATGTTTATTGAGCGTAGGCGCAACTATCGGAACTTATTCTTATTTAGACAAAAATGACAAAGTGTCCGCATCCGGTGCATTTAATCAGACAGGTTTTCATCCTGTAGGATATAATGCCGTAGCAGCCGAAAATACGGATTTTACATTGGCCGCCGAACAAAGCGTGAATGCGGTGGTACATATTAAATCGGTAGCAAAACCCAGTCAATCAGCCGACAGAAGAGGCCGGTCTATGGATCCGTTTGGCGATCCGTTTGAATTCTTTTTTGGCCAAACGCCTCAACGGCAACAACAGCCGCGGGTAGGTTTTGGTTCGGGAGTCATTGTGGCAACCGATGGTTACATTGTAACGAATAATCATGTCGTGGAAGGAGCTGATGAAATTGAAGTGGTCACGAATAGCGAGCAAACGTACACAGCAAAAATCATCGGAACAGACGAAGCCACGGATATTGCTTTATTGAAGATTGAAGGAAAAGATTTTCCGGTCATTCCGTTTGGCGATTCCGATGCTCTGAAAGTCGGCGAATGGGTATTGGCGGTAGGTAATCCGTTTAATTTAACTTCCACCGTTACAGCCGGAATTGTGAGCGCCAAAGGCCGTGGCAATGTTTTTTCGGGTTACGGGCAACGGGGCGGAGTACGCGCTCAGGATAAAGTCGAATCGTTTATTCAGACCGATGCTGCGGTCAATCCGGGAAACAGCGGCGGCGCCTTAGTCAATACAAAAGGCGAATTGGTGGGTATCAATACTGCCATTTATTCCGAAACAGGAAATTTTGTCGGATATTCGTTCGCTGTACCTATCAGTTTGGTGAAAAAAGTGGTTTCCGATATTCGGGAATATGGTACGGTTCAACGCGCCTTATTGGGTGTATCCATTAGCGAATTAGCTGCCTTGAAGGAAAGAGAACCCGAAAAATACGAAAAATTGAAAGTGCATGAAGGTGTATATGTAGCCGGTTTTTCTACCAAAAGTTCCGCCCAAAAAGCAGGAATCCAGGAAGGCGATGTGATTACAGCCATCAACGGTAATAAAATCAAAAGTTTTTCGGAATTGCGGGCGGAAATCAATCGTTACAATCCGGGCAATGTGGTGGAAGTACAGGTCAACCGTTCAGGCAGTGTAAAAACATTTAAAGTAGAGTTGAAGAATGACCAAGGCACAACGGAAATTATTAAAAACCGGAGTGTAGCCGAAATTTTAGGTGCGACCTTCAAAGAATTATCTCCTGAAGCCAAACGGGCGGCGGGCGTTAATTATGGCGTGGAAGTCAACAACCTTACCAACGGCAAATTAAAAGAAGCCGGTATCCGGAATGGTTTCGTGATTCTTACGGCCAATGACAAGCGATTAGATTCGCCGGAAACGTTTACAAAAATTGTCGAAACCATATTAAAACAGGATCCGGACGAAAGAGGTTTATACATTAAAGGTTTGTATCCCAACGATAAAGTAAGGTTTTATGCAATTGATTTGAATAATTAAGAAATAATAACTACTTTTGCGATAATTTTTCTCATAATAAAATTACTGAATGAGGCAATTAAAAATCACAAAGTCAATCACCAACCGGGAGAGTGCATCTTTAGACAAGTATCTTCAGGAAATCGGTCGCGAAGATTTGATTACTGTAGAAGAGGAAGTCGAGTTGGCACAGGCTATCCGGCGGGGAGATCGGTCTGCATTGGAAAAATTAACACGTGCAAATCTCCGGTTTGTAGTGTCGGTAGCCAAGCAGTATCAAAACCAGGGATTGAGTCTGCCCGACTTGATCAATGAAGGTAACCTGGGTTTGATAAAAGCTGCCGAAAAATTCGACGAAACACGTGGATTCAAATTTATTTCGTATGCAGTCTGGTGGATCCGGCAATCTATTTTACAAGCTTTGGCCGAACAGTCAAGGATTGTACGTTTACCGTTGAATCAGGTTGGTTCTCTGAACAAGATTACCAAAGCTTTTTCAAAATTTGAACAAGAACACGAGCGCAGACCTTCTCCGGAAGAGCTGGCAACTGAATTGGACATTCCGGTAGACAAGATTTCGGACACACTAAAGGTCTCCGGCCGGCACATTTCGGTGGATGCTCCCTTTGTAGAAGGTGAAGATAACAGCTTACTGGACGTGCTTGTCAATGAAGACGCTCCGGTAGCCGACCGTTCTTTGATGAACGAATCACTTTCCAAAGAGATCAACCGCGCCTTATCTACCTTGAGCGAACGGGAACGGGACATTATCAAAATGTTTTTCGGCATCGGACGTCAAGAGATGACACTGGAAGAGATTGGAGATGAGTTTGGATTAACGCGCGAACGTGTAAGACAAATCAAGGAAAAAGCAATCCGAAGATTGAAACAAAGTAACAAAAACAATTTGTTAAAGAGTTATTTGGGTTAAGAAACCCACAAACACAACAATCCCCCTCATGAAAGATTGAAAAAAGGGGAAAAAGCTCCCGAGAAATTTCTCCGGAGCTTTTTTATTTTATCTTGGAAATAATGTTCGAAAGGTCTTTGTTCTGGATTTACAGTCATACTAACTATTTTTCACGCATCTCACCGACAGCGCCGCATTCAACCTGCTTGACGTACCCCACATTTTTGCATTTTGACTAAGTACAATGCCTGCACCTTCAGTGTCCGTCCACCAATAACCTCCCGAATTCCAATAAAGCCATTCGGTGTTATTGTAGTAGCCTGCCTGAAACGCCGGAGTATTCGTCCATTTATCTTTATCGGCTTGCTCTAAATAATAGTAAACTGTTTGAAAGTCACTCCATTCTTCTTTCGAGGGCACGTGCCAACCGGTACCCAATGATGCACAAGCTGCTGCTGCTTGGTCCCAACTATAGTAATAACCACGTCTCTCGTTACCCTCTGTATATGAACCTATTGTAGCTCCATTATTATAGTCTGTAGCATAATAATCAGACGGTGAAGAGCCATAAGCAATGTTTTCAGTTGTCCACCAAGTGTCACCAATCTTCTGCGTAGCATAATTGCCATAGTTACTGCCTTCTCCACAGCCCACACAGATTTTGCCATCGTTATTCAACAAGGTGAATTCATCAACAGTCAAGGTCGGTGTTTTTATATCACCGGTCGCAGTATTGTCGATTTGACTGTTTTTTTCGGTGTTCGTTCGCAACTCAATAGGACCTTTGGAGACCAACGATCCGGTATTCACCATGCTACCGGTTACTACCATGATTGGGGCATCGGAGATTTGTCCGTTCATACTTACTGCTCCTGTTAAAAGCAGCATCATTAAAATTAAATTTTTTTTCATCTTTTTTAATGAATTTATTGCTTCCAAGTCCCGAAGAAGCGATTTTAAATTAAACTATTTAAAATAAAAAAACGTGGGACTAAACTTTATTCGTATTGGAGGTCATCTACTACCTATATCAGCAAATAAGTCAAGCCCACGGTTCCCCGTGAGCGTTTCCTTATTCTTACTGATATTGAAGTTGTAGATGTTTCCAATACGAGAATAAAAGCTAACGCTTTTCTAACTATGTAATATCAATTAATCTATTTCATTTTACTCGCTTGTATATGAAATATTTCACGAAATTAGTTCTTATTTTTGTAACAACCAAAAAAATGATGTTAATTATTTTACTGACATCCCCTCATTCGCCCGCTTGTCACTGAATATCATAAAATACGTAAGATTTGCACCTGTAACCATGATTATCTTTTCATGAGAATGTTCCTTCGGACAATAACGCTTCCGAACGGATATTCAAAGTGTTCAAAATTAAACTCAAAGTGTCCGGATTCTTCAATTGGATAGGGGTAAGTAGTAACGTTATTGCAATTATAATTCCAATAAAAGAATCCCAGACAAATAATAGAGCTTGTCAAATTTTATTTTTCCCGGATTTTTTTGTACGTTTGTTCCAATTAAATAATAACGAATTTATGAAGTTTCCTGAAAATGTAAAGTACACGGTCGATCACGAATGGATTCGCGTAGAAGGTGCTGTCGCTTATGTCGGTATTACGGATTATGCTACGTTGGACGGAATGGATGCCTTGTTGGCGATCGTCCAAATGCCTCCGGGTATTCCGGTAGCCACCGTAGGAATTAACGGCGCGATGAATGCCGCGATTTTGGCTGCCCAGATTTTGGCTGTAAAAGACACCAATTTACAGGTAAAATTAGCGGAATACAAAGAAAATCTCAAAGAAAAGATTGTGAAAGCCAATGCAGAATTGGCTGATGTTAAATATACATTCAAAACAAATTAATAATTTTTTGTCATTGCGGGCTTGACCCGCAATCTCCTGCCAAACGTTAATCAGCGTTTAACGAACATCATGGGATTGCGGGTCAAGCCCGCAATGACAGAAGTAGTAACGAATCAAATGTTCCAACGCAGAAAATCATCCGAAGTATGGATCGGAAATACACCTATGGGCGGAGAAAATCCGATTCGTGTCCAGTCTATGACGAATACATCTACTTTGGATACGGAAGGAAGTATTCAATAGTGCATCCGGATTATTGAAGCCGGCGGAGAATATGTCCGCTTGACGGCTCAAGGCGTCCGCGAAGCCGAAAACCTGCGCAATATTGAAGACGGATTACATGCTTTGGGCTATCATACTCTCCCGAGAAATTTCTCCGGAGCTTTTTTATTTTATCTTTCATCTTTTAAATTTTATGCCCACCGAAAAAAACAATCCGGTATAAACCTAAATTATCGCAAATTATTTCTATATTTGCAGCGAATTTAGGAATAGTGTGCCTTTTTCTGAAAGTAAGGCAATAAAGAAATCAAGGATGAACAAGAAACAGCAGCTTTCGCCGACTACATTTATCAATTCAAAAATTACAGCTACGGTTAGTATCGCGTTGGTGCTTTTTCTTTTAGGCTTAATTATTTTCCTGTCGTTATTTGCGAATAATCTTTCCAATTATATCAAAGAAACATTATCGTTCGACATTGTTTTACAGGACAATACAAGTAAGGCGCAGATTCAACGCCTCGAAAAAATGTTGAACGAAACACCGTATGCCAAATCGACTACTTTTGTATCCAAAGAGGAAGCGTTGAAAGAATTGGAAGCGGATTTGGGACAAAACCCGGAAGAAGTCCTGGGCTTCAATCCCCTGCCCGACATGATTGTTGTTCATTTGAATGCCCATTATGCCAATATAGATAGCTTGGCGGTGATAGAAAAACAACTTCAACGTTATTCCAACGATATCAAAGAAACGGAATACCGCAAGGAAACGTTGCAAGTTATCGGGGAAAACATTGCCAAAATAGGTTTTATCCTGCTGGTTATCGCCCTGATATTGTTGTTCATCTCCTTTGCTTTGATTAACAATACCATCCGGTTGATGGTGTATGCCAAACGCTTTTTGATTCATACCATGCAATTGGTCGGAGCCAAAAAGGGATTCATTCAAAAACCGTTTATCCTGTCCAACGTGCTGGTCGGAATTATTGCCGCTGTCATTGCCGGCGGATTATTATATTGGCTGATTCATTATATGGCGACCAATATACCGAATATGGAGGCGATGTATAACACTCGATCCCTGCTGATTGTATTCGGAAGCATATTAATATTAGGTGTGTTAATTTCTACGATTGCCACGTATTTTGCCGTAAACAAATACGTCAGTGCAGACATAGAAGACCTTTATAAAATGTAATTAATTGAAATTAAAAAATGGATAAAAAACAATTTGCATTCGGAAAGGACAATTTTATCTGGTTAGCCGTTTCCGCAGCCATTATTATTATTGGATTTATATTAGTTTCGGGAGGAAAAACCACCGAAGAAACCGGATTCGACCCTCGTATTTTCGATACCCGGAGATTATTAATCGCTCCGGTGGTGATTATGAGCGGTTTCGGATTAGTTATATATTCCATTTTAAAGAAAACAAAAGAATAAATGACCTGGTTACAGACAATTATTATCGCCATCGTTGAAGGGTTGACCGAATTCCTGCCTGTATCGAGTACCGGGCACATGATTATTGCAGAAAGTATTTTAGGCGTAGAACCTACCGAATTTGTCAAGGCTTTTACGGTCATCATCCAGTTCGGCGCCATCCTTTCAGTGGTAGTTTTATACTTCAAACGGTTTTTCCAAAGCGTTGATTTCTATTGGAAACTGTTTATCGCCTTTATTCCGGCAGCCGTTTTGGGATTCCTGTTCAGCGACAAAATAGATGAAATGCTTGAAAGTGTGACGGTTGTAGCAATCATGTTGGTTATCGGGGGCGTTTTTATGCTTTTTGTAGATAAATTATTTGAAAAAACATCCGAAGAGCAAACTATTACGCCCCGAAAAGCGTTTATAATAGGGTTATGCCAATGTATTTCCATGATTCCCGGTGTTTCGCGGTCCATGGCAACGATTGTCGGCGGGATGTCGCAAAAATTGACACGGAAAAATGCCGCCGAATTTTCGTTTTTTCTGGCAGTTCCCACAATGTTTGCCGCTTCGGCGTATAAATTATTGAAATTAATTGGTAATCCGGAAAGCCAACAATTGTTGGTGGATAATATAAATATCCTGATTGTCGGAAATATCGTTGCATTTGTGGTAGCCATGATCGCTATTAAATTTTTTATCGATTTTCTAAGCAAATATGGATTTAAAGCATTTGGCTATTACCGCATCTTAGTCGGAGGCGTCTTGCTGGTGATGCTTGGTTTGGGTTACGATTTGAAAATACTGTAACCGGATGTATCATTTTCAAGAAGGAGAGATTATCTATTTTAACAAACCGCTGCATTGGACTTCTTTTGACCTGGTGAATAAAATCAGGTACAAGATTTCCCGGTTTTTGAATGTAAAAAAGATAAAAGTAGGTCATGCTGGCACATTGGATCCGCTCGCTACGGGAGTGATGATTGTATGTACCGGAAAAGCGACCAAGAGAATAGATGAATTCCAAAGCCAAACCAAAGAATATGTTGCTACGCTTCGTTTGGGAGCCACAACACCTTCTTTCGATTTGGAAACGGAAATAGACCATACGTACGAAACGGCTCATATTACGAAGGAATTGGTAGAACAAACGCTACCTCAATTTGTGGGCAGTATCGAACAAATCCCGCCGGCTTTTTCCGCCTGCAAAGTGAATGGCGACCGGGCGTACGATCTGGCAAGGAAAGGATTGGAAGTGGATTTAAAACCGAAAGTATTGGTTATTGATGAAATCGAATTGCTGTCCTGTCAACCGGAAGAGTTGAAAATCCGGGTAGTGTGCAGTAAAGGAACATACATTCGTGCCTTGGCGCGCGACATCGGGCAAGCGCTGCAATCGGGCGCCCACCTGATAGCCTTGGAACGAACAAGAGTTGGTGATATTACATTAGATAAGTGTCTGAATATAGATGATTTTAACGTTTAAAATATGAAACTGTCAACATTTAAGTTTAATCTTCCTCCGGAATTGATTGCTAAATTTCCGGCACCCAATCGGGATGAATCCAAATTAATGGTTATTCACCGGCAGACCGGTGAAATCGAACATAAAATTTTCAAGGATATTCTGCAATACTTTGACGATAAAGATACTTTCGTATTCAACGACACGATGGTTTTTCCCGCCCGTTTGTATGGCAATAAAGAAAAAACCGGAGCAAAAATTGAGGTTTTCCTGTTGCGGGAATTAAACGAAGAACTGCGCCTGTGGGATGTGCTGGTCGATCCAGCCCGCAAAATCCGGATCGGAAATAAATTGTATTTCGGGGACGATGATTCCATGGTAGCGGAAGTCATTGACAATACCACTTCGCGCGGAAGAACCCTGCGTTTCCTGTACGACGGTCCTCACGAGGAATTCAAGTCGGCATTGTATGCTTTGGGTGAGATGCCGATTCCTACCTATATGGAACGGGATGTGGTGCCGGAAGATACGGAACGTTACCAAACAATTTTTGCCAAAAACGAAGGAGCGGTAATTGCACCGGCAGCGGGTTTGCATTTCAGCCGCGAATTGATGAAACGCTTGGAAATCAAAGGCTGCGAATTTGCTTTTGTCACCATTCATTCGGGTTTAGGAAATTTCCGAGATATTGATGTGGAAGATCTGACCAAACATAAAATGGATTCCGAACAAGCCGTCATCGGTCCGGAAGCGGTAGCCATTGTGAACAAAGCCAAGGACACGAACAAGCAGGTTTGTTCCGTGGGCACATCGGTGATCCGCGCCATTGAAAGTACGGTCACCAGCGGCGGTCACCTGAAAGAATTCGAAGGCTGGACCAATAAATTCATCTTTCCTCCCTACGATTTTTTGGTGGCAACGAGTTTGGTCACGAATTTTCACATGCCGCTATCCATCATGTTGATGCAAACAACGGCTTTCGGAGGTTTTGATTTGATTATGGAAGCATACAAATTAGCTATCGCCGAAAAATACCGTTTTGGAGCTTACGGCGATGCCATGCTCATCATTTAATCAATTGACAATTGACAATTGACAATTAATAATTAACAATTTGTTGATGCGGAGGAAACATACTGTTTTTTTAGCATTGGGAACAAATTTAGGCGATAAAAACCTGAATTTATTAACAGCCATTGCACGAATAGCCGAAAGAATAGGAATTTTTTCGGCTATTTCGTCTGTCTATGAAACCGAACCCTGGGGATTCGAATCGGCCCATTCCTTCTTCAACATGGCAGTCAAAATAGAAACGGATTTAGCGCCCCTCGATTTGTTGAAAGTCACGCAAGACATCGAAAAGGAAATGGGAAGAACCATCAAAAGCCGGCACGGTTTATCCGCACCCGACTACCAAGACCGGATTATTGATATTGATATTATTTTATACGACGATTTGGTATATGAATCCGAAGAATTAACCTTACCCCATCCGTTTTATAAGGAAAGAAGTTTTGTGATGGAACCTTTGAAAGAAATCACATCCGGGATTGTATAAATAACAGAATCTTTTAGCATTTATTTGCAGAATAATTATACTTTTGTAAAATAAAAAAAGCCTTTCAATAATTTTTAAAAATAGAATCAAACTATGGTAACATTAATTAAAAGTACCGAAGTACCTGAACAACTATTATTCAATGAGTTATCTCAACTTATTGATAAAAGTAAAGAATTTGTCGCCATCCAAGCGAACAGTACCCTCACCATCCTGTTTTGGAAAATCGGCAAGCGTATCAATGAAGTAGTCCTGCAAAATAAGCGGGCAGATTATGGTAGGTCAATTGTCGCGACAGTGTCGCGACAATTGAGTAAAAAATATGGCAGAGGTTTTGAAGAAAAAAACCTACGCAGGATGTTGAAATTTGCTGAGCAATTTCCGGATGAACAGATTGTCGTGCCACTGGCACGACAATTGAGTTGGTCACACTTTGTGGAAATATTGCCCATTAAAACGACGGAAGCAAAACTCTTTTACGCTCAGGAAGCATTAACTCAAAAATTAGGTGTCAGGGAACTCCGTAAACAAATTGCAGTAAAAGCATTTGAAAGAGCAAGGTCCGACTGGTATGAAAAAACAGAGCTAAGTGAATGGAGTTGTTTTGCTGATGCAAAAGCTACATTTAATAGTATAGATACTGTTGGTGGCAAAAGATATGTATTCAACATAAAAGGAAATTCGTACAGATTGATTGCGTTGATAGTATTTGAACCGAAGATCGTGTACATTCGATTTATAGGAACTCATACAGAATATAGCAAAATAAAGGATTGTTCAAAAATTTAATTATATGCGGATATGCAAAAAATAATGAATGAAGCGGAATACGAAGCTATTATGCAACGTATTGATGAGCTTGTAGAAATCGTGGACGACAATACGAATAAGACGGATAAAAATTATATTGAGTTAGATATTCTCTCGGATTTGGTTGTCGATTATGAAAAGGAACATTATCCTGTCAAAAAGCCGCTATTGGTGGATACGGTGAAACTTCGTATGTACGAAATGAATTTGAACCAAGCTAAACTGGCTGCCATTCTTGGCGTTAGCTCATCGCGTGTCAGCGAATACCTGACAGGGAAAAGTGAACCTACCCTGAAAGTTGCACGGAACATAAGCAAAAAATTGAATATCAGTGCCAATGTGGTGTTGGGTGTTTGATTAAATACCCTCGTTATCCTGCTCAACGTAGTGTCCACGCAAAAACAGAGGCCATGTTCTTGCCAATAAATAAGATGAAATTACGAAAAGTTTGTAAAATTGAAAAGTTTTCGTAATTTTGAATTTCTCACCGGTCGGGCAATTACCATTGAAATGTATCCATTTTCATTTTTAGAATATCTGGAATATCTGGAAATTGAGAAACCAACCGACACCGATTTAATCGACTATATGCAAATCGGCGGCTTTCCGCAGGCGCTTGAATTGCATAAAATTAGCAATTCCGCTTACGAAAATTATCTGAAAGGACTTTATACCACCATTCTTGAAAAAGATATTAAGCCGAGAAATCAGATTTATAACGAGGTGGCTTTCGACAATCTTACACGGTTTTTGTCCGATTCCGTTGGTAGTCTGACCATGCGCAACGAGGCAACGCGCGAACGGGAACTGTCAGCGTTTATAAAACTGAAAAACCATCACCCAAAAATGGTTATAACGCTCGACCCCGAAGAACCGACTTATAACGGCATTGTACAAAAAAATGCTACAAAATGGCTGATGGAGAGATAGAACATTTTTTAACCGCGCCTTTAAGGAAAGGATTCGTAAGAAAACAGGCGACAAATGAGGTAATGAGATTTTTATTTGTTATAAAACAAAGATTTTAATGCGTTTGCCCTGCTATCCAATGGGAAAGAGTGTGTTATTTCATAAATTAGTTGTATATTTGCGCAAAGCAATGGACTAATATGACAAACGAAGAAAAGGTAAATTATTGGATTGAACTTTCGGACGAAGACGTAAAAACGGCTGATGTTTTGTTTGCCGGTGGGCGTTTTTTATTTGTTGGTTTTACTTGCCATTTGATAATCGAAAAGATTTTTAAGGCATGTTATGCTAAATTAAAAGAGGAGACTCCACCATACAAACACAAATTAGATTATTTGGCACAGCAAAGTGGGTTTTAAATTTTAACACATACCAAATGTGCTGAATTGTTGGAACAAACAAAAAATTTACAGCAATGGATAAAAGAAACGATATTATCGACAAGGTAAAGATATATAAATCATTAGTGGAGAATGATTTTCCGATAAAAATAGAAAAGGTATATCTTTTCGGGTCTTATGCACATGGGACGCCTCGTGAACATAGTGATATAGATGTGGCTTTTGTGATCAACCATTTTGAAGGAGATTATTTCAAAATAATTCCTCCAATATGGAAATTAACGAGAAAAGTTGATTTCCGTATAGAACCTCATGTCATTGCCAAAGACACTGACTATGCCGGTTTTTTGGATGAGATTCAGCGCACTGGGATAGAAATAGCATAATTAACCAATCAATCCTGCAACAACAGTTCCGGAATCGCAACGGCTGCTATCGTTACCGGCGAGCCGAGTAAAAAAATCTATTTTTCACTTTCATTTACAAAAAAAGTGATAACTTTGTTGCATAATTAATTAATAAAATATTTGCTTATGATAGATAAAGCGTGATAATACGCGCATTTTAAAACATATTGGAAAAAGCGTTTTAGCTTTTACATCTTGACCTTACATTCTCTACAATGTTAAAATACTCAAGAGTAAAGCGATGATGCTCGCGTTTCGGCGTGGGCTTTATTCGTTTATCTGAGTATTTGGTAGTAGAGAACCGTAAGGACAGATAAATCAGAGTTTTGTCCGCGTATTCTATGTTAATATCCTACTATTTTATTGAGATTAACAATAAATTAACAATTTATTTTTTGTTTCTTCAGCTTCTCTTCGAGAAGCATAAAACCTATACGTATTCTGATCATATGGCACTTTCT
>BNYG01000022.1 GCA_026000155.1 Bacteroidia bacterium | reverse complement strand
ACAAAGTCGTTGAAATTTTATATTTCAAAAGTCTTGGTTTCAACAAAGCTGTATCCTGTTCGCTTAAAATATTTAAAACTTAAAAAGGCGGAGATAAGCATTTTAATGACAATTTGGCAAAAAAAAACTGGCACTTAAGAAGTGACAGCATTTTTCGGACTAAATTTTAACGATGCAAAGGTATGCAAATTTTTTTTATTAACCTAATTTTTAACCTGTTTTTTGGAAATTTTAACTTTAATTTTTTTTCAGCATCGTAGGGGCGAAACATTTTTCGCCCTAATGATGTAGGTCCACACGATGTGAATACGGTTACACACAATGACGCGGGTACATGAACAAGGGCGAAAAATGTTTCGCCCCTACAAATGACAATGCACCGTGAAATTATTATTTAACGCTTATAGCGCCAGTATTTGTTCAGGGGTAAGTCCTGTTGTTTTCACAATGTCATTGATCGGAAGATGTAAATCCAATAGATTCTTGGCAATTTCAAAGTTTCTAAGATTGATGCCTTCATTTCGCCCTCTCTCCATAGCATAATCGACGGCATCGCGAACATCGCTGTATTCCAATACGCTTTTGTGATACTGTTCCATTTCTATATGTGTTAGTTTTTTTATTTCCGCTTCTTTAAATAACGTTTCAAATACGCCTCCAGACAATTCTTCCGGTTGACCTTCCAACTGTCCAAGATGTTTGAAACAATACAACCAACGGTCAGCGTTGGTTTTCAATTCTTCAATATTCTTTTTGAACTTCGGCAATTCAACAAAGATGAAATTCAACTTTTTTGAATACCGCGCCTTCGTTCGCTCCCTCGCTAAATAAATCTTTTCGATAAAATAATCTTCATCGGCTATATCTTCAAACAACTTAAAATCCAATAAGGCTACCGTATAGACAGCTTTCAACTCAAAATTCCACGACCCCTGCGGAGCCTGACTTTGTATTGGAAAGGTTGAATAAAACAAACTTCTATCAACGAAATACGGTTGCCGGGCTTTCTGCATCTCGACAATAAAAAATTCTCCGTTTTCGTTCTTGCAGAAAATATCAAATATCGCTTTCCGGTCTGCTTCCGTACTGCCCAATTGCAGAGTGGGTTGATACTTGATGTCGGTAATACATCCTTCTTCCTTGATGATTTCGTTTAAGAAATCAATCAGTAACGCTTTGTTGCTTTCTGTTGCAAAAAGCTTCTTGAACCCAAAATCCGTTAAGGGATTGATATAGGTTGAAGTTAAATTCTTGTTCATAAATGGAGATAAAACAGTTAAATAAAAATTGTATTACAAACGCATCGTTCACAACACACTACAAAGGTAAAAACATTTTTGAAAAAAGAAAAGAGAAACTGTTAAATAATAATTTAATGTCGTTTAATTAAGGCATAGAGTTGCTCCCATTCAGTGCCATCGGTCCAAATCTTTGTAGGCTTGGTGCGTAAGCCCCCGCTTATGATATGTTTCCTTGCGCCCAAAGCCATGTCAGTGTCCGACACGCTTGGCGATAAAGAGTCGCCCGCAGACTCGGATCTGCGGTTTGCACATCACTGATCACCATGCACTGACGCACACGAGTACAAAAGTTCAGGCGCTATGCACCATCGGGATTATGGCCCTTGTTCGTTTTTAGTGATTCTTTCCGAATGCTAACATTCTATAACTTTTTATAATTCATAGAGAACCTCTTTTTTTGTTTCATTTTTCGCGCTACACTTCTACCGGGTCTTATAACCTCTCTGGTCTTTTGCACAACAGCATCAAATGCCTGAATCGCTTTTTCAAATTGTTGCCTTAAAAAAGTAGCTATCAGTATGTCCTGTGTCATAGACAAAGCGTTTGTCCGATTGATTTTTTGTCCGTGCTTTCTGCTTTCATCTGCCTGGTATTCCGCTTTTACCTTTTCATCTATCGGATGGGCATAAATGACTTTTCCGTATCAAGCAATGAGGTGCATAAAATCTCTTGCCTGCCATTGCCCAATGCTACGCTAATCAAGCGACAACTAATTTCCTTTCCTCTTGCTTGATAATCCGGATAACCCGCTAATTCCCCTCTGTCTTTCCTTGGAAGTGTAAAACGGACTGTCTGTTCTTTGGAGTCACTCCCGATAAATTCTTTTACCTGGTGCATCCCGTCCTCGTTGAGTCGTACGCAATAGTCTATCCCTTGAGCTTGTAATAAAAACAACAACCAAAAACTCGGATACCCTCTGTCCAATAACAGCAAGTCCCCTTGTTTTACATGCGATAAATGCAATTTCAACAAAGCTCTTTCACTTACTGAAAACGACGCTATCTGTGAGTCTATCGTTACTTTGTTGAATACATCGTAGAGCATCGAACAAGTAGCTAAAGAACGAATACTGTCCGCTTCCTGGTAATAAGGTATCAACGGCTACCGTATTCAACCGTTTGAAGGCTTCCGGATTTAATTTGGAACGAGCGGTAGAAAAGGCGCCCTTGGTGACTGCCCGAATATTAAAATCTGCTTGATTGACCGACTTGAAAAATTTATCCAAATCCCGCTGCAAGGAAGTTTTCATCGACATGATTAGAACAATTAAATTCTTGAATGTCAGGATTCTATCGCGAACAAAAAAATTATTGGACGCGCCTCGCGAGCACTTCCTAAACTCTTCACTGTCAATCTCATACACTATGTTTTTAGATACTTGTTCACGATAATCCGCTTGTCTTTGTTTACTTGGGATACCCCCATTTATTATACGGTTTAAAAGTACTAATTTTATAGCATATAGACAAAGAATTCAAACACTTTTTGCAGACTTAAATTGCACTAAAGCATAGAACTAAGAAGAGGATAGGACTTAATTAAACGACATTAAATAATAATTTAGCGCCAAAAAAAAGATTTAGCCAAAAATTTTATTTTGGAAAATTTAACGAACATTAGATAAAGCGATAGAAATATTTTTACACTGAATGCCGGATATTTTGCCGGATTGAAAAAAGAATATTATTTTTGCACTCTATTAATTGATTAGCATATAAAATCATGATAAAAATAACATTTCCCGACGGTTCGGTTCGCGAATATGCGAAAGGAACTACGGCTCTGCAGATAGCCGAAAGTATTAGTCCCCGTTTGGCACAGGATGTTCTGGCAGCAGGTGTGAACGGTGAAACCTGGGATTTATCCCGCCCCATCAACGAAGACGCCACGGTGAAACTCTATAAATGGGAAGACCCGGAAGGCAAACATGCTTTCTGGCATTCGTCGGCCCACTTATTGGCGGAAGCTTTGCAGGAACTGTATCCGGGTATTCAATTCGGTATCGGCCCGGCGATTGAAAACGGATTTTATTACGATGTAGATCCGGGCGAAGGGGTAGTTATCAAAGACGCTGATTTAGAAGCTATTGAAAAGAAAATGCAGGAATTGGCAGCTCAAAAATCGGTGATTTGCCGTGAAAATATTACCAAACAAGATGCCTTAAAACTGTTTGGCGACCGGGGCGAAACCTATAAAACCGAATTGATCAGCGAATTGGCAGACGGTACGATTACGACTTATACACAAGGAAATTTTACCGATTTATGCCGCGGTCCGCACTTGCCGGACATGTCTTCTATCAAAGCGGTCAAACTCCTGTCGGTAGCGGGCGCTTATTGGCGAGGCGATGAAAAACGCAGGCAATTGACTCGTATTTACGGCATTACTTTCCCGAAAAAGAAGTTGTTGGATGAGCATCTCGTTTTGTTGGAAGAAGCCAAAAAACGCGATCATCGCAAAATTGGCAAGGAAATGGAATTGTTCGCTTTTTCACAAAATGTAGGACAGGGACTTCCGCTCTGGTTGCCCAAAGGTACCCAGTTGCGCCTCAAACTGCAAGATTTCTTAACCCGCATTCAGAAGGAATATGGCTACCAACAGGTAATGACTCCGCATATCGGCAATAAATTGCTGTATGTTACTTCCGGTCACTATGCCAAGTACGGAAAAGATTCGTTTCAACCGATTCATACGCCGGAAGAAGGCGAAGAATTTTTGTTGAAACCGATGAATTGCCCTCACCATTGCGAGATTTACAAGGCATTTCCCCGTTCCTACAAAGAATTGCCTTTGCGATTGGCGGAATTTGGAACCGTTTACCGTTACGAACAAAGCGGCGAATTGCACGGTTTGACGCGTGTAAGAGGTTTTACGCAAGATGATGCGCATATTTTCTGTGCACCGGAAGATGTAAAAGGCGAGTTTATCAAGGTAATGGAAATTATCCATATTATTTTCCGCGCCTTGAATTTTACCGATTACGAAGCGCAAATTTCCTTGCGCGACCCGGATAATAAAGAAAAATACATCGGTTCGGAAGAAAACTGGGCAGCGGCGGAAAGCGCTATCATTGAAGTTTGTCAGGAACAAAATATTCCAGCCCGGATCGAATTGGGAGAAGCTGCATTCTATGGCCCCAAATTAGACTTTATGGTCAAAGATGCCTTGGGTAGAAGATGGCAGTTGGGAACGATTCAGGTAGATTATAATTTACCGGAACGTTTTGAATTGGAATATGTAGGCGCTGATAACCAGAAACATCGTCCGGTAATGATTCACCGGGCGCCTTTCGGTTCGATGGAACGGTTTGTTGCCGTATTGATTGAGCATACGGCCGGAAAATTCCCCTTGTGGCTGGTTCCCGATCAGGCGGTTATTTTGCCTATCAGTGAAAAATTTAACGACTATGCTTCTGAGGTTGCTAAAGAATTGAGAAAACAGGATATCCGGGTCATTATCGACGAACGGAATGAGAAGATCGGACGCAAAATCAGGGACAATGAATTGAAAAAAATCCCTTATTTGTTGATAATTGGGGAGAAAGAAGTAGAAAATAAAGAAATTTCTGTAAGAAAACAGGGCGAAGGTGATGTAGGTTCGATGAAAATTACTACCTTTGCCGCGCTTATAAACAATGAAGTAGAAAAACAAATGAATCAGTGGCAGTGAAGAAAGACAATTTAAAAGATCAGTACAGAGTAAATGAGAAAATCCGCGCCAAAGAAGTGCGTGTTGTGGGTGACAATGTGGAACAAGGTGTATATACCGTTCCGGAAGCCCTGAGAATGGCACAAAATCTGGATTTGGATTTGATTGAAATCTCACCCAATGCTGTTCCACCTGTTTGTAGAATATCTGATTATCAAAAGTTTATCTACCAACAAAAAAAGCGTCAAAAAGAACAAAAAGCAAAATCAGTGAAGGTGGTAGTCAAAGAAATTCGTTTTGGACCTCAAACCGATGATCATGACTATAATTTCAAACTGAAACATGCGAAAAGCTTTCTGGAAGAGGGAGCCAAAGTAAAAGCCTACGTGTTTTTCAAGGGACGTTCCATCCTTTTCAAAGAGCAGGGAGAAGTATTGTTGCTTCGTTTTGCCAATGATTTGGAAGATTACGGAAAAGTAGAACAAATGCCGGCTTTGGAAGGGAAAAAGATGATTATCATGCTAGCGCCCAAGAAAGCAGCCGTTGCAGCCCCGAAACCGGTGACAAGACCGGAACTGGTGGTAGTAAAGCCTGTGGAAGCGAAAGAAGAAAAACAATAAAACAATGAATAAAAAACATCATCCTTGTCATTGCGGGCTTGACCCGCAATCTCCTGCTAATCGTTAATAAGTGTTTAACGGACATCGTGGGATTGCGGGTCAAGCCCGCAATGACAGGAGGGTGCAAATATAATTTAGTATAAACAATAAATTTTTAAGTGAAATGCCTAAAATGAAGACTAATTCCGGTGCCAAAAAAAGATTCGCTCTTACCGGAACAGGGAAAATCAAAAGAAAACACGCTTACAAAAGTCACATTCTAACGAAGAAGACTAAAAAGCAAAAACGGAGATTAACTCATTTCTCCATCCTCGATCAAACGAACGTGAACAGCGTTAAAGAGATGTTGGGATTAAAGTAAACAGTGATTTCTAAAAGATTTATTAACAGAAATTTAGCATCTAAAGACCGTCAAAAGCGGCGCTAACTTTCAAAACATTTTAATTATTATGCCTAGATCGGTAAATCATGTAGCTTCGAGAGCTAAAAGAAAAAGAATCCTCAAATTAACAAGAGGTTATTATGGCGCAAGAAAAAACGTATGGACAGTCGCCAAAAATACATGGGAAAAAGGCTTAACGTATGCCTTCCGTGATCGTAGAGCTAAAAAACGCAATTTCAGGGCTTTATGGATTCAACGTATCAATGCGGCCGCTCGCCTGGAAGGATTATCCTATTCCAAATTGATGGGCGCCTTACACAAAAATGGTGTTGAAATCAACCGCAAAGTACTGGCTGACCTTGCCGTCAATCATCCGGAAGCATTCAGAGCAATTGTAAACAAAGTTAAATAACAAAGAATATGGTAAATTACAAAGAATTAGGCTTGGTAAACAGCCGTGAAATATTCAAAAAAGCTTTTGAAGGCAAGTATGCAATTCCTGCATTCAACTTCAATAATATGGAACAAATGCAAGCCATCATTCAAGCTTGCGTAGAAGAAAGTTCTCCTGTAATCCTCCAGGTATCCAGCGGCGCCCGCAAGTATGCCAACCAAACATTGTTGCGTTATATGGCGCAAGGCGCGGTTGAATATGCAAAAGAATTGGGGAAAAATATTCCTATTGTTCTTCACCTGGATCATGGCGCAGATTTCGAAATCTGCAAAAGTTGCGTGGATATGGGATTCTCTTCCGTAATGATTGACGGTTCTCACCACTCTTATGAAGACAATATCGCTCTTACTCGCAAGGTTGTGGAATATGCTCACCAATACGATGTAACAGTAGAAGGTGAATTAGGGGTATTAGCCGGTATTGAAGACGACGTAGTGGCAGAACATCACACTTACACGCAACCGGAAGAAGTAGAAGACTTCGTATCCAAGACAGGTGTAGATTCATTAGCAATTTCTATCGGTACTTCTCACGGTGCAAACAAGTTCACTCCTGCTCAATGTACCCGCGATGAAAACGGTGTCTTGATTCCTCCTCCCTTGCGTTTCGACATTTTGGAAGCGATTGAAAAACGGATTCCCGGATTCCCGATTGTATTGCACGGATCGTCTTCCGTTCCCCAACAATATGTGGAACTCATCAATAAATACGGTGGCAACCTGAAAGATTCGATCGGTATTCCGGAAGAAGAATTGCGTCGCGCCGCTAAATCTGCCGTTTGCAAAATCAATATTGATTCCGACGGCCGTTTGGCAATGACTGCCTCTATCCGCGAAACATTCGCTTTGCATCCCGAATGGTTTGACCCCCGTCAATACTTAGGACCGGCTCGCGAAGAATTGAAAAAACTGTACGCACACAAATGTGTGGCAGTATTGGGTTCTGCCGGAAAAGCTTAAAAACAAATTTCTGTCATGGCGGGCTTGACCCGCCATGACAGGTTTTTTTAATATTATAAAATTATGAAACCGAAACTGATTTTTATCCTGATCTTGTTTCTATTGAGTTCTTCTGTTTCCGCACAAAATACCTTCCGGGTAATGTTTTACAATGTGGAAAATCTTTTTGATATTTTAGACGAGCCTGATAAACAGGATGAGGAATTCACGCCCGATGGCATCCGGCATTGGAGTAATAAACGTTATTACAATAAGTTGAATAACCTGTCCAAAGTCATCACATCGGTTGGAGGCTGGAATACACCAGCTTTAATCGGAATGTGTGAAGTGGAAAACGATAAAGTAATGAGGGATTTGACTCTCCATTCGCCTATCCGGAATTTGCAATACCAATATGTAGTCACCCAATCGCCGGATGCGCGGGGAATTGATGTGGCTTTGCTCTACCAACGGGATCAATTCAAACTTCTGTATCAAAACGACATCCGCATTCATTTCCCCAAAAACAAGCATAAAAAAACAAGGGATGTTCTCCATGTGACCGGCAAAGTGATTACCGGCGACACGCTGGATGTTTTCGTCTGTCATTTCCCTTCCCGCAGAGGCGGACAAGCAGAATCGGAACCGGACCGGATGCACGTAGCATCAATCATCCGGACAAAAGTCGATAGTCTGCAAACTATCCGCACAAAGGCTCATATCTTGATTATGGGTGATTTCAACGATGAACCGTCCGACAAAAGTATTTCCAAGGTGTTAGTAAACAATGATCTTCACAACTTATTCCTTCCTTTGGAACAAAAAAGTCCCATCGGAAGTTACAAATTCGGAGATCAATGGAATTTTTTAGATCAGATCATCGTATCGAAAAATTTATTGCAGAAAAATCATCCTTTTCATGTTTTGACTGAAACGGCAACTATTTTTCAAGCGGATTTTCTTTTAGTTAACGATCGTACGCACGGTGGTAAACGTCCTAAAAAGACTTTCAATGGCCGGAAATATGAGGGCGGATATAGTGATCATTTGCCGGTTTTTGTGGATTTTAAAACTTTCGATTAATGGTTGCATTTTATTTATTACCTTTGTCCACTGAAAAATCAAGCAAAATAGTTTATGACGATTCAACATTTAATTCAACAGGATTTAGAGCGATTATATGCCGTTAAAATCCCGGAAGCTTCGGTTCAGATTCAGAAAACAAAAAAAGAATTCAAGGGACATCTGACTTTGGTCGTTTTTCCTTTATTGAAACTGTCGAAAAAAAATCCGGAACAGACGGCTACGGAAATAGGGGAATACCTGGTTCAAAATCAACCGTCTATTGCGGAATACAATGTGATTAAAGGTTTTTTGAACCTGACCATTGCGCCTGCTTACTGGGTGAATATTTTGAACGATATTCAGCAGGAGGCACATTACGGAACCCGGAAAGCGCAGGCGGATTCGCCTTTGGTCATGATCGAATATTCGTCCCCGAATACGAATAAACCGTTACATTTGGGTCATATCCGCAATAATTTGTTGGGATACAGTATTTCGGAAATCCTGAAAGCTACCGGCAATCGTGTGGTCAAAACCAATATTGTGAACGATCGCGGCATCCATATTTGCAAATCCATGTTGGCCTGGAAAACCTGGGGAAACGGCGAAACACCCGAATCCACCGGTAAAAAAGGCGATCACCTGATTGGAGATTACTACGTGAAATTCGATCAGGAATACAAAAAGGAATTGGCGGAACTGGAAGCGGCCGGTTTGACGAAAAAAGAGGCGGAAGAACGTTCTTCCCTGATGGCGGAAGCCCGCGAAATGTTGCGCAAATGGGAAGCCGGCGATTTTGAAACCGTCAGCCTTTGGGAAACCATGAATTCCTGGGTGTATGCCGGTTTTGAGGAAACCTACAAGGCGTTGGGCGTTGATTTTGATAAGATTTATTATGAATCCCAAACCTATCTGGAAGGCAAGGAAAAGGTGTTGGAAGGTTTGGCGAAAGGTGTTTTTTATAAAAAAGAAGACGGTTCGGTATGGGCAGATCTGACTTCCGATGGCTTGGATGAAAAATTATTGCTTCGCTCCGATGGCACTTCCGTGTATATGACGCAGGACATTGGGACGGCGAAATTGCGTTTCGACGATTATCCGATCAATAAAATGGTGTATGTCGTTGGGAACGAACAGAATTACCATTTTCAAGTACTTTCCCTCTTGCTCGATAAATTAGGTTTTGCCTTTGGAAAAGGCTTGGTGCATTTTTCTTACGGAATGGTGGAATTGCCCGAAGGGAAAATGAAATCGCGCGAAGGAACGGTGGTCGATGCGGACGATTTGATTGCCGAGATGATACAAACCGCCAAAGACACCTCCAAAGAATTGGGAAAATTGGACGGCTATACCGAAGAGGAAGCCAACGAGGTGGCTAAAATCGTGGGATTGGGCGCTTTGAAATATTTTATATTAAAGGTCGATCCGCGTAAAAATATGGTATTCAATCCGAAGGAATCCATTGATTTTAACGGTAATACAGGATCGTTTATCCAATATGCCTACGCACGTATTCAATCGGTTTTACGACGCGTAGGGGCGAATCATTATTCGCCCATGATGCCCATACATCCGGATGTCCCCATCAGCGAAAAAGAGGTGCACCTGATTCAATTGCTGGCGGAATTTCCGTCCATTGTGCAGGACGCCGCCGATAATTTCAGTCCCGCCGTCATTGCGAATTATGTCTATGAATTAGTGAAAGAATACAATCAATTCTATCACGATTATTCCATTTTGGGAGAAGAAAATGAGGAATTGCGGAAATTCCGTTTGGTCTTGTCTGCGAATGTAGGCAAAGTCATTCAAACGGGTTTCGGATTGTTAGGCATTCATGTTCCGGAAAGAATGTAAGGCGATGAAACAGATAGTCTTATGGGTGTTTTGTCTTTTCCTGTTTTCTTGCGGGAAACAAAACACTTATTATTTAACTCAAGGCGAAATATTCAAGACTTCAACGCATATTAAGTATAAGTATCACAGGAATTTAAGTAATGAAATATTCGCCCGCTTGGACAGTTTCGATCTGTCGTTAAACCCTTTCAATAAAAATGCCAGTATATATAAGGTCAATCATAACGAACCGGTAGCGGTAGATGATTGGTTTATAACGGTATTCAACAAAGCCAGGGAAATTTCGCAGCTCAGTCAGGGATATTACGACATTACCTGTGCGCCCTTGGTCAATCTCTGGGGTTTCGGATTTGAAAAATTGGATACAGTCAGTCCGCATATCGTGGATAGTCTCCTGCAATTTGTCGGTTATCAAAAAGTTTGGCTTGAAGGACGGAATGTAATAAAAGCGGATCCTCGTTTGCAATTGAATGCTTCGTCCATCGCGAAAGGCTACGCCGTCGATGTGGTGGCTGAATTATTTCATTTGTACGGCATCACCGATTACATGATTGAAATTGGCGGGGAAGTGCGTACAAAAGGGAAAAATCCGTCCGGGAAAGTCTGGAGTATTGAAATACTGAAACCCATTGACGATGCTACCGGACTTCAACAAGACCGGCAGGAAGTGATTTTCCTGGAAAATTATTCCCTGGCGACTTCGGGTAATTACCGGAATTTTTACATCAAAGACGGAAAAAAATACGCGCATACCATTAATCCGCTGACCGGTTATCCTTCGGAAGAAACGATTTTGAGCGCTTCGGTGCTGTATCCGGATTGCATGACGGCCGATGCCTGGGCGACGGCTTTCATGGCGATGGGATTGGAAAAAGCATCTGCAATAGCCGGTCAAATCCCGGATTTGGACTATTTGTTTATTTATGCGGACGAAAGCGGGAATTTATTGGAAAAAAGATCCATGCATTTTGAAAAATATCTTAAAAAAAACGTACCTTTGGACGTTAATTAAACACTAAAATAGATGAAACCTACTTTATTTGTATTGGCCGCCGGAATGGGCAGCCGCTATGGAGGATTAAAACAGTTGGACGGATTAGGTCCTAACGGTGAAACCATCATGGATTATTCCGTTTTCGATGCGATACGCGCCGGATTCGGCAAAATCGTTTTCGTTATCCGCGAGTCGTTTTTGGACGATTTTCGCCGGAAGATTCTGACGAAATACGAACATCTCCTTCCTGTAGAGATTGTTTTTCAAGAATTGGACCGCTTGCCGAAAGGTTTTGCCTTAAATCCCGACCGGGGCAAACCCTGGGGAACCAATCACGCTTTGATGATGGCGAAAGAAGTGATCAATGAACCGTTTGCGGTGATTAATGCGGACGATTTTTATGGTCGCGAAAGTTTCCAGGTTCTGGCGGATTTCCTGAAAACCCTTGCCGGCAAAAAAAATGTGTATTCCATGGTTGGTTACCGGGTAGGAAATACCTTGTCCGAAAGCGGTTCGGTGGCCCGTGGCGTTTGCTCAACCGATGCGGATAGTTTTTTGACTTCGGTGGTGGAACGCACCTACATTATCCGCGATACCGACGGACAAATCAAATACAAAGACGAAAACGACAACTTGGTGGCGATTGACGAAAGTACGCCCGTTTCGATGAATATGTGGGGTTTCACACCCGAATATTTTGATTATTCGGAAGAACATTTTGTTGATTTCCTGATCCATAATCAAGACAACCTGAAAGCGGAATTTTATATTCCTTCGGTAGTGAATGATTTGATTTCCAATGGAGTGGCAAGAGTCAAAGTGTTGGATACACCTTCCAAATGGTTTGGAGTGACGTACGCGGACGACCGAGCTTCGGTAGTGGCAAAAATTCAGGAATTAGTGAATCAAGGAGAATATCCGGCAAAATTGTTTTAATATTGTTATTTGCCATTGCGGGTCAAGCCCGCAATGAAAGAAATTTAATTGTTTTAAAATATGAATAGACGAAATTTTTTCAAAAAATCAGCATTAGCAGGCGCAGCCGCTATTTCTATTCCTGAAATAGTAAAGGCAGCCCTGCCGGATACTTCTTCAACGAATGATTTGAGTGGACAAAATCTGTCCAAAGGAGCGACTATTTTGTTGCAAGGCGATTCCATTACCGATGCGGGACGGAACAGAACGGATGAAAATGAAGCGAACAAACAATCCCAATTGGGAAACGGCTATTCGCTTTTTATCGGAGCCAATGTCCTTGCCAATCATGCCGGTAAAGAATTGAAAATCTATAATCGCGGCATTTCGGGAAATAAAGTATTCCAGTTGGCAGAACGTTGGGATAAAGACTGTATTGATTTGAAACCCAATGTGGTAAGCATTCTGATTGGCGTAAACGATTTTTGGCATACCAAAACAAACGATTACAAAGGCACCATCGTGGAATACGAAGCCGATTACCGCGCCCTTTTGGCTCGTACCATCAAGGCATTGCCGGGAGTCAAGATTGCTATTTGCGAACCGTTTATCATTCATGGCGGTAAAGCCTTGGACAATACATGGGAAGGGGATTTTGCTCCTTATCGTAATGTAGCAAAAGCATTGGCAAAGGAATTTAAATTGATATTTGTTCCTTTCCAATCAGTATTTAATGAAGCATTGAAAAAAGCCGATGCCGCCTACTGGGGCCCGGATGGTGTGCATCCGTCCATGGCGGGGGCGCAACTCATGGCGCAAGCTTGGAATAAAGCCGTATTGTAATTTTGTTATAATATATTTGTTATAATAAAATTATTATCGTATTTTTGTGACGGTAACAGTAAAATACTTGGAGTTATGGAAGCACGAATTGTAAAAATAGGGTCATCGGTGGGTGTTATTATGCCCAGTTTTATTGTCAAAGATATGGCTTTGCAAACAGGAAAAACCTTAGATTTATTGTTGAAAAACAATCATATCATATTGACAAAAAAGAATCCTCGTGAAGGATGGGAAGCAGCAGCAAAAGAAATGCATCAACAGAAAGATGATCACTTGTTATTTCCGGATATTTTTGAAGATGATATTATAGAAGAATGGCAATAATATGAATCAATATGATGTATATTGGGTGGATTTAAACCCGACCCTTGGAAGTGAAATAAATAAAATTAGACCTGCCGTAATTATTAGTCCTAATGAGATGAATGCTCATTTGAATACGCTTATTATAGCTCCTATGACTTCCACAATCAAATCCTATCCTTATAGGGTGAATTGTTCGCTCGGAGAGAAAAAGGCAAGCATTGCCTTAGATCAGATACGGACGGTAGATAAAATCCGGTTACAAAGCCATATTGGCAGATTATCTGGTGTGAATATTCAGAATGTCAAAAGCATTTTGAAAGAAATGTTAGTTGAGTAAATTTAAAAAATAAAATAATTCTAAATAGTGTTTTCAGTTGAAAATCTGACCGTTTCTTTCGGAGGTTTTAACCTCTTGGATGATATTGGTTTCGTGATAGATAAAAAAGACCGGGTGGCTTTAGTGGGGAAAAACGGAGCGGGGAAGAGTACGCTCTTGAAAATCTTTGCCGGATTGCAAGAACCCACTAAAGGCAGGGTTTCTATGCCTAAAGAAGCGACTATCGGTTATCTTCCGCAACAGATGCATTTGGCTGACGAACGGACAGTCAGGGAAGAGGCTTCTTTGGCTTTTGAAGAAATCCTGCAAATGGAAGCCGAATTGGAAAAACGGAACTTGGAATTAGCCGAACAGACAGATTATGAATCGGAATCTTATCATAAATTGATTGATACCATCACCCATTTAAATGAACGCCTCGCGATGGAAGGAGCTTCCAACAGGCAGGCGGACGTGGAAAAAACATTGACCGGTTTGGGATTTACCCGGACGGATTTCGACCGCCCGACGAATGAATTCAGCGGCGGCTGGCGGATGCGTATCGAATTGGCTAAGATCCTTTTGCGCAAACCGGACATTCTACTCTTGGACGAACCGACCAACCATTTGGACATCGAATCGATTCAATGGCTGGAAAATTTCCTGGCTACGCAAGCCAATGCGGTGATACTGGTTTCGCACGACCGGGCGTTTATTGATAATGTGACGCAACGCACCATTGAAATTTCATTGGGAAAAGTCTATGATTACCGCGTGAATTATTCCAAATATGTGGAATTGCGGAAAGAACGGCGCGAACAGCAACTGCGGGCTTACGAAAATCAACGGAAGCAAATAGAAGATACGGAAGATTTTATCGAACGTTTCCGCTACAAAGCTTCGAAAGCCGTTCAAGTGCAAAGCCGTATCAAGCAATTGGATAAATTGGAACGGTTGGAAGTGGATGACGAAGATAATTCGGCCTTGCGCTTGAAATTTCCGCCGGCGCCCCGTTCCGGATCTTATCCGGTGATTATGGAAAATGTATCCAAAAAGTACGGCGATCATGTCGTTTTTCAGGAGGCCACGCTGACCATTAACAGGGGCGATAAAGTGGCTTTTGTCGGCAAAAATGGGGAGGGTAAATCGACTTTGGTCAAGTGTATTATGGAGCAAATCCCATACGAGGGAAAACTGCAATTGGGACACAATGTCAAAATCGGTTATTTCGCTCAAAACCAAGCCGATCTGATGGATGAAAAACTAACGGTTTTCCAGACGATTGATTATGTGGCGACAGGAGATATACGGACCAAAATCCGGGATATCCTGGGTGCATTCATGTTTGGAGGCGAAGCTTCGGATAAAAAAGTAGCGGTACTTTCGGGAGGAGAAAGGACGCGCCTGGCAATGATTAAATTATTGCTCGAACCGGTGAATCTGCTGATTTTGGACGAACCGACCAATCATTTGGATATGCGTTCGAAAGACGTATTGAAAGAAGCCTTGAAAGAATTTGACGGCACAGTGATTTTGGTATCGCACGACCGGGAATTTTTAGACGGATTGGCAGACAAAGTCTATGAATTCGGGAATCAGAAGATTAAAGAACATCTGGGGGGAATTTACGAATTTTTGGCATCTGCTTCCGCTTCCGCCTCTGTCATTGCGGGCTTGACCCGCAATCCCCTGCCAAACGTTAATAGCCCATTAACGGACACCGGGAGATCCCGTGTCAAGCACGGGATGACAGAATCCTCATCATTAGCTGCCCAATCTTACGAAGAACGCAAAGAAGCGCAAAAAGCCCTTCGCAAATTGGAAAAAGCCGTTGCCGAATCGGAAAAGAAAATTGAAAAATTGGAAACCGAAATAAAGGAAATGGAGGCGGTTTTGATCACTCCCGAAGGCGCTTCCAATGTGGATTTGCTATGGAAACATGCGGAATTGCAAAAAAAACTGTCGGCTGTCATGGACGAATGGACGGAAGCAACTATTGAATTGGAAAAATATACATAAATTTTTTATTATGAGACAAGCAATTTTTTATTTAACAATCGTTTCTACAATGATTTTATCTTCTTGTACCGACAACAAAAAGAGTACTGTAAAAGGTATTGATCTTGCGAACCTGGATACCATGGTGGTTCCGGGAAATGACTTTTATCAGTTTGCCGATGGAGGCTGGATGCTTTCGCATCCTTTAAAACCGGAATATGCCCGTTTCGGCACTTTTGACGCTTTGCGCGAACAAAGCCAGCAACAAGTG
The DNA here is from genome assembly GCA_026000155.1 of Bacteroidia bacterium. Classification (GTDB taxonomy): domain Bacteria; phylum Bacteroidota; class Bacteroidia; order Bacteroidales; family Azobacteroidaceae; genus Azobacteroides. The sequence goes on along the minus strand of BNYG01000022.1, from coordinate 27,573 downwards.
AAAGACCTGATTGCCGAGATTTCCCAAAAACCGGGTGAACAGGGAAGCGTGGCGCAAAAAATCGGGGATTTGTATGCTTTGGCAATGGATAGTGTCCGTTTGAATGCCGACGGTTCCGCACCGCTCCTGCCTTATCTTGAACAATTAAATGCTATCAGCGATAAATCGCAACTGACTGCCGTATTGGCAGAGATGGTTCGGAAGGGTATCAGTCCGTTTTTTAGCCAATGGGTGTATGCGGATGATATGAATAGTTCGATTAATATTTTTCACCTGAATCAAGGGGGATATGATATGGGTGATCGCGATTATTATCTTGAAAATGATGATCGTTCAAAGGAAATCCGTACCAAATATGTCGAATTGATAGAAAAATTATTTACTTTGTCCGGCTATACCGTAGAAGCAGCACAAAAAGCTTCGGCTGCCGTTCTGAAAATTGAAACACAATTGGCGCAAATAGCTTCTCCCCGGGAAGCGCTTCGCGATCCGGTTGCTAATTACCACAAAATCAGCATTACCGAATTGGTCAAACTTTCACCGGAGATTGATTGGGTTACTTATTTTCCGGCTATTGGTATCCAGGAACTTAAAGAGTTGAATGTGGGGCAATTGGAACCGATTGCCGAAGTCAGCAAAGTATTGAAAACGGAGTCTTTGGAAGACATCAAACAGTATTTGATCTGGAATGCCATCAATTATGCTTCCGGTTTCCTGAGCGATGAATATACCGCCGCTTCTTTTGAATTTTACGGTAAAACCTTATCCGGTAAAGAACAACAACGCGAACGCTGGAAAAGAGCCGTGGATGTGATCGACGGTACCTTGGGTGAAGCTGTAGGACAATTGTATGTGGAAAAATATTTCCCGGCTGCTGCCAAAGAAAAAATGGTGGGTTTGGTTCATAACTTGCAAACAGCTTTAGGCGAACGGATTAATAATCTGGAATGGATGGGCGATACCACCAAATTGAAAGCGCAGGAAAAATTGGCGACTTTCCATATCAAAATCGGTTATCCGGACAAATGGCGGGATTATTCCAAATTAACGGTTGATAAAGAAAAATCCTATTTGGAAAATATTATCCGTTCCAACCAATTCGATTATGACTATATGGCCGGCAAATTCAATCAACCGGTGGATAAAGACGAATGGATGATGACACCGCAAACGGTGAATGCGTATTACAATCCGGCAACGAACGAAATCTGTTTTCCGGCAGCTATTTTGCAACCGCCTTTCTTCAATTTTGATGCGGATGATGCCGTGAATTACGGAGCGATTGGTGTCGTGATCGGTCACGAAATGACACATGGTTTTGACGATCAAGGCCGTCAGTTTGATAAAGAGGGTAATTTGTCGGATTGGTGGACAGCGGAAGATGCCGAACGTTTTAAAAAACGCGCACAAGTGCTGATCGATTGTTTTGACAATATAGTGGTATTGGATACGGTGCATGCCAACGGACGATATACTTTGGGTGAAAATATCGCCGACCAAGGCGGCTTACAGGTTTCCTGGCAAGCCTATCAAAATACCTTGAAAGGGAAAGAAGTTCCTGCTCCGGTTGACGGATTTACCGGTGCACAACGGTTTTTCTTAGGCTATGCTACGGTTTGGGCAGGCAATATCCGCGATGCGGAAATCTTGCGCTTGACGAAAGCCGATCCGCATTCCTTGGGAAAATGGCGTGTGAATGGCGCTTTACCTCAAATCGATGCCTGGTACGATGCATTTAATGTAACGCCGGAAAATACGATGTATGTTCCGAAAGAAAAACGGGTGGCAATCTGGTAATCATTTTATCCGGTAATCAGACTGCCATGAATTACTCGAAGAATGATAACTAAATTTTCTTCTAATGTATAAATGATGGCAAACCCTTTGTAATTAATACGACTAACGCCGAAGAATACATCGTTGCTAACCTGAATTGTTTGCAAACGATGTATTCCGGCTGTAGTTTTGAGATTTTCTATTGTACCATTGATCCCTCTATAAAACCTTTCGGCATCAAAGGGAGAATATAGATTGGAGCGAATATAATTGACAATGCTTAAAATATCGGTTTCAGCCTTTTCTGTATAAAATAAATCGTAGAGTTTCATTCAATAAGAATATTAGTACCGATTTCAGTATTCAATTTTGCTGCAAATTTTCGAAAAACCTCTTCATGACTATGTAATTTTCCATAGATACTGTGCATTATTGTTGGATATTCTACTGCGGAATGACTGAAATAACCGGCGACAGGCTCATTTACTATGTCTGCTGTTTCTTCTTTGACCGAATACATCTTTGGTGTTTTCTTTGCTTTCATATTATTGTAAGATTTATACAAATTGTTTTGCAAAAGTAAGCAATCTTCTTTTATTATCCCAAAGATTTTTGTACTTTTACAGTTAAATTTTAAACTTTACTTTTATGGCAGTAATTAAACCATTCCGGGGAGTTCGTCCCCCGAAAAAATACGTGGAAGAAGTGGCATCGCGTCCTTACGATGTATTGAGTTCGGCAGAAGCGCGCGAAGAAGCAAAAGGGAATGAAAAATCCCTGTATCACATTATTAAACCGGAAATCGATTTTCCGGTGGGAAAAGATGAACACGAGGCGGATGTCTATGAAAAAGCTGTTGAGAATTTCAATAAATTCCAGGAAAAAGGCTGGTTGGTGCAAGACGGCAAGGAAAATTATTATGTCTATGCACAAACCATGAACGGTCGTACGCAATACGGTTTGGTAGTCGGTTCGTATGTGGCCGATTATTTGAACGGAGCCATTAAAAAGCACGAATTGACCCGGAAAGACAAGGAAGAAGACCGTATGAAGCATGTCCGGATCAATAATGCCAATATCGAACCGGTTTTCTTTGCTTATCCCGATAGTCCGGCATTGGATACAATCGTTCAAAATGTAATCCAGCAAACGCCGGAATACGATTTTGTTTCTTCCGATAATATCGGTCACCATTTTTGGGTGATTGATGATGAGGCTACCATTCAAAAAATTACAGCGCTTTTTGCTGCAATGCCGGCTTTGTATATTGCGGATGGACATCACCGCTCGGCTGCTGCCGCTTTGGTGGGCGCTGAAAAAGCGAAACAAAATCCGCATCACACCGGAAAGGAAGAATACAATTATTTTATGGCAGTTTGTTTCCCTGCTAATCAATTGAAAATCATGGATTATAACCGGGTGGTAAAAGATTTGAACGGTTTATCGCCGGCCGAATTTATCCATGCCCTTTCCACTGATTTTCATATTACGGATAAGGGAGAAGAAATTTATCATCCCGAACGCTTGCATAATTTTTCGTTGTATATAGGCGGTCACTGGTATTCGTTGGATGCTAAACCCGGAACTTACGACGATAGCGATCCGATCGGTGTTTTAGACGTTACGATTTCTTCCAATCTGATTCTGGATAAATTATTGGGAATGAAAGACCTGCGTACCGACAAACGGATAGATTTTGTAGGCGGATTGCGTGGTTTGGAAGAACTGAAACGGAGGGTCGATAACGGAGAAATGGCAGCGGCCTTGGCTTTATATCCTGTATCCATGAAACAATTGATTGATATTGCCGATACGGGTAATATTATGCCTCCGAAAACTACCTGGTTTGAACCGAAATTACGTTCCGGTTTGGTTATTCATAAGTTATCGTGAAAACTTTATTAGGCGATAGTTTGTTTTAGTATAAAGTAAATTTACTAAAAAAAGAACAGTATGAAAGCAAGTTATTATTTAAGCGGTTTAGCTTTAGGCGTTTTAATTGGTGGTGGTTTGGGATATTTAATTGCCTCCGACCCAAAGAAAAAAGCGAAAATTCAACATTTTTTGGATAATGTAGAAGAAAAAATAGGAGAAAAAGTCGAAAAAGTCAAAGCCAAATTCTCCAAAGAAACCGAAGAAGAGTTGATCGAAGAAGAACTCCGGGAAATAGTCGACAGTTTATGATGCAATTTATTGAGAATTATAATCTTACGGGAATTATTATCGGTCTGGCCACTTTTCTCATTATTGGTCTTTTTCATCCGTTAGTGATTAAAGGAGAATATTATTTCGGCGTAAAATGCTGGTGGGTATTCCTGTTGCTTGGAATCGCCGGAGTCGTCTGCGCCGTTCTGATTCATCAGGTGATCCTGTCTGTTTTATGCGGAGTAACGGCATTCTCTTCCTTTTGGGCTATCGGTGAACTTTTTGCACAACGAAAACGAGTAGAGAAAGGATGGTTTCCCAAAAGGAAATCGTGAGAGTGCCGATATTCACGAATGTAATTTTTGGGATCTATGAAGACATTTGAATAACAGGTTTTTGTAGCAGACGAAGTTGTTTTTATTGTATAATCTGCTTTATCGCCCCCATAGTCGGATAAAAATAAATCCGAATGGGCGCTTTTTTGTCTTCAAATACCTCGCTTGCCAAAATTTCGGTAGTGCCGAATTGGGTCACATTCACTGTCGTGACATACAGTTTTTTCGCAGCCGTATAAATGTCAATGTCCGCTTTTCCGGGAATATTATACACGAGGCTTTGAGGTTCTTTGGCTTTCTTTTTGGGATCCGGTTCCGGGATGTTCACCGTTTTCAAATCCTTTAAATCCCAATACACCGGATTTCCGCTCAAATCGTCCGAGTCAACCACGCCGGCATATTTGGAGAAACGGAACAGAATTTCTTTCTTTATTTCCGCTACCGGTTCGATGACCAATTGTTTGGAATGTTTCACCGTTTCGCTGGAACCGGTAAACAGTTCCGTCCACAACTTTTCCTGCGCATCCAGATTGCCGAGAATAATTTTCATGGCTTCCCCGTCTTTCGGAACGTTTTCGACTTCTCCCGTCAAAATATCCTGGCGGCTTTCCCTGATTTTGTAAATATTTTTGGCTGCCACTTCCGCCATTTTACTGACCGAACCTGCCCGAAGGTATTCTTCCGTATAAATCGATTGCGGATTGATTTTCGGTAAATTGGACGAAGGAACAGCGACCGTATTTCCTTTCTCCGGCAAGGGGTCCGGGTGATAGTCCGCATTGATGGAACAAAGCATGCCGTCTTCCGTTAAATAAACGAAAGGGGCGGTTGTTTTGGATTTGAATAAAACCAGATACGATTGGTCTTTGTTGGGAATACCTGTTTCGGTAATGAACACTTTATCAAGCGTATAATAAGCCTGATCTTCCGGAACGACTTCCGAATCATTGATTCCCAAGTACCGGGAGGCATATTTAGCATAAGGCCCTGCTTTTTGTGTGGTTTCGCTGTATTCGATCGTCACTTTCAAAATAGTTTTCGGAAGCACGTATTGAATTCCATAATCATTCGTTTTTGTCGCATTGACTTTAATCACTTTTGTTTGAGCGAGTAACGGGTTGCCGGATAGAATGATCAACAGGCTTATACTAACTAATACAATTCTTTTCATAAATCGCTTGACTCAATTTCTTCTTCATTAATAAATTCAAAATCCATTGGAATTTGCCTCCGGATAGCTTCTTTGAATGAAATAAGCGTTTCTGTCCGCGCCAATCCCAAGGGTTGCAATTTCGAATGGATGATTTCGAGCAAATGCTGGTTGTTTTTGGCGTATAGCTTTATAAACAAGTCGTATTGCCCTGTGGTATAATGACATTCGACTACTTCCGGGATTTTATTCAATGCGGCGACTACTACCGGAAATTGTTCCGGATCTTTCAGGAACAAACCCATGTAAGCAGACGTTTCGTATCCTACTTTATTGTGATCAACAATGTATTCCGAGCCTTTCAATATGCCCAGATTGGTTAATTTTTGTATCCGCTGATGAATGGCAGCACCGGACACATTGCATGCCCGCGCTACCTCCAGAAAAGGAATACGGGCATTGCCAATGATCATTTTCAGTATCTTCGCATCTAATTCGTCCAATTGATGGTGTCCCATGGTAATTGCTTTTTATTCGGTTAACGAAATTTCCGGGGTATCAATGACAATTTCTGTAATTGTTTCTTCTTCCTCCGGTTCCGGTTGAATAAACCCACTGTTGACTACCTCTTCGAATAATCCGGGAGGCATGTAAAAACGGACATCTTTGCCCTTGGCAATCGCTTCGCGAATGAAAGTGGAGGATATTTCAATCTTCGGAGCGCCTTTGCAAAGCTGTACGTTCGGATGATGCAATTGAATGCGATCGGATCCCCGGCGCGGATAGATTAATACTTTGAAATTTTTCAGGATCAGTTGGTAGTCTTTCCAACGGTGGAAAGTAGCCCAATTATCCGAACCGATAATCAGTTCGAATGTATCCTGGGGATACGTTACCCGCAATTTCTGCAAAGTGTTGATAGTGTAGGAAGGTTGGGGCATATTCCACTCGATAGTAGAAATTACGAACTTGTCATACCCTTCTACGGATTTTTGAAGCATTTCCAAACGCAGGTTCTGATCCATTAATTCATTTTTACTCTTTAATGGATTTTGTGGGGTGATTAAGAACCAAATTTGATCAAATCCTTCATATTCGGCAAGATAATTTGCAATTGCCAAATGTCCAACATGTACGGGATTAAATGATCCCGGTAAAATTCCAATTTTCATCGTGTGTTATAAATTTATATATAGTTTGTATAGTTTTTGCTTTCGCTTCTTCTAAATCATCATTGACGATCACCTGGTCATATTGTGGCGCCGCATTCAATTCGATGGCCGCTTTGGAAATCCGGTCTTGAATTACTTCGGGCGAGTCTGTTCCCCGCTTTTCCAACCGCCTTTGCAATTCTTCGATAGAGGGCGGCTGAATGAAAATCAACAGGGCGTTATCGCCGTACAATTTCTTGATATTCAATCCTCCGGCCACATCCACGTCAAACAGGATGTTTGTTCCCTGTTCCAGTTTATGTTCTACTTCCGATTTCAAGGTGCCGTAAAACCGGTCGGTATAGACTTCTTCGTATTCCAGGAACAAGTCTGCTTTTATTTTTTCTTTAAATGCTTCCGGTGTCAGGAAATAATATTCCACCCCCTCTTTTTCATTTCCACGTGCAGGGCGGCTGGTTGCCGATATCGAAAATTCCACCGGCAAACCTTCTTTCAGAATATGATTAATAATCGTCGATTTTCCCGAACCCGAGGGTGCGGAAAGAATAATTAATTTCCCTTTCACAAAACGTTCAATATTTGTTCTTTTATTTGTTCCAATTCATCTTTCATCTGAACGACAATCTTTTGCATTTCCGCATGATTGGATTTAGAACCCAAAGTGTTAATTTCGCGTCCCATTTCCTGGGCAATAAAACCTAATTTGCGTCCCTGACTCTTTTCCGTCTCCATCGTTTCCAGAAAATACTTGAGATGATTGTTCAAACGCGACTTTTCTTCGTTCACATCCAAGCGTTCGATGTAATAAATCATTTCCTGTTCAAAACGGTTTTCATCATACGATGGAATATCCAATTTTTTGATGGATTCGGATAGCCGTATCTTGATTTTCTCAATCCGTTCCGAGTCATATTTCTCGATATCCTGCAACAGGTTGGCGATGGCTTCAATTTTAGCTTTGAAAACGTTTTCAAGCATGGCTCCTTCCTGTGTGCGGAAAGCGGTAAATGACTTCAAAGCCGTTAGAATGGTGTTTTTTACGGCTTTCCATTCGCTATCGTCCAATTCCACCAATTCGGTTTTAATCGATTCCGGAAGCCGAAGCATCACCGAAAACCAGTCGGAAGGAACATCCAGTTCCAATTTTTCCGCCGTTTCCCTGATTTGCCGGTAATAGGTTTCGATCGCCCCCAAATTGATCTTGGACGAAATATTGGTTTCCACATTCTCAAAATAAATCACAAAATCCACCTTTCCCCGTTCAATAGTTTGGGAAAGAATATTGCGAATTTCTATCTCCTTATCACGGTAAGCATTTGGTATGCGTGTACTTAAATCCAGCTGTTTGCTGTTGAGAGATTTTATTTCCACACTTATTTTCTTATTGGGAAGTTCTGCTATTGTTTTCCCAAAACCTGTCATTGATTGAATCATTAGTAAATTGTTTTTGCAAAAGTAGCTTTTTTATCTAAATAAATGAATAACTTTGCCATCTAAATTTTATTTTAATGTAAAAAATGCTGTGTTTGTTAACAATAGAAACTTCAACTTCGGTTTGTTCGCTCACTTTATCAGTGGATGGAAAGTCTGTTTTTGACCGGATGGAGTTGACGGGAGCTTCCCATGCGGCTTTATTGGGCGTTTTTGCTTCCGAAGCTGTAGCTTACGCGCGAAACAAGCATTTAAAGCTCGATGCGGTGGCGGTAAGCGCCGGTCCGGGTTCCTATACCGGCTTGCGGATTGGAGTTTCCGAAGCCAAAGGATTATGTTACGGATTAGCTATCCCGTTGATTGCAATTCCAACATTAAAAATTATGGCCTCTCAAGTCCTTCGCCCTTCGCCTTTCGCCCTTCGCCCCAATTATTTTTGTCCGATGATTGACGCCCGCCGGATGGAGGTGTATGCGGCCATTTACGACGCCAATCTGAATGAAATCCGTCCGGTACAGGCAGATATTATGGACGAAAACAGTTATAAAGAATATTTGGAAAAACACACGGTAGCCTTTTTTGGCAACGGATCGGATAAATGCCGTCCGGTGATTCAATCGCCGAATGCCGTTTTTATACCGGATATTTATCCAACGGCTCAATCGATGATTTCGTTGGCGGAAGAAGCTTTTGCGAAACAGGATTTTGTGGATACGGCTTATTTCGAACCGTTTTATTTGAAGGAATTTCAGGCGACGGTTGCAAAAAACAAAGTGATTAAACAGCAATAGAATGAAACACATAGCAACATTATTATGTTTCCCGGGAAATATTTTTGTAATTTTGCCTTGTATTAATAAAAAAATTGTATGCAGATATATCATGGTGGATATTGTAAAATAGAAAGCCCGGAAATAAGAAAAGGACAATATGCTAAAGATTTTGGCACAGGCTTTTATTGCACGGAACTGTATGAGCAAGCCGAGCGATGGGCAAAGCGGTACGATACGCCTATTATTAATAACTATGATTTTGTTTTGGATAATCATTTAAAGATACTACGTTTCACTGAAATGACTGAGGAATGGTTGGATTTCATCTGTGATTGTCGTAACAGCATCGCACATGATTATGACATCGTTATTGGAGCTATGGCAAACGACCAAGTCTATAATTATATTTCCGATTATGTCAATGGAATTTTGACCAGAGAGCAATTTTGGGTATTGGCAAAGTTTAAGCACCCCACGCATCAAATCAGTTTTTGTACTGAACGAGCATTAAAATGTTTAACTTTTATCAAAAGTGAGGAGGTTAAAAAATGACAGGCAGAGAGAAAAAGGAATGCAACGATTTGTTTTTTGTTTGCAGCTTGATTGAATATATTAGCAGGCAGACAAAAAACCATCGGAATGTGGTAGTCAATGCATTGGGGAAAGCCAAACTGCAACATCTTTACGAACTTGCGGATGTTTATCATAGCGAAAATATTGACAAGATAACAGATGATTTGATTCGGGACTATCAAATAGAAACCGGATATTTCGATAATATCGCCGCTGCTCAATATCTGATTCCCACTCATTGGGATATTGGAAAGGTATATAAACGGCTGATAGTAGATGTGTGTAACAAACAAGACAAATTGCCTGTTGATGCACTGATAGAAGTATATAACTCGTGGTTATCCAGAAAGATAGAAGATTTTAATAGCAGTTTATACTATGAAAATCCGGATTATTTGTATGAGTCCTATTATAAAGGAGAGGTGCTGTAATTACAAAAATAATTATTACCTTTGTACCAAATTTCTGCCGTATGAAAGTCTTATTTATTGGAGGAACAGGTACGATCAGTGCCGCCATCTCTAAATTATTAATCGCTCAGGGTCATGACTTGTACCTTTTGAACAGGGGTAAAAGGAATGATGTGTTGCCTCAGGGGGCACATGCCCTTATTGCCGATATCAATGATGAACAACAAGTTTCGGCTTTAATTAAAGAATTGGATTTTGATTGTGTGGCTGATTTTATCGCTTTTGTTCCCGAACATTTGCAACGGGATTACCGTTTATTCAAAGGTAAAACCCGGCAATTTATTTTTATCAGTTCGGCTTCGGCGTATCAAAAACCGCTTTCCGATTACCGGGTCACGGAAGCAACACCCTTGGCCAATCCGTATTGGCAGTATTCGAGGGATAAAATCGCCTGCGAAGATTACCTGATGAAATTGTACCGGGAAGAAGGATTTCCTGTAACGATTGTACGTCCAAGTTATACTTACGACGAACGCAATGTTCCGCTGGGAGTGCACGGCGCAAACGGTACCTGGCAGGTAATCAAGCGGATGAAGGAAGGAAAACCGGTTATTATCCATGGCGATGGAACGGCGCTGTGGACGATGACGCACAACAGCGATTTTGCCAAAGGCTTTGTGGGCTTGATTGGAAATATCCATGCTTTGGGAGAAGCCGTTCAGATTACTTCGGACGAAACGCTGACGTGGAACCAGATCTACCAATGCATTGCGCGGGCATTGAATGTGCCCTTGAAAGCCGTTCATGTCTCTTCCGAATTTTTGGCAGCGGCCGGTCCTTACGATTTTGCCGGCGGCTTATTGGGCGATAAAGCGGTTTCCGTGGTGTTTGATAATGCCAAATTGAAGCGATTGGTTCCGGAATTTACGGCGACCAAACGTTTTGACCAGGGAATAAAAGAAACGATTGAATCCGTTTTAGCGCATCCCGAATGGCAACGGGAAGATAGCGAATTTGATCAATGGTGCGATACGATAATAGATAATATGCAACAACTTGCAAAAAAAATAAAAGGAGTTTATGATAACAGACATGAAGTATAATACGCAAGTGAAGCGTTTGGCTTTACCTGAGTACGGTAGAAATATCCAGAACATGGTCGACCATTGTGTTTCTCTCCAAGACAGGGAAGAACGGACACGATGCGCCAATACCATCATCAATATTATGGGAAATATGTTCCCGCATTTACGGGATGTGAATGATTTTAAACATATCCTTTGGGATCACCTGGCGATTATGTCCGATTTTGCCTTGGATATCGACTATCCTTACGAGGTGGTGAAAAGAGAGGATTTGTATATCAAACCGGCTAAATTGCCTTATCCTCAAGGCCGTATTGTTTATAAACATTATGGCAAAAACTTGGAGAATATGATTCGCAAGGCTACCAAATACGAAGACGGCGAACAAAAGGAATACCTTATCGGTCTTTTAGCCAATCACATGAAGAAATCTTTCCTTACCTGGAACAAGGAAGTGGTGGACGACCGCAAGATCTTCGACGATTTGGAACAGCTATCCAAAGGTTTTATCGTGTTGGATGAAGATTTTCATAAATTGACCGAATCCAAGGATATTCTATCCAAAAAGAATAAAAATCTGACACGCAGGCAGAACAAATAAGTTCTACCTGCGCATTTCGATTTTACTGTTTCATTATTTTTACCGTTTCGCCGTTCACCCGCAAGAAATAGACACCATTGGGATAGCCCGACAGATTAATATTGTTTTGATCGGTCTGTAAAATCAGTTCACCCAATGCGTTAAACACTTTCAATTCCGCGCCATTCGCATTTTCCACCTGAACGATTCCGCTGGTAGGATTCGGATATACCCGGACCGGATCTAATACAGGGTTTTCAATTCCTGTACCATTTGCTCTATTCACCTTTACGGTATAGGTAGTCCAATAATACCTATTTGCCGATGCAACCAATATATTGAACGTATTGGCTCCTACATTCAGACTAAATGTTTCGTTTGCTCCTGCTACAGTTGCAGAGGGATGGGAGGGTGTGGCTGCCAGTGCAATATTGCTCACACTATTGGCTACATCTACGGTATAATTATAAACAAAAGGATCGAAAGCAGGCGACAAAACACCTTGATCTACCGTAAGACTACGCAAGGTAGTATCAATATTATCAATATGGCGAATAGAAATATTATCTATGGCAATCGGCGGTTGTACTTCGTTGTATGAGTTATTATACCATAAAAACACTAAACGTTGCGTAGCATCTGATAATGAATAGCTCGAAATATCAATAATGGCTTTTTGCCAATGTTCCGAATTCCAAAATTGACCTAAATTATACTCTCGTCCATAAAATGATACTCCAGCAACCGGTTCAACATTTGTATCTACCATATATACATTCAGATAATCACTCGAATATGCTCCCATCCCTTTCCAATCAAAACTGAGTTGGTAAATATTGGAATAACCATAATGAGGCGTAAAGTAAACATCACAATAAAGATAGGACCAATTATAATTATTACCGGTGTAGTGATTGGAAAAACCTTCATCATCGGAAATATAAGCGGAATGTGTTCCGGAAGCAGCAGTTGCTTCACCAATCACCCATTGATTGGTTTGTGTGCCGTTAGCAAACTGCCAATTCGTCGTTTCCGATTCAAAATCTTCGGTGAATGGCACTTCAAACCGGGGAATCAAGCGTGTAACCACTATCGTATAAATATTCTGAACACTGCCTTCCGGATTGGAAACCACAATCTCAAACGGATTGTCGCCGACCTCAAGTGATTTTGTTCCTGTGCCGCTTACCGTATCTACCGGGCGCCAAGTCGAAGCATTAATATCAATACTGCTTACATTATTGATTACAGTTACCGTATAATTAAATGTATTGGGATCAAAATAGGGCGATAAAGTGCCGTTGTTTACTGTAAGATTGCTAAGTAGCGCTTCATAGGGATCGACAGATTGAATTTTTATATTATCGATAGCTGCAGGCGGTTGATCCCCTCTGTCACTACTCCATAAAAACACCAAACGTTTTGTCTCACCCGGATAGGCATATCCGGTAAGATCCAGAACGGCTTCTTGCCAATCATAAGAATCCCTCAATTGCCCGATAAACGAGGCATTATTTAGCCATTGTCCGGCAACCGGCTCCGTATCTATATCAGCTAAATAAACGGTTATTAAATCACAACAAGCTCCTTTCCAATCAAAACTTAGACGGTACCTATAGGAATTGCCGGAATAGGGTGTAAAATAAATATCACTATAAAAATATACCCTAGTGTTATGCTCTGGAGTGTGGATATTGGAAACCCCGCCGTCATTGGAAATATAGATCGAATGAGTACCGGAAGCAGCTGTAGCAGTACCAATGACCCATTGATTGGGTTGTGTGCCGTTAGCCATATTCCAATAAGGAGTTTCCGATTCAAAATCTTCAATAAAAGGTATTTCCAATGTTGGTCTTCTACGTTTTACTACTACTCTATAGGTGTTTTTTACTGTTCCTTCCGGATTGGAAACCTCAATTTCAAACGGATTATCTCCGACAGTCAACGATTTCGTTCCTGTTCCGCTTACAATATCCTCCGGACGCATAGTTGTTGCATCAATATTAATACTACTAACATTATTAGCTAAGTTTACTGTATAATTGAACGTATTATCATTAAATGAAGGAGACAAAGTACCTGAACTTACTGTAAGACTGCTAAGTAGGGCTTCGTTGGTATTGACAGATTGAATTTTTATGTTATCAATGGCAATAGGCGGTTGATCTCCCCAACTCCTATCATTGTACCAAGCAAATACCAAACGCTTCGTTTCGCCTTGTAGGGAAGAATAGGAGTTGCCGGATATATTAATTAAACTTCTTTGCCATGGATTTGCATTCTTGAATTCTCCCAAATAGATAGCATTATACAATCCTTCTCCGGCAATCGGTTCGGTATCTGTATCAACTAAATAAACGGTCAAATAATCATAATAAGATTCGGCTAATAATTTCCAATCGAAACTCAGTTGATAAAAACGAGAAGTATCGGTATGGGGCGTAAAGTAAACATCACTAAAAAGATATACCAAATTTGATTGTGAGCCATAATAACTATTCGTAAGACCGCCATCTTTGGAAATATAGGCGGAATGAGTGCCGGAAGCAGCCGTACCAGTGCCAATGAACCATTGATTCGGCTGATCGCCATTTGCTATTGTCCAACTGGGAGCGCCCGATTCAAAATCCTCTGTAAAAGGAATGTGCAATACCGGTCCCATCCGTTTTACAAGTAGGGTATAGGTTTTTGAATCATTACCGTCTTGATTCCTAACTACTATCTCAAAGGAATTATTCCCTTCGACTAACGATTTGGTTCCTGTTCCGGTAATGATGTCTGTCTGGCGCACGGCGGTTGCCGCAATGTCAATACTACTTACTTCATTGATCACTTTTACCGTATAATTACTTATAGCCGGATTAAATGCAGGAGATAGCTCTCCGGAACTTACCGTCAACGTTTTCAGTCGCGGTTCGTTGTTGATCGTTATTTTAACATCGTCGATCGCCCAAGCGAAGGCTTCACCTCCATTGAACAAGAAGCGAATTTGGACATTGGATTCTCCTGCAAATGCAGAAAGGTCTATTTTCGGAGTTTCGTAAATATTTGCCCATGGATTGTCCAAAGTTTGCGACCATATATCAATTGTTTGATTTTGAAAATTATCGGTGGAAGCTTGTACTTTAAGAGTGGTCTGCGTATAATACATCATCACATTATATTCAAATGACATATCAATGGCATTTTCCACATTGGAGAAGTCAAATCCGGGCGAAATCAAAGCAGATTGAGCCGGATTTGGACCTATATACGCACCATCTCTTATGATACCGTATAGAGCATAACCATTTGCTCTTGTGGTTGTATTGATGCTCATATAACCAAAATAATCCGGAGCATTCGACCATTGCCAATCCAAATCACCGGCAAAGCTTACACTTTCCCAACCATCCAGCGAACCGTTAAATTCCGTTGTGTAGGGTAACGTTTCCGCCGGTTTAATTTCAATCGTTGCATTAAGTGTATTATTGGTCGCATCCACGTCACCGGCAAGTATAACGGTAGCCGAAATCGTATGGATACCTACCGGTAAATCGGCGACGCCTAATGTTACCGTTTCTTTTTTGTTATAGATAAGCGAACCTGTCCACTGATATGGCGTTTGTTCCTGATTATCAATGCTCCAAGTAATCGTGGCAGATGTGAAGGCTTTTCCCCAATTTTCGAGATCGACTTTGATTTCTCTTTCGCCGGCTTGATAACTCTTTGCCGGTAAATGAACGAATTGAGTCAATGCCGCGTCGTAGTCTTCCGGATTTTCCATGAATTTGAACGAGACGGTGTGATCGGTGGTATTATGTGTAATCCGTGTAACCGGTTTATCGGTAGTGGCGCCTGCCCACGACTTGGAATTGGGAACAGAGACATCGGTAAAAGCCGTATTACCTCCCGAAGGATAAGGATCGGTAGTACGGTTAGAATTATTACTGTTTACACCGCCTCCGGCTTGCTTTACGTAAAACCCCCGGTGCTCAGGTACACAGTTGATGCAATTATAATCCCAACTCCATCCGGAATAATTTTCGTCGGCGTGGTAAATCAACATGCCGCTGGAAGGAATGTATGCATCCCAGCCTTGCTGTTGCCGGTTTTCAATCAGGAAATATTCATTAGGAGTCGTTGTATTTATCTTATAAACAGCGCCTTGAGTAGCGGGATCCGGCAAAGTAATGTTGGCTTCGGAGGTCAGTTCGACTGCCGGAACCCAGCCCAGAAAATCCTTCGACCACGCTGTATGATTCGCCGGTGTTCGACCTTGGTCGTTCCATGAACCATGTGCCATAATATCCCAATTTCCGGTATCAAGCGATTGGCCTTGTTGAGAATAATCGGTGTCGTAAAAATCAAGTATGCCGAAAACATGGCTCAATTCGTGAGCAATCACTCCGATGTAGGTAATGTTGGAACCGTAAGTATCTCTCAATTCCGGCGAACAGGAATAACGGAGTATCTGTTTTCCATCCAGTTGTAACTCATATTCTCCGAAAAGTTCCCATGAGTGCGACCATATCGCATCTCCTGCAGGTGCACTGGCCTCTTGTCCGTAACCGGCAAATATAATATGGATACCATCGACATAGCCGTCGGCATTGGTATCGTAATCGGCAAAATTACAACCGTCATCATGTGCCTTATTGGCTGCTTCGTAGGTCATGGCACGAGGGTCTCCACCAGAATATTGGTCATAATAAGCGATTGGATGCGATAGTGTGTAAGGTCCGAAAACATCCACCTGATACGTCAGTTGTCCGTAGGAATTGTCGTAGAAATAATCGCGCACACTTCCGGGAATCGTTCCATTGGCAGTATAATTGGGCTGGTTCATCAACAGGTCAAAATCTTCTTTCGTTTTAGTAAACGGTTTTCCCATAAATCCCACCAAGACAAGCGGAGCGCGAACGGTTCCGGTTGCCGGGGCATACGAGGCTCTGTTAGAGGCAGAAGACTTTGTCAGTTCTATTTTCTGCGTTTCCCAAACCTGTTTTAATAAATTGACCTGCTCGCGACTGTAACGCAAATCTTTTTCCGCCGTCTGAAGAAAAGCCTTTTCATCGGATGTACGTTTATCAACATTGTGTACCCGGATGCCCGAAAGCGTCAAATCGCCGGCGGCATCTTTTTGAGCGTATTCGTAAAACCCGGTTTTGTTTACCAATAAAGTATAGCCTTCAAAGGTGGTTGCCCAATGCACCCGTTCGTCACCCTTGAGCATAATCGTAATGACCGATCCGTCCGGTTGTTTATATTGTATGGGATGCGGATAAGCCGGAACAGCCGACACTTGTTGACTTGTAAAAAACAATATAGCTAAGGCTATATAAATAATTTGTTTCATAGATTTCATGTTTTTTATGCTTTTTTTGTTTCTTTCTTTTTGGGAGTTCCGTTTTTTGGAACGGCAGATGCTCCTTTTACTTTTTTCTCCAACTCTTTAATCATTTTTTCCTGATTCAGAATGGTGGTCATCAAAGCATTTAATTCTTCGTTTTCCACGCCTTCGGGAAATTGTCCGTTTACCCGGTCGATGAAATCGCTCAATACATTCATGTAATTGTTGAAAGCATCGTAGGCATTTTCGTAGGGACTGTAAACGCTTGGTCCCGGAAAAAGTTTGGTACTCATGTAGTTGAAATGGTCGCTGGCTTGCAGGTAATTCCAATCCTGTAAAATCCGGCGGTCGGTTACCAGATGCACTTTTTCGGCAATACCGTATAATTTGTCAACAGCTTCTTTTTGCAGGATATTTCCCAACCAGGGGCTGGTGTCTTTTTCTTCTCCGGCCCAGGAACAGGGATAAGGAACAATTAATTCTCCCACGGATTTCATCGTATGGGCGACTTCGGAAGGAGTAGAGAAACTGATTCCTTTGGCTAATGCAAAACGGGGAATAGCTTTGAAAAACTCAAATATGCCCGTAGAAGCCGATTGTAAACTTCCCAATACATCGTAATTCATGAAAATATTGACCAATTGTTCGGATTCGGAAGTGGAAGCGACCCAACTGACCAATTTATCAGCCACCAAGGGATATTCGCTCCAGTCGTAATTGGAAAAACGGTAGGAAATATCATCGCTGAATTTCATGTTGCGGGTCAATAACTTCAATTTGGGAGCCGATGCAGACGAATACAGGTAATTGGGACTTTTCCATCCCAATACGTGTTTGGCTCCTTCGGTCAACATGGTTTTGAAACCCATTGCTGCGACTTGTAAAGCAATATCGTCGGAATAAATCAGTTCGGTATTGCGGAACACTTTGGGTTTTTGACCGAACAAAAGTTCTATTTTTTCTACATGCGCTTTTACTTGTTTTTCAAATTCTTCCGGATCCGTCAAGGAAGCTAGGGAATGATTGTACGTTTCAGCCAAAAATTCCACGCAACCGGTTTTTGCCAATTCCTTGAATTGTTCGATGGCTTCAGGCACATAAATTTCCATCTGTTCCAAAACTACTCCCGAAATGGAAAATGCCACTTTGAATTTGCCGTCGTATTCTTTAATCAAATCCAACAACATTTGGTTGGCCGGAAAATAGGTGCGCTCCGCAATTCCATGAATAATATCTTCATTGGAAAAATCATCGTAATAATAATGGTCGGCGCCAATATCAAAAAAACGATACCGTTTGAGGCGGAAAGGTTGATGAATCTGAAAATAAAAACAAATGGTTTTCATAATACTATTATTTTATTGTATTTTTTCTGCATAATAAAAATCTTCATACGATTCAATTTTGAATCCATGATGCAGCAATCGTTTATACATGTTTTTGAAATAGTGAGGGAAAATATAAACGCCCTGATCATCCACCTTTTTTTGATCGAAAATCAACCGGTATCTTCCAATACGGCTTGCCTTTAAATAAACAGCCGGATAATTAGCATATTTTACTTCGCGTATGTAGTCTTTGACCGGATAACGGGATTCAAAGAGAAACACCGGATGCATCAGGTCGCTGATATATACGGTTTCCGCTTCGGAAGCAATGGCTTTATGGAGCGCTTGTTGATAACCGCTAAAAAAAGGAGGTTGCGTAGTGAAATAGGTGTAGGCAAAAAGAATAAAGCTAATGGAATAGAGCGCTATCACCCATCTGGCGACTGTTTTTTTGAATTTTTTCCAAAACAGCATGAGACCGTAAACATTGCAGAAAATCAAGGGTAGATGAATCACATTCACCCGGTGAACAGCCGGATAGCTTAACGTAAGTAGAAAGAACAGTGCACCAATCACTTGAAAAATAACGACTAACGGAAGGAAAAACTCCCGCTGTTTGAGTTTTTTGATTCCTGTGGTGAGTATGTCGATAAATCCCCATATGATAAAGGGTGTACTGAATAAATAATACATCCCAAAATAAGGTAATACACTCTGAATCGAACCTCGTTGAAAACCAAACAGATTACACAACCAGACAATTGTGTCAAGGAGGGTATGAAGTGAAAAATAATTACTGCGCCAAACCACTAATTTAGGAATGGAAATCCATCCGGTACGTATTTCGGGGATAATTCCATAATTAACCAATACATACAAGAGCATCGGTAATGCAAGCATTCCGAACACAATGACGGCTGCCACCAAACTTCTTGAAAAGTGTAAGCGTTTGCAATATAGGCTATAGACAATCATTAACAGCAGGATAAAAGGCAAAGTAACCCATGTGGTGGGATAGCCGTATAAACTCATTCCATAAAAAAGAGCGGAAAGTATCAGGAAAGGCGATTTTTTTAAACCGATAATAAAAAAGTACATACCGGCTAACAGAAAAGAAACCGTCAGATTACTATCCCAAGCCCAACGGGACATCATGATGTGCCAAGGATTGATGGCTAAAATAAATAAGCCCAACAACGCCAGCTTTTTATTTCCGGTTTCTTTACACAACAGATAAAAAATAACTAAAGACAGACTACCAAACAGCGCCTGTGTGAAGCGAATAGAAAAAGCGGACAATCCGAACAACCGAATCGGAATCATGGATAAATAAATATACAGCGCATTCATTCCGCTTCCCCAAGTAGTAAAATGGACGGGATTGTGATAGCCCCACGAATCCACTCCGTACTTTAACAACGAGTAGGCTTCGTAGCCGGAATAAGCTTCGTCCTGATGCATTCCTGCCGGAAAAACACCCAAAGCCACCCAGCGGATAACTAATCCTGCAAGGAGCACTATTATTGTAGCCAATAAAATATTCCGGTCACTATGTTGCTGTTGACGGTTCACTTATTTATTACTTGATCGTAGATAGCTCTTACTTTTAATCCGGCTTTTTCCCAGGTAATCCGGTCAACCTCTTCTTTTCCCTCTACCTGAAGGTACTCAGCCATACTGGGATAGGTGATAATCGAATACATCGCATCCGACATGGCTTCAATGTCCCAATAATCCGTTTTGATGGCTTTGTCCAAAATTTCGGCGCAACCCGACTGTTTGGAAATAATAGTCGGAACACCGCATTGCATCGCTTCCAAAGGCGAGATGCCGAACGGTTCCGAAACGGAAGGCATGACATAGACATCGCTGGATTTCAATACTTCATACACTTGGGTCCCTTTCATAAAACCGGTGAAATGGAACCGGTCGGAAATGCCGCGTTGTGCTGCCAGACGAATCATCTGGTTCATCATATCGCCGTTGCCGGCCATCACAAAACGAACATTATCCTTTTTTGCCAACACTTTGGCCGCTGCTTCCACAAAATATTCCGGTCCTTTTTGCATGGTAATCCGCCCCAGGAAAGTAACTACTTTGTCGTTCGTGCCTTTCTTGGAACTGATAGCGGCCACATCCGGACTCATCGGCTCCACGGCATTGTGAACCGTGGTTACTTTTCTCGGATCCTGATGATATTTTTCAATGACAATATTGCGTGTCAGATTGCTTACCGTAAGGATGTGGTCGGCATGATCCATTCCGTCTTTTTCAATGCCGTAAACGGTCGGATTGACTTTGCCGCGGCTGCGGTCGAAATCCGTGGCATGCACATGAATCACCAAGGGTTTTCCGGTAACGGTTTTTGCATGAATACCCGCCGGATAAGTCAACCAGTCGTGCGAGTGAATAATATCGCAAGGGATTGTCCGGGCAATGACGCCGGCTACAATGGAATAATTGTTTATTTCTTCCAGCAAGTTATCGGGGTATCTTCCGGAAAAGCCGACACAGCCCAAATCGTTCGTTGGAAAGTAACTGAAATTGGCATAGATATGGCTTCTCAAATCAAAATAAAGTTGCGGATCCATGCAGTCTCCTATGCGCTCTTTGACATAATCCCACGTTACCTCTTTCCTCACAATGGGTGTATTGCAGGAGCCGATCAAGCGGAGAAAACTCCGGTCTTCATCTCCCCAGGGCTTGGGCATCACAAACGTTATATCCATATCGGGCTGTAACGCCATACCCTTGGTCAAACCATAACTGGCAGTACCAAGTCCTCCTAAAATATGGGGTGGGAATTCCCAACCAAACATCAACGCTTTCATATCTTTTTCTTGTTTTCTGTCATGACGGGTCAAGCCCGCAATGACAGAAATTTATTTACATTATTCATAATTCTCTATCAACTTCAACATTCGCAAAATAGCCGATACATTCATGGCAAAAGAAATAGCTCCCCGGCTTTGGAAAGGCGGATTGCCGTCGAAAAGCTCGGAAAGCGAACTGATGCAATGCGTATTCATTTCTTCATCCAAACCAATGAGCATCCGTTCCACAAAAGAAATACCGCTGTATTGGTACAGCTTTAAATAGGCTTCTAAATAAAATCCTAATAACCAAGGCCATACCGTTCCCTGATGATAAGCCAAATCGCGTTCCTGTTGAGGCCCTATATAATAAGGACGGTAACTTTCACTTTTGGGGCTGAGCGAGCGGATTCCTTTGGGTGTCAATAATTCTTTCGTCACAATATTTAATACGGTGCGCCGCTGGCTCCGGCTTAGCGGAGAATAGTCCAGCGCAATGGCAAACAACATATTCGGACGGACACTCCAGTCAATGTAATTGCCATCTACATAATCATATAGATAACCGTAACCGTTGACAAACGTTTCTACGAACGAAACAGCTGTTTTAGCGGCCGCTTGTTCCAATAAGGCTGCTTTTTCTTCTTCTTTGCGAAGAACAGCAAATTCTCCGGCAAATTTTAAGGCATTATACCACAAAGCATTAAATTCAACAATATAACCCGAACGGGGCACAATGGGCTTGCCTTCAGAAGTGGAATTCATCCAGGTAATCGGGTGGTCTTTTCCGTCCGTACGCAGCAGTCCGTTGCTGTCTAATAATAAATTCGGATGCTTATTCGCTTGTATGTATTGAATGATTTCCGTGACTAAATCGCCGTAGCGTGCATCGCACTGTGCCGGTGAAGTCGCTTTGGCATATTGTTGCAAAGCCCAAATCGCCCAGAGGGGAACATCCGGCAGGTCGATTTCCTGAATCACCTTATCCAGACTGCCATCTTCCATAAACCGCCGGAGCGCCGGGGCGGCCGTATCCATCAGCTTTTCAAAACGGACCGGGTCTTCAATGGCAAGGGAACATCCCGGCATGGAAATGAATAAATCCCGCGCCCGTACCTTAAACCAGGGATAACCCGCCAAGAGGTAGGCATCGTTTTCGGTAGGACGGTGATAAAATTGTTGCGCCGAATTTTTCAAACAATTATAAAAGCTGGTACGCGGAGTGCGTGTCTGCGATTCTTCTTCGTATTTTTCCGCAATCAAAGCGGTGTCGATGAACGTATCCCCTCCCGAAAAATAAATAGATTCCCCTTTTTTTATATCCAGTTCAAAATAACCGGGTACGTATAAATCCTCTTTATACGGAAAACCGCGCTCCAATTCCTTGGAATATTCGATGTCTTTATACCAGTCCGGTTGATAGACAAACTTCACCGGCTGGCTGAATTGCATGTGCAGATCGGGATAACCCTTGTACATGCACGTTTTGATGCCGTTTTCTATTTCCGTATAATTCCAATCGGCTACCGGATTGGCATACGTCAGGCTGTTGACATTGCGGAAAGCCAAAAAAGGTTTAAACCGCAGGGTCGTAGGCGAGTGGGCATCCAATAAGGTATATTTGATTAATATACGGTTTTCGAATGCCGTAAATACTTTTTCTTTGGAGAGAATCACGCCTCCCACCCGGTAAATGGTTTTCGGAACCGCTTCAAATTCAAATTGGCGAACGTATTTGTGTCCGTTCGGACTGAAATTATAATTGGCGTATTGATGTACACCCAAATTAAATTCCGCACCGTGCTGGATGACCGTTTCGTCCAACGAAGACAGCAACACATGATTGTCCGAATCGAGTTGGGGAACCGGGCAAACCAACAGCCCGTGATATTTACGCGTATTGCAATCAACAATCGTGGTCGAGTGATAAGCGCCCCCCCGGTTGGTACGTAGAATCTCTCTTTTCAAAGATTCTTCCAAATTGATTAATAGTGTTTTATCGAATTTAAGGTATCCCATAATTTCAACAGGTATATTATAATACGCACAAATATAGTGTTTTTTTTGTAAATTTATCTAATTTTGCATAAAAGAATATTTTTATGAGAGTTGAGACAAAACGATTGCTGTATGCTTTTCTTTTTCCCTGCATTTTTGTGTTGCTTCTTTGGCTGGTTTTGTTGCTTGAAAAAGGCTTGGAAGCGGACTGGCATCGCTTGGGAATCTATCCCCGGACACTTTCCGGATTGAAGGGCATCCTGACCGAACCGCTGATTCATTCCGGCCTGCAGCATTTGTTTTCCAACAGTATTCCCTTGATTGTGTTGGGTTGGTGCCTGTTTTATTTTTACAACGAAATAGGATTTGCCGTGATGCCGGTTTTGTGGCTCTTGTCCGGCTTTTTCACCTGGTGCATCGGACGGGAATCCTGGCATATCGGGGCAAGCGGTTTGGTCTATGCCTTGTCGTTCTTCCTGTTTTTTAGCGGCATTTTCCGGAAATACATTCCGCTCATGGCCGTGTCTTTATTGGTCGTTTTCCTGTATGGCAGTTCCTTATGGAATATGTTTCCGGTAGCGGAAATCGTCGATCCGTCCATTTCCTGGGAAGGCCATTTGTCCGGCGCCATCAGCGGATTGATTGGCGCTGTCCTTTTCAGGCAATACGGACCCCAAAAACCGGCAGAGCCGGAGGAAGAAGAGGAGGCGTTGAACGAAGAGGAGGAACCGCAGTTGGAGGGGTGTATTGAGCAGAAAGAATAGGTTATCTTCCTTTGGTAACTTCAGTACGTCCGAAGTATATACGTATGCAATTCCCTGCATCTTAATCTTCCATATTTTCAATCAAGTAATTAGTTAATTTTTAAATATTACGTGAAGATTGTTGTATTAATTCCCGTATTTTAGTATTCAATGTTTCTGCTTGTAATAATTCCTCGATAGTGAGATGCATGCGATACCGCCAATAGTGGCGGGAATGGGCGGGGATATTGATCCGTTCGGCATCCGGATCGGGAATCCGCAATTGCGCATCCATTGCCAGCCAGTCCTGCAAGGGAATAATGGTGAGCATGGATGGCGCAGTCAGGTGATTGCGGATAATGGCTTCGCTTATTTCGGGTGTACATTCTGCGGGAGCGGCTCCTTCTCGTTTTAACACTTCGTTGAAATAGCGTTGTGTTTTTTCTTTATCTTCTTTCCACCAGCCTCGCAGGGTCGTCATATCGTGAGTGGATGTCGTACAAACCGAAAGATAGGGCAGCCGGTTTAAGTCGGTAAATTCCCTGTCCGGCGATTTAGGCATCCGTTCTATTTCCAGACTGAGTATTTGCAATTTATGCATCACTTCCGGAACGGTATGGGGAATCATTCCCAAATCTTCCCCGCAAACCAGCATATCGGTAGCGTTGACAAGGGGCGTCAGGTGTTTTAAAGCTTCTTTTTTCCAAAATTCGTTGTTCCGCTGGTAAAAATAATTCCAATACAAATAATCGAAAGCGTATTGGCCGGCATGATCCAATTCCTGGTAAATAGAGGCGGATGAAGCGGATATCCGGGGATGATAGTAGCCTCGTTGTTCGTGATCTTCTATAAACAGGACTTCGTTGCAGATGGAAAACAGTCCGGCGCCAATCATCCGGCTTTTGTCATCTTCTTTTCCGGCAAAACCCGCTTGTATTTTCCGTTGCGTATCCCATTTCTGTTTAAGTGCAAAATGTTCAGCATCAATCCGATCCAAATACAATTGTTGTACTTCGGAAGTGTATTCTCCGAATAATTCCGGCAAGCATTTTTCATGGATATGCGCTTTGGTAAATCCTTCGCCCCGGAATTTTAGTCCGGCATTTTCGATTTCTTCTATGGAAAAAGGCAAAGCGGGACTGAAATAGCCCAACAATCCTTCAATGGAATCTTCCGGGATTTGCCAGATACGGAAAAATCCCAAAATATGGTCGATACGGTAAGCATCGAAATAGTCAGCCATTTTGCGGAAGCGTTTTTTCCACCAATGATAATCATCGGCTTCCATGGCGTTCCAATTGTAGGTCGGGAAACCCCAATTCTGACCTTTAAAGGAAAAATCATCGGGCGGGGCGCCGGCCTGGAAGTTCATATTGAAATAACCGGGTTCTGTTTGAGCTTCTACGCTTTCCCTGCTGATCCCGATCGGAATATCGCCTTTTAACACAATTCCGTACTGCCGGGCGTAATTCCGCACTTTCGTCAATTGTTGATGTGCATGGAATTGGATATAGTAGTACAAACCGGGCGCCGGATAATTATCTCGTTGACAGGAATAGGCGGCATACGGAAGTAACCAGTCTTTGTTTTCTTCCCAAAAAACGGTAAATGCTTGTGATGTCATTATTTCTTCGCCTTCCTGTTGGAAAATTTCCCGGAAAAAATCCCATTTCAAGCGATCCACTTCTTCATAATCCACCACCGGCAAGCGATTTAATTCTTGCTGTTTAGTGTGGTAAAACGCATTTCTTGCCGGATCTTTGAGTGTTCCCACCCCATCCAAACTCAAATATAGCGGATGCAGGGCATAAATGGAAACGGCATTGTAAGGATACGAATCGAGCCGGGTATGGGTCATCGTTGTATCGTTGATGGGCAGGATTTGAATGATTTTTTGATGGGTTGCCTTCACCCAATCAATCATGCGATGCAAATCTTCAAAATCGCCGATGCCGAAGCTGTTTTGCGTACGCAAGGAAAAAACGGGAATAGCCACTCCTGCGCCGCGCCATTGCGTTTGTTCGTCCCGGAATTGCAAGCCGGAAACAATGCCGGTTTCGTTGGCTTCCAAATCGGGAAGGATCAACGTCCGGTTTTCGCCGGTTTCCCAACGGACAACGGATTTGGTATCATTGTTGAGGATACAGAATTTATATTCAAGCGGATAGCGGATGTTACCGGAATCCAGGTCCACCCACCATTCGGGAAATTTTTCGCAAGCCGTCACTAAGGCTTTTTCCGGATCCCAATTACCCATTTCTTCCTGGTTACCCGAAATAGCCAGACTTTCATTTTTAGCTATGGACGGCGCCAGTATTTTGAGTCGTATTTTCCGCTTGGATTTCAGCACGCGCTCAAACTTGTCGCACGGATGGGCAAACCAGCTTTTGATAAATGCCGAAGAATACAACGCTTGATTTTGCGGCCGGTTTTGCCAGTAATCCAGCAGGTAATACGATTGTTGCGTGTCGATAATCGTCAGAAAATGATTTTTATTCCATTCTTCAAAGGTCAGTTTGTTATTGGATTTCAGGAAATAACGATATTCCAGATTCACCGCTTTATCCGGCAGATTGAGTTCGAGCGTCCAATTGCCGTCCTCGATGTAATCCATTTCTTTCGCCGCGGCAGTATTCCAATTTCCCAATTCAGGAATAGACCCCGTAATGTACAGCGTCTGCCCCCATATGGTATGGAAATTTATGTTGAAACGAATTTTCATATTTTACCCTTACCCCAAATTTCTATTTTCAAATTTGAAATTTGTTGATTTTGTTTAATCCTTACAATGTAAACGCCTGCAGGCAAATTCATTATTTGTTGATTGTATGTATGGATTTGTCCTTTGCGAACGATTTGTCCGGAAAGGGTATAGATAGCAAATTCGGCATTCGGATCAGCCAATGCCGGATGTTGTGTTATTGGATCCATTCCGGTTCCCTTATAAATCACCTCGACTTCTTCTTTGGGCGATTCTTCGTCTCCTTCAAACAGGACACTCACGCCATACGTGTAGGTTCCTTCTGTGTTCAGTGTTTCGCGATAAATTATATTTGTGGTCTGCAAAATAAATTGATTGTTCCGGTAAATCTTATATCCTTTTATTTCCTTTTCGGAAGCCGGTTTTTCCCAAGTCAGTGTCACCTGGTTTCCGTCCATTTGCGCCTTCAAGTTTAAGGAAAATTCCTGAGGCATAAAATTGAACGATATTAATTTATTTTTTTGAATAATATCCGTAACCGGTCTGCTTAATTTTTGACCGGTCCATAGAAAAGCGGAAGGAGTAGATTGATCGGTAAAATCGGCCTTTTTCATTATCCCTGTGATAGGATAAGTACATCTGCTGCCGTTTATTGAACCGTAAGAAGCCGGTGTTCCGGTTGGAATTTCGTAGCTTGAACCGGAGCAAACCGGATAAATTCCCTGCGGATGCCCGTTATTGACCGTATTGTACAGGAAGTCCGACTGTTTGTAGTTTACATGATAAATAAGCAAACCGGCACCCGGAATAGAGGCGTCAAATCCTGTTTTCTGGCGGTTTTCCAATAAATAATACTCATTGGGATTCGTTGACCGGATAACATAAGCGATCGGATTTTCTGCGGAATTAGGCATATCGGTGATTGTTTCCGGCGAAGAAAGTTCGATGGGCGTTACCCAGCCGAAATCAATTTTCTGGAACATATTGATATGCGCAGGAGTAGCTCCCTGATTGTTCCAACTGCCATTCGCCATTAAATCCCAGTTTCCTGTTCCTAAAAAATCACCACCGCTGGATTCTCCGTCGGTGTCATAATAAGCCGGAGCGCCGAATACGTGGCATGATTCATGGCAAATGGGGCCGATGTAAGTCATATTATTGCCTGTATTTCCCCGCAATTCGGGAGAGCAGGAATAGGTATTCAATCTTTTATTTCCAAATTTAAGGT
>BNYG01000021.1 GCA_026000155.1 Bacteroidia bacterium | reverse complement strand
AATGCTATAACTTGGGCGCTACTACTACCGGCAGCCCTTTTGTTTTTGATGCAAATATTTTAGGTGAATTTCATCAATGGGGACGCCCGGGAGCAGCCGAACGTACCAATACGGAAACTGAATGGACCAATGCTACCGCTTATCCGTATGATTGGAAAATTCCAAATGGTTATGATACTCCTTTCACCAATGCATATCATCAGGATGATTATCTTTGGCGTAACCACAAAAACGGTGCTAACGACCCATGTCCTGACGGATGGCACGTTCCTTCCCAATCCGCTTTCGGTGCTATCTTTAAAGGTACGGCAGACGCAGACGTTCCGGCAAATGCTACGGCTAATACATGGACGGCAACAGGAAATTTCGTTGATGTGACCGGAACAGGAGGATATGCTATAAAACCTGACGGCAGTACAACAACTCTTTTCTTCCCCGCTGCCGGGAACCGTAGCACCAGTAATGGTGCGTTGTACTACGTTGGTCTCGCCGGCCACTATTGGAGTAGTACGCCAGCCGGTACAGGAGCTTACAGCTTGGCCATCGGTAGCGGAAGGGTATATCCGTCGTACATCAACCTCCGCGGGAACGGCTTTAGCGTGCGGTGTATCTCAGAATAATCCGACTATTTAAATCATTCGACTATTTTTTCGGTTGGATTTTCTAATCCAACCGAATTTAAAAAAATTTTGAAAAATAATGAACATATCCGAAAAAATCATCCACTCCGACGCTTTTCATGTAAATATTTACAAGGAAGGCGCTTTTTGGATCGCTTATGAGCAAAGTGCGTATTTTTTTTACGTGCAGAAAGGTTATAAGCCGACCAAAAAATTTATCAAATGCATCGGTCAGGAGGTTGTCAGCATCGGTTTTCCGGAAAACGCCCTCGTAGGGGCGAAACATCTTTCGCCCTTACCGGAGCGGGACGAAGCCGGTGTGAAAACATTTCTTTTGGAATATGCCATTGATATGAATGATTTTGAAGATTGGAAAGAGCAGATTCCTGTCCGTGATAGGGGCGAAAAATGTTTCGCCCCTACAACGGACATTGCTGCAATGATTCGCGATTTTCCGTTGGCGGATTCGACTCCGATGGAGTGTATGCTCTTTATCTCAGAGCTTAAAAAACTTAAGTAGCTTAAGAGCCTTAAGATTCTTAAGCCCCCTTAAAAAAAGAAGAATAACTAACTTTAATAACTATCACTAATGGCAACTTACGACAATTTGCCTGTTTATAAGCAGACCTACGATTTACTGTTGCAACTTTTCAGAGTTTGCCAGAATATGGAACGGGACTTTAAATTTACGCTTGGTGAAAATATTAAAAAAGAAATCATTGAGCTGATTATTAATGTGTACCGTGCCAATTGCCGCGATAATATGGAAAAACTACCTCTGCTTCGCTGTGCGCAGGAAAATGTGGAAGTGGTTCGTTTATTGTTGCGGTTGCTGAACGACTTGAAGCAAATCGGCTTGAAGGAGTTCATCGCTGCAAACGAAAAAATTGAAAGTGTCAGCAAACAAATGTCGGCATGGGCGTACAGTTTATCGCGAGGTACGGCGAATAGAGAGGTAAAAAAAGGGTCTGAAGGTCAGAGTCCTGAAGGGTTATTTACTTTTCAGGAGAGTGCCGGTTAAATTCAGTAAACCACCGGGGAGCATTCGTTATGCAAAGAACTCCGGTAAAGATTATCAGTGTTTACTTTTGCGTGTTTACTCTTTTCTTCCCCGCTGCCGGGAACCGTAACAACAGTAATGGTGCGTTGAACAACGTTGGTCTCAACGGCAACTATTGGAGTAGTACGACAGCCGGTACAGGAGCTTACAACTTGAACATCAATAGCGGAAGGGTATATCCGTCGAACATCAACAACCGCGGAAACGGCTTTAGCGTGCGGTGTATCTCAGAACTTAACTCAGACCCTTTTATTTAGAAAAATGGAACAACTAAAAATAGACCTATTCCAGGCATATTTTGATGCCCGCAGGAACAAACGCAATACTGTCAATCAGTTGCGCTTTGAAATAGATTTTGAACATCAGCTGTTTGAACTTTACCAACAATTAACAGACCGGACATATACCATCACCCAAAGTATCACGTTTATTGTGAACAATCCGGTAAAGCGTGAAATTTTTGCCGCTGATTTTCGCGACCGTATTATCCATCACCTGATTTACAATTACATCAATCCTATCATCGACTTGCAGTTGATCTCCGGTTGTTATAGTTGCCGTACCGGCAAAGGCACCCTTCACGGCATTCATCAAATGTACGGATTTATGGCAGCGTGCAGTCAGAATTATACCCGCGATTGTCATGTTTTGAAATTAGATATCCGCGGTTACTTTATGGCTATCAACAAGCAGTTGTTGTGGAACAAGTTGTTGCAGATGATTCAAGCGCTGACTACGGAAGATACTCCCGGTATGGAGAAGGCGAATTTATTATGGCTTATCGACCTCGTTTTATGGAACGATCCTACCCTGTCGTGTACCATCAAAGGCCGGAAATCCGATTGGAACGGTTTGCCTACTACCAAAAGCCTGTTCAATAATCCCAAAGACTGCGGTTTACCCATCGGCAACCTTACGTCACAGCTTTTCAGCAATGTCTATCTGCACGATTTCGACCGGTATGTCAAAAATGAATTGGGCGTGGAATATTACGGCCGCTATGTCGATGATTTTGTGCTGATTCATCCCGACAAGGAATTTCTGCTGGAAGCAAAAATCAAGATAAAATCGTATTTGCTGGAGCATTGCCGCTTGGAATTGCATCCGAATAAAGTGTATTTGCAACATTACCAAAAAGGTTTTGCCTTTCTGGGCGCTTACATCAAACCCCATCGCATTTATATCGGCAACCGTACCAAACAAAAATTCATGGAAGCCATCGATCAAACCAATGCGGTACTAAGCCAGGGAGCGCCGGATAAAGATGAGCTGAAATCGATCCGTTCCGTCGTCAATTCGTATCTGGGTATTATGAAGCACTACAAAACCTACAATATCCGTAAAAAATGCTTGTTAAGTAAAAAACATCCGCCGTTAATCTTCAAATACGGCTACCTGAAAAGCATACCTCACCAATCGATGGTCTATAAACCGCGGATATAGCTATTCGATATAGACAAAGATATTTCCCAAACCAAAAAAAATTTCCTGAATTCCTAATTTTCATTACCTTTGTAGGCGTACAAAAAATAAAAACAAATAATGGCTCGCCACTTCAGTAAAATATTCAAGATACTTGTTCCCCTTATTTTAGGAATTGTTATCATCTATTTCCTTTATCGTAAAACGGATTTCAACGAATTATGGTCTTATATCAAAAAAACCAATTGGGGAATTTTGGCTTTTTCTTTAATTTTCGGGCTATCGGGCAATGTGATCCGGGGACTGCGTTGGGATTTGTTAATCAAACCTTTAGGTTATCATCCGAAAGTATCTCATTTGATATATGCGGTGTTGGGAAATTATGCCGTCAATTTCGCTATCCCGCGTGCCGGTGAAATATGGCGGTGCGGTGTGATCGCTAAAAAAGAAAAAATCCCTTTTGCCAAATTGATCGGGACCTTACTTATTGACCGCTTATTTGATATGATCATGGTGATTTTGTTTATTATAGCTGCCTTTACGTTTAACGTAAAAGTCTTTTACAAAAACAGGGATCAATTTAACTTGCCGGAATCCCTCACTTCTCCGTATTTTTATTTGGGAATTGTGGTTGTGATCGTACTTTGCATTGCTGTATTGGTCTTTTTCAAGGAAAACCGGATTATAAAAAAGATATGGAATTTCTTTCAGACGATGTGGCAGGATATGCTGCTGGTATGGAAAATGAAAGAAAAAACACGATTTATTTTCTATTCTTTCGGCATTTGGATTTCTTATTTTTTGTATTTTTACGTTACTTTTTATGCGTTCGGATTTACCACGCATTTGGGAATTGCCGCCGGTTTGTTTGTTTTTACCCTCGGCAGTGTGAGTATGGGAATTCCATCCAATGGCGGGTTAGGGCCTTGGCAAGCAGCGGTCGTGTTCGGCTTATGTGCTTTTATGGTCAATATTGAACAGGCAAAAGCGTTTGCCACCGTAGTGTTTGCAGTTCAATCGATATGGATGGTTCTTTGCGGTCTTTTCGGCATTGCGATGCTTTCTATCAAAGAAGGGAACAATCGGCCTGTGAAAATTGTTAATTAATAAATATATAATAAATATGGAAAACAGTATTTTGAATCTTAAACCTCTCAATGTTTGGAAGCATTTTTACGCATTGACGCAAATTCCCCGTCCTTCCGGACACAGCAAGGAAATAACCGCTTTTATCGAAAGTTTCGGTAAAAAATTAGGTTTGGAAACCACGCGTGATGCAGCCAATAACATCTGCATCCGCAAACCGGCTACTCCGGGCTATGAAAATAAACCGACCATTATCCTGCAATCGCATCTGGATATGGTGCCTCAAGCCAATTCGGACATCCCTTTCGATTTTACGAAAGATAAAATAGAGGCGTATGTCGATGGCGATTGGGTAAAAGCCAAAGGCACTACTTTGGGCGCCGATAATGGAATTGGTGTGGCCACGACCATGGCTATTCTGCAAGCGAATGATTTGCAGCACGGTCCGCTGGAAGGTTTGTTTACTACCGACGAAGAAACCGGAATGTACGGAGCAATAGCCGTTCGTCCAGGATTTATCAACGGCAAAATCATGTTGAACCTGGATTCCGAATTAGACGGCGAAATCTATATCGGTTGCGCGGGAGGTGAAGATGTGACGGTTCAATACCAATACCAGGACGAAGAATGGATTCCGAAAGAAGATGTAGCCGTCAAAGTTTCCTTGACCGGATTAAAAGGCGGTCACAGCGGCGTGGACATTCATTTGGGAAGGGCGAATGCCAATAAACTGATGTTCCGTTTCCTGAAAGACGCCTTGTTGACTTACGATATCCGGCTGTCTTCCATTTCGGGCGGTTCGTTGCGGAATGCCATTCCACGGGAAGCCTTCGCCGTGATTGTGGTGGACGGCAAAGAAAAATACGAACGGATACAGGAAATGGTGGCCGGTTATGAAGACTTGTTCAATAAAGAATTTGCCGGCATTGAAAACAAAATTGAATTCAAAGCGGAATTTGTCAAAATCACGCCTGAAATCAAATTGATTCCGAAGAACATACAAACGAGATTGACACATGCCATCATTGCGTGTCCCAATAACGTCATCAATATGTTTTCCGAAATACCCGATACGGTGGAAACGTCCATTAACATGGCTATCGTACAATCGAGCGAAGGTTTGACGGATGTGAAATTCCTGGCGCGCAGTTCATCCGAAAGCAAGAAAACCGCTATTTGCAGCAGCATTGAAAGTGTGTTTACCTTAGCCAAAGCCGATTTGGTGGAAGCCGGCAACGGTTATCCGGGTTGGGATCCGAATCCGAAATCAGCCGTTTTGGCCATCATGGAACGGGTATTTGAAGAACAACGCGGCGAAAAACCCAAGGTAGAAGTGATGCATGCCGGTTTGGAATGCGGCATTATTTTATCGAACGTACCGGGATTGGATACGGTTTCTTTCGGACCGACCATTAAATTTCCGCATTCTCCGGATGAAAAAGTGGAAATTGCCACCGTGCAAAAATTCTGGGATTATTTAACGGCAATATTAAAAAATATCTGACACAAATTATATTCACATGAAAACAGTACAAAAATGGCTTTTATTGAGCCTTGTTCTCTGGGTCGCTGCTTGCGGCAAAAAACAACCGGCAGAAGCGCCGGCATTCACACAACAATTTACCCAATCGACCGACATCGGCCATCCTGCCATTACAGGAGATTTTGCTTTTAATGACTCGACAGGCGTTTATACGCTATCGGGAAGCGGGGACAATATTTGGTATAAAGCCGATCAACTTTTCTTCGTTTATGAACCGGTGGAAGGAGATTTTTCCCTTTCTTCCAAAATCGTTTTTGCACCGGCGCTCGAAAACAGCAATATGCACCGGAAAATCGGTTTGATTATCCGGGAATCATTGGAACCTGGTGCTAAATATGCGGATGTCACCGTTCATTTTGGCGACGGACTCACTTCGTTACAATACCGTCCGGCAACTAACGTTGATACGGAAGAAAACCGCTTGGACATTTTGTCAGCCGATCATCTGGTTTTGGAACGAAAAGCCGGCAAAATCCTGGTACATGCCTCTTGCGAAGAAGGAAATCTGGACAGCACGGTAGTTACCTCCGAAATCGCCCTCGATTTTCCGGCGACTTGTTATGTAGGGCTATTCATTTGTTCGCATGACAGTACCGTCAAAGAAACGGCTTATTTTTCAGAAGTCAAATTAGTAAAATAAAAAAGATAGATTTATGAAGAAGTTCACTTTATCAGCACTGCTGGTTGTATTATTTACAGCTTGTACAAAAGAATATTACGAAGAAGTAAACCCCCATACTTTTACAGAAACTTACCGGATTTATGCCAAAGATATGATAGAAAAGGTTGATCCGGCAGGCACTTATTTTGAGTATGAAATCAAAGAACCCAAGTTGACAAACGAGGTTTTTGATTATGGTATTATGCAGGCTTTTCTATACTATACAAAAGATGGGAAAAATACGCTGTGTCCTTTACCGTTTAGTGATTTTATACTTGATAACAATAACTATCAGTGGGAAGAACAATTTACGGTTGAGTTCCAACCGGGAGTTATTAAATTTATCCAAAAAATCAGCGATCATGCAATTGATCCACCCATATCCGAATATTATGATATATTCGTAAGGTTCTTGTGGTAAAATGGCACGCGGATGACGCGGATTGGGCGGATTTACACGGATTTTTTTATCTGCGTTGATCCGCCCAATCCGTGTCATCCGCGTGCCATTGGCTTATATCAACGCTTTGATTTTGTTTTCGATGGTCGATTTGATAGCCGCTCCCACGTGCTTATCCACTAATTGACCGTTTTTGAAGAAAAGAAGCGTAGGAATGCTCCGGATGCCGTATTCGGCAGGCAATTCTTCGTTTTCATCTACATTTACTTTTCCGATCACTACCCTTCCCTCATATTCCGTTGCCAATTCTTCCACAATCGGAGCAACCATGCGGCAGGGACCGCACCATTCCGCCCAAAAATCTACAACTAAGGGTTTATTCCCTTCCAATAATTCTTTAAAACTAACGTCTGTTATTTGCAATGCCATAATAATTCACTTTTTAATGTGTTAATGTATTTAATTTATTTTGAATTCTATTTTCTTATCCTCCAAATATTGTACCATATTCTTATGAATGGTAAATTTGTCATCTTCCGTCGCCAATGATACGGACAGGTTTTTTTCCGCATCTTCTATCTTGAAATAGATAGCGCTATTACCCGGATGATTTTTAATCAGGGCGGACAAATCGGCAATAACCTGTTCATCCAATTGATACAGAGGCAGTGAAACCGTTATTTTTTCCACCAGATATTGTTTAATGTCATTCAACGGATGAATGGAGGTAATCCGGAAATTGATATTGGACGGATTGTATTGATTGGGCGTGAACATCCCCTTGATCATCAAGTACATATTGGGACGCCCGTATTTGCCGTAATCAATATAATCTTTTCCGAACAAAGCAATTTCCCCGTTTCCTGTAAAATCTTCCAACTTAATGATACCGTAGGGCTTATCGTTTTTCGTATAGCCTTCCCGGTAACTGTTCACGATTCCTCCCAAAGTCAATTCCTGATTGAGACGGGTCGTTTTCGCTTCATCGAAATCTTTCATTTTCAGCGTACATACATAATTCAATGCAATATAATGTTCGTCCAAAGGATGGGAAGAAAGATAAATGCCCACCAATTCCTTTTCTTTATTTAAACGCTCAATGTTGCTCCAAGGTTCTGCCTTCGGAATATCCGGTTTGGCAATATCCACCGAATCAAAACCGCCGAACAACGAATGCATGGCCGAACTTTTATCCAGTTGGTATTTATTTCCATAACGGATAAGCGTTTCGATAAACGGCTCGCCTTTAGTATTTTCGGCAAAAACTTGTTCCCGGCTGATTTCCGGAAAGTTGTCAAAAGCGCCCGCTAAACAAAGCGCTTCCATATTCTTTTTGTTACAAGCAGTCAGATTGACACGTTCTACAAAATCGAAAATCCCCTTGAAAGGGCCGTTTTGTTCCCGTTCATTGACAATCGCCTCTACAGCGCCCCTGCCGACACCTTTCACGCCTCCCAAACCGAACCGGATATTTCCCGCCTTGTTCACCATAAAATTCAAATCCGATTCGTTGACATCCGGTCCCATGACTTTAATGCCCATTCCACGACATTCATCCATGAATTTGGTAATTTCAGTAATATCATCACGGTTGCGTGTCAAGTTGGCAGCCAAAAATTCTGCCGGATAATGGGCTTTCAGGTAAGCCGTCTGGTAAGATACCCACGAATAACAGGTGGCATGCGATTTATTGAAAGCATATTTGGCAAATTCCGCCCAGTCGCTCCAGATTTTTTCCAATTTTTCCGGAGGTCCAAATCCTTTATTGGTAGCTCCCTGAATGAATTTTTCATGCAAGGCTTCCATTTTATCCTTCAACTTTTTACCCATGGCTTTCCGTAATTCATCGGATTGTCCCCGCGTAAATCCGGCTAAATCACGACTCAAAAGCATGACTTGTTCCTGATAAACGGTAATGCCGTAGGTATCTTTCAAGCGGGATTCCATTTCCGGAAAATCGTAAGTGATGGGGCTTCTCTCGTGTTTCCGGTCAATGAAATCGGGAATATACGCCATCGGACCCGGACGGTAAAGCGCATTCATCGCAATCAAGTCTTCGAATTTGGAGGGTTGCAAATCCCGCAAATATTTCTGCATGCCCGCCGACTCAAACTGGAACGTACCGACTGTCTGTCCTTTGCTGTACAATTCGTAGGTTTTTTTATCGTCGATGGGAACATGGTCGATATCGACGTCAATTCCTTTGGATTTTTTTACATTCGCCAAGGCTTCTTTGATGATGGAAAGTGTTTTCAAACCCAAAAAGTCCATTTTAATCAAACCGACGGTTTCAATCACGGAACCTTCGTATTGGGTAATCAACACATCTTCGTCCGTTCCTTTTTCTTTAGCCGTTGCCAAAGGCACAAAATTGGTCAGATCGTCCGCACCGATGATCACCCCACAGGCGTGTACACCTGTCTGGCGAACCGTTCCTTCCAACATTTCCGCATATTTCAAGGTATCGGAAAGGTTTTTGTTTTCGGAATAGCGGGCATCGTGCAATTCTTTGACGTGCTCAATACTGTTGGTGAGGTTGATTTTCATGGCATCACCGGTCGCTTTGTCGATGATGCGATCCGGAATCAGTTTGGTGAGGCGATCGGCTTCCGGCAAAGGCAATCCCTGCACCCGCGCCACATCTTTGATGGAAGATTTGGCAGCCATCGTTCCGTAAGTCACAATGTGCGCTACTTTTTCCTTCCCATATTTTTCCGTTACCCAACGAAGAACATCCGCGCGTCCGTCATCGTCGAAATCAATATCAATATCCGGCATGGAAATACGATCCGGATTCAAAAAACGTTCAAACAGCAAATCGTATTTCAATGGGTCGATATCCGTGATTCCCAGACAATAAGCTACCGCCGAACCGGCCGCTGAACCACGTCCCGGTCCAACGGAAACGCCCATATCGCGGGCTGCTTGTATAAAGTCCTGAACGATAAGGAAATATCCCGGAAATCCCATGGTTTTCATGGTTTCCAGTTCAAACTCCAAACGTTCCATGACCTCTTCCGGAACGGGATCGCCATAACGAGCGGTCGATTTTTGCAAGGTCATCTCCCGTAAATAATCCGCTTCCAATTTAATGCGGACTACTTTATCGTATCCGCCCAATTTATCGAAACGGTTTTCGTCTTCTTTATTAAATTCCTGCCGTAATTCTTCTTCCGAATACTTCGACCGGTAGGCTTCTTCCGTTCCGAAAGATTCCGGAATCGGGAAAGCCGGCATAATCGCATCTGCATCCAGCGAATAAGATTCAATTTTATCGGCAATTTCCGTTGTATTGCTCAAGGCTTCGGGCAAATCGGCAAAAAGGGCGTTCATCTCTTCCTCCGACTTGAACCATTCCTGTTTCGTATATCGCAGGCGGTTCTGATCGTCCAAATCTTTTCCGGTTCCCAAGCAAATCAACCGGTCGTGCGCTTCCGCATGTTCTTCTTCCACGAAATGCACGTCATTGGTACAAATAATTTTGGTATTGGTTTTCTTTGCCAATTCCAACAGGGCAATATTGACTTCTTTCTGTTTGGCATAAGTCGTTTGGTCGCCTCCCTCTTTATCGGTTTTATGCCTTTGCAATTCCAGATAAAAATCATCACCGAAAAGTTTCTTGAACCAATGAATAGATTGTTCTGCGGCTATCATATCGCCACTCATTATTTTTTGCGGTATTTCTCCTCCCAAACAAGCCGAAGCCACAATCAGTCCTTCGCTGTATTTTTCCAAGCAATCTTTGTCAATACGGGGATGATAATAAAATCCGTCTATCCACGAAGTCGAAACCAATTTACATAAATTTTGGTAACCTTTTTTGTTTTTGGCCAATAAAATCAAGTGCCAACCGTTTCCGTCTTCCCTGATGGATTTGTCGAAGCGTGTCCGGCGGGCGCAATACGCTTCCACGCCCAGGATGGGTTTTATCTTTTGATCGTCCGGTAAATTTTTATTTTTCTTCTTGACACAATCGTACAATTCCTTGACGCCGAACATATTCCCATGATCGGTAAGCGCCAAGGCCCGCATCCCGCAACGAATGGTCTTATCCACTAATCCGGTGATGGACGACATCCCATCCAACTGTGAGAAATAGGAATGGACGTGCAAATGCACAAAAGGTATCTTTGTTGTATGCGACATATTTACGTTTGTTAATTTGGAGAGGTAAAGGTAATAATAATTTATGTAAATTTGTACACTATTTTAAATGTAATGAGAGTATATGACTGTTAAAAGGAAAACTATTTGGGAGGGAATCGGTATTCTTGGGCTTGCTTTGTTGATGTACGGCATAGTGAAAAGTTTTTCGGAAAAAACGATTCCTGTCCGGGATTATGCTGCTATTGAGGCTTCCGGTGTCTTGAATGTGGTGACGGAATATAATTCGGTAGGGTATTATGTTTCGGGCGATTCCATTGCCGGAATACAATATGATCTTTGCCGGTATATCGAAAAACGGTCGGGTTTGCAAGTGCATATTACTTTGGAAAACAGTTTGGAAGCAGGTATTCAAAAATTAAAAGATAATACCTACGACGTGATTGCCCTCAATATTCCCATTACTATTGAAAGCAAAAAAGAGTTGGCTTTTACGATTCCCATCACGCAGAATAAACAGGTATTGGTGCAACGGAAACCGGCGGAAGGCGAAGCTGTTCCTTTGATTCGCAATCAAATGGACTTGGCCAATAAAACCATTCTGGTTCCTAAGGATTCACCGGGTATTTTGCGCTTGCAAAACTTGTCCGAAGAAATTGCCGAACCGATTTATATTCAAGAGGTGGATGATTACACCCAGGAACAGATATTGTATATGGTGGCTTACGGGCAAAATAAATATGCGGTGGTGGATAAGGAAATCGCCTTAAAAAATGCCCCTTTATTTCCGGAAATTGATATTCAAACCGACATCAGTTTTACCCAATTGCAAGCCTGGGCGGTACGGAAAAATGCCCCGGTTTTATTGGATAGTTTGAATGTCTGGATGGCTGATTACAAAAAATAAAGAATATTTATTTTAGCTATATTGGGAGGGTTTCATACCAAATTCTTCCTTAAAGCATTGGGTGAAATAACTCGCCGTTCCAAAGCCAACAAGGTCAGATACTTCCGAAACCGGCAAACCTTGTTTCAAGAGTTGAGCCGCCCGCTTCAAACGGATGGAACGGATAAAGGTGCTGGGCGTTTGTCCGGTAATGGCTACTAATTTACGGTAAAGTCCTGTTCTGTCCATATTCATATCGTGACTGAGTTGTTCGACCGAATAAAGCGGATTGTTCAGGTTTTTTTCCACACATTGAAGAATGGCATTAATCAGTTCTTCATCCACGGTGGTTGACGTTATTGATTCCGGCTGGATAATAATGGCTTTCCGGAACAGTTCTTTCCGTTGCTTTTGTTGTTCAAGCAAATTCTGAATACGAAGCAACAGGATATCCATATTGAAGGGTTTGGAAATATAGGCATCCGCTCCAGCCTCGTAGCCTTCAATTTGCGCTTCGTCTGAGGAACGGGCGGTAAGCAAAATAACCGGAATATGGGAGATTCGAACCTCTTTCTTCAGCCTTTTGCATAATTCAAAGCCATCCATTTCCGGCATCATCACATCGCTGATGATTAAATCCGGTAACAATTCCATGGCTTTGTCCAATCCTTCTTTTCCATTGGAAGCCGTGATCACGGCATAATTTTCAGCCAACTGATTACATAAAAAAGTCCGAAATTCGGTATTGTCTTCCACTACCAAAATCCGCACGATGTTTTCATTTCCTTTATTCGTAACATCGGTTGCTGTTTTATCCGCTAATTTCAGATTCAACGGGATATAGACGGTAAATACACTTCCTTGGTTTACTTGGCTTTCAACCAGAATTTTACCTTGATGCAACTGTACATATTCCTGGGTAATGTGTAAGCCGATACCGGTGCCTGTATTTTGTTCATCCTTGCTATCTACCTGGTAAAACCGATTGAATATTTTCGGAAGTTCTTTCTCCGGAATGCCGCATCCCGTATCGGTAATTTGAAGAACCAAGGCTTCGGTGGTTTCATCCGGGAAAGGCCGTTTATCCAACAGCAAAGTGATTTTACCTCCTTTGTCCGTGAATTTATAGGCATTGGAAAGCAGGTTATTGACTATCTTATGCAATTTATCTTTATCTGCATGAACGTATAAATCCGGCAGGGTATATTCCCAGCGGAAATCTATTTCCTTGTTTTGGGCAAGCAATTGAAAAGGAGAACAGAGGGAATCCATAAATTCCGTGATATTAAAATAGCTTAGCCGGAGACTTTCTCCTGTCATTTCTATTTTCCGGAAGTCCAGCAATTGATTCACCATTTTCAATAAATCGTTTGCATTCCGGTGAATACCTGTCAGTTGTTCTTTCAATTTTTCATCCTCTATCTTTTTAAGTAAAGCGCCCAGCGGAGTAATGATCAAGGTAAGAGGAGTCCGCAATTCGTGGCTTATATTGGTAAAAAAACGGAATTTCATCTGATCCAGATCTTCTTTTTGCTGCTGTTCGATTTTATGTTTATGTCCTCTCAGATAAGAAGAAATGGCGAAGTAAAACAATAACACGAGAAGTAGCGCATAAAACAGATAGGCGAGGGGCGTTTTCCAAAAAGGAGGAGAAATCACAATTTTCATTTCCACCGGTTGGCTGTTCCATTCCCTGCCATTATTGGCGGCAAACACTTTCAGATGGTATGTTCCGGGCGATAAATGGGTATAATTGACACGCCCGATACCCTTATCCGCCTCTATTTCATGCCAGGTTTCATCTATTCCTTCCAATTGATAACGATAAAACGTCCGGGTCGGATTGATATAATTCAAAGCGGAAAATTCCAGGGTGATATGATTTTGGTTGTATTTGAGATTCAATTCCTTGGTCGAAGCGACGGATTGTTTGAGCAGTATATCTCCGTTATACTTGTCTCCCTGTTTTATCTCCGTGCCGAATAGAAAAAATTTCACAAACAAGGGAGGTAATACGTGCTGTTGTCCCGGATTGGCACGGCTGATATCTATTTCATTAAAGCCGTCAATCCCTCCCCATAAGAGGGCGCCGTAAGTAGTAGGATAGGCGGATCGCCGGGTAAACTCATTCGAAATCACCCCATCGTAGGGATTAAAATTTATAAAAGAATACCGGTACGAATCGGTTTTTTTCTCTATACTGATACAGGATATACCGTAGGAGGTGGAAACCCATATCCTGTTCTGATTATCTTCTGTAATGGATTGGATGTAGTTATTCACCAATCCGTTTTCGGTATGAAAACTGCTCAGCCGGTTTTCCCGGCTATCCCAGACATTCAATCCGTCTTCCGTACCAATCCAAATCAATCCGCGGCTGTCGGCAAACAGACAATTGTACTTTTGATTCGATTGGCGAAAAAGGGCCGTTTTTTCTTTTTTATCACTTGCCGGAATATACAAGGAATCAGTCTTGTAATTATAAACCAACAAACCGGCATCGGAGAGCAGCATCCATGTATCTGGTCCGTAATTGATTAACTGATAAATAAATCCGACTGCATTTTCTTTGAACGTTTCTATGGGTTTATAATTTCCGGACAGCGGATCAAAAACACCCAATCCTCCTTCATTGGTGCTGAGGTAGAACAAACCTTCCGGCGTTTCGTGCATATAAAAAACCGTATGAAACGGAAAGGTATAATGCTTTATTTTGGCAGGATGGATACCATACAATCCGTCGTTTTCGGTACACAGCCATATCCGTTGTTGAGAGTCTTTCATCAACCACCGGCAATGGATGTTTTTCGGCAGTCCGGGAAAAGGAACAAGCGGAACAGCCGTATGACTGAAATAGTGATAAAGCCCGTTGGAAGTACCTACTAATACTTCATCCTCCTGCTCCACAAAGCAAGTCACTCTTAATTCCCGATCGTCCTTGGTCTCAAAAAGGGTTCTTCCGATATTCCGGAACTTGAAGCGATCCGGATGATAATAAAGGAGTCCCCGGTTGGAAGTGCCGACCCAAAGTCCACCCTGATTATCGCTGTATTGCGTATTAATCACGGCTTGAAACGTCCGGCCATCGACCAGATGCAATTCAGGAATATGAAAATTCTCCTGTAAATCGTTGTCGATATACCACAAACCCTGGGAAGAACTTACCCAGAGATTGTCATTGCTATCGACCGATAAGGTATTAAAAGCATACTCTTCTTTCAGAATCGTTTTCCATTTCCGGGTTTCTACGTCGTAGCGAAGCAAAATACCCGTTTCCCCATTTCGTACCTGGTACAGGAATTGCTTGTGAGGAACCACCATCAGCGTTCTTTCATACAATCCGGCATTTTCTTTTTCAAAGGGATTTTCCCTGTACAGTTCTTTTTTTGTATCTAAATTGAAACAAATCATTGTTCCCGACTTGAAGAACAGAAAGAGTTGATTTTTATAAACAGC
Organism: Bacteroidia bacterium; assembly: GCA_026000155.1. Lineage (GTDB taxonomy): Bacteria > Bacteroidota > Bacteroidia > Bacteroidales > Azobacteroidaceae > Azobacteroides. Next base: position 30,493 of record BNYG01000021.1, on the reverse strand, counting down.
AAGGTCGTAAAGTACATCATCCTCAGGAGTCAAATTGGAAACATTGGAAATAAATACGGCGGGTTCATTCTTGTTTTCCTCCCTGAAAATCAGTTCATTTTGGCAGGTTAAATACCAAAAGTTATGTTTTGAATCCATAAAAAAATCAGCCAGCGGAACTTCAATTCCTTCTGTCGATAAAACGCCGGCGAGATCGGGGACAAAGGATTCCGTACGCAAATCGAAAAGCATTAATTTTTGATAATCTTTTATCCATAAACGCTCCTGGGTATCGACATATACATGATAAAAACCGAAGTAAGCCGGCAAAGGATATTTCTTTTCATCATCATAATGGATGTAATGAAACGAGGCGCCGTCATATAAATTGACCAAACTGTTCGTTACCACCACCATACGCCCGTCGGCGAGTTGGGTAATGCAGCAGACTGTATTTTCCGAAAGTCCGTCGTTGGTGTCTATCGGAGAAAAAACATAATGATCCCGCGCTTGAACCGCGGTAACCAAAAGGGACAATATAATCAGTAGCTGCTTCATTCGTATTGATAACGGATTGCAAATATAAACCATTTTTTTTACGAAAAAACAGATTTCAACGAGAATGATAGTATCTTCAACATTTGAACTATTCTGTACGGCGTTTTCCAATTATCTTTGTCCGGTGAAAAATCAACAATTTTATAAATACAGCAATGAAAAACAGCATTTTTAATGGAATCATACTGTTCCTGTTCCTGGCAAGTCCGGTGTATGCTCAAAATTATCAAAAAACGGAATTGGGTGTAAAAACCAACCTGCAATCGATGGATGTGGAAGTACAATTCTACAGTTCCAAAATAGTGCGGGTAGTCAAATCACCGGAGGGAAAATCTTTTCGGAAAGAAAGTCTTTCGGTTCTCAAAGCGCCTGAAAAAATCAATCCGGATATCCAACAAACAGGCAACAGGGTGACATTGAAGAGTAAAGATTTAGCCGTGGAGTTAGACCTGAAAACCGGAAGAGTTTCTTTTTTTGATACGGCGGGAAAAAGTTTGCTTACGGAAAAAGATTACGGAACCGAATTTTCGGATTATAATGATGCCGGCAACAGTACATTCAGCGTTCGTCAGGCTTTCCTGTTGGATAAAGAGGAAGCCATTTACGGTTTAGGACAACAACAGAAAGGGAAGATGAACCAACGGAATCAAACCCTGCACATGGAACAAGTAAATACGATCATCTATATTCCTTTCTTTCAATCGGTCAAAGGATATGGCGTATTTTGGGATAATTACTCGCCTACTGATTTCTCGGACAATAAGCAAGGCTTGTCTTTTAGTTCGGAAGTAGCTGATTGTTCGGATTATTATTTCATGTACGGCCATACGATGGACGGAGTGGTTGCTTGCATGCGCGACCTGACAGGCGATGCGCCTCTTTTTCCTTTGTGGACCTGGGGCTATTGGCAATCCAAAGAAAGATATGCCAGTCAGGACGAATTGGTTGGAGCTGTTCAAAAATACAGGGATTTGAAAGTGCCCTTGGATGGAATCATTCAGGATTGGCGGTATTGGAGTGAAGATGATAACTATTGGAACGGCATGAACTTCGGCAATCCCAAATTTCCGGAACCGCAAAAAATGATGAATGATATTCACAAGTTGAACGCTCATGCTATTATTTCTATCTGGCCCTCTTTTGGACAACGAACGGCGCCATTCAAAGAATTTAAAGAAAAAGGACTGTTGTTGGACTTCCGCACCTTCCCCTCCGATTCGGCTCGTTTTTACAATGCATATAATAAGGAAGCCCGCGACATTTACTGGAAATATATGGATAACAATCTCTTCTCTATCGGCATGGACGGTTGGTGGATGGATGCCACCGAAATCGAAGCGTCCAGAAGCAGAAGGGAAGTATTGGATATACAAACAAGTTTAGGCACTTTCCGTAAAATGCGCAATGTCTATCCTTTGATGACTACAGGAGGTGTATATACGAATCAGCGGGAAAAAACATCCGATAAACGTGTTTTCATCTTAACCCGTTCGGCTTTCGCCGGTCAGCAACGCAATTCAGCCATTGCCTGGTCGGGGGATGTGGACGGCAAATGGCAAGTTTTACGCGAACAGATTACCGCCGGATTGAATTTCTCGGCTTGTGCCATCCCTTATTGGAACACCGATATCGGCGGTTTTTGGGTCAGAGAAGGCGGAAGTTCCCGATATGCCGATTACAGGGAGTTATATGTTCGCTGGTTGCAATTCGGCGCTTTCAGTCCGATGATGCGCTCGCATGGAGCCAATACTCCTCGTGAAATATGGCAATTCGGACAAAAAGGAGATTGGGCTTACGATGCCATTGAGAAATTCATCCGGTTGCGCTACCGTTTATTGCCTTACAATTATGCTCTTTCGTGGGATGTTACTTCCCATGCAGGCTCCATTATCCGGATGCTATCCATGGATTTTCCGGAAGACACAAAGGTGCATGACCTGGGAAATCAATACATGTACGGAAAATCATTCTTGGTAGCGCCTGTGCTGGAAGCTTTCTATTCATCCGGCGTAAAAGAAAACGCCGTTGTGGATTTCAGTAAAACCCAGACTTATCCGGTTTATCTTCCCAAGGGTGCTGGCTGGTATGACTTCTGGACAGGTAAGTTTTTGAAAGGAGGAGTGGAGATTCAAGCGGAAACACCGATTGATATCATGCCTCTGTATGTAAAAGCCGGCTCAATTATTCCATTGGGACCGGATGTTCAATATGCCGGAGAAAAAAGTTGGGAGAATCTGGAAATACGGGTTTATCCGGGCGCTGATGCGGAATTTACTTTGTATGAAGATGAAAAAGATAATTACAACTACGAATCGGGCGCTTATACGACGATTCCGTTTACCTATAATGAAAACGAACAATCATTGACCATCGGCAACCGCCAAGGCAATTATCCAGGTATGTTAACGAACCGGACGTTCAAAATCATCCAAGTGAAAAAAGGATACGGCATGGGCGATCTGCTTTCTATTGCACACGATACCATCGTTACTTATTCCGGTTCGGAAGTCAAAATCTATTTTGATGCGGAAAAAGAAACCAATTACAGTTATTACGAAGCGGAAGAAGCAACCTTGTCGGAAAATCTTTCCATCCATAACACGAATCCGGGTTTTAACGGAACCGGCTATGTTTCCGCCTTGGAAGAGGGCAACGAGTCTTCAATTACGTTTAACGTAAAAGTGAAAGAAGCAGGCAGTTATCTGGTAAAGTTGCGTTCCGCTATAAAATAAAGGAAACAGCTATCAATCTGGATTGCATTTACCTTACCTTGCCTCCAAATCCGGTTCCTTTCGAGAGTTCCGTCAAGACAATTACCCTGCTGCGATTGAATTACAGCAGGGAATATTTGCAGAAAGGGGAACAACTTACGATTGCTGAAAAAGGGGAAAACTTGAATAATCAAATCTGGGTAATAGAAAAAACAGACGATACGAATCAGTATAAAATTACCCTGAGCGGAACGAATCAATGCCTGTCCGTGCAGGGAGAAAATGAAGCGGTTGTGCTTTCCGAATTTACCGGCGCCGCTTCTCAACAATGGCAAATAGACGATTACGGTTACGATTTACATAAAATCACCTCGTTGCAAAGTGGTAAAAGCTTGAGTGTATCCTCCGGAAAGATTGTTCAACTGCCGGACGAAAATCCGGTTTCCCAACGTTGGTTTTTTGAAAGTCCGCTCACGCCCGGCGACGGCAACGGTTTGAAAGGCGAATATTATTCCGGCAAACAATTTAACACCTTGGTATTGACTCGTATCGACGAACAGATTAACTTCAATTGGGGATTGGATGCTCCGTCCGCTTCCTTGCCGAAAGATAAATTTACCGTCCGCTGGACAGGAAAAGTCCAACCCCAATACACTGATGAATATACGTTCATCATCCGTTCGGACGATGGTGTCCGTTTGTGGGTCAACGGAGTACGAATCATCAACGATTGGACGGAACGCGCCATAACGGAAACCAGGGGAAAAATAGCTTTGGAGGCCGGCAAACTGTATGATATCCAATTGGAATATTTAGAAAATGAGTATGACGCTATTGTTACATTGGAATGGGAATGCGGTAATTTAGTCCGCCAGCTCATTCCCAAGTCCCAATTTTATCCCGATGCCCTCAACGGAATCAATACACCGGAAAATACGGCAACTTCACCCTTGCTTATCTATCCGAATCCTGTCCATGAAACGGCAACTATCCGTTTCAATACAAGTTCTTTAGCGCCCATCCAACTCGAAGTCTATGATACGCAGGGGTCGTGGAATTTTGAGTTGAAAGCCGTATATACGGTAGCCTTATTGGATTTTAAGTTGTTTGAAGATGCCGTCGATTATGCTATGGAGAGAGGCATAGAAAAAGGTCAACCGGTGATGAAAACCCGCTTATACAAACAAATGGGATTGAAGGACTACAGGGAATTTCACAGGTGTATCGAGGAATTGTAGAAAGTAATACTCCCATAAGGAGTATCACTTTATTTACCGTGTATGCTTTATTAAATATTTATCCACTTCACGTACGCAAAATCCATCCGATGCGGAAGACCCTTATTGGAAGGATAAACCCGCAAACCATACTTGAAGGCGCCGGCTTGGGCTGCTTTTATCCGGATCGTAAAATAGATTTTTGTGCCTTCTGTTTTTATTAGTTCGCCCGGCTGTATTTTGATCGTATCGACATTGTTTCCCGGATCGGTGCTGAATTGGACACTTTCCAATCCTAAATCCCCTTGCAGGTTGTGCTTGTCTAAAACGACCGTAGCCGAAAGGGCATCACCCACTTCCACGCCCTGATTGATATGGTCGTTATCGTAAGTAATCGAAACCACTTCGATATCGTCCCAATGGAGAGCCACTTCTTCTTTCCAGGCGGCCAATTCCCTGGCTTTGGCATAACTGTCTTTTACCAATTCTTTGGAACGGTTTGCCAAAACATCGTAAAAACGTTTGAGATAATCATCAAACATCCGTTTGGTCGTATAGTGGGGAGCAATCTGAGCGATTGAATTTTTAATGTACTGAATCCATTCGGGAGAATATCCTTTGCTGTTTTTGGCGTAATACAAAGGAATGACATCGTTTTCCAACATCGAATAAATGGTTACCGCATCCAATTGGTCTTGAAATTCCTGGTTTTCATACGTGCGTTTTTCGGTCAATGCCCAACCGGCGCTTTCGCGATAACCTTCATACCACCAACCGTCTAATACAGAGAAGTTCAAAACACCATTCATCTCTGCTTTTTCTCCGGAAGTTCCGGAAGCTTCCAAGGGTCTTGTAGGAGTATTCAACCAAATATCTACGCCTGAAATCAAACGTTTAGCCAAGCGCATATCGTAATTTTCCAGGAAAATGATTTTGCCCAAAAATTCGGGACGGCGGGAAATTTCCACGATGCGTTTGATCAAACCTTGACCTCCTCCATCAGCAGGATGGGCTTTTCCTGTGAAAATAAATTGTACCGGATAATCCGGATTATTGACAATCTTGGACAAGCGTTCCAAATCGGTAAACAGCAAATGGGCGCGTTTGTACGTGGCAAAACGGCGTCCGAAACCAATCAAAAGGGCATCCGGATTAATTTTTTCTAAAATAGACACTACCTTGGACGGGTCGCCCTGATTTTTCAACCAGCTGTCTTTGAACGATTCCCGGATGTATTTGACCAAGCGTTTTTTCAACGCCATGCGTACGTCCCATACGGCATCGTCTTCCACCTGGTAAATTTTTTCCCAGATAGCGGGATTGGATTGGTCGTTGTAGAAATTCTTGTCGAAATATTTTTCATAACATTTCCGCCATTCGGAAGTAGCCCAAGTCGGCATGTGTACGCCATTGGTTACATATCCCACATGCGATTCTTGTGCAAAATAGCCTTTCCAGATCGGAGCAAACATTTTCTTGGAAACTTCGCCGTGCAAGAAAGAAACGCCATTGGCTTCCTGACAGGTATTCAAGGCGAAAACACTCATGGAGAATTTTTCCGCACTACCCGGATTGGCGCGTCCCATATCAATAAATTCCTGCCACGAAATACCTAATTTATCCGGAAAATGTCCCAAATATTTTTGGAACAAAGGTTCTTCGAAATAATCGTGTCCAGCCGGCACCGGAGTATGGCAAGTATATAAAGCAGAAGCTCTTACCACTTCCATCGCCTGATTGAAATTCAATCCGTCGTTTTGAATATAATCCACCAGACGTTGTGCATTAATCAAGGCCGCATGACCTTCATTACAATGGTAAACCTGTTTTTTAATGCCTAATCGATTCAGCAACATGATTCCGCCGACACCCAAAAGATATTCCTGTTTGAGGCGGTTTTCGTTGTCCCCGCCGTATAATTGTGCCGTAATGGAACGGTCCCATTCGCTGTTCAGGTCTAAATCGGTATCCAACAGATACAATTTGATGCGTCCGACATTGACTGCCCACACATGGGCATAGACGGTGAACAAATTATAAGGAATTTCCAACACCAAGGGTTTTCCTTCTTCGTCCAAGACTTGCGAAAGAGGCAGTTGATCAAAACGTTGTGCTTCGTAATTGGCAATCTGCTGTCCGTCCATCGACAGGGATTGCGTGAAATAACCGTAACGGTACAAGAAACCTACGGCCGTCAGGTCGGCATGAATATCGCTGGCTTCTTTGATGTAATCGCCGGCCAGGACACCCAGACCGCCCGAATAGATTTTCAATACATTTGTCATACCGTATTCCATACTGAAATAGGCGATGCTCGGTATGGTAGTACTCTGAGGTTCATCCATATACGCTTTAAACTTGGCATATACGGCGTTGATGGAAGCCATCAATTTTTTGTCTTTCGTAATTTCTTCCAAACGGGAATAAGAAAGACTTTGCAACAACAAAACCGGATTTCCTTCCGTTTTTGACCACAGAGTTTTATCAATACTTACGAATAATTCGATTGCTTCGTAATTCCATACCCACCATAAATTATGGGCGATTTCGTCTAAAACTTTTAATTCCTGCGGTAACTTGGAATGAACATTGTATTCTTTCCAAACAGGTTCATTTGCCCGATTTGCTTTGATTTTTGCCATAATACGTATTTTTAATATTTTATGTTGTTCTATTTTTGTCATCCCGTGCTTGACACGGGATCCCATGAACATCGTTAATCGCTGTTTAACGGACGTCATGGGATTGCGGGTCAAGCCCGCAATGACAGTTCCGCTCGAATGCTATATCGTACGCTTCCAGATAATATTGGATGAAATGCGACCAAGACGCTTTTTCTGATAATACTTGCGCCGCCTCTCTTGTTTTCAATATTTGTGTGGAATCATATTCCGAATAGTTGATAATCGTATTTTTAATTTCTTCCGCGACTTCCGAATAATTGCTGTCGGTTCTTTCTATGACTTTCACCCCGGAATCCAAATCGCCTGCTTTTTCTGTTTTTGCCCATAAACCGAAGCCCGCCAGATTGGTGGTAATGGTTGGAACATGAAAGGCAATGCTTTCCAAAGGCGTGTATCCCCAAGGTTCGTAATACGAAGGAAAAATCGTCAAATCCAGACCGATTAATAAATCGTAATACGGCAAATTGAATATTCCGTCGTTGCCATTCAAATACGAAGGCACAAAAATCAGTTTAACCGGATTATTTTCCTGATTGGTCAAATTCAGATAATACAAGTATTCGCACACTTTATCCGACTGAGTTTGAAACAGTTCGTGTGTGATAAAAGGTGTATGCATCGTAGGGGCGGACCCTTGCGGTCGCCCACTTTTCAGTCTTTCCTGCAAATCTTTTCTTGCTCCTTTTATCCAAGCCGGAACCAAAATAAAAGCCACAATCGAATGACCGGGTTGAGCTTGTTTGACGCGGTTAACCGCTTCGATAAAAACATCAATGCCTTTATTCCGGTACTCATACCGTCCGCTGGTGGCCACGAGTAACGTATCGTCCGGAAAAGATGTCCCGGTTAATTGTCCGGCTACTTGAAGCAGGGCTTTCCGCGCCGTTGCCCTTTTCATATCAAACGCTTTTCCTTTCGGAACAAAATTGGATTCAAAACCATTAGGCGTAATGACATCCGGTTTCCGTTCCAATAATTGTCCGCATTCTTTTCCGGTAATTTCGCTGACCGTTGTAAAGCAATCAACATGAAGAGCGGTTTGTTTTTCGAGTATATGCTTGCCCACCATATTGAGTTCGCAAGCCATCTGGTCGCCATTGTAATGGGTGAACTGATTATATAAAGGCTTGTTATTTCCGCAAATAGAACGGCCGATAGAAGTGGCGTGCGTAGTAAAAACGGTGGCAATCGCCGGAACTTCGTCATGGAGGTAAAGCGCCGCCATTCCCAACATCCATTCGTTCAGATGGGCAATCACTTTTTTGTCTTGCAATTGCAGGAAACGATACAAGCTTTCTATCACCAAACCGACGCCGTAAGCAAACATACAGGATTCGTCATAATCGCCGTAGGCAACCGTAGAATCAATTCCGTATTTCTCCCACATCCGGAAATAGATGGCATCTTTTATCTTATAATAAGGTAGAAAATCAACCAGGATGGCAACCGGTTTGCCGGGTACATTCCAACGCCCGACACGTACTTTCAGGTTTTCTTTTTCTCCGGCTTGTTTTTTCCAAGCTTTCAAGAGGGTTTTATTTTCAATAAAATCCGGATTTTCGTGTTCCTGTCCTAAATCAGGCCCGATAAAAATAATTTTATCCGGAAAAAGATCCTGAAGCGTTTTCGCCCGCGTAGATAAAACAGTGTAAATGCCTCCCACTTTGTTACATACTTCCCAACTGGATTCAAAAATATAATCGGGAATTACCGTTTGCATGTCTGTCATAAAACTAATTTGCCTTTATTTGGATGCAAATATACAAATTTTTTGTAGTTTTGCAGTAGATAAATTGAAAATACATTTTTTCGTGCGAAAACTATATTCATTTTTATTCCGGATTACAGGCTGGAATTCGTCTATAAAAGCAGAGATTCTGCCCAAATGTGTTATTTGCGTAGCGCCCCACACCAGTAATTGGGACTTTATTATTGGCATGTTGTTTTACAAGTCTATCGGAGGGGATCCGCATGTGTTAATGAAGAAAAGCTGGTTCTTTTTTCCGTTCAGCTACCTGTTGAAAGCCATCGGTGGTGTTCCGGTCAACCGGACACGAAGTACTTCGCTGACCGACCAAATGCGACTGGAATTTGAAGCAAGGGATCATTTCCAATTGGCGATTGCGCCGGAAGGCACCCGGAAAAAAAATCCGGTATGGAAATCCGGCTTTTATTACATTGCCTGGGAAGCGCATGTCCCCATTACGCTGGCTTATTTGGATTATGCTAAAAAAATAATCGGGGTGATGGATAATTTCATTCCAAGCGGAGATGTAAAAGAGGATATGGATAAAATAAAACAATTTTACAAAAATATTCCGGGAAAATATCCGGGAAAATTTGCCATTTAATTTTTAATTCAAGATGAATGACTTGCGTGTTTGTATGGTTCAATTGGATATGGCCTGGGAAGACAAGGAGAAAAATTTGGAAACTTGTTACCGGCTGCTTTCCCCGTTGAAAGGGAAAGTCGATTTGGCGGTTCTTCCGGAAACGTTTACGACCGGTTTTGCCATCCATTCCCCACATTTGGCGGAAACCAATGAGGAAACCACTATTCAAACCGTTCGGGCTTGGGCAAAAGAATTAGATATGGCGATCGCCGGCAGTTTTTTGGCAAAAGAGGCGGACGAAAAGTTTTTCAACCGGGGATTTTTAATTACTCCCGAAGGCGAATCCTGTTTTTCCGACAAACGCCACCTTTTCCGCGAGGAAGGCAAACAGCTTTCACCCGGTAAAAAGTACGAGATTATTCCGTATAAAGGCTGGAACATTCGTTTGATTGTCTGTTACGACCTGCGTTTCCCGGTTTGGATCCGGAACAAAGCGAATGAATACGACCTTTTACTTTGCGTAGCCAATTGGCCCAAAGCACGCGCTCATGTTTGGAATATCTTATTGAGAGCCAGGGCAATCGAAAATCTATGTTATGTTTGTGGCGTCAACCGGATTGGAACCGATGGCGAAGGAATTTCCTATCAGGGCGAATCGATTGTGTTGGATTACAAAGGTTATCCGGTTATGGAAGCGGGACAAGAAGAAAAATGCGTAATAAATACATTCAAGAAAGAGCCTTTACAGGAGTTCCGGCGTACATTTCCGGTGTGGAGAGATGCAGATTTTTTTAAAATTGCAGAAAACTAAGATTTTTACTTTGATATTATCAAATTTTTTGTAATTTTGCACCGCCTAAAAACGAGATATAGCGCAGTTGGTAGCGCGCCACGTTCGGGACGTGGAGGCCGGGCGTTCGAGTCGCCCTATCTCGACAATCACCTACCTAATAAACTATGCGACAATCATTTATCCGAGGTCGCGTAGTTTTACCGGGAGAGAATCGGGAGAGACTTCAAAACAACGGATATTAACTTTTTTACTTAGACTCATTGAGTCTGACGTAAAAAAAAATGTCTAAAAATCAGCAGAAAATTGACCTCGCACAGGCAATAGCCTACACACCTCCGAAATTATACACCGGAAAAGAATGGTATGTCGGTTTCTATGCTTTCGATCCTGTTTATAAAAAATTGAGAATCAAACGTATCAAACTCAATTATATTGACAATAAAATTGAGCGCCGAAAATTTTCCGTTGATCTTATCAAACGGCTTAATGAGAAACTCCGGCGCGGATGGAACCCGTGGATAGCCTCCGAAACAAACAAAGGCTATTGTACTTTCAAAGAGGCTTGCGAACATTACAGTAAACTGACAACTAAAAAATTTCAAGAAGACTATTACAGGGAAGACACTTATACGTCCTATTTGTCTTATTTGCGACGATTGAAAGAATATAATGACCAATATCGTTTTTCAATCTCCTATATATATCAGTTGGATAAACAGTATATTATAGATTTTTTGGAATATGTTTACATTGATAAGGGAAATTGCGCCCGGACACGCGATAATTATCTTGGTTGGTTCAAATCTTTCTCCTCTTTTTTAGTCCAATCCGGATATCATAAAGAAAAGGCAACAGAAGGCATCGAAACATTCAGCAAGTGGCAAAAACAGAAAAAAAGGGAATATCTTCCGGAAGATGTTCTGACCAAAGTAAAGAAGCAAGTTGAAGACAAAAACAAACATTTCTTACTCGCTACCTACATTTTATTTTATACATTTATCCGACCGGCTGAAATGTCAAAACTAAAAATTAACAATATCAATTTAAAAAACAGGACAATTATTATCGGAGAAGATCAAAGCAAAAACCGAAGAGAAGCGGCAATTACGCTGCCTGTAAAAGTGATTCATCTCATGTTGGATTTAAATATATTTGACCATCCCGGAAATTATTTTTTGTTTTCGTCCAAAATGCAACCAGGGGAAGGATATGCCGATCCGAAACAATTCAGGGACTTTTGGAACCATCACGTCAGGAAGCCGCTTGGATTACCGGAAAAATACAAATTTTACTCGCTCAAGGACACTGGAGTAACCATGATGTTGCGCGCTCATACTGATATTTTGAGTGTCCGGGATCAGGCGCGACATTCGTCTATTCTTATTACAGATACTTATACGCCACATGATATAGCCGTTGCAAACCCTTTGATTGATAAATTTGAATGCGATTTTTAATCTACCGGATAAAATTTCCCTTCAATAATATTGTCAAATCCTTTGGAATTAATATTGAATTTCAATTCTTTGCACACAAATTCCTTGTTGTTAAAAACAAAAATATGCTTTGAATCCATTTTCCTATGGTAAATAAATCGGAAAGTATATTCCCTGGTGGTGTCAATTGGTTTGGATTGTTCATATAAAGGTTTTAATCCATTCGGATCATCTAAACGGAAAGATAAAGATGGATGCTGTGGGTCGATTGCTCCATTCGTTCGGTCATCTTCTTTTAAAAAATCAACAAAAGCAACAGGAAATGGGAAACTAATATATTCCGGTCCGAGTCCGGACATTGCTGTCGCATAAACAGTCTGATATCCTGTGTAAAAGACGAATAATAATGTATTATTAGTAATAGCGTTATCCTGGAAAAACCGAAGCAAACCGATCCCACCAGAGCGATTTAAATTGACCCTATCCACCAGTCGAAACTGCCCCCCCTCACCGATTTAAACTGCCCCCCACCACCGGAGCAAACTGCCCCGGTACAAATGGCTAACCTTAGCCTTTGTTCCCTGTTCTTTTTTTGCTTTTTTTATCTTCGAGAAGGTCGGATTTTTTCTCACCGTATCAATGGCAAATAAAAAAATTGAGATGTACAAAATTAAATTAATCATTCGGCTTCATGGTCAAGGTAATGGGTCACGAAGCATTAGCAGTAAAGTTTCCCTGTCAAGAAACACGGTAAAAAAGTATTTGGACATTTTCCGAGGATCGGGGATGTCTTATGAAGCGTTTTTCCGGTTGAGTGATCAAGCAGTGGCACAGATGTTCTTCGTTTCGGAGAATAAATATGCTAAGAGCGAACGTCAGGCAGCGTTGGAAAAACTACTTCCTGATATGTGTAAACGACTAAAAAGCAAGGGTGTAACCAAGGAAGATCTGTACAAAGCCTATCGGACGGATCATCCACAAGGTTACAGTATCTCGCGTTTTAACGATTTAATTAACCGGTATTTGGATGAAAAACGTCCGGTGATGCACATTGAGGACAAAGCGGGCGACAAGCTGTATGTGGACTTTACCGGTCATCGCCTTTACTTGAGGGATCAAGCGTGTCATCAACATCCGGTAGAAGTCTTTGTTGCGATTTTAGGCTGCAGCCAGTTGACGTATGTAGAAGCGGTAGCCAGTCAAAAGAAAGAAGATTTTATCCAAGCGTGTGAAAATGCACTTCGTTACTTTGGCGGCGTTCCCCTGGCGATAGTTCCGGATAATCTGAAGGCGGCTGTTACCAAGGGTAACAAGTATGAAGCCCTGGTTAATCCCGATTTTATGGCCTTTGCGGAGCATTACGGGACAACGATACTTCCGGCAAGAGTGTATAAGCCGAAAGACAAGTCGTTGGTAGAAGGGGCCGTAAAACTGATTTACAGGAGCATCTTTGCCAAGTTGCAAGACAGGGAGTTCTATTCTTTTGAAACGCTTAATGCAGCCATCAGAGGGGCATTGGAAAGTCATAACAGCAAGCCGCTCTACCAAAAAGAGTACTCTCGTCGGGATCAGTTTGAAGAGATAGAGCAAGAGCTGCTGCTGCCTTTGAATCCGCTTGGCTTTGAGATGAAGAAGCAAATCATTGTTTCGGTCATGAAGACCGGCTATATCCGCTTAGCCGTTGATGAGCATAACTATAGTGTTCCCTATAAGTACATTGGAAAGCAAGTAAAAGTGTTGTACACGTCTCACAATGTAGAGATATATTATCAATACGAACTCATTGCCACCCATCTGCGGGCCATTGACAAATATCAATACACGACCCCAAAAGAACATTTAGCTTCTCAACATCAATACCTGTCCGATTGGTCTGCGGATTACTTTTTGAAGTTAGCGCTGGATATACACGAATCTGTGGCAAAGTATATTAACGCCCTGCTGCGTACTAATATGTATCCGGAAAAAGCATACAAGGCTTGCAGTGGCATTTTGCACTTTCATAAGCAGGTGGGTAGCGAGCGACTTATCAAAGCCTGTCGATTGGCAGACAGCCTGAAACAATACAGCTATCTGACGATCGAAGGGATACTTAAAAGTGGCGAAGATGTTCTCTTTGAACAGGAAACCGCAGAAGCGAGTGAGTTACAAATCCCCTCTCATGAGAACATCAGGGGGAAAGAATATTATCAATAATTAAAAAAATAAACCCAATGGATTTCAATAAAGAAACATTAGAGAAGATGCGCCAAATGCGTCTTAATGGTATGTACGAATGTATGCTTCTACTTCCAAACTGCTGGGGCAACTGAGGATCTCGAAAACAAAAGGAACGATCGTGCAGGACTTAAAAAAGATAGAACGGCAAGACTTGTTGATACTGGACGATTTTGGCTTGCAGGCGTTTGATACACAAGGCAGGGGGGCTCTGTTGGACATCATTGAGGACAGGCATGAGAAACGATCAATGATTATCACCTCTCAGATACCGGTCAAGGGTTGGTATGATGTCATTGGCGAGAAAACAATCGCCGATGCTGTGCTGGACAGGATAGTCCATCAATCTTTACGGGTAGAACTCTTTGGGGAATCCTTGAGAAGACGAAAATCTATCAAAGATAATCCATATTTATAAACTCTTCTAATTAACCAAATAACGAGGATAATCCGATCTTTTCCTCTTAAAATGAGTTAAAATTACGGTTAGGATTGGGTGGTGTTGGCGAGCCAACACCACCCAATCCTAACCGTAAAAATCATACAAAAAAACAACTAATAAAAACAACAACTTTGAACTTCTTAGAATATTAACTTTACCGGAGCAGTTTGCTCCGGTGTAGGGGGGCAGTTTATGTCGGTTTTTGCAGTTACCATCCAACGCCGATTTACTATAGCCATGTCCAATAAGGTGGCGATAATTCCGGAGGTAGTAGTTGAGATCATCTATCAAACCATCTACCCGAGCTTTTAGCTCATCGTCATCAATCATTTAAAGAGCTCTTGTCTTAATGACAATGCAAAATAATAAGAATATTCTTATTGTCCGAATAAAAAAGCAATTATTTTTAAGAAATCTCAAAATTTAACACAAATATCCGAAAACTATTTCACCTGTTTCCGGTAAATCAGATAAGCAATAATAAAATAAACTCCGGTTTGCAGCCAAAGCATCCGGTATTCGAAAGCGATTTCCCATAACGTGGCGCCCATGGAATTGATTTTGACAAAGCCTTGAATACCGAAGGTCGATGGGAATAAATAACTGAAGTAGCGCCAAAAATCGGGCATGGCCGATACGGGCCAGGAGATGCCGGAAAGGAATAACAGGGGAACCGATGTAATGACCAACAGCATCATCGGCATTTCCCTTCCGCGAATAAAGGTGGCCACCACCATCGCGAAGAAAATACAAGCCAATAAATAAGGTAGATTGAAAAGCAATAGGGAACTGTAATGCGTCAATTGGGGAATGTGGAAAATATGCGGCACAATCATCAACATCCAGAAACAAACGAAAACATAAATGGTCAGGTAGGTTAAGGCTTTTCCGAAAATAATCCGGAAGGTGCCGGTATAATAACTGCCTTCCGGAATCAACCGCCCTTGATTGCGCTCACGCGTCGTAGCGACCAATATGCCGATTCCCAACAATAAGGTTTGTTGAATAATCAAGATTAAAATAGCCGGAAGCAGAAAAGAAGCAAAGCCGTTTTGCGTATTGTAAAAAGGAACGGATTCATAGATAATAGGCGCCTCCTGTTGAACCTGAATTTTGGCGCCCAAATCAAAACCGGCTTCGGTTGTTGCCAACAAAATGGCTTTGTAATACAGCATTCCCGACATGTCGATATAAAGCGCTGTCACCGCTTGTTCGCCCCGGTTGATTTTTTGACTGAAATCGGAAGGAATCAACAAGATGCCGTAAGCTTTGTGCCGGTTGACCCATTCGCGGGCTTCTTCGAGGGAGGAAGCGTACGCAAAAACCTGTACATCGGGTGTGGCGTCTATTTTACGGACAAACTCGCGGGCTAACGAACTATGCGATTCGTCCACAACGACCATAGGCGTTTCCCGCATCACTTCGGTATTATAAATCAAACCGTAAAGAATCGGATAGACAACCGGAACGACAATAAACATCAGGATAACGCCAATGTCTTTGAACACCTGCTGCAATTCCTGTTTCCAAATAATAAAACAGTCCGAAAGTCCTTGGATAATGGCGCCTGTTAATTTCATGCTTTATAGGGAATGTATTTCAACGACCATTTCAAATTGCGCAAAATAAATACCGGCATAATCAGGAAACCCAATAAGGCTAAATAATGATGCCAGCTATAGAAAAAAGCCCGTCCGTTCAGCGCCTGATCCACGTAAATCAGGAAATAATGCCGGAGGGGAAACACGTTGCTTAAGGCTTGTATGGGCGGATACATGGCATCTACCGGAAACGAAAATCCGGTGATGGAAAAGGCAATCATTCCGAAAAGACAGGCAAAACTCAATCCCAAACGCAGGGTAGGGAAGCAGCCTATCATAAAAACCCCTAAGGCTTGTGAAGCGATAATCAATAAAAACAAAGCCAGCAGCATAGCAGCCATATGCCCATGAACAGGGAATTGCATCACGACATATAAAAGGAAATACATCAGCAGACCGGTAATAAAAAAGAGAATAGTTTGCGGAATCAGTTTGCCGATAATGGAAGGAATCAGGGTAAATTTCCCTTCTGCAAGCCAATCCGGTACTGTTCTTTCTTTTATTTCAATGCCAATGCTGTAAACCGTGACGCACATAATCAGGAGAGCAAAAATACCCGGAAGAATCACATTATTGAGGTAAATCGAATAATTCAATCCCGGATTGCCAATCGGATGTGCCTCAATAATAACCGGTTGAATGCTGGCCATGACTTGCCGGTCGCTATAACCCTTCGCCCGTCCGGTTTGCAGCGCTACCGAACCGGCCGCCAGAGTCGAAACGACTTTCATATCTTTAAACAAAAGGGAACCGGCTATCAGATAGGAATTGTTGGTATAAAAAGACAAGACAGGTTGTTTGCCCGAAACGGTTTGTTGGGTAAAATGGCGGGGAATGAAAAAAATACCATAAATATTTCCTTTCTGCATTTCCGTTTGCGCCCGGTTAAAATCCGCATATTGCGCCGTGACTTCTACTCCTTCAAAAGCATCCAATTGACGAGACAAACTCCGGGAAGACGAAGTATTGTCCATATCCACCACCGCAATCGGCAGATTGGAAGGCAATCCTTCGTGCATTAGCGACAGAAAGAACAGGCAGCAGAGAAGCGGAGCAATGAGAATGCAGAACCAGTAGATTTTACCGGTCAGCAAACGTCTGATTTCCCGATTGGCAATTTTAAGTATCACTTTTTTATTCTTCTATTTTTTCTAATCCATTTTCTAATTCTTCAATTGATGGCATTTTTGCTTTAATTTCGTCTGGAATAGCATCAGTCAGTCGGTATTCGCTTATTCCCATTGGCTTATGAATATCTCGTAAGGCATATTCAACATCAATCTTGTTTTTCTTTTTGCACAAAATAATTCCGATTGCAGGATTGTCACCTGCCCTTCTCAACAGACTGTCCACCGTCGAAAGATAATAATTCAACTTGCCCGCATATTCGGGATAGAACTTGCCTGCTTTTAGTTCTATTACAATGTAGCACCGCAAATCTACATGATAAAAAAGCATATCCAAAAAATGGTCAGTATCGCCTATTTCAATTTTATATTGCCTTCCGAGAAAGGCGAAACCTTTGCCAAGCTCGAGCAAAAACTTGGTAATATGTTTTGTGAGTTCGTCTTCTATTGCTTTTTCCAAAGCATCGTTTTCCAAACCGAGAAAATCGAAGTTGTATGGGTCTTTCAATGCTTGTGAAGCAAGTTCCGATTGTTTAGCAGGCAAAGTTTCCTCGAAATTATGTATTGAATTTCCAATTTTCAAATGATAATTGTTTTCTATTTGAATTTCCAAAGTATCTCTATCCCAAGCGTTTTTTACGGTAGCATTGCAATAAAATTCAGCATCATCAAGGTTTTTTACTTTCGCAATTATCAATCTGTTATGTCCCCATGGAATTTGTGCCACGCCGTGTGGCACAAATTGATATTTAGAGGAATAGAACTTATACCATTGTAAAATTGCATATAGATTGCGTCGTGAAAATCCTTTCATTTCAGGAAATTCATGTTTCAATTCCGTTGCTGTTTGTTCAATAAAACCACTGCCCCAATCGGAATTTTGTTGTTTTTCAGCCATTTCTTTACCTATTTCCCAGTACAGTTCAAGTATCTGAGAGTTTATCGAAAATGCCAATTTATTCCGTGCGGAATGGATTTTTGCTTTGAGTTCTGAAATCCATTTTACAAATTCGGATTTTGTGAGTTCGGTGTTCATTTACATTTTATATTTTGTTATTTGGGCATAATGTTCTGAAATTACGATCTTCTGTCTGAATTTTGATTTTGATTATAATTTAACACATCCTGTAGGGCAGTTAAGATATTATCTATGGAACCAAGATTATTATTATTTTTGACATCACTAAATATTTTATGCAAAAGTGGTGCATGCAAAAAATCTGGTTCAACATACCAAACTGGATTACCAGCCATATTAGGATACCCAAGTTCGCCTTCACCACCATTCCAGCGGACACCAAGTGTTTTGTTATTAGAACCATCATAATTTCCCCAAATAGCAGAATACTCACCATTATCATATAAATCAAGAACATTTTGCCATTTTGCAGGGCGTACATTTTTTCCGTTTGACATATTATTTTCCTCCTGAAATTTATTATATTATAGTTTTTAATCCTTGATTACCACCGACATTCCCGGATACAATCCTTCCAACGCTGTTTCCGGTCGGGCTTTCACCTCAAAAGTTCTCAAATCATATTCGCCGCTTGCTTTGGTGGCTTTCCAGGAAGCATATGTGCCCATATCTTTTAAATAATAGACTGTCAACGAAATCTTTTTGTCCAAGGCCGGCACATAAGCGTTGACCACCTTGCCGATGGGTAATTCTTTCAATAAATCTTCTCGGACATTGAAGACCACCCAGGCCTCTTTTCTGTCCATGACATTCATTACCGGAGCGCCTGTTCCTACCAATTCACCTGCTTTCGGGAAAATTTCGGATATTTCTCCGTCGATGGGCGAAAGCAGATAGGTTTCATTCAGGTAGGATTCCACTTCATTGACTGCTCCTTTGGCACGATTGACCAAAGCTTCTGCCGCTTGTTTGTCTTCTTTTTCGGCGCCGTTCTTAGCCATTTGGTATTGCGAAAGCGCCGCTTGTTCGGTCGCCTGCATCGCCTGGTAATTGGCTTCGGCTTCGTCGCGTTTTTGTGCGGAAACGACTCCCTGATCAAACAGGTTTTGTACCCGCCGGTAAGATTTTTCCGCAATATCTACGCCTGCTTTGGCTTTCTGCCACAAGGCATAAGCCGAAGCAATCTGTTCCGAGCGGGCGCCTTTGATGGCTTTTGAATTTTGTGCTTGTGCGGCATCTTCCGCCGCCTGGGCTTGTTCGAGTTTGGCCTGTACTTCCGGACTGTCCAGAATCGCCAAGGTATCCCCTTTCCGGACGGTATCGCCTTCTTTGACTCTTAATTCTAAAATGCGTCCGGGAACTTTTCCCGACACCCTGACTTCGGTTGCTTCTACTTGTCCCTGAATGATTTGAGAGGATGGTTTAAGCAAAAACCAACCCAGCAAAGCTATCAGAATAAGGAACGCTATCACGGCAATAAAAGCCAGCAGCATGTTGTTTTTTCGAGTAATCTTTTCGCTTGTATTCATAATTTTTTAAATAATTTTAATAAGACATCTGTCATTGCGGGCTCTCAGGAGTTCTGTCATTGCGGGCTCTCAAGAGTTCTGTCATTGCGGGCTTGACCCGCAATCTCCTGCTAATCGTTAATAAGTGTTTAACGGACATCTTGGGATTGCGGGTCAAGCCCGCAATGACAGAACTCTTGAGAGTCCGCAATGACAGAACTCCTGAGAGCCTGCATGACAGATGCTAATCTTTACTTGCTAGTCCCATTGCTTTTTCCAATTCCGCTTGTCCCAGCGCCACCGCTATTTTGGCGTCAATCAACTCGGATTCCGCTTTGAACCAGGCCGTTTGCGCTTCCATCACATTCAGAGAAGGGATAATTCCTTCCTTAAATCCCAAATTGGCATAGCGCAAATTTTCCTCGGCGCTTTCCTTGTTTTTTCCGGCATTCCTTAATTTCTTTTGGGCTTCATTCAATTTGAAAGTTGTTTGATTGACTTGCAATTCGATTTTTTCCTTTGCTTCGGCCATTTCCGCCTGTTTGATGCGGGTTTCCGCTTGGGCCGCCCGCAATTTATGCTGCTTTTCGCCCCAATGAAACACCGGAACATTTACCAGAATGCCTACATTCCACGAGCCGGCGAATTTCTTTTGAAAACCATTGAACGAATTGGGATTGGTCACTATGTAATTTCCCGCTAAAGCTACTGTCGGAAGCATGTCGGCAATCACCAGCGCTTCTTTCTTTTTGAATATTTTAGTCGCCAAATCGAGGCTTTTCAATTCCGAACGGTTAGCAAAAGCTTCATTGACCGCATCGTTTGCTGTTTCATCGGCTGTTGGTACCGCTTCGGTAGCGGAATCTGTCAACACTATGTTTTCATCCAAGGGTAAACCGCAGATTTGGCAGAGCAACATCCGCGACAATTGCCATCCGTTTTCCACTTGCGCCAAAGTCATTTCCGCTTCATTCAATTTGACTTTTACCGATAAACCTTCGGCACGGGTAGCGACTCCTTCGCTTATCATTGCCTGTACATCGTGATCCATTTGTTGAAGCATGGACACATAATTTTGGGATAAAGTGTGTTTGCCGGCCAAAGAAACCGTTTGCCAATAGGCTTGATCCACTTGCAGAATCACATCCCGGATACCGGTTTCATTCATCGTTTTGGCCAATTCTTCGGCATATCCGGTGATTTTATTATAAGCTGCAATTTTTCCGCCCATATAAACCGGTTGAATCACCGAAACTACGCCTGAAAAGACATTGTGAATGTCCAATTCAAAATTTTCTTTCGGAATAATGGTATGTTCTTTCCAAAGGATTTTACCGGGGTCGGCGGAAGGATTGAAAGGATTTCCGTTGGCATCCAAAGGAACCGGACTGCCATTGACCAAGGTCCATTGATTGTTGATTTGTTCCGGAGTAAAACCAAAACTTCCGTCGGGCATCACCGTTCCGACAGGCAAAAATTTATCTTCATCCAGCAGGGATATTTTTCGCTGATTATACAGATAAGCTCCTTTCAGGGATATATCCGGCAAATATTGCGTAAAAGCCGCTTTATTTTCTTCCGAGGCTTTCGTTATATTTTCCCGGCCGATTTTCAATTGCTTATTATTTTCAAGCGCCAGATTCCGGCAGTCCGACAGTCGTAACAGCGTTTGCGCCTGCGTTATACTTACGCTCATTTGCAAAAGGAAAAGAAAGATCCCCATTTTTTTCATAACCAAAACTATTTTACCTTAGAATACTTTCCTGATTTTTCTACAAAAATAAGGTTTATTTCTGATTATTATTCTTACTTTTGTGAATATTTTAGAAAACTCAATTCAAAATTTTAATAATTGAATTATATGAATAAACAACTCATTGTACTAATGTTCCTTATCGGCGCTGTCTTTACAGTGAAAGGACAAGATGAAAAAATCAAATTTACCGAGTACGATTTGTCTAACGGTTTACACGTTATTCTTTATCCCAACGATGCGACTCCCAATGTGATGGTATCGCTCATGTATCATGTAGGCGCTAAAAACGAAGATCCTGCGCGGACGGGCTTTGCCCATTTGTTTGAACACCTGATGTTTGAAGGTTCCGAAAATATCGGGCGGGGCGATTATTTCGGGATTGTGCAGGCGGCCGGCGGTTCGTTGAATGCCAACACTACGCAGGATCGTACTTACTATTTTGAAAATATGCCTTCCAATGAATTGGAACTGGCTTTGTGGATGGAATCCGAACGGATGTACCATGCCAAAATCGATACGGTCGGTGTCAATACGCAAAAAGGCGTGGTTATCGAAGAACGCAAGCAATCGTATGATAATCAACCGTATGGAACATTTATGGAAGAATTGGGCAAACGGGCTTATACCGTGCATCCTTACCGGTGGCAGACGATTGGCGACCCGGAACATATCAAGGCGTCTTCTTTCGATGATATATACAATTTCTATAAGACTTACTATGTGCCGAACAATGCCGTTTTGGTGATTGCGGGCGATTTTGAAGAAAAACAAACCAAAGAATGGATTGCCGACTATTTCGGAAGCATTCCCAAAGGTACGCTTCCTTTTTACCGTCCGGAAATAGTCGAACCGGTTCCAACGGTGGAAGTGCGGGATACGGTTTACGATAATATTCAACTTCCTGCCGTTTTCATGGCCTATCATGCGCCTGCAGCCGGCACGAAAGAATCGTATGCTATGGATGTTTTGTCCCAAATTCTAACCGGCGGGAAAAGTTCATGGTTGAAAACCAATGTGGATGATAAAGGATTAACGGCGCAATCCCTTTTATTTTATAATGCAACGGAAGATCCGGGTTTGGTTTACGTGGCCGGAATTGCCAATATGGGCAAGGAATTGCCGGAGGTGGAAGCAGCTATCACGGCTGAAATAGCCAAATTGACCGCCGGATTGGTTCCGGAAGAAGATTTCCAAATGGCGCTGGCTGCCAAGGAATACCAAACGGCTTCCGAATATAAGACCTTGTCGGGTGTTTCCAATGCCTTGGCTTCGAATTATACGTATCTCAAGGATGCCGGCCGTATCAATAAGGAATTGAGTTTTTACAACGAAATCACCCGCGAAGATTTATTGAACGTGGCCCGGAAATATTTCCAACCCAACTCGAGAGTAGTTCTTTATTATTTACCTAAATGATTCCCCATCTGATGAAAAAAATAATCTATAGTTTATTTGCATTCCTGATTGGTGTTTCGACACTGAATGCCCAGACAGTGGATAGAAGTATCCGCCCTTCTTCGGCGCCTGCCAAAGAAATAAATATCAAAGACGCTCAAGTCTTTACCTTGTCCAACGGCTTGAAAGTCTTTCTGGTGGAAGACAAAACAACGCCTATCGTTTATTATTCCTTGTCGTTGGATGTGAAACCGGCCTTGCAAGGCGAAAAGACCGGTATGTACGATGTATTCAATGAAGTTTTCGGGAGAGCCACCACTTCGAGAAGCAAAGAACAACTGAACCGGGAAATCGATTTAATCGGCGCTCAGGCATACCCGAACATCAACGGGGTGTATATTTCTTTCCTGAAAAAATACGAAAAACAGGCATTGGATATTTTTTCGGATATCCTCTTGCATCCGGTATTTACCCAGGAAGAATTTGATTTGAACAAAGACAAACTCAAAACCTTCTTATCCAGCCTGGGTGATGATGGCGGACAGATTAACGAACGGGTTTCGGGCGCTTTGACGTATGGAAAAAACTATCCGGACGGAGAAGTGACCACTATGAAAACGATTGAGAATGTAAGCATTCCGGATTTGGAAAATTATTATAAAACCTATTTTGCGCCCAATGTATCCCGTTTGGTAATTGTTGGGGATGTTTCCCTGAAAGAAGCGAAAGTAGCGGCGGAAAAATACTTGGGTAAATGGCAAAAGAAAAATGTTCCTGTCACCAAATATGTCATTCCTACGGCTCCTGCCGCCACCGGAGTAGCTTATGTAGTGAAACCGGGCGCCGTACAATCATCCTTAGATGTGAGTTATCCGGTGCCATTTCGAATCGGTCAACCGGATTATGAAGCTGCTCGGATAATGGATCAGATTCTGGGAGGCAGCGGAACCGGGCATTTATTCCTGAATCTGCGCGAAACCCACAGTTATACCTATGGTATTTACAGCAGTTTGTCGGCAGACGAATTAACCGGAAGATTTTCTTTAAGTTCCGGCCGGGGAGCCGCTTCGGTGAAAGCTGCCGTAACGGATAGCGCTATTTACGAAATATTCCATGAATTGAACCGGATCATTGACGAACCGGTGACGGAAAAAGAATTGCAGGCTGCTAAAACCTACCGGGCAGGAAGTTTTTCCCGTTCGCTGGAAAATTCGGGAACAATTGCTCAATTTGCCGTCAATATTGATAAATATAAGTTACCGAAAGATTATTACAAAAATTACCTGAAACGAGTGGATGCCGTAACGGCAGCGGATGTGCAGGCGGTGGCTAAAAAATACATTCAGCCGAAAAATGCCTGGATTGTTGTCACCGGCGATCAAGCGCATGCCGGCGGTTTGCTCCCTTTTGCCAGTGATAAAACCATTCATTATTACGATTACGATGCCAATCCGGCCGCAGCGCCCACGGTTTTAAAAGCCGGTATTTCTTCGGAAGAAATTATTGCCAAGTATGTAAAAGCTTTGGGCGGAAAAGACGCTATCGACAAAATACACGACTATTCGCTCACCGCAGATGTCAGCGCCATGGGACAAACGCTCACATTGTCTCAATTGTATAAACAACCGAATAAATCGCTTATCAATCTGACAATGAACGGAATGGCTATTCAACGAATAGCCTTCGACGGAACTACCTTGCGGATGTCGGGCATGGGTGGTGCACAGGACTTTACGGAAGGCGACCTGTTCGACGGCATGAAAGACGGCGGTTCTATCGTTCCGGAATTAACGTATGCTCAAAACGGCTATACGGTGGAAGTTAGCGGTTTGGAAGCTGTCAACGGCAAAGATGCTTATGTACTGACCGCTACTAAAGGCAACAATAAATCCGTCAGTTATTTCGATATGGAAACCGGCTTGAAAGTCAAGAGTGTCACCAGCATGGATACCCCTGCCGGAGCACAACAAACCACTACCGAATATTCGGATTACCGGGAATTGAACGGTGTGAAATTTCCTTTTTTAATGAAACAAAACATGGGCGGTATGATGATGGAATCGGCCGTAAAATCCATGGAAATAAACAAAGGTATAGACGATTCGAAATTTGAATGAAAAAGGTTGTTTTTCTTATTTTGTTATTCTTAAATCTAATGGAATCTTTTGCAAATGACAAAGATTCCGTGTCTGTCCGTCTGAATAAAGTGATGGATAATAAAGAAAAGTATATCAAAAATAAGGAACAAAATATTCAAAAATTCAAGCAGGTGCTCACCATTGAGCATCTGCTTCCCGAACAAATCTATGATATTAACCTTCAGCTGTATCAGGAATATCAAAAATACCAATCGGATTCGGCGATTCATTATGTGCTGAAAAATCAAGAAATTGCCAATCAACTCGGCCAGGAACAATTGAAAATAGAGACAGACTTGCAGTTGTCCTGGTTGTATATGATCAAGGGAATGTACATCGAATCCAAAGGTTTATTGGAAAATATCCAAACAAAAGATTTGCCGGAAAAATTGATCAGCACGTATTATGAAACGTTCAGCACGCTTTACAGTCAATACAACAATTCCGCCTATTTTATAAAAAGCGAACAATACCGGGATTCTTTGCTCTCGGTTTTGGATCCCTTATCGTTTCAATACCGGGTGAATTATGCTGCCAAGTTAACGTATAGTGGTCAAGATGCGGAAAAAGAACTTTTGTCCTTACTCTCGGAAACGACGGATAAGAATCCCGAACGGGCGCTGATTGCCTATTTTTTAGGTTACATTCATCAACGGCAGCAGAATTTGGAACTCAGCGAATATTATTTCATGATATCGGCCCTGGCGGATCTCGAAAATTGTATCAAGGAAAATGCTTCGTTTCTTGAGCTGGCGCGCATTTATGATGAAACGGGAGAGATTGACAAAGCCCACAAATTTATGCAGGCAGCCGTTGACGATGCCATTTTTTGCAATATCGATTTCCGGCTAAGCAAAGCCTCTTCGGTTTATTCGTTCATTAATGCTTCTTACCAGGAGAAAGAAAGGAAGCAAAAGGCCAATCTTCAAATATCGCTGCTTGCGATCAGTATTTTGCTGCTATTCCTGGCGGCAGGCATTCTGTATATTTACCGTCAAATGAAAAAATTGTCTTTCATACGGAAAGAGCTTTACCGTACCAACCGGAAATTGAGCGAACTGAATAACGATTTGACGACAGCCAACGACCGGTTAAAAGAATCCAACCTGATCAAAGAGGAATACATCGCCCATTTCTTCGATTTATGTTCTACGTATATTGATAAATTGGAGAATTACCGCAAAACATTAAGTAAACACGCCTCCAACAATCACATAGAAGAATTATTCAAAATGTTGCGTTCCACCGCTTTAATCGAAAATGAGTTGGAAGAATTGTATAAAAAGTTTGATATTATCTTTCTGAGCCTCTATCCGTCTTTTGTCGATGAATTCAATGCCTTGCAATTAAAAGAAGAACAGGTTTCCCTCAAACCGGGCGAATTACTGAATACCGAGTTGCGCATTTTTGCCTTGATCCGTTTGGGAATCACGGACAGTATAAAAATTGCCGGTTTTTTACGCTATTCCATCAGCACCATTTACAATTACCGGGTCAAAGCCCGGAACAATGCTGTCGTGGCTCGAGAAGAGTTTGAGGAACGGGTGATGAAGATTGGAAATTATACGCAAAATATGTTCGATACAATAAATAGAAATATGTTTTGATTATTTAAGAAAATATTTTTACTTTTGGCTAAATCATTTTTTGAGTTCCTATGAAAAATTAGTATATCATTTTTCTTATTTTTTCCCATAGATCGTTCCATTCCGGATTCATACTTGTAATCAACAACTCTTTTTTTACCCTACTCCATTTTTTTAATTGCGTTTCTCTTTCAATGGCTTGTTCAATACTTGGATAGTATTCATAATAAACACAATGCTCTAAATTATAGAGTGCGGTAAATGATTTTTTAATAAAATGATTTTTATGTTCTAATACACGACGTTGCAGATCGTTTGTCACTCCAATATAAAGAGTGGTTTTGTTTTTATTGGTCATAATGTATATAAATCCGATTCCTTCCATAAATGTTGTTTTTATGTTTTTGCAAAAGTAATCATTATTGACTGAATTGACAGTATAAACAGAGTATAAATTTTCATCAGATGTCTCGACTCCGCTTCGCGTCGCTCGACAGGACGCTGCCCTTTGGGAGAAGAAAAAGAGAGTGGGAAAGATTAGGGCGGCAAAGCCGCCCTAATCTTTCCCACTCTCCCTCAATAATATACATCGCCGTCCTGTCGAGCGCAGCCGAGACATCTGCTGATGATCGTTAAACAGATAAATTTTTATAGCACCTCAAAAAAAGATTTAGCCAAAAAAGGCTATAATATGCAGGATGGCTATACGGACGATATCAATCAAATAGAGGATCGGCTAAGTCTTCGTCCATTTAATTTCGATACGGAAATGTTTTATTATTTGCATACCAACATGAAACCCGGCGATTTGGAAGAACCGAATCCTACGCTTTATATCGGCAAACTAAAAAAATAAACTTACATTCCCTGCTACGGCATGTGCGCCCGCAGGTAGATTTTATTCTATCCTGCTTGTGAAATAATGGAATGCGGATGACACGGATTGGGCGGATTTTTATTAAAAAAAATAAAAAAATCAGAATGTTTTTATTTTTTTAATAGAGAAAAAAGTAACTTTGCAACGAAATATTTAATCATATAAGAATTAATATTATGGCAAAGCATACTAAGGAAGAATTGTTGGAAATAAAGCGGCAAAACGAAGAATTATTTAAACTAATTCTGGAAAAAACAGGAGTATCCTACCGTTCACTAATAGAACACGCCAAGAAAGAGTTTGTAATAGGTAATCTTGATACGGTAACACCTTCGGAGCGAGCACAATTCTCAAAACTTGTATTCTGATGAAAGGTACAAATGTCCGCATTTATGTTGATACGAATGTAATCAGAAATTATTTTACAATGTAGAAGATAATACGCATTACATTTTAAGTAAAAAAGCAAAATGTGAAACAATCATTACCAATGATCTTAGCGATTTTGCTTCTTTTCAATATGTTGAAGCTTTGTCACCCCAAAACTATGCTTTAATAAAAAGGAAAATTCAGTAACCGCCCATTGTAAAAAATCCAAGTCATCTGCGTTCCATTTCCCTTTGCGTCCTCCGCGCCTTTGCGGTAAACATCCCGCTAAATTAATGTTTAGCCTAAACACAGGGTTTTGCAGTGAGCCATTATTAGAGCATACCTGCTCTTTGCAAAATAATACGACTCTTTTTAATCTCTTTACTGAAATCAATGGAAGCTCGATTTTTGTAGGCTTCATCATCCTATTGTAAATAGCTTTTATGCTTTTATAAGAAAATATAGAAAGTTTCATCCTTCATTCAAAAACTCCAAATTAGCATCCCCAAATAGCAGCTTTAAGACTTTTTCCCTTTTGTCTCCTGTCAATCTGAGAGAAGATTTACCAATTTTTGAGGATTTAAAAATTATCATTACCTTTGTAGTGAAACAGAATTATTATGCAAACGAATGTTGTTATAAACGATAAACTGGTGAAGGATGCTTTTCGGTATTCCCGAAATATATCCACGGAAAGGGAGTTGATTGAAATTGCCTTAAAAGAGTATGTAATGAGTCGTAAGCGAAAGAGTATCAAAGAATTAAAAGGAAAAATAAAATTCCGAGAAGATTACGATTACAAACTAATGCGAGAATTTTAATGATACTTGTCGATACTACCATAGAACACGACCTGTATTTATTACACAACGATAACGATTACATAAATAAAAGAAAAATTGGGGATAGAATAATTTAAATTCATAAAATAACATTCATGTATGAAAAGATATTTCTTAAGTATAACAATTATTGCTTTCCTGCTTTTATCATGTAGCAAAACAAAGCAAGGCGATTTATTGGAAATTCCCGTTGATATTGACCAAAACAATTCATTGCCTTTATCGGAAATTGCAGAAGAGATAACGGCAATTGAACTGGAGCTTACCGATGAAAGCGTGATAGGGCCGATTATTCAAGGGGTTATTCTCTCTGAGAATGAAGTCTTTATGGCTACATTGAATAAAATATTTGTTTTCAGTAAGACCGGAAAATTCATTCGCTCCATTGGCTCTCAAGGGCAAGGACCGAAAGAATATACTTATATCCATAATTTGGCGTTGGATGAAAAAAACAAGCGTTTATTTATATCTTCTGCTAACCGAAAAATCATATCTTATGATTTGAATGGAAAATTTATGAAAGAAAAACTATTGCCGGAGTTGTCTATTGATGACATAAACTATGTCAATAAAGAACTGTTCCTTCTTGTTGATTATACTGTTAGTGATGCAACGGGAGTGTATTCACATTCAGCATTGCATCAATTGAATGATGACATGCAAGTTGTTGATAGTTGTACGATCAGGAATTTGAATTTCGCAGAACCCAGTCAAATATCCATAAATGGGACTCAAGATTATCTGTTAAAAGGAAATAAATCCCTTTTTTTATACTATGGGGATGTCTTTCTTAGAAATAACAATTCGGCAGAAAAGGTTTTACGTGATACTTTGTATCGGGTCGAGAATAACCGTCTCATTCCCGAGTTGAAATTAAAATTCAAAAATGACGGAGTTGGTAAATTCATCCATTTGACAGGCATTTATCGAAGTTCACGATACGTTTTTGGAGCATATCTTAATTCTGATGAAAAACCGATAAAAGAATATCTTTTTTGTTACGATACAAAAACCGGAAAAGGATATAATATGCAGGATGGATATATGGATGATATTAACCAAATAGAGAAGAAGGTATATATTCGTCCATTCAATTTGGATACTGAAACGTTTTATTATTTACATACCAACATGAAGCCCGGCGATTTGGAAGAACCGAATCCTACGCTTTATATTGGCAAACTAAAAGGCAAATAAGGTATCGAATAATTTTGATTTTAAAATGAAAACTTCTACATTTGCAGATAAAATTTTTTAATTATAAAATTATGCCACAATTAGCACAAACAACTATTGCAAGACACTCGTCCAAAGCCTTACGTAATGTGCCTCCTTTGCTGCCTATACAAAAAAAAAATCCATTGCCACCGTTAGGGTATATGACCCATACCGAATTTGTCAAACAATGTAACACCGAAATCGATAGCATTTGTAAAAAATATGGTATTTTATAGCCAACAGTCACAAAAAGATTTTGTACGTATTTTCAAAGGATTAATTAACTGGAAGACCAAATATAATCAACCGCGTATGACTTACGCGGAGGTTGTAGAATATCGTAATGATATATATCGGCAGTGTTTGTCCATAGATAATGTTATTTTTCATCACAAAACAACTTATAAAGACCATAAAAAATTTGGTCAGTATGTTTTTAGTTATAAAAGAACTTCACGAACAATTTGGTATATCATTTACGATATTGAAGGTAATAATAATGATGTTTTCATTAAAAAGATTATCAACAATTATCTAACTATAGAATAAGTATGCATCAAACAGACAATTCTTATAGCTATTATACTTTTATAAGAAAATCTGGAAAGTTTCATCCTTCATTCAAAAATTCCAGATTAGCATCCCCGAATAGCAGCTGTACAGGGCAAACGCATTTAAAATTCGAGTAATTTATCCCGGTATTCGGTATTAAGTAGAGCTTTCATTCTTTTTCGATTAAGACTGACATTAACAGATTTATCTTTTCCAAGCAAAGCAAGCGCAACTT
>BNYG01000020.1 GCA_026000155.1 Bacteroidia bacterium | reverse complement strand
TAATATACAAAAAAAAGTGAAAACAAGGAAAAAAGGCGGATATTGACGAACCGACATCCGCGGGTGACGAAACGACATTTTGAAAGGACGAAATGACAAAGGCAAGACAAGACCGAAGATGTGGCTCTACTCGAACGGTTGATTATGCCTGTTCGGAAAATTCTAACAGAAAATAGCTAAGTTTATTCTTATTTTCACTACTTTTTTTGCTTTATTAAAAATATCAAAATACTATTAATCAGAATATTACACTTATGCAACCACTACTTTTTTTAATCTAAAAGAAATAGTGTCGTTTTATGACTCTATATTTGTTATAATTTAGGTTATGAAAACTCACTAATTGTTAATTTTAATTTATTAATTTATGAAAATGAACTTTTCAAAAAAATGTTTCCTTTTTATGTTTCCTTTTTTGTGTCTGACGGTCCTTTCATTGCCGGTAGTTGCACAAGATATAAACGTGAAAGGAGTAGTAACAGATGCCGGCGGTGAATCCTTGATCGGCGTATCTGTGGTGCAAACAGGCTCCTCCAATGGAGCAATTACAGACTTGGACGGGCGTTTCTCTCTCAATGTTCCGCAAGGTACAATCCTCCGTTTCTCCTATGTCGGCTATGAGACGATTGAATTGCCGGCAAGTCCGGAAATGAACGTGCTACTAAAGGAATCAACTTTGTTGGAAGAATTGGTGGTGGTTGGTTATGGTGTGCAGAAGAAAAGTTTGGTATCGGGCGCTATTTCGAAAGTAACGTCAGCTGATATTGAAAAAACGATGCCGACTCGCCTGGAAGATGTCCTGAATGGTAAAATTCCCGGTCTGACCACTCTGCAGAGCAGCGGACAACCGGGTTCCGGGTCTGATATGTTTATTCGCGGTATCGGTACGGTGAACAATTCCGGTCCGTTGTATGTAGTGGATGGAATGCAGATTGAAGGCAGCATCAGTTACCTGAATCCCAAAGATATTGCTTCCGTCGAAGTGCTCAAAGATGCTGCTTCGTCTGCCATTTACGGTACGCGGGGTGCTAATGGCGTTATCCTTATTACCACCAAACAAGGCGTAAAAGGGAAAGGAGTTATTAACTACGATTTTAGTTATGGCTGGCAAAATCCATGGAAGAAGAAAGAAGTTCTCAACGCTCAGGAATATATGACTTTGATGAACGAAATGCAAGTGAATGACGACGGTCAAATACGGTTTACAGCCAACGAGATTGCCAATGCTAAAACAACCGACTGGCAGGACGAGATTTTCAACTATAATGCCCCCATTGTCAATCACAATGTCAGTATGACAGGAGCCAGCGAAACAAATTCGTATGCTATTTCGTTTGGTTACTTAAAACAAGAGGGTATTGTGGGCGGAAATGTTGGAAAATCGAATTTGGAACGCTACAATTTCCGCATTAACGACACTCACACGGCATTTGAAACCGATACGCGCAGTTTTCTCAATAAACTGAAAGTAGGTGTAAATCTGGGTTACACGCATGGAAATAACACGACTGTTGATACAAACAGCGAATTTGGTTCCATTTTGGGTAGCGCTTTGGTGTTTGCGCCTTATTTACCGGTTTATGCAACCAACCCTGAAACTACCTTAGCGCTTTATCCTGAGGCAGTAAAAGATAAGGACGGACGCGTATATACCATTCCTCTTGCTTCCGATAAATATCAGGAAATCGGTAACCCCGTTGCAATGCTCAACAATACAAACCAATATAAAATCAACGAAGAAGATGTATTTGTTGGAGGCGTTTGGGCTGAATTGGATATATGGAACAATATCAAATTCCGTACCAGTTATTCGATAGATATGTCGTTCTGGGGTAACAATGGTTACGATATACCCTATTATGTGGCACCGCAGGGAAAACATATCGACGACCTGGAACACTCCCGTATTTATGGTGAGAAAAACAAGCGTTTTACCTGGCAAACCGAAAATTATTTCTCGTGGTCTGAAAGATTCGACAGGCACAATATTGAAGTAATGGCAGGTCAATCGGCTCTAAAAACTACATCAAGTAAGATTTACGGTTCGCGGGGTGTGCCGCTTTTTGATGAACATGATTTGTTGTTGAATCTGAACAATACGCTTGCCGATAACACCTATTATGATGTAAATGGTTTTTTCAGTGGCGAATGGACTAATTTTTATGCATTGGCTTCGTATTTCGGACGTTTTAATTACAATTTCGATGAACGCTATATATTGTCGGCATCTCTTCGACGCGATGGTTCTTCCCGCTTTGGACCGGACAAAAAATGGGGTCTATTTCCAGCCGTATCCGTAGCATGGAACATTCTTAACGAACCTTATATTTCCAATAAACCGTCATGGATGGATGCAGCTAAATTGCGTGCAAGTTGGGGACGGAATGGTAATGACCGCATTGGTGAATTGAAATATGTAACAAACTACGATCGTGGCGGCGCTTACGACTACTATTTTGGCGGCGGTTTTGATCCTGCAAGCAATTCGTGGATTGGCTCGCGTGTTCCGGGTGTGCAACCGGGCGCTATCGAAAATCGATTACTCGCTTGGGAAGAATCCGAACAAACCAATATCGGATTTGATCTCTTCTTGTTGCGCAGTGCATTTAATTTCTCTTTCGAATGGTTCAAAAAATCGACTATCGGTATGTTGCAAGAAACGATCAAGAAGCCTTCAAGCGGTCAAACGCCATCTTGGGGTAACGTTGGCGACATGTCCAACAAAGGAGTCGAAATCAATACAGGTTACAAAGGACATGCAGGGAAATTCAATTTCTTTGTCGATGCAAATGCTACTTATGTTAAAACCGTTTTGGATAAATATGCAAATGCAGACGGTATTCAAAGGAATATTGAAAATCAGGGAAACACCGGTGTCGGCGAATATATGCGGGGAGAAACCGGTGAAGTTTATCCGTTCTTCTATGGTTTGAAAACCAATGGCTTATTCCAAAATCCGGATGAAATTAATAATTATACATACACTTATATTGATGAAGATACGGGATTAGAAACCACCCAACTGATTCAACCGAATGCTCGTCCCGGTGATATTCGTTTTGTGGATACCAATAATGACGGATCCATTACAGACGCTGATAAAGTGAATATAGGTAAACCAATGCCCGACTGGACATTCGGTGTTACGCTTGGTGGAGAATGGAACGGTTTCGACTTTAACTTGTTCTTCAAAGGTGCAACCGGTTTCCAAATTTTCGATTATGCACAACGCGGTGATATTCCGGCGCTGAACCGTCCGGCATGGGTACTTCAACGCTGGCATGGCGAAGGTACTTCAAACACCATTCCCCGTATGACGGCGAATAATCCGAACGGCAACTACAGTTCTTCGGACTTGTATCTGAAAAACGGTGATTATCTTCGTTTGAAAACTGCACAAATCGGATATACAGTGCCTGCACAATTCACTCAAAAACTTGCAATACAAAAAATCCGTTTTTA
Organism: Bacteroidia bacterium; assembly: GCA_026000155.1. Lineage (GTDB taxonomy): Bacteria > Bacteroidota > Bacteroidia > Bacteroidales > Azobacteroidaceae > Azobacteroides. The sequence goes on along the minus strand of BNYG01000020.1, from coordinate 43,203 downwards.
TGTTGCAGGATATAATCTATTAACCTTTACCGGTTACGATGGTTTTGACATAGAAATGGGAAGTCATAGTATTGACAGAGGTGTTTATCCTCAAGCACGTACGATTGCTGTTGGTGCAAATATTACTTTCTAAATTTCTTTTAACTTAAAAAAAACAGTAAAATGAAAACGTTAAAATTTTTATTTATAATAATAACAGCAGGAGTCTTGGTTTCCTGCGGTGAGGACTTTTTGACGGCAAGTTCCACTACCTCAAAGCCATACGGCAGTGACTCCCTAACCGTGGCAAGTGTGAATGGAAACCTTGCCGCAGCATACCATATTCTATTGCGCGACAATTATGCAAGCGGATACAATAGTGTTGTATTTACTTCCGACCTTCGTTCCGACGATGTTTTCAAGGGCGGCGGCGATGCAGGCGACCAGAAACAATTCGAAAATCTGGCAACCTATACTTGCGACCCCTCTCTGAATTTGGGTGGTTTTTGGGAACTGTATTACAGGGGCGTAGCTCGTTGCAACGAAACAGTGGCAAACGCCGATAAATTGATTGCTTCCGGGACAGAAAATGAAGGTCTGGTTCAGCAATACAAGGAAGAGGCCATTTTTCTGCGTGCCTATTACATGTACTGGATTTGGCTAAACTGGGGCAATGTGCCCTATCCTAAGCAATTACTGACGGCGGAGACCGATTTTGTAGCTAAACAATATACCGCCGAAGAAGTGTATAATTTTTTAATGGAAGATATAGCCGAATGCGAAAAAATCGGCAAACTGGGACTGATATCTCCCGAAATCGGCCGCACCAATCTTGGAGCTGTCTATATGCTTAAAGCGGCTATTGTGATGTATCAAAAAGATGCTTCCAAATACGGCGAAGTGGCTGCCAATATGGCTGCAATCATCAGCAGCGGTAATTACGGTTTGATGTCCGATTTCGATAAAATGTGGTTGCAGGAAGGCGAATTTTGCAAGGAAAATATTTTCGAATCCAATATGGGTTCGGGTGAATTGGATTGGGGCAATTCCGCAGGCAATCCGTATGGTATGGGTACAAACCTGCCGTGCTACCTTTCTCCGCGTTCGTTGAACGACCCCTTAGGCCAGTTCGAAAGTGGATGGTGTTTCGCACCGGTTCGTCCGTATCTTTATAAAACTGCCGGTGATGCTGTTGCCGGTGACGGAAAACAACCCATTTTTGAAACTGCTGATGTAAGAAGGCAAGCATCTGTCAACTACTGGTCGTTTGCCGATGGTCAATATTCGCCCGGTTATCAGGATACAAGAGGCTATTTCCTGCGTAAATATTCCGCTCGTGTCGGTTACAGTGTGGCAGGTGAGAAATCGTTGAACTACGCCAACAATCAGCGCATTTACCGCTATGCCGAAACATTGCTCAACTATGCCGAATTGGTTGGCGTACTTGGAGCAAGCGCTTCGGGCGGAGTGACTGCACAAGGTTGTTTGGATCAAGTGCGTTCCCGGGCAGGTGTCGCCTCTATTACTGTCAATCAAGACAATATAGAGCAGGAACGTCACCGTGAATTTATCGGCGAAGGCAAGCGCTACTGGGATTTAGTACGTTGGGGAAAAGCTGCACAGGTGCTGACCGAAGATTTTCTGCAACCTTCTTATTCCGGCGACGGTAGTGAAACAACATTCACGTGGAAACGTACTTGGACGGAAAAAAGCAAATATTTGCCTATTCCAAAAGAAGAAGTGGATGCTCGTTTGGGTTCCGGCCTGGAAATTATTCAAAATCCTTATTAAGTTTTTAATCTTTTAATAATAAAGAAAATATGAAAAATTTCAAATTTTTATTATTTAGTATATTGCTTGCTCTTGTGGTTACTGCATGTACCCCGCAAGAATTTGACGACTACCAACTGGGCGCTTCTTATACCATAGCACAAGATCAGTTTGCATTTGATATAACGCCCGGAAGCGATACGTGGACTTATAATTTTGCTGCCTCTTTTAGTGTTGATCCGGTAAAATATCCTTATTCTTATGAAATCCGGTTTGGGGATGGTAATGTAACGAAAGATCTTTCCGGTACGCATGAATATGTAGTCTTTGCCGGAACTTATACGGCACAATGTATCGTATATAATCCCAATGGAGATGTTCTCATAAAAGAAAAAACGTTCACTTTTACGGAAGATAATCCGAAAGCACATCAGGATGATAAAACCAGTGTACAATATGCACTTACCGGTGGTAAGGACAACTTGAACGGGAAGATATGGTTAATGAAAGAAGGGGCAGCCGGTTTAGGCCCTGCCACTCAAACCTGGCCTGAATGGTGGCAGATTGATGCTACGGCCTTATTCGATGACGTTTTCACTTTCAAGCCGAACGTGACGGAAGCGAACGGTGCATTCGTTTACGATAATCATGGCGACACTTTTGTGAACGAGTCCCTGGCAGGTTTATTTGCTGACGGCGACCCGGCAGGTTCCTTTACTACTTACCTCTATACGCCTGCTGCCGATGCACGTTGGGAAGTAATTTTGAGAGAGGGTAAGAACTATTTGGTACTTAACAAGGCTTTCTTAGGCTATCCTGTCACAGCTAACGACTTGACAAAGACGGAGTATGAAATTACAGCTTTCTCACCGGACGAAGTATCTTTCAAGTATTATTCACCGGACGGCAATGCCTGGTTCTTTACCTTGCAACAACCGATCGTTGATGAACCTAATCCATTGACAGGAACAGGAACGAAAGTTTGGGTGATTGATGCAAACAACAAACATGTGGATGAAGTGAAAAATGCTACCGGGAAGAACATTAAAGGATTTATGGGCTTAGGTCCGGCAGATTCTTACAGTCAGGAATGGTGGGGCGCCGCTGTCGGAGAGAAAGCCAACTGGACGCTTTTCGGTTGGAAATTTACCTTCGACAAGTCTAAAAAACTGACGATCTCCGATACAGGCGGCGAAGGCTACGGCCGCAAAGCTTGTATTGAGGATGCCGGATTTACCGCTACGAGCGTAGATGGCGACGATGCTACTTTTCCTTACGAGGGTGGTAATTACACCTACTCTGTCACTGACGGACCTCTTTATCCGACATTAACCCTCTCGGGGAATGCGTTTATGGGATATTATGCCGGGTCGCAAGACTATGACATCGTCTATTTATCCGATACAGCCCTCGCTTTGAGAGTATATAATGCGACGGAAGATCAAGATTGGGTATTTGTATTTTGCCCGGAAGGCGAACAATAATAAACCGGTAAAGGGGGCAAATAATCCTTTGTCCCCTTTCTATAAAAATCAATCAAATTAAACATCATGAAAAAGTTATTACTCATCTTAATAAGTATTTGCTGCCTGTTTACTATGAATGCACAGACGAAAAGCTGGAAACGCGGAGCATGTATGTCTAATTTGAGAGAGGCCGATTTTGAGGCTTTGCAAACAGGTATGACGTGGTTCTATGATTGGGCGGCGGCGCCATCTGCTGTAGGCGTTACGGCTTCGGACAAATATGATATAGAGTATTGCCCAATGGCATGGAACACAAATTGGAATGAAACCGCTATCCGTAATTATGTAAAAGAACATCCCAATTGCAAATACCTGCTGGCTTACAATGAACCGAATTTTAAGGAGCAGGCAAACCTGACTCCTGCGCAAGCAGCGGCTGACTGGCCTAAATTGAAAGCGCTGGCTAAAGAATTGGGCTTGAAAATTATCGCCCCCGCCTGCAATTACAGCCCATGGACGGAATGGAGCAGCCCAAAGAAATGGTTGGATGCTTTTTTCAAGTTGGTTCCTATCCGTGAGGTGGATGGGATCGCTCTCCACTGTTATATGGGATGGAGTTCAGCGCTTATCGGTTATGTACAGGAATACATCGGTTATTATAATAAACCGATATGGCTAACCGAATTTTGTGCTTGGGACGATAGAGGCGGTACACCCGAAGCGGCCATGAAAAAAATACAAAGGGAATACTTGATTGATACCTTTGACTTTTTGGAAACCGAACCGATGGTTGCCCGCTATGCCTGGTTTATGGCAAAGACCGGAGAAAACAATGCGGTTCCTGCCTTTCCATGGATGCAATTATTAAACGGACACAATGGGGTTTTGACCGAAAACGGCAAAATCTTCAATAATATGTCTTCTTACGATAACAACTTTTATCACAACACCCAATCCCGGATACAAGCCAATCATTATATCCGGATGAAAGGGATTTATATGGAAGAAACAACCGACACGGATGGAGTCATTCATGTATATGATTTCAATAACGACGATTATTTGGAATACAACGTTGATGTCCCTTCCGCCGGAGAGTATTATCTCTTTTTAAGATATTCCTGTGCTCCGGATGCGGAATTACAAGTACAAGCAGGTGAAACAACACTTGGCACACTACCGCTTCCGGCATCGGGAAGCAGTTGGACGACTAAAAAATACACCGTAAATTTGAATGCCGGAAAGCAAAAAATCCGCTTGCTATGTACCGGAGGAAATAATATTCGTATGAATTGGATAAATATCACATCCAATGCCAATGCCGAAACAACAGGCATAAACAATACAGCATCTTCCTACGAGGTGTTCGTTTATCCCAATCCGGCTACCAACCAGATTAACATACAAGGAAATGTGGCTCAAGTAGATATTTATTCGGTGCAAGGACAATTAATATTGTCGGACAACAAAAATGTGATTGATGTTGCCAATCTGAATAAAGGGTTCTATCTGGTATCTGTTACCGATAAAACAGACCATAAAGCCATGGTGCGTCTGATAAAAAACTAAATAAATACAATGATCATGCAAAAATATTTTTATTATCTATGCTTAATAGCTTTATTGTTTAGCAGTTGCGAACAAAAGAAAACAGATGACAACGCTGTGAAATATATAGTTGTCGATGGTCCGGATCTGATTACGCCCGATGGGGAAAAATTGCTCATTCGAGGCACTAATCTCGGCAACTGGCTCAATCCGGAAGGCTATATGTTTACGTTTCAGAAAACCAATTCGGTCGGTCGCATCCATCAGGCTTTGTGCGAAATGGTGGGTCCCGACTTTGTGAATGAATTTTGGAAATCGTACAAAGACAATTATATTACCAAAGAAGATATTTTGTTTTTAAAGAAAACAGGTTGCAACACCATTCGCTTGCCTTTCCATTACAAACTTTTTACCGATGAAGACTATATGGGACTGACGGCAGCGCAAGATGGTTTCGGGCGGGTGGATACCTTGGTGAGTTGGTGCAAAGAGGCCGGTCTGTACCTGATCTTGGATATGCACGATGCTCCCGGCGGACAAACAGGTGACAATATTGATGACAGTTACGGCTATCCTTGGCTGTTGGAGAGTGAAGCTTCCCAAAAGCTTTTCATAGACATTTGGACAAAAATAGCGGATTATTACAAAAACGAACCTGTAATCTTGGGCTATGAGCTTTGTAATGAGCCTATTGCCCCTTATTTTGAAAATGTTGAAGAACTGAATGCTAAATTGGAACCGCTATATAAACGCACAGTAGAGGCTATCCGTACCGTCGATTCCAATCATATTATCCTGTTGGGAGCTGCCCAATGGAACAGTAATTTTAAGTCCTTGACCCCCGATGCTTCCTGGGACAACAACCTGATGTACACTTGCCACCGCTATGGAGGCGAAGCTTCGGCGGAGGCTATCCAAAGTTTTATTGATTTCCGCAATCAATCCAATCGCCCGATGTATATGGGTGAGATAGGTCACAACACCAACGAATGGATGGCGGCTTTTGTGCAGGCAATGGAAACCAATAATATCGGCTGGACGTTCTGGCCTTATAAAAAGATGAAAGGCTCCTCATTCGTTAGCATCCGGGAACCGGAAAACTGGAAGTTGGTGGTCGATTTTGTAGAAGCTCCGAGAGCTACTTACAAGGAGATACGGGAGGCTCGCCCCGACCAGGCAACGGCTCGCCAAATTTTATTGGATTATCTGGAAAAATGCAAGTTTAAGAATTGCGAAGTCAGCACCGAATATATTCAGGCTTTGGGATTAAAACCCTGAAAAATAAAATTATAAATACATGAAAAAAACAGTATTACTGATTATCACCTTGTTTGTACTTACAATTATGCAAGCACAAAATACTTTGCCGGTTTACTTGGATGATTCCAAGCCGATTGAACAACGCATCGAAGATGCTTTGTCCCGCATGACGTTGGAGGAGAAAGTGGCGTTAGTACATGCACAATCCAAGTTCAGTTCGGCAGGCGTACAACGGTTGGGCATTCCGGAAAACTGGATGACCGATGGTCCGCACGGTATCCGGGCGGAAGTGTTTTGGGACGAATGGGATCAAGCAGGATGGACCAATGATTCCTGCATGGCATTCCCCGCATTGACTTGTCTGGCAGCGACTTGGAATCCGGAAATGGCTGCTTTGTATGGAAAATCCATTGGAGAAGAAGCCCGTTACCGGAATAAAAATGTGTTGCTGGGACCGGGCGTCAATATTTACCGTACTCCGCTGAACGGACGCAATTTCGAATACATGGGCGAAGATCCTTATCTGGCTTCCAGAATGGTAGTGCCTTATATACAAGGCGTTCAGAAGAATGGTGTGGCTGCTTGTGTGAAGCATTTCGCTTTGAACAACCAGGAAAAAGACCGTCATACGGTGAATGTGACGGTTGATGACCGCACTTTGTATGAAATCTATTTGCCTGCTTTCAAAGCGGCTGTCACAGAAGGCAAAGCCTGGGCGATTATGGGATCCTACAACCGATACAAAGGACAATGGGCTTGCCAGAACGAATATTTATTGAACGATATTCTTCGGGGCGAATGGGGATTCGATGGTGCGGTGGTTTCCGATTGGGGAGGCGTGAACAATACGGAACAAGCTATTTACCATGGTTTGGATATGGAATTTGGAAGCTGGACTAACGGCTTGAGTGAAGGAAAAAGCAATGCTTACGACAGCTATTACCTCGCTGATCCTTTCCTCGATTTGTTGAGATCGGGCAAAGTAAACCCGGAAGAAGTGGATAAAAAAGTGCGGAATATCCTTCGTTTGGTTTTCCGTACCACCATGGACAGAAACCGTCCTTTCGGTTCGTTTGCTACCCCCGAACACGGATTGGCTGCGCGGCAAATTGCCGAAGAAGGAATTGTTTTATTGAAAAATACCGACAATCTATTGCCCATCCGCTTGGAAACAACTAAAAAAATCGCCGTCATTGGTGAAAACGCCATTAAAATGATGACCATCGGTGGCGGAAGTTCTTCTTTGAAAGCCAAATACGAAATTTCTCCTTTGGACGGTATCAAAAATAAAGCCGGCAAACGAGCCGATGTTGTGTATGTCAGAGGCTATGTAGGCGAAGAAACGGCAGAACAGGACGGTTTGAAATCGGCACAAAATCTGACGGAGACTCGTTCGCCGGAAGCTTTATTGGCGGAAGCGATTGACGTAGCGAAAGTCGCAGATGTAGTGATTTTTATCGGTGGATTAAATAAACACGACGGACAAGATTGCGAAGGAGCCGACCGCGAGGAATTGGGTTTGCCTTACGGACAAGACCAATTGATCAGCGCCTTGGCGAAAGTGAATAAAAATCTGGTAGTAGTCATCCTTTCGGGCAATGCCGTAGCGATGCCGTGGGTCAATGAAGTACCGGCGATTGTAGAAACCTGGTATCTGGGGTCGGAAGCCGGAAATGCCCTGGCCAATGTTTTAACAGGCGATGTCAATCCCTCCGGGAAATTACCATTCACCTTTCCGGTACAATTATCGGACGTAGGGGCGCATTCCCTCGGCGATTATCCGGGCAAAGACTACGAAGAAACCTATCACGAAGGACTTTTTGTCGGTTACCGTTGGAACGATAAGAATAAAATCAAACCCTTGTTTCCGTTCGGACACGGATTAAGTTATACGCAATTTGCTTACGGTAAAGCGGCTATTTCTGCAAAAACGATGCCGGCAAACGGGCAATTGATCGTAACGGTTCCGGTCAAAAATGCGGGAAATAAAGCCGGAAAAGAAATTGTACAATTGTATATCGGTGATGAAAAATCATCTTTGGTTCGTCCGGTAAAAGAATTAAAATCGTTCCGGAAAATCGATTTGGCGCCCGGCGAAGAAAAGAATGTAGAATTTACTGTTTCTGTGGATGATTTGAAATTCTTTGATGATACGAAACACGAATGGAGGGCAGAACCGGGGAAATTTACGGTGTATGTAGGGGCTTCTTCCGCGGATATGCGTTCTACTGTGGATTTTGAATTGAAATAATAAATAGTTTACTATTTACCATAATAATAAAATAAATGATGATTTTGTCATATATTTTCGTTATCTAATTAAAATAATTTGCATATATTTGCAATCGAAGACATAAATTTTTTGCCTATGGTATATATAGCGTAATCATACGCACATTTTAAGGACATATATAAAATAGCGATTTGCTGCTATTCTTGGACATCATTTTCCACAATTTTAACCCAAATTTGGGTTATACCTCAAGAATAAGTTAGTGAAACGCCGTGTATGCGGCGTGGAGCAACTTACCAGAGGTATAGGCGTGGAAACCTGATGTTCAGATAGGTTGTTTCCACGCTATTTTTATGCGCGTATATGAAAAGAGTTAAAAAACCACAGTTCAATATAAATGAATAAAAAAAATGAAAACAAAACTACTTCTATTCCTTTTATTGGTGACAAGCGTTGCCAAAGTTAGTTCACAAGGGAGTTTCGTAAAAGGAAGTCCTGATTTTCTGAATATCACGACACCGAATGCCGCCTCTTTTAACAAATTCATTGACAACCCGATTAGCCTGTACAATGGCACCCCCGATGTAAGCATTCCGCTTTATACGATCAAAGACGGAAGCATTGAACTCCCCATTGTACTGAGATACAACACCTCCGGAATCAAAGTGAACGAAGAGGCCTCCTGGGTGGGTTTGGGATGGAACCTGAATGTGGGCGGCATCATTACACAAAATGTCATCGGCGGCTATGACGACGCAGATTCGGGCTATGCTACTATTTTGAGCCAACTGGGGCTGCAATGGTTTAATTTCAGCATGCCCTACCAATCCATCCCCTGCACTCCTGAGTCTTACTCAAACTTACGATCGTATTTATTTAGACAATATACCGGTAAATTCAATCCGGATGTTTTTTATTTTACTTATCCGGGCGGATCGGGTAAATTTATTATTGATTACAGAAACGACAGTATTTATATTCTTAACAAAGAGCAGGATATAAAAATAGAAAAAAGGAGAGGAGCTCAATCGGATCCTTCTGATTCTAATCGATTGATAGAATTCAACCTAACGACGCCGGAAGGTATTGTGCATCACTTCAAAAAGTACTACAATTACACTTCAACCGCCTTGTATGATACCTATGACATGATGGACACTCAAAGCTATCAACCTTTATCCGTTCATTTTTTATTAACAGAAAGTACCTATCCCGATGGAAGTGTGGTGAATTACCGGTATAAAGCTGTACCTATACGAAAATTTTCGAAAGATTATTATTTACACTTTCCCGTCCAATCCTATTCTCATATCATGAGTGGAACCACTGATACGGATTATAGACGGGGTATCATTGCCGCAACCGAATTTTATTTGGAATGGATTGATACGCCCCACTATACGGCAGGATTCAATACAACGGATGCCAACGATTTTAGAAATGCCCAAAAGTTAGACTTCATACACGTTATGAATCATTCTACCGGAAACAGCAATGTATTACGTTATGTTTTTGATTATGATTATTTTATAGGGAAATCAACTACTTGGACATCCAGCGTAGGAGGTTCTTTCGTCAATGATCCGGAATTTACATGGAATGTCCGGTATGGAACCCATCGTCTGAAATTGAACGGCGTCTATCAATTGCATGGAGCCGAAAAAATAAATGAATACCGGTTCACCTACAATACCACCCAATTGCCCAACAAGTATTCCTATAGCGCCGATTATTGGGGCTATTACAATGGTGAAACCGGAGACTCCGGTCTGCCGGATATGGAAAGGTTTTTGTGGGGACAATTGCCTTATTTGCCCCCGGAAGAGCAAGATATTTTCAATATTGGACGTTATGGATATTCTCCACACGCGATGAACAAAGGCTACAATTTTACTTACTGTCAAGCGGGCATACTGACGGGTATTGAATATCCTACCAAGGGTTATACCGAATTTACCTACGAACCGAATACCTTCTGGGGAAATTATATTCCTAAAGCGCAGGATATTCTTGTTGACGAAGTGCAGATTGCCGATGCGTATGACCCCAATGTTACGTATCAAACCGCATTCACCCTCACCGCCGACGACGACCGCGTGCCCTTGGAGATCCGAATAGGGAAGGGTGATCAAGCGCATGAATGGTGGCATCTGCAGAACAGTGAAGTCATCGTGTTCAAAAATACCGGAACCTCCTCCCAGCAAGTTTTTTATTATTTGGCGGGTAACGATGTCAATAATCCTCCGGCCAATAATACAGGTACTCTGACCAGTAATTGGCATTTGTCCCTTGCTGCCGGAAACTATACTTTGAGAATCAATGTCAAAAAATATAATCCAAGTCCCAATGATGTAAGAAGCGGTCAGGTTTCTGCCAAACTTACGTTGAAAAGGACTTTCCCTTCCTCCGTAGAAAATCAAGGATGCGGATTGCATATCCAATCGATCAAATCGTATGCCAATGCAATGAAACAAAACTTACTGTTAAATACGGGATACTATTACACTCATCCGGGTACCCAAACAAGCAGCGGAATACTACACGATGCGCTTCGCTGTTATAATTTTTACAGGGCAAAAACGGGTGTAATACGTTATATATATTCGAATGGTGACTGTGTATTACCTGCTCTTCCGGTGGTTGATTTATATGATGTGCTGATTGCCGATGTCGGTTCTTCGAATAAACTGACTAATCCCTATGGAACTATTGGAGGAGTGGGCTATACCTACGTGAAAGAAATGAAAATAGGAGCCGGAAGTTTTTCCGGCCATACCGTTTATCAATTCTATAACCAGTCTCCTATGGGACAGGCACAAGGAAGTGTTCGTATAGATGACCCGCTCAATGGAAGTTTGCAATATACCCGGTATTATGAAAATAATAATGACTTGCCCGTAAAAACGGAACAGAGGTTTTATCTTAACTTTAAACTCCATTCATACTTCGGAGTGAATATTACCGACATGTTGAATATGTTTCCGGGAATGTTTCCCAGTTCTGTACTCAATAGTGGTATGTGCCCAATGATATTGTGCGGCGATAGTCCCACACCCTATAGCATATCTATACCGTATGCTTGGCGTTTTCAGATACTGGCTCACCAACTTTCTTCCTATCGTACGCAATTGAACCGTGTCGTTACCACTGAAAATGGGGTAACGGTAGAGGAAAAGTATTCCTACCACTCGTCCACTTTGCAAATGACCACCAAAAAAGTACAGCAAAGCAACGATACGGAATTGGAGTATCGTTATTTCTATCCTAACGATTACAACTTTGCCCCTTATATCGAAATGACCGCTGCGCATATCTTATCGCCTGTCATTGAGGAAAAAATATACAATGATGCCAAGTATATCGGCGGGCATCTGACGAAATACACCCCTACGAAACAGGGAAATCAAACGATCTATGTGCCGGATAAGAAATATTTTTCAGCCCTGGCGGTTCCGTCTGCAAGCGACCCGTCCACATTTACTTCCACAGGCGAGAATACAACTATCTATCCTCTTGCTACAATGGTTTATGGAGATTATACCCAATACGGCAAGCCGCAATCCCTGATTTACAATGAAGCAGAAAAAGTAGTCTATTTGTGGGGCTATAATTACCAGTATCCGATTGCGGAAATTAAAAATGCAACCTATTCGGAAGTGGAGACAGCCGCCAAGTCCGTCTTTGCTGTGGCAAGTGTGAATGCCCTGTCACAATTGGCAATTCCCGATGAAACGGAACTCAAAAACGGAAGTCTGCAAAAAGCCTTGCCCAATGCTCAAATCACTACTTACACGTATAAGCCCTTGATAGGGCTTCAAACAGTAACCGATCCGCGCGGAGTGACAACGACCTACGAATATGATCCTTTTGGCCGTTTGCAGACTATCAAAGACGAGAATAATAAAACAATAGAAAATTATGAATATCACTATAAAAATTAAGATAATGAAAAAAATGTTTTTATTATTGCTGTTGTCCTTGGTTTTGGGCACGGCAAGTATGAATGCGCAGGTAACAGTCGGCTCGGTTCAGGATCCTGCCAAAGCTGCCTTATTGGATATAAAAAGTCAAACCAATCTGAAGGGCGGGGAGACCACCAGTAAAGGAGGATTGCTTTTACCTCGCGTACAGTTGCAAACACTCAATTCACTACGACCGTTTATCGCCTCTGAAACCGCAACGGATAAACTTGAACACATCGGATTAGAAGTTTACAATATAACCGACAATACAATTTTCAAACCCGGTATTTATTATTGGAACGGCAACCAATGGAAACTGCTGAATAGTACAGGTACAGCCATATACCTCCCGCCTTTTACTTTGGACTGGACTTCGGGAGCAACGAATAAAACGGTGAACCTCTATACGGTGTACACGCGTAATTTTACCACAACGGGGCAGCCGTTGATTTCCAACAATTCGGCGTTAACCACCGCCACCGCTCTGACAAATCTGTTGGGAGTCGCCGGCGACTACGACTACGTGGTAACCGATTACGACACCAACTGCATTACCATCAAAAGTATATCGGCATCAGGCGTGATGACTTATGATTGTAAAACTACTGCTCCTACAGCAAGCTCGTATGTGAACATTATTCTTATCAAAAAATCATAAAACGATGAAACAATCTATTCTATTCGTTTTATTTCTGAATGTATTTTGGAGCGCCTATACCCAAAATACCGCACCAAGTCAGGATCAGAATTATATAAAAACCCGCACTTACACCAAAGGTGACGCAAGCGCTTATCTGGATGCAGTCCACTATTTTGATGGTCTGGGGCGTCCTGTCCAACAAGTACAGGTCGGATTCACTCCCAGCCAAACCGATTGGGTTGCTTTTCAGGAATATGATGCTTATGGAAGGGAATGGAAAAGTTGGTTGCCTGTCAATACAGGCTCCGGTAGCGGTCACTTTAGAGACCTTGAAGATCTGAAAAGCCGTACCAATACCGCTTATGGAACAGAGCCTGTCCGTTATTCGGAAACCCAATATGAACCCTCTCCCTTGAACCGGGTGGAAAAACAATACGGTCCCGGCCAAGCCTGGCGCACTGCCGACCGGTTCGTTCAAACAGCCTACCTGACCAATAATGCCGACGACTATCCTTGCCGTTATTACTACGTTTCAGGAGATAATTTGGAGAAAAATGCAAATGACTACGCCAACGGCAGTCTCTTTGTAACGCAAATCACAGACGAAGACAATAAAACAACGTATGAATTTAAGGATAAATTAGGCCGGGTGATTTTGCAACGGCAAGTAGATACGGATGGAAATTATGATACTTATTACGTATATGACGACTTTGGAAACCGGCGCTTTGTGTTGCCACCTCTGATTGAGGATGATATTTCAAGCGCGAATTTAAATAAGTATGCCTATAGCTATCAATACGATGACCGGCAGCGTTGCACGGAAATGAAATTGCCCGGCGCCGACCCTGTTTATTATATCTACGACCAAGCCGACCGCTTGATTTTTTCGCAAGACGGAGAACAGCGGTCTCCCAACAATTGGACATTCAATAAATACGATGCCTTTGGCCGGGTGATTGTAAGCGGTGTCTGGAAAAATGTTTCTATGTCAAGGGCGAGTTTGATTGACTTAGTAAAAAACATCGCTGTGATAGAAACCAATTCTGCTGCAGGAGAATACGGTTATTCCAAAAATCAATTGCAAAACATTCCTGCCGGCAGTATCCTGCAAGCCAATTATTACGACAATCCGGATAATTTATTGAATACTAATGATTTGGCAGCAACGATAAAAGACAAAGTCAGTTATGCTGAAAAAGCAGGTTACGACAAACGGTATGAAAACAGCAAAGGATTATTAGTCGGTACACGGGTCAAAATGCTGGACGATACAAGCAAAGAAATTGTCACCGCTTTTTATTACGACAGTAAAGGAAGAATCGTACAGCAACGATCGACTAATTTATTAGGAGGTCGGGAAGCGGAATATTATGTTTATTCATTTACCGGTCAGCCCACTGAAAAGCAGCACGTACATGCAGCGTCTCACCTGGGAAATGATTCGATTACGGAAAGTTATACCTATCATTACGACCATGCCAACCGTCCGACCATTACCGAATACCAAGTAGGCGGCAATAAAATTACCCTTTCCGAATTGACTTACGACGATTTGAGCAGGGTAAAAACCAAGGGTCTGCATGGAAACAAAGAGTTGATTAGCTATGATTACACGGTCCGCAGTTGGTTGGGAAACATAGATTCTCCCCATTTCATGGAAAGCTTGTATTATACCGGTGGTAATACTCCGTTATTCAATGGAAATATGGCAAAGATGGAATGGAGTTCGAATTCCAACCCGCTGCAGGGCTATTCATTTACTTATGATAACTTGAATCGTTTGAAGAAAGCCGATTATTTCTCTTCCGGTTCAGTGAACAGGTATAATGATAAAACGGAAGAAGTAGCTTACGATAAGATGGGAAACATAACCAGTCTAAAGCGTTCCAGACTATCCATGTTGGGACTTTTTGATGATCTGGACATGGAATATTCCGGTAATCAATTGAATAAGGTAACAGAATCAGCAGATGTAGATGAAGGTTTTATCAAACCCTTGGGAAACCCTGCCAGAGAATATGTTTATAATAAAAACGGCGCTTTGGAAGAAGATTTTAACCAGGGAATCACCGGAATCCAATATAATGTATTAAATTTGCCGAACAAAATAACTTTTAGTACCGGTAACAGTACTCAATACAGTTATGATGCAACAGGGGTGAAAAGAAGAAGAATACATATGGCTGCACAAACAACCATTTCCGGCATTCCGGTCAACCGCCACATCCGCGCCGGTTTCATGATATTACCCGGGAGTCTTTCTAATACAGTCACCGACTATTGCGGATCGGTCATTTACGAAAACGGCGAACTGAAATATATCCTGAATCCGGAAGGTTATGTGACTAAGAACAGTACTAATAATTATAGATTTAATTATTACCTGAAAGACCATTTGGGCAACAACCGGGTGGTGATGGAAATAGACAATTCAAACTCGGTAGTGATGCAAACTACAGACTATTATCCGTTTGGAATGCCTTATACTAATGGGGAATTTCCGGAAAGACAACCCTACAAATTTGGAGGCAAGGAATTGGATGAAGTGTATGGGTTGAATTGGTATGATTTTGAGGCGAGACAGTTGAGTATGACTATTCCACGATTTACTACTATGGATCCAAGGGCGGAAAAGTATTATTCGGTCAGTCCGTATGCCTACTGTATGAACAATCCGGTGAATTACATAGACCCCGATGGAAGAACAGTTTATTTCTACAGAGATAACGGTAATGGGGAATTTGAACAGGTTGAGTTTTCTCAATTGGATGCCACAACACAAGAATGGCTTTATGGATGGATGCAATCAGAATCTGGTCAAGATTTTTTATCAAATTTTGTAGATGGAGAACAATCGTTTACATGGGATGGCAATACGGTAACAATACAAGGGAATGGTAATAATTATGATGCACAATATTCTTTTGGAAATGCAACAACAGACTATCGTTCTGATGGAGTTTATACTATTCATGGAGAAACTGAATGGAAGTTATATAATGATAAACCATTAATGTATATACATACAGATATAAGTCAAACGACAGCTGATCAAATTACGACTTTTGGACACGAACATACAGTTCATGCAGAGCAGGATGTTGATTATTTAAACAAAAATTTTGTGCGCGGTGCAGAAAACAATTCAACAATGTTGAAAGGATTGAATACATCTGGTGCGGTAGATCATGCCACGTATGACAATCAAAATAGTTCCCGTTACACAAATATGAGACGGTTTATAAGTGGAATGATGGGCTGGATGGGGTCGGCTACCATGGATAGAGCTTTAATGAATGCTTTTAGAAAAGAATATCAAAACAATAAAGCAAATGTTAAAAGAGGAAAGTAAAATATTATTCAAATTGATATTTTTAATGGCGTTGTGCTCCTGCTGTAAAGAAAGCAAAGTGGTTACAAAAGATGTTTTGTTTTCGATACCATTAGATAGTATAACCTATACAAATGAGCATAGGGTGGATAGCATAGTGTTGGAATATACATATATTGATAGTCTAACTCAATTAGTAAGAAGAACATTCTATAGTGACATACTGAATACCCCACATTCAATTAATTATAAATTGATTAATTGCACTACAAAGGCGTATATAGAACTCACTTATGATACTCTAAAATCACTTTATTTAGATACTAAAACTTCTGAAATTATTTTTAGAGGATTCGGGCTATCGACTGTTGTCCCCAATTTAAATGGAAGTTTAGAATATAAATACAACGTGACGGATTCGATTAATAATATCAATTATTATGTTTTTCAAGGGAATGATATCGCTTTTAGTGGAGATGTTGATGGCTATTTCTATTTTGATAGTATTTTCCATTTAAAGAAAATTTACGATGATGAGGGAACTTTGACTTTTAGTGTAAAATAACCGATATCCCGGATTCCATCAACGATCTATAAATCAAAAAGTTTCACATCCAACTCAAGTCCCCATTCGCAGAAAATGAAAAAATATATAATTAGTATTTGTCTTTTAATAGTTGCTTTATCCGGATTTGCACAGCAAATAGAGTTTTTTAATGTAGGTCCGCAGGATAAACCCATGGATTATTTAATCATAAGCACTCGAGAGATAGAATCAAAATATGCTATTGTTGGTGTTTTGGTAACAGAGAAAGAATATAATATTGTAAAAAAATATGTTATTAGAAAAAATACACATAAACATCTTCCGGCAGATGCATATACAAAAAATAATAGAGGAAGTATTGGTAGATATGAGTTTGGTTGTTATGCTGTTCAAATTACGGACAATCAAGATAGCTTATTGTACTTTATGGATACGAACGAAGAATCTGTCAATTATTTTAAAGAGTTGATTCGTTTTTTAGACAAAAAGCATCTTACTAAAATAGCAGAGCCTTTTCAAACCATAATAGACAGAAGTCATGTTATATTTGTAGATGAAGACGGAAACGAAGTATTCATAGATAAAGATAGGAATGTAATTATTCCCCCTCCAAGAAATCAATATAAATATTGGATTATTGGAGGAATAGGTTGTTGTTTTTTAACTTTTCTACTAATTGTAAAATTTAGGAAACACTAACCTTGGTTCGGCATAGGCTCTGCCTATGTCGTGCTAAAAGCCGGCCTCTGGCTGGCATTCAAGCCGCACAATTTCTAAAAAGAGAATTAGTACTGATTTTGAGTATAAGAAAGAAATAGGATTACTGTAGAAAAAAACACAATCAAGAAAGAATCTGAGAGGAGGAAATGGAATAGAAATAGCATTGTGCGGTTTGAACGCAAGCCGGAGGCCTGCTTTTAGCACGACATAGGCAGAGCCTATGCCGAACAAAGGCGGGATTTAGTACAACCGGGGAAAATTGTTCCTCGATGATAATTCACAACTAAAGAAATGAAAAATTGTAGTCCTTTTATACTCTTCTTCATATCAATGACAATATACTGGCAGATTTTCTTTTTGGTATCTATCGGTATTGATTCATTGCATTCCGGCGACATGCAATATTTGTTCAGCACATTATTACTTGGTATCGTTCTGTTTCCATTTGTATGTATAGTTGAATTGTTTATTTTCAGTAGATTATACAAGCAGTGGGCTAAAAAGAAAAAGAAATTATTGAGAATCCTTTTTGTCTTTCTACTGTTTGCCTGTATTTTTGTTTTGTGTTTTAATGCCTATTATCACTCCATTTAGTACCGGACACAGTACCCAATACAGTTATATGATGCAACAGGAGTGAAAAGAAGTCAAAGATTTTGTAAAAAAACGCAGAGAAATATAAAATCTCCGCGTTTTCGTTTTATTATTTCTGCGTTATTCCTGCCGTTCCTGTGGTTTTCTCACTTTGAAACCATTGGAATTTTGTGCCGGTCGTTCGCGTTCGGGACGTTCCGGTCGTTCTCCGTCTCCTTCTTGCCGTTCGGGACGAGGCAACAAAGCCTTGCGGGACAGTTTGAATTTACCGGTTTTCGGATCAATCTCCACCAATTTCACTTCTACCGAATCACCTTCTTTCAAGCCGGATTCTTCCACTGTTTCCAAGCGTTTCCAATCGATTTCGGAGATATGCAATAAGCCGTCTTTTCCCGGAAGGAATTCTACGAAAGCGCCGTAAGGCATCACGGAACGCACTTTTCCGGTATAGATTTCTCCCACTTCGGGAACCGTAACAATACCTTTGATTTTCGCCATGGCAGCATCAATCGAAGCTTTGTTGGTTCCGGAAACTTCTACGCGACCGATACCGTCAATTTCTTCAATGGTAATAATAGCGCCGGTTTCTTCCTGCATCCCTTGAATGATTTTTCCTCCCGGTCCGATTACCGCACCGATAAATTCTTTCGGTATGATAATCACTTCAATCCGAGGAGCATGTGCTTTGAAATCGGCACGCGGTTCGGAAATGGTTTCCAATATTTTTCCCAAAATATGCGCGCGACCTTCTTTCGCTTGAGCCAACGCATTTTCAAGAATTTCATACGAAAGTCCATCCACTTTAATATCCATTTGCGTAGCCGTAATCCCTTTGGTGGTTCCGGTCACTTTAAAGTCCATATCACCCAAATGATCTTCATCACCCAGGATGTCCGAAAGCACTGCATATTTGGTGCCTTTATTTTCGGAAATCAATCCCATGGCAATACCCGAAACCGGACGTTTGATTTGTACACCGGCATCCATCAACGAAAGCGTTCCGGCACAAACCGTTGCCATAGAAGATGATCCGTTGGATTCCAGAATATCGGATACGATACGGATCACATACGGATAATTTTCCGGAATCATCGATTTCAAAGCCCGGTGCGCCAGGTTTCCATGACCGATTTCGCGGCGGCCTACGCCTCTTTGCGGTTTGGCTTCGCCGGTCGCAAATGGCGGGAAATTATAGTGCAACAAGAAACGTTCTTTTTCGTTGTTCAATACATCGTCAATGATTTTCTCGTCTAATTTCGTTCCTAAAGTCACAGTAGCCAAAGCTTGCGTTTCGCCACGGGTAAAAATAGCCGAACCGTGAGGTCCCGGAATCGGATCTACTTCCGACCAAATCGGACGAATTTCTGTTGTTTTCCGGCCATCCAAACGAATTCCTTCATCCAGGATGCAACGGCGCATGGCTTCTTTTTCCACTTCGTGGTAATATTTGCCAATCAAACCTTTCTTTTCGTCTGTCAATTCTTCTTCCGGAATTGCTGCAATGTATTCATCTTTAATGGCATGGAAAGCATCGCTCCGTTCTTGTTTTCCTTGACCGGATTTGGCGATGGCATATACTTTATCGTACAATTTTGCTTTGATGTCCGCCCGCAGTTCTTCATCGTTTACCTCGTGCGAATATTCGCGTTTTACGGTAGTACCTACAGCTTCCGCCAATTCCAATTGCGCCTGGCACTGTACTTTAATTGCTTCGTGGGCGAATTTAATCGCTTCCAATAATTCGGCTTCGGAAACTTCGCTCATTTCGCCTTCCACCATCATGATATTATCCAGCGTAGCGCCCACCATAATATCCATATCGGCTTTTTTCAATTGGTCGAAAGTCGGATTGATGACGAATTTTCCGTCTATCCGTCCTACGCGTACTTCCGAAAGCGGACCGCCGAAAGGAATCGTAGAGACAGCCAGGGCAGCCGAAGCAGCCAAACCGGCCAAAGCATCCGGCATATCCTCACCATCGGTAGAATAGAGGACTATATTTACAAAAACTTCTGCATGAAAATCGTCCGGGAATAGCGGGCGCAAAGCGCGGTCAATCAAGCGGTCGGTTAAGATTTCGTAATCCGAAGCGCGACCTTCCCGTTTCATAAAACCGCCCGGAAAACGTCCGAAAGCGGCATATTTTTCTTTATATTCTACTTGCAAAGGCATAAAATCGGTGCCCGGGTTTGCATCTTTGGCAGCACACACGGTTGCCAGCATCATTGTGTTGTTCATCCGCAACACGACCGATCCGTCAGCCTGTTTAGCCAACTTACCGGTTTCGAGAGTGATAGTCCGTCCATCACCCAAATCAATTGTTTTTACAATAGGATTAATCATAAATAATCTTTACTAAAAATTTCTTCTTTAAAATCGGGCAAAGATAATAAAAAATACTGGTTTTGTAAGCAAATATGAGTATATTCTTATACGTTTGCTTAGAATTAATCCGAAAAAAAACGATGAAAGGCTTTGTAAAGACAAAAAAAAGTTGTTCCTTTGCAGTCGCTTTTTGAAAAACAGCCGTGTTTTTTTCAAGCAAGGAGAGATGGCAGAGTGGTCGATTGCGGCGGTCTTGAAAACCGTTGAACTGAAAGGTTCCTGGGGTTCGAATCCCTATCTCTCCGCAGAAAGATCCGGACAAAACGGGGTAACTACAGGACAAAAACCTACAAGTCAATAACTTGTAGGTTTTTTTGTGTTCATTTAATGAGAGAGGTTGATGAAGCGCCCATTTATAGTATATTTAAAAAATAAAACATCCCTGAAGTTTGAATACAAAAGCGATGTTTCAATTGTTGTTCGTGCCGACAATGGATATCGCATCACATTTAATAATGGGAGAATCTATAATTACGGAGTTGATAAAGTACAATATTATCCGCTTGTATCGACACGAGAAAATGTACGCATATATGAGAATGGCAAATTAAATAAGACATACAATACGGTTGATAATTATGGTCGTTATTTGATTTTTCGAGATGGAGACAGTTGCTCTTATCCAATTGAAAATAGTTCTGATATTGAAATTTGTGATATTAAAAAGGACATAGATCAAGCGGAATCAATTATTGATTATTTTAAAGAGATACTGAAAAAATCAGGAGGAGTATCGTTTGACATTCAATCAGAAGAGACAGAAAATAGAAATTTGAATCAAATTAGCTCCGAAATATTGTTCAAGGCTCTTGATAGTATAGATCTATTAGAATCAAGATCGGCACTATCTAACTACATTGATGGAACTAACCCTGCTGTTAGCACTTCTAAAGAAACCCTAATCTACCCTTTCGGATGCAATGAAAGTCAGAAATTAGCAGTTGAGACTTGTCTTAGAAATAGCATAAGTATCGTAGAAGGCCCTCCGGGAACAGGTAAAACACAAACAATCCTAAATATAATAGCTAATATTATTGTACAGAACAAAACGGTTGCAATTGTTTCAAACAACAACTCTGCGGTATTCAACGTGCGGGATAAGTTAGAGAAATATGGCTATGAAATGGTTGTAGCGTCACTTGGGAATAACGAAAACAAAGCTTCATTCTTCGATAATATTGAAGAGCAAACAATCAATCAAGATTTTGAGGTTTTGGAAGAGCGATTAAAAAATGCAAAGAATGAAATTCAGGAATTGGATTCCATACTAACGAAGTGTTTTCAGTACCGGAATAAATTAGCCACCTTAAAAACGAAATTATCAGATGCCGAGATAGAATTTAGCCATATAAAAGCAGAACAGCCACTCAATCCAAACATAAAATCTGTACTCGACAAGAAATTCCTCCGTAGTTGGAATTTCAGCAAGACTTTGAAATTGAAAGATTTACTATCGTTCACTGATCTTAAAAACAAGATGTCTATCATAAACAAGTTGCGGTTTGTTTTGCAATATGGTTTATTTGACCTTAATAGTATTAGTCGGTATAGTGAAGAATTTCCCGTTTATGTAAACCACAAATTCTATGAATTATACATAGCAAAAATAGAAACCGAAATCTTGAACGTTGAAAACTGGTTAGCATCTAATAATGAAGAAGCTAATCTTAAACGTTTTATTGAGACGTCTAAAGAGGTATTCAATGGTGTGTTATTTGAAAAATATAACCGTTTAGGAAAATCAACGTTTAATGTTAAAGATTATCGTAACCAGTTTAATGATTTCACAGAGCATTATCCTGTGATTCTGAGTTCTACGCTCTCGCTGCACACGAGCATTCCCAAAGGGTATCTTTTTGACTATCTGATTATAGATGAATCTTCACAGGTAGATATTATAAAGTCGGCCGTATGTTTTTCGTGTTGTCGAAATGTAGTTGTTGTTGGAGATAGTATGCAGCTTACCCATATTGTAGATAAACAGAGTAAAGAAGCAGCAGAGCAATTTCAGGTTGAGTACAACATTTCTCCTGCGTATGACTATGTCAAACAGAATATTTTGAACTCGCTGAAAAGCTTGTATAGGGCTAACATAAAATCGGTTCTGCTAAAAGAACATTACAGATGTCATCCTGCGATTATTGGATTCTGTAATAAGAAGTACTACAATAATAATCTGGTTATTATGACTTGTGGAGACAATCATCCGTTCAGAATCATTGAGACAAGTATATCAGGTGGAAAGGATAATTACAATCAAAGACAGATAGATGAAACGGATATTTATATCCGTGAGAACTATTCTGCGGACTACACGAAAGTCGGAGTTATTGCGCCGTATAGAAACCATGCAGACAGGCTGCAAAAACAGTTGCCGGATGGAGCTGAAGCCGACACTATACATAAATTTCAAGGACGCGAGAAGGATGTGATTATATTCAATACGGTTAAAAACAAGATCGGATCATTTATTGATAATCCCAACCTTATAAATGTTGCCGTATCAAGAGCCGTTAAAGAATTTATTGTGGTAAAATCTGCATCAATGGAACTTCCTCATGGAACAAATATCGGTGATATGATACGCTATATCTGTTATACGACCGACCCTGATGAAACGATTGTCAAAGGTAGTGTCTGTTCCGTTTTCGACCTTCTGTATAAAGAGTACAACAAAGTCTTTCTGTCGTTTCTTTTATCGAACAAAAACGTAGGAGGATCAGCCGCAGAGATTATTATTCACAAACTGTTGAGTGAGAATATATTGTTAAACAATGCCCAATTCTCATCTATTGATATGGTTAGAGAATATAGACTTAGAGATCTTATTAGGGATTTTCAATCATTTTCTGAAGATGAAATCCGATTCATAAGGAATAATTCAAGAATTGATTTTTTACTGTACAACAAAATTGACAAAACTCCTGTCTTGGCTATCGAGGTGGACGGGGTGTCGTTCCATGACAATGAATTGCAACAGGAAAGGGACAGCAAGAAGAATCATATTCTGGAAATTATCGGCCTTCCATTGCTTAGATTATCAACCGATGGACACAATGAGGAAACGAAAATTATTGAAAGCTTAAACGTTGCAATGGGGCTGTGTTAATGATAAATGTTACTCAAAATTCCTTATAAAATCAGGCACTTACTGCATCCAATACTTTTTTGACCGATCCGTGTTCAAGAAGCAGTTGCTTGGCTTCGTCTTTGAGAATATGCAATTCATCCACGATCATGCGGGTGCCGCGTTCCACTAATTTTTTATTGGTAAGCTGCATATTGACCATTTTATTTCCTTTTACCCGGCCCATCTTGATCATCAACGTAGTAGAAAGCATGTTCAGGATGAGTTTTTGAGCGGTTCCTGCTTTCATGCGGGTGCTGCCGGTTACAAATTCCGGACCCACCACGGCTTCGATAGGATATTCGGCAGCCTGTGCCAGGGGTGAATTCGGATTGCAGGTGATGCAGCCGGTGAGTAAGCCTTTTTCCCGCGCCGTGTGAATGCCTCCAATCACATACGGCGTAGTGCCCGAGGCGGCAATGCCGATCAATGTGTCCAATTCGTTAATTTCAAAAGCCTGCAAATCTTTCCATGCCTGTGTGGTGTTGTCTTCGGCTGCTTCCACCGCGCTTCTTAAAGCCGTATCGCCGCCGGCAATTAATCCGATGATGATGCCCGGCGAAACACCGAAAGTAGGCGGTATTTCCGAAGCATCCAAAACGCCCAATCGTCCGCTGGTGCCGGCTCCGATATAAAAAACCCGTCCGCCCAGAAGCATTCGTTCCAATATTTTATCAATAAGGATTTCTATTTGAGGAATAACGGCATGGATGGCCGAATGTATTTTGGCATCTTCCTGGTTGATGCCGGTTAAAAGTTCATTCACCGACATGGTATCCAAATGCTTAAATTCAGAGGAAGATTCTGTAATATTTTCCATAATAGTCTATCTCTTTATCTTTTTGTTAGTTGATAGTTGTATGACAAGTTTGCCTTTTCTTTATTTTTATCACTTAAACTTAGTGAAAAATTTATTTTCGCTTCAAAATTAATGTTTAATAATGGATTTTGCAACGTGATTATAATAAATTCTTTTTATCTTTGGTGCATATTTATGACACTGAATAGATATGGATGGCTGTATAAAGAAAAAGATAACCTGTTTTTTACCCTATAGTACTTCCGGAAATATTGAAGGAACAGTCAGAGAATTAAGAGCTTATGATGAAATAGGCGACATTTTCGTTTTGCACGAAAATGCCCCGGAAGTAGTGTTGCCCGGCGATTGCCGGTTATTGACAACCGGATTTTTGCAACAAACCCAAACTTTAAAGGCGATTGCTTCTCACATTCAGACTCCTTACACCTTATTATATTTACAGTCCTTACCCTTGCAAGTGGGAGCTTACGCCATCGAACGAATGTTGAAGGTGATAAGCGATACCCGGGCCGGCATGCTTTACACGGATAGTTATAAAATAAAGGAAGGCGTCATGCAAGCCCATCCGGTCATTGATTACCAGGCAGGCAGTTTGCGGGATGATTTTGATTTCGGTTCGTTATTGCTTTACCGATCCGACGCTTTCCAAAATGCCGTTGCCGAAATGGACGTGGATTATCAGGCCGCCGCTTTATACGACTTGCGCTTGAAAGTTTCCAAAACGTCGCGTTTGTTCCATTTACAGGAACTCCTTTATACGGAACTGGAAACGGACAACCGGCAATCGGGTGAAAAACTGTTTGATTACGTCGATCCGAAAAACCGGCAATCGCAAATCGAAATGGAACAAGCCTGCACCCGCTATCTGAAAGACATCCATGCCTGGCTGAAACCGGAATTTACTCCGGTGGAATTTTCCGGAAATGATTTTCCTGTAGAAGCAAGCGTGGTTATCCCGGTACGCAACCGCGAGCGGACCATCGAAGATGCCGTTCGTTCGGTATTGATTCAGGAAACCCATTTTCCGTTCAACTTGATTGTTGTGGACAATCATTCGACGGACCGGACTACCGCTATTTTGAAAGAAATGGCAGCAACCGACTCCCGCTTGATTCACGTTATTCCCGGACGGAACGATTTGGGTATCGGAGGTTGTTGGAACGAAGCCGTGATGCACCCGCAATGCGGCAAATTTGCTATTCAACTCGACAGCGATGATTTATATATGGATAAAAATGTGATTCAAACGATTGTCAACGCTTTTTACGAACAAAATTGCGCCATGGTAGTCGGTACCTATCAAATGGTCAACGTGAAATTGGAAGAAATTCCTCCCGGCATCATTGACCATCGCGAATGGACTCCGGACAATGGCCGGAACAATGCGCTACGCATCAACGGATTAGGTGCTCCACGGGCATTTTATACACCGGTATTGCGGGAAATTAAAGTGCCCAATACGAGCTACGGAGAAGATTATGCGGTGGGTTTGGCTATTTCCCGGAATTACCGGATCGGACGTATCTACACGCCGCTGTATCTCTGCCGCCGTTGGGACGATAATTCCGATGCTTCGTTGGATATTCATAAGCTGAATATGCATAATTACTATAAAGACAAAATACGTACCATCGAATTGTTGGCACGAATATGAAAAATGCACCACATAAAAAAATATCGCCCTGGGCTTGGATTCCTTCCCTCTATTTAGCCGAAGGACTGCCTTATGTAGCTGTACAGATGATTTCCGTCATCATGTATAAAAACATGGGAATATCCAACGGAGATATTGCCCTTTACACCAGTTTATTGTATCTGCCTTGGGTTATTAAACCGCTTTGGAGCCCTTTTGTGGATATTCTGAAAACCAAACGCTGGTGGATTCTGACCACACAACTGTTGATTGGCGCAGGGTTTGCCGGAGTCGCATTCACCGCTCCTCTTCCCTTCTTCTTTCAAGCCACACTGGCTTTTTTCTATCTGCTCGCTTTTAGTTCGGCTACGCACGATATTGCCGCCGACGGCTTCTATATGCTGGGGTTGGATACCAATCAACAAGCGATGTATGTGGGGATTCGTAGTATGTTTTATCGTGTAGCAACGATTTTAAGTCAGGGTGCGTTGGTTTTTTTCGCCGGATATCTCGAACGGGTAACCGGAAGAATTTCCTTTGCGTGGTCTATCACTTTTTTTGTGTTGGCCGGATTGTTTATCCTGTTCAGTATTTATCACCGTTTAGTGTTGCCTAAACCGGCATCGGATATACCTAATCCGAATTTGACGGCAAGCGATATTTTGAAAGAATTTAGCGAAACCTTTGTATCTTTCTTCAAAAAGCCCCATATCCGGACGGCTTTATTTTTCATGTTGACTTTCCGTTTCTCCGAAGCACAGTTGTTGAAGCTCATTAATCCTTTCTTGCTCGATCCCAAAGACGTGGGCGGATTGGGACTGACTACCAGCGAAGTAGGTTTTGTGTATGGCGTCATAGGCATTATCGGATTGACCTTGGGAGGTATTATCGGCGGATTTGCTGCTGCTAAAGGCGGTTTGAAGAAATGGATATGGCCGATGACTCTCAGTATGTTGCTGACTGCCGTCACGTTTGTCTATCTGAGTTTCACTCAAACCGATAGCTTGCCGGTAATTAATATATGTGTATTTATTGAGCAATTCGGTTACGGATTTGGCTTCACTGCGTATATGCTCTATTTGATTTACTGTTCCGAAGGCGAACATAAAACGGCGCATTATGCGATCTGTACCGGTTTTATGGCCTTGGGAATGATGCTGCCTGGGATGGTTGCCGGTTGGTTGCAGGAAATGTTGGGATACAATCATTTTTTTATTTGGGTAATGATTTGCAGTATCGTTCCGATTATTGCGGTATCCCTGTTGAAGATAGATCCCGGATATGGGAGGAAAAAAGAGAGTGATAATCTATAATATATACTTGTAAAACAAACTTTATGAAAAGACTTAGTTTATTATTTGCATGCCTTTTCATAAGCATGGGTTTAGCAATACTAAAGATATTAGCTATTTTTTGTTTATTGTGCAATGCATTCTGTATGCAGGCACAACAACCGGCGGTCGTGGTTGGTGCGGAACGGACAGTCGAATATTTTCCGTTTTTGAAAGGCAAACGCATTGCTCTCTTTTCCAACCACACAGGCAGGGTAGGGGACAAACATTTGTTGGATATTTTAATGGAAAATAAAATCAATGTAACGGCGATTTTTTCGCCCGAACATGGTTTTCGAGGCGATGCCGGAGCGGGCGACCATGTGGCCAGTTCGGTAGATCCGAAAACAGGCGTGCCGATCTTGTCGCTTTACGATGGAAATGCAGGCAAACCCGGCACGGAATCCATGCGCAAATTCGATCTGCTGATTGTGGATATACAGGATGTCGGTTTGCGTTTTTATACTTACTATGTGACGATGACCAAGTTAATGGACGTTTGCGCCGAACAGCACAAAAAAGTGATACTCTTGGACCGGCCCAATCCCAACGGGCATTATGTGGATGGTCCGATATTAAATATGAAATACAAATCAGGTGTAGGCGGACTGCCTGTTCCGGTAGTTCACGGCTTGACTTTAGGTGAATTGGCCTTGATGGTGAACGGTGAAAAATGGCTTCCCAAAGGACGAATTTGCGATTTAACGGTAATCCCATGTTTGAATTATACGCATCAAACGATGTACCGTTTGCCGGTTCCGCCGTCGCCCAACCTGCCGAATATGCTCTCGATTTATCTCTATCCGTCCACCTGCTATTTTGAAGCCACACCTGTCAGTTTGGGAAGGGGCACTTCACTTCCTTTTCAGGTTTACGGTCACCCGAATATGAAAGGATATGATTTTACGTTTACTCCGAGAAGTATGCCCTCGGCGCCTAAACCGCCTCAGCAGGACAAATTGTGTTACGGAGTGGATTTAAGCCATCTTTCGGAGGAAGCCGTTTGGAAAAAGGGCATTGATTTAAGCTATCTCATTGATGCTTACCGGAATTTGAACTTGGACGATCCTTTCTTCCGTTCCTTTTTTGAAAATTTGATCGGAGTCGATTATGTCCGGAAAATGATTGAACAAGGCAAAAGCGCCGACGAAATCAAAGCCATGTGGCAAGAGGATGTGGCAAAATTTAAAAAACAACGCAAACCCTATTTATTGTATGAAGAATAATATCTTATTGATAGCCAAAAAATATTTCTTTGACTATCAATACTTTACTGTATTCTTTGAGTGATATGCTATAACTCGTTATGCATTATTCCAAAAAAAGTACTACTTTTGCAGCCGGGTAAGTCCTATACGGTCAGCTCCCTTCAAATCCCCCAGGGCGTGATTGCAGCAAGGGTAGTTGGTTGTAGCGACGCGATGTAGTCAGCTTACCCTTTTTTTGTGGACTTATTTCGTTATTTTAATTTCTACACGGCGGTTCAAGGCACGGCACACAGGCGTATCGTCCGCTTGACACAATCTTTCCGTATCCCGCAAACCTTGCGCAGAAGTCACTTTACTTTCGGCAAATCCATCGCTAACGAAATGATTTTTGGTAGCCACCGCTCTTTCATTCGAAATCACCTGATTTTCTTTGGTTGTTCCGATATGATCGGCAAAACCTTCCAAGGCAAGGGTCGCCTTCGGAGCGTAGGTATTCAAAATAGACGTAACATGCTGTATTTGTGCTAATGCAGCCGGAGTAAAGTTCACTTCATTGAATTTGAAATGCACATCATCCAATACAATCCAACCGGATTCCTGCGCATCCGAACGGATGAAATGATAGATTTCGGCTTCCGTACTCAATTTATCGAAATTAATGGTTTCGTTATTAATAAGGATACCGATCAAGTTACCGTCCTCGTTATAAATCAGATCGCCATCCTCGTTGACTGTAGCTTCAGCCACCCGTTTGTCCCAATAAGGTTCATATACATCGACCTTTTCCGTTTCGGTAAAAGGAATCACTTCGGTATCGGGAAGCGCTTTCTTGTCATCCGAACATTTTTTCCAGCATAGAAGCGCTAATAACAATAATAATAAAGGTATTAGCCACCACAACCAATTACAGCTTTTCTTTTTTGGTTCTTCTTTTACTACTTTCGGGGCTGCATGATGAGTCGCCGCATGATGATGCGTTACCGGTTTTTCTTCTATAATGACCACTTCTTCTACCACCGGAATCACTTCTTCCACGATAATTCCTTCTACTACACCACCTTGCGCTGCATGATGATGATGTGTTACCGGTTTTTCTTCCACTACTTCCAATTTATAACTGCCTTCTTTGAAGGGAGGCGTTTCCAAAACATCGACCGCTTCGATACCGAATTGTTTCGCATGTTCCTTGATTTGTTCAAAATTGGGTTTTTCCCACAGGTATTTCAAAGCAGCTTTTTGACCGCTTTTCAAGGTAATCAAATCTTCCGGTTTTTCGAAGAATTCACCGGGTTTCACTACCGTTTCGGAAATCGGAGCAATCGTTTCTTTTACTGTTCCTGTCGGATTGAGAGAATAAGGAAATGCCTTTTGCAATTCTTCCAAAGTTGCATTCGGATACAAAGTCAAATAAGCATTTACAATTCCTAATGCCGTACGATTTTGATCCTTTCCATAAACACGAATTTTTGCTTTCATGAGAATAATAAATTAAATATGTAAATAATTATATCCTTATAACATATTTCAAGTCATTATGTTTAAGGGAGAAGCAAAAAATCTACGTTAAATTATTCTTCCTCTTCGCCTCCTGCCAACATGGAAGCGATGTAAAAGGCATTTGACGTTACGATTCGCGCATCATCCGGTAGGGGCGAAACATTTTTCGCCCCCATCATTGGCGTGATTTGTGTGAAACCCAATTCGGATATGCCTGTAATTACTTCCACCGGTTTGAAATGGAAAGACTTTCCGCTTTCCGTTGTTTCTTCGTCTTCCAACAGGAACAGGTATTTTTTCCCTTCCATGCTGACGATGGCATCGTTGGGTACTGCCGGCGTTTTTTGTTTTCCGATGTTGATTAATGCGGTGACATACATGCCCGGAATCAGTTTCAAGTCGTTTTTATTTTGTACCGTAGCATGCACCACAATGGCTTTCGTATCCGTTTCAAAGAATTTATTGAATTCGTAAACAGTCCCTTTTAAGGAAATTCCGGGTTGATTGGTGAGTTGCATATCCACTTCCTGTCCCGGGCGGATGAAATGAATATCCTTTTCAAACACTTTCAAGTCGCAATGTATCTGCGAGTTATCGCTGATGCTCATCACCGGGGCTTGAATATCAATGTAACTGCCCATGCTGACATTGATTTTGTTGACGGTGCCGGCAATCGGCGTTTTGATCGGTATTTGCGTCACGATATTTCCTTCCGAAACCTGTTCGGGACTGAGAGAGAGCTGCTGCAATTGTTTTTCCAATCCGGTCAACCGGGCTTGTGCAATTTCGTAATTCGCCGTGGCTTGCTGGAATGTTTTTTCAATACCTGCGCCCTGGTCGAAAAGGTCTTTCTGCCGGTTGTATTCCTGTCCGGACATCTGCGCTTCTTTTTTTGCCGTCAGGTAATCTTTTTGCAATTCCACTATTCCTGTGTTTTCCAAATAAGCCACTACCTGACCCTTGCCGACGTTTTTCCCTTCCGTAACCAGGATTTGTTGGATAATTCCGCCCACTAAGGAATTGACGTCCGCCTTTTTCTGCGGGTCTAAGACCATTTCGCCGTTGGCTCGCACCACGCTGTTCAAATCCCGTTGCTCAATGACTCCGATACGAATATCGACCGCTTGCATCTGTTTGTCCGTGAGCGCAATGGCTTCGGAATGTTCATGTTCGGGAGCTTCCTCGCTGTTCTCCGCTTTTTGATTTTTCCCACAGGAAATAAATCCTAAAAGGAATAAACTCATTATTACGATATAGTTTGTTTTCATATTTTTTAATTATTGTTTCTTTTGTCATTGCGGGCTTGACCCGCAATCCCCTGAAAGTAGTTAATCATTATTATTCAATATCCTGCATCATTGGTATTTAACGAACATCTTGGGATTGCGGGTCAAGCCCGCAATGACAGACTTTCGGACTTTTTAAATGCCTCCATATTTTCCTTGTAAAAAATTCAACCGAATAATCACCTGGTTCAATTCATTAACCGCAGTAGCATACTGCAAATGAATTTCTACGGCTGTTTTCAGATTCTGAATGTACTCGACATAAGCGATTTCCCCTTTTTCGTACGCCAACTGCGAAATTCTTGCCATCTCTTCCGCCTGCTTGTTGCCGGTGTTAAGATAATAATCCACACTGGCTTTGGCGTTTTCGTAAGCATTGATGCCGGCTTGATATTCCTTCTGCAAAGACGACAAAGCATTTTCCTGTTCGGCACGAAGCATGTCCACTTCTTTTTGTGCCGCCCTTGTTTTAGCCCGTTGCTCGCCAAAAAATAGCGGAAGACTGATGCCTACTTCAAAACCCATGAAATTTCCCGGTTCAAAACGTTCCCTTTCAATCGAATACGGATTAAATCCTTTCCATAAAAATTGGTTGCGCAACGAGAAATTGAAATCCGGAAGAAATTCCTGCCGTTGCAAGGAAAGATTTTTCTCGCTCACTTTCAACCGGTTTTCGTAAATCCGGTTAAAAGGCGTTTGGGAAATATCCAAGGGACGGAGCGAGCTAAAAGTCAGCACCGGCAATGAATCTTCTTGAGGCTCAATCCTTTCTTCGGTGTTTAACCATTGCTGCAGAGTCAATTGGATGTTTTTCAACTCCCTTTCGGCTTTTTGTATTTCCAGTTGATTTTCGTTGTAAAGCCGCTCTGCCTGAATGAGTTCCAAACGGTTCGTTTCACCGGAATTGAATTTAGCAGAAGCCAAAAATACAAAATGTTTGTAAATTTTGTCTTGCTCCTGCGCTATTTTGATATTCTCTTTGGCATACAACAGTTGATAATAAGCGCCGGTAACTTCTCTGACCAATTCGTTGACCGATACCTCCAGGCGGGCTTTTTCCAGATTGGTTTCTGCTTTCAGCAGGCCGTGGCGCGTGGTATAAACGGTTGGAAAAGCAAAGCTTTGGCTGACGGACAAACTGTTATCCGGACTTCCGCCTGCCGTCGGGTCCTGACTCATCGAAAAACCGGTTTTATCGATATTGAATGCCGTCGCTTGCAATTCTTTCGCTCTTTCAATGGCGATTCGCCCGGATTTCAACGTCAGATTATTATCCATCGCCTGTTGAATACATTCGTCCAACGATTTGACGGTTTGCGCTCCTGATCCCAAGGGAAAAAGGAAGGCAATGACTATTCCTATAATAAATGTTCTTTTCATATCATACTTATTTTGAGTTGAATAGTTTGTACAAAGACGGCAGGACAAACAGCGTTAATATCGTAGCTGTAATCAATCCGCCGATGACCACGGTTGCCAACGGTCGCTGTACTTCCGCACCGTCGCTGGTGGAAAGCGCCATGGGTAAAAAGCCTAAAGAGGCTACCAATGCCGTCATAATCACCGGGCGCAAACGTATCCGGGCGCCTTTGATTATTCGTTCTTTCACATCCGTCACTCCCTCTTTTTTCAATTGGTTGAATTGGGCAATCAGTACAATACCGTTCAGCACCGAAACGCCGAACAGGGCGATAAATCCCACGCCTGCCGATATGCTGAACGGCATATCCCGCAACCACAACGCCCAGATTCCCCCGATGGCGGAAAGCGGAATGGCTGAAAAAACCAACAGCGATTGTTTTACGCTTTTCAAGGTTACATACAATAAAACCAAAATCAACAGCAAAGCCAAAGGAACGGCAACCATCAGCCGGGATTTGGCTTCTTCCAGATTTTTGAATTGTCCGCCAAAAGTGTAATAATAGCCCGGAGGCAATTGAAAGGACTCGTCCAGCAAATCCTGAATTTCATGCACCGTGCTTTGCACATCCCTGCCCTTGACGTTGAATCCGACAAATATCCTGCGTTTTCCGTCTTCGTGACTGACTTGCGCCGGAGCGTCCCGGAATTTTATTTCCGCCACTTGCGACAAGGGAATGCTTCCTCCGGAAGCCAAAGGAATGGGCAGATTTTCCAAAGTATTTACATCGTTTCTCAATTCTTTTTCCAAACGGAGAACGACATTGAAACGGCGATCTTCTTCATACACCACTCCGGCCTCACTTCCGGCATAAGCGGTTTTCAGTATCTTGTTGGCGTCTTTGATTGATATTCCGTATTTGGCCAATTGGTCGCGGTTATACACTACCTGCAACTGCGGCAAACCTGTCACTTTTTCGACAAAAGGCTCGGAAACACCTTCTACATTGCGTATGAGCGAGGCGACTTTATTTGCCTGCAGGGAAAGTTCGTCCAAATTATTTCCGTAAATTTTGATGGCAACGTCTTGTTTGATTCCGGTAATCAGCTCATTGAAACGCATTTGCATGGGTTGCGACATCTCGGCATGAACGCCCGGCAAGATGCTCAAGGCTTCTTCCATCTTTTCCATCAGTTCTTCTGTGGTTTTCGCTGATGTCCATTGTTTTTTAGGCAAGAGGGAAATCATCATATCGCCTCGTTCCACCGGCATGGGGTCGGTAGGTATTTCGGCGCTGCCAATCCGGGTAACCGCTTGTTTTATTTCGGGAAATTGGTCTTTTAAAATCTTTTCGGCTTGTGAAAAACTTTGGATAACCTGTGTCAGGGAAGTCCCTTGCGCCATACTTATCTCAACGGCAAAATCGCCTTCTTCCAAAGTCGGAATAAATTCCCCGCCCATCCGGTTGAAGGCAAACAGGCTAACGGCAAACAGAATCAGCATGGATATTACCACCGTTTTATTCCAATTC
The DNA here is from genome assembly GCA_026000155.1 of Bacteroidia bacterium. GTDB lineage: Bacteria > Bacteroidota > Bacteroidia > Bacteroidales > Azobacteroidaceae > Azobacteroides. The sequence continues at coordinate 8,972 of BNYG01000020.1, read as the reverse complement.
AGCGTTTTCGCCAGCAGCGGTTTATACAGGTCTTGCAGTTTTTCGATGATTTTATCCGAAATATTCCGTTTATGTTCCGTTTTCTTGCTCAAAAATAACGCACTTGCCATCGGAACGTAAGTCAGCGAAAGAATGAAAGCGCCCAAAATGGCAAAAAATACCGTTTGCGCCATCGGACGAAACATTTTTCCTTCAATGCCCACCAAGGTAAACAGTGGAAGATAAACCGTCAGGATGATGATTTCTCCGAAAGCCGCGCTGTTCCTGATTTTGGATGCCGATTCATAGACTTCCTTATCCATCTGTTCCTGATTCAAGACGGCAACTCCATATCGCCCGGCGCTTTTAGTGATACGGTAACAAACCGCCTCTACGATAATAATCGCCCCATCCACAATCAATCCGAAATCAATGGCTCCCAAACTCATCAGGTTGCCGGTGATGCCGAACAGTTTCATCATCGACAAGGCAAACAACATGGAAAGCGGAATCACCGAAGCGACCACAAAGCCCGCCCGGAAATTACCCAGCAGCAAAATCAAAATAAAAATAACGATTAAACCGCCTTCAATCAAGTTCCGGGCAATCGTATTCATCGTCCGGTTCACCAATTCAGTACGGTCGATAAACGGCTCAATAATCACCCCTTCGGGCAAACTTTTCTGTACCTGAGTGATTCGTTCTTTGACATTTTTACTGACTTGCTGAAAATTTTCCCCTTTCAGCATCAGAGTAATACCAGCCACCACTTCGCCTTCGCCGTTGCGCGTGACTGCACCGTAGCGCGTAGCCGTTCCGAATTGCACTTTCGCCACATCCCGGATTAAAACAGGACTGCCGTTAACGGTTTTTACCGGGATTTTTTCAATATCCTCCAGTGACCGGACGAGTCCGATACCACGGATGAAATATTGGTTGCTGTATTGTTCGATATAGCTCCCGCCTGTATTCTCGTTGTTGTTTTCGAGGGCATCGAAAATTTCGGGAATAGTCACCTGGATAGCATTCAGTTGGTCGGTATTGATTACCACTTCGTATTGCTTGACGAAACCGCCCCAGCCGCTCACTTCGGCAATGCCTTCCGTTCCGGACAATTGTTTGCTGACAATCCAGTCCTGCATCGTCCGCAAATCAGACAGACTGTACTTGTCTTCATAGCCTTTGGCGGGGTGAATGACATAATGGTAAATCTCGCCCAATCCGGTAGAAACCGGACCCAAGCTGGTGGCTCCGATACCCTGCGGAATCAAATCTTCGACTTCTTTCAGTTGTTGGCTGATTTGTTGGCGCGCCCAGTAAATGTCCACATCATCGTCGAAGACAATGGTAATGACCGAAAGTCCGCTCCGGCTGATGCTCCTTCTTTCGATTACCCGTGGAATATTGGCAAAAGCCGTTTCCAAGGGCGTAGTAATAAACTGTTCCACTTCCTGCGCACCCAAAGACGGCGCCTGGGTAATCAGTTGGACTTGATTGTTGGTAATGTCGGGCGTGGCATCGAACGGCAATTGCGTGAGCGAATAAATACCCCAACTCATCAGGGCGAGTGTAAAAATGCCAACGACCAACTTATTCTCTATGGAGAATTTAATTAGTTTTTGAAACATAAAATGAAATTTAAAAATAGAACAATCCGGATAAAATCAGATCTGTTTTTAAATTCTCGGTGGCTGCCAAATGCCTTGGAGAAAGGGAGATGAATAGGTTTGAGAAAGATATAAGGTATGTCCCAAAGGAACATATTCCGGTGTTTTCAGTTGGAAATAGCTATAAAAAGTTTTATTGGTAAATCCGGTGCAAGCGTTGCACAAGCAAAAGGGAGAACAAGCGCCGGAACAATCATGCGAGGCAGCGCCGTCATCGTGTTGTTCCGTATGATCATCATGCGTAATCGCATCCAACTCGCAATGACAAGGGGCTGCCGAGAGCAGGACGATATAAACGGATAACAAGATTGCCAAAATTCTCATGCTGCAAAGATATGTTTTTATTTTTAGGCAACAATTTTTTTTTCTTATTTTTTTATCCCTTTTTTCACCGTATGTTTTAACGCCAATACCGCTAAATTCAGCTCAAAAGATGTTTCCGTACTTGTAGTTTCCAACTCATTACCAATTGAAAGACGACGACGTGAAAGAAATGGATCGCGAAGGGGAGCTGATGTATAAAGCTTTATTGGAATGTAAAAATTTGTCTGATTTTGAGACATTTTTGGATAATTATCCGCGGCCGGTGGGAGTGGAAGCTAATTTCGGGGTGATCGATGCCGAAGGGGGAGCGGCTTATTACGAGGTAAACAATACCCGCTGGGTAAAAGTGGACGCCAACGATCCGAATTTATAACCACTCCAACACCGGATATATGCAACAATTAGCGTCGGTCGAACAAGCAATTTTGGAACTTTATCAGGAACCGGTCGAACGATGGCGGCAAAAGGAGATTAATCTCTCCGAATTGAAAACGATAAATGATCAGATGGAGAATCTGGTTAAACAAGCATACTAAATCTTCTGTCATTGCGGGCTTGACCCGCAACCCCAAGACGTCCGTTAATCAGTGTTTAACGATTAGCAGGGGATTGCGGGTCAAGCCCGCAATGACAGAAGTTCTTTTAATCGTTGTAAGTCGGAAGATCGGAATAATTTTTGGAATAGCGCAACATCTGTTCTGCGTAACCTTCCGTGTACGTTACTTTGATATCGGTCACATTGCCTTTCTTATCTTTTATCGCTTCATACACCGGATTGACAAAACCTTTGTAAGGCGCAATATTCAGTTTTTTGTATCTTTCCAAGATTTCCTTGTGCAATTCCGGATCGACTTTGACGGCGTATGATTCTACAAGCTTTTGAGCGCCCTTGAAATCTCCTTCAGATTTAACCCGTTGTATTTCAGCCAATAATTCACCGAATAAAGTGCGTAATTTCGTGTAATCATTGATAACGACAAACGTTTTACCGTTTTCTTTTTTCAATTCCACTACATTTTCTTTTTGACCGTGGTCTAATACCCAACGGGCAATCAGGGCGCGGTTGCGCATGTGCGCTTCTTCGATTTCTTTGCTTGATTCGATGCGGGATAACTGCGTCAGCAAACCGTTCATGAGGTAGCGGTAATATTCGGCTTTATAAGCGTCTGCATTGTCCAAGAAACCCAATTCCAGCATTTTAGGATCGCCCATATAATATAATCCGAATAAATCGGCGCGGGATTCTTCGATGGTAGAGCCATAGACTTTCAAAGCATCTTGATCAACACCCGGCAATAATTGTCCGGAAGCATGTCCCAGACATTCGTGCAAATCGGTATGCAAGTTGTCCGTTTGCGAGCCGTATTTCTCCATTAATTCTTTCTCCAGCGGACAGCAAACAAATTCGTCATTGAATCCGTTGCCGGCAGCCGCTTTGTCGTAGGCTTCCGTAATGTTGGTAATCGTCACGGATTTGGAACCGAAATCTTTGCGTATCCAGTTGGAATTCGGCAAATTGACACCAATAGGCGTGGAAGGATAACAATCGCCGGCCAAAATGGCTGCCGTAATGGTTTTAAACGTGATGCCTTTCACTTCTTTTTTCTTGAAACGGGGATCAACCGGAGAATGGTCTTCGAACCATTGCGCATTGTTACCCAGCACTTTGGTCATAGCCGCCGACTTCAAATCCTTGAAATTGACGATGGATTCCCAGCTGGCTTTGATGCCCAAAGCATCGCCGTACGATTCGGTAAATCCGTTGACAAAATCCACCAACGATTCCGTATCATGTACCCAGGCAATCGAATATTCATCGTATTTTTTCAGACTGCCGGTTTTATAAAAATCGACCAATAAATCGATTACGTGTTTTTGTTGCTCGTTTTCCGCATATTTGGCAGCTTCTTCCAGCCAATACACGATTTTTTCAATAGCGAGCGAATACAAACCGCCTACTTTATAGATTTCTTCTACCAATTTTCCGTCTTTTTTCACCAAACGGCTGTTCAATCCGTAAGGAACCGGAGTACTGTCATTCGGGTTTTTCATGGCATTATAAAAGTCTTCCACTTCTTTCTGGCTGACTCCTTCCCCGTAATAATTGTTGGCGGAAGCGGCAATCACATCCAAACGGCTGTCTTGATTGACTTTTTTAGCATACAAATCCGGACTGAACATGACCGGAGTGATTTCGGCCAAAAAATCATCTACGGATTGCCCTGCTTTTACCGGAACCAAGGATATATCCAATGATTTAACGGCATCCGCAAAAAAGGCTTCGGAAAATCCTGGGAAGAATTTTTCTTCACCATAATGGTGGTGAATGCCATTGGAAAACCATACCCTTTTCAGGTAAACAATAAATTCTTCGTAATCTTTGCTTGTTTTATCACCTTGATAATTTTCATACACGGCTTCCAATGTTCTCCGGATGGCCAGATTGTAGCGGTTGTTCTGGTCAAATAAAATGTCGCGTCCGTGCAAAGCGGCTTCCTGCAAGCAATAAACCAATTGTTTCTGATGGAGGGAAAGGCTGTCCCAATCGCTTACCTGATAGCGAAGAATGCCCAGATCGGCAAATTTTTCTACATTATAATCGAAATTTTCTGCCGGTTCAACGGCTTTCTTTTCACCTGTGCAAGCGAAACACAATAGGGCTGTCATCATAATAAAAAATGTCTGTTTCATATTTAAACCTGTTTTTTAATTCATTAGAATGCAAAGATAAAGGATTTTTGTCTAATTTTGCAGGGATTATCTATTTTGCATAGTAAAGATGAAAATAATATTATTTCTTTTGATTTGTTTTTTAATTTTCCTATTTCCGTTTGCCCTTCTTGCCCAGGAAAAAAACGACAGTATTGACGTTCAGGTGGCGGATGCGACGACCAAATTCACGCTCAAACAATTGATTATTCCTGCTTCCCTGATTACGATCGGCGCATTGGGAAGTGGTAGCGACTTGGTAAAAGATATTAAAGAGGAGGTTGCCTCCCATCGTTCGCATAAGGTGGCAATAGATAATTATATCCAATACCTGCCTGCTGTTTCTTTTTATGGTTTAAGCCTGGTGGGCGCTAAACCGAAACATAGTTATGCGGATCGTACGCTTATTTTGGCTACTTCTTATTTATCCATGGGTATTTTGGTCGGTGGTGTAAAATATGCTGTCGGGCATCCTCGTCCGGATAAGCCCAATCAATTGAATTCATTTCCTTCCGGTCATACGGCTACGGCATTTATGGGCGCGGAATTGGTTCGACGGGAATATGGGGATGATTCTCCGTGGTATGGAATTGCCGCTTATTCGGTAGCGACAGGCGTTGGCGTATTGCGGGTGTATAATGAAAGACATTGGGCGTCGGATGTGCTTGCGGGCGCCGGTTTCGGTATTTTAAGCGCAGAAATAGGATACTGGTTGCTGCCTTTCAATAAGCGCTTGTTTCTCTGCAACCAAACCACTAACTCTCAGTTAGCAATAACCCCCTATTACACAGGGCAACAGGGGGGATTGAGTTTATCGTATCAGTTTTAACTGAAGAGAATCAGAAATTTACACCGATACCGATAGATAAGCCAAAGGTTGAAGATTTGTCAACATTACTAAGGCCTTTTGCGAAATAAACAGCCGGTTCGAAAAATACATTATCCGTAATGTAGTAATCGTAACCTACTTCAAGATTCCCATAATTTGCTAAATCTACATCTTGAACTTGAACGCCTTGATAGGCTAAACCTGCATATAGTCCACCCAAGAAATAATATCTTGCGCCAACACCAAATGTGAAATTAGTAGTAGCATCATTCTCCAGATACTTGTTACTTGAAAGGCCAACGATAGCATTAATAGCCACATTATCAGCAACGAAATAAGAACCTGCGATAGATAAATCAACATTGAGATTCTTGTAATCGTTGTCACCGGTTGCATAACTAAAATCGAAACCGGTTAATCTACCTGAAAGAGTTTTTCCACCTTTTGTAAACTGAGCATTCACTGTACCAATGCCTACTAAGGCAATCACCATAACTAAAATTACTTTCTTCATTTTAAATTTGTTTTTAAGTTATTACTAAATAGACATATATCTATTCGTTATTTTAACGGGTGCAAAGGTAAATCTTTTTTATAAAGTAACACCTAATTTTAACATAAAAGTGACAGAACCGGTGTTATTGTATCAAATTCCGGCCCGTCATTTCTTTGGGTTGCGGCAATTCCAAAATGTGTAAAATACTCGGAGCCACATCTGCCAATTTACCGTTTTCTACTTTTGCCTCTTTATTGTCCGATACAAAAACAAACGGCACGGGATTCAGGGAATGAGCCGTATTGGGACTGCCGTCGGCGTTCTGTGCACAATCGGCGTTTCCGTGGTCGGCAATAATGATGGACTCGTATCCGTTGGCTTTGGCCGCTTCAATCGTATCTTTCAAACAGGCATCTATCGCTTTGACGGCTTTTTCAATGGCCTCATATATTCCCGTATGGCCGACCATATCGCCATTGGCATAATTGACAACAATAAAATCAAATTGTTGTGACTGAATGGCTTTCACCAATTGGTCTTTCACTTCGAAAGCAGACATTTCCGGTTTCAAATCGTAAGTCGCCACTTTCGGAGAAGCCACCAGAATCCGTTCTTCCCCTTTGTAAGGATCTTCCCTGCCTCCGTTGAAAAAGAATGTGACATGAGCGTATTTTTCGGTTTCCGCAATATGGAGTTGTTTTAAATTCAAAGCCGAAAGATATTCTCCCAAGGTATTGTCCACATTGTCTTTATCGAAAATGATATGCACATTTTTGAAGGTAGGATCGTAGGGAGTCATGGAAAAATACTGGAGGTTGGGAATGGTATGCATTCCTTGTTCCGGCATATCTTGTTGCGAAAGAACGACAGTCAGTTCTTTGGCGCGGTCGTTGCGGTAATTGAAGAAAATGACCACATCGCCTTCTTCGATGACGGAAACCGGTTTGCCGTCTTTGACACAGACAATCGGTTTGATAAATTCGTCCGTAACACCGTCTAAATACGATTGTTCTACGGCATCGACCGGATTTTCGGTGGGTGTTCCGGTTCCGTTGACCAATAAATCGTAGGCTTCCTTTACCCGCTCCCAACGTTTATCGCGATCCATGGCGTAGTAACGTCCTACAATCGAAGCAATCCGACCGGTTGTTTTTTTCAAATGCTCGTCCAGTTCCCGAATAAAACCGGCTCCGCTTTTGGGGTCGGTATCGCGTCCGTCCATGAAACAATGCACAAATGTTTTATCCACACCATATAACTTACTGATATCCGTCAGTTTGAATAAATGTTCCAACGAGCTGTGCACCCCGCCATTGGAAACCAATCCTATCAAATGAATCTGTTTATTCTTTTCTTTTGCGTAGGAATAAGCTTGTTTGATCGCCGGGTTTTCCAGGATGGAATTATCGCGGGCAGCGATATTGATTTTTACCAAATCCTGATAGACCACGCGCCCGGCGCCGATATTCAAGTGACCGACTTCCGAATTACCCATTTGCCCGTCGGGCAATCCCACATTTTCGCCCGATGCCTGCAATTGCGCATAAGGATACGTTTTCAAAAGATAATCCCAGTAAGGAGTTTCCGCACAGTATATTACGTCTTTTTTGGTATGATCGCCAAATCCCCAACCATCGAGGATAACCAATAATGCTTTCTTTTTTGCCATGAGTATAATAATATGATATTGTTAATTGAATGGTACAAACTTACAGGAAAATTGGGAGATTTCCAAATTTGTCGCAAAAGCACGTGCGAATAATTTAAATTTGCACGTGTAATAATTTTTTCTTATTTTTGTAGAATATAAAGCAAGCAGAAAGTATGGATACGAAGTTAACATTAACAATGGAGCATTCGGTTATTGCGAAAGCAAAAATATATGCAAAAAACAGAGAACACAGCCTGTCTGATTTGATAGAAAACTATCTTAAATCAATTACATCGGATGTTTCTCCAAATGAGGTTGAATTAACCCCAATTGTCAAATCATTAAAAGGAGCGGTTAAAGCGCCTGAAAATTTTGACTATAATTATAAAAAGCTAATGGAAGAAATACGTACTGAAAAATATTTATGAATGATGACTAAAATTTTAATTGATTCCGATGTTATATTGGATTTTTTCTTAGACCGGACTCCTTTCTCTGTTGATGCCGCTAAAATCTTTTCACTAAGTGAAACTAAAAAAATTGAATGTTATACAACACCCTTGATTATAAGTAATGTTTATTATATCTTGTGCAAAATTGTCAAACATGAGAAAGCTATAGATTTGATAAAATCTTTACTCTTGATTGTTGATATTGTAATGATTGATAAAAAAGTAGTAATACATGCCTTAAATTCATCATTCAAAGATTTTGAAGATGCTCTGCAAAATTATTCGGCAGAATTAAATAGTGCAATAAAGATTATCATTACAAGAAACACGAAAGACTACAAATATAGTTTGTTAAGTGTTCTATCTCCAAGTGATTTTCTATCGGCAGATGCATTGTATAAAGGCTAAAGTTTATTCGAATGCCAAATTAATTCTAAAATTATATCAAAAATAAAATAAAAGTATTATTTTTACGCTCAAATTAAAAAACAAATAATAATATTCCGCTTATGGTGAAATAAATGTGTTAATAGACACATTGTAAGACATAATAAATAGCGTTTGCTATTATTCGAGATGCTCTGAGACCTAGGAAATTTCAAAAGTATATACAGGGTAATTTGCAAATGCCTATGCGTTAGCATGGGTATTTCAAATCCGTATATACAGGTTATCCTAGGACCGCAGAGCATGGAGAGAATATCCATGTATTCTATGTTAATATCCTACTATTTTATTGAGATTAACAATAAATTAACAATTTATTTTTTGTTTCTTCAGCTTCTCTTCGAGAAGCATAAAACCTATACGTATTCTGATCATATGGCACTTTCTTCCTGATTAGCGCCACGATTATCCGTATCAA
>BNYG01000019.1 GCA_026000155.1 Bacteroidia bacterium | reverse complement strand
AAACCATCAACTATTATATTTCCGGCAACTTTTTGGGACAAGACGGTTTGATGAAATTGAATCAAGACATTTTTAATCGTTATACGGCAAGCGCTAAAGTAGGAGCAAAACTCAATGATTGGGCTACCGTAAATTACTCGACTCGTTTTATTCGTCAAGAATATGAACGCCCTGCCGCTTTAACCAGCGGATTGTATCATGACTTGGCTCGTCAAGGTTGGCCAACGCTTCCTTTCCGCGACCCGAACGGATTTTTGTATTCTTCCCCTTCACCCGCTTTGGGCTTGGCAGATAGAGGTCAGGACAAGTATCAAAAAGATTGGTTGTATCAACAAGTGCAAGTCGTGTTGGAGCCAATCAAAGGCTGGAAAACATTCGCCGAGCTGAACTACCGTTCAGAAAATAATTTCAATCATTGGGACAACCAGATAACCTATAATCACGATGTAGAGGGTAATCCGTATGCTTATTCTACCAGCAGCGCTGTATATGAAGGAGCTTCACGAACAAACTATTACGACATCAATATCTATACGGAATATACTAAATCCTTGAACGATACGCATAATTTCAAAGTGATGGGCGGTTTCCAAACAGAACAGATGAAGTATCGCGAATTGTCGGCTGAAAAAGCAGGCATTCAAGACCCGGCATATCCTGTGTTGAATGTGAACTCCGGTTTAGATGAAAACGGTCTTGTGAAAGCGCCTTCGGCAAATGGTTATTACAACGATTGGGCAACTGCCGGATTCTTTGGCCGCATCAATTACAACTATTTGGAAAAATATTTATTGGAAGTCAACTTGAGATATGATGGCAACACTCGTTTCCGTAGAGAACACCGCTGGGATTTGTTTCCCTCTGTGTCTGCCGGTTGGAATATTGCACGTGAATCTTTTTGGGAAGAAAACCTGGACAAGCTAAGCACCTTTAAATTTCGGGTCTCGTATGGTGAATTGGGCGGCGGGAACGTTTATACTTATGGCGATGATAAAAATGAAGTGCTTTATTATCCCACCTATTTGGGAATGCCGTTAAATCAAGGAGGTGGCAGAGATTGGCTTATTGGAGGTGTTCGTCCCAATACAGCTTATTCTCCTGACCCTGTTTCTTCTACTTGGACTTGGGAAAGCATCAATACCTTTAATATCGGTTTAGATGTTGCGGCGCTGAATAATCGATTGACATTAACGGCTGACTATTATGTCCGTACAACAAAAGACCAGATTGGACCGGCTCCTACATTGCCTGAAACGTATGGTTATACGGAGCCTAAGACAAACAATACCGAGTTGCAAACCAAGGGATGGGAATTGGAATTGGGATGGAAAGACAAAATAGGCGATTTTTCTTATAGCGCCACCGTACGCTTGTCTGATTATCGTGGTAAAGTAACTAAATACTTTAATCCGACAGGTAATATTTGGACTTATTATTCCGGTAAAAATCTGGGCGATATTTGGGGCTTTGAAACGATTGACTTGGCTCGCGACGAACAACAGATGATTGACCATTTGGCTTCTCTGCCTAATGGCGGACAAGATGCTCTCGGCTCTCAATGGGTAGCGGGTGATGTGATGTACAAAGATTTGAACGGAAACGGTAAAATCAGTGAAGGCGCCGGTACATTGGACGACCATGATGACTTGAAAATCATTGGCAACGACACGCCTCATTTACCTTTCTCTTTGGATTTGAATGCTTCTTATAAAGGCTTCGACTTTCGTGCCTTTTTCCAAGGTGTCGGTAAAAGGGATTATTGGCAACGTTCGTATTATTTCTGGGGCGCTACTGCCGGTCATAATACTCCGGGTGGCGGCGGTCTTTGGCATTCCACCGGTTTTGTAGAACATTTGGATTATTACCGTCCTGCCGATTATTCCAATAATGATGTTTTTGGCCCGAATGTGGATGGCTATTATCCCAATCCTTCTTTCAACCGAAGTGGAAAAAATCAATTTCAACAAACACGCTATTTGCAAGATGCATCTTATATCCGTTTGAAAAACCTGCAAATCGGTTATACGCTTCCTTCTAATATTACGCATAAATTCGGTTGCTCTAAGTTGAGAATCTTCGCCTCAGGCGAAAACCTTTGGACGGCTACCAAATTGGCAACCATGTTCGACCCCGAAACCATTAGTGGCGGATGGGAAAGCTTTGGTAATGTGTATCCGCTATCCAAAGTATTTTCCGTAGGTTTAAATGTTAATTTTTAAAATATAATAACAATGAAACGAAATAAATTAAATAAATTTTTACTATTTGCATGGACAGGTTTTCTGTCGCTGTCGATAGTTTCGTGTGACGATTATTTGGATAGAGAGCCTTCATCGGCTATCACTCCGGAAAAATACCTTTGGAATGATGCACAACTCAGTGCGTATGCCATGGATAATTATCAAATATTGCCTACCCATGGCACCGGCGACCATTTGTATGAATGGGGTACTTTTGCTACGGATGCCAATACTGATGTGATGATTGATGGTAATAGCATGAATAATCGATACATTCCCGGAGAATGGAAAGTGCCTACTGACAATGGCGATTGGAGTTTCGGTCGCATAGTACAACTAAACTATTTCATCAACACCGTGATTCCTCGTTACGAAGCAGGCGAACTGCAAGGTAATCTCGCTAATTGTAAGCATTATATTGGTGAAATCTATTTCTTCCGTGCTTTTGAATATTTTAGTAAATTGCGTGATTTGGGTGATTTCCCCATCATTGATGTGAACTTGCCGGATAATATGGACGTTTTGATTGCAGCCAGCAAAAGAGCGCCCCGCAATGAAGTGGCTCGCCATATCTTGGCCGACGTGGATAAAGCCATTGAGTTTTTGAGCGTCAATGCTCCCGACGGCAATAAAAATCGTGTGAATAGAGCTTGCGCCTACTTGCTGAAATCTCGCGTAGCCTTGTATGAAGGTACTTGGGAAAAATATTTCAAGGGAACCGCTTTTGTACCGGGTGGTCCGGGATGGCCGGGTGCATCGAAAGATTATAATGCAGGCTTTACTATTGATATTGATGCGGAAATCGCTTACTTCTTAGGAGAAGCTATGACGGCTGCAGCCGCAGTAGCAGACGATGCCGGTTTCCCTTTGACTCCTAACAACTGGAAAGAAACAGATGTTACCAACGACAAGAATCAATATTTCACCATGTTTAGTGATGTGGATATGAAGAAGTATTCGGAAGTCCTTTTATGGAGACAGTTCAAACAAGATTTGATTACCAACAACGTGAATGTTTATGCTACTTCCAACAATAAGAACGTGGGTCTTAGCCGGGTAATGATCGAAAGTTTCTTGATGAAAGACGGTTTGCCATTCTATCAATCAGCCGACTATAAGGGTGATAACGACATCAAAGATGTGAAGATAAACCGCGATCCTCGTTTGCAAATCTTTTTGAAAGTGCCGGGACAAACGAATGCGCTTACGAATTTGGGTGTAGGTACACATGGTTTTACCGTAGAACCTATTCCCGACATCAAGATTGCTGACAGTGAAAAGAAATATGCAACCGGCTATACGATTAGTAAAGGAATGAATTATGACTATGCAAACAATCGTAATGGAAACAGCGCTAATGGTTCTGTCGTGTTCCGGGCTACGGAAGCTTATCTCAACTATATCGAAGCCGCTTACGAAAAGAACGGTTCGCTGGATGCCAAGGCTCAGGCTTATTGGGTAAAAATACGGGAACGTGCCGGCATGGATACCGATTTTCAAAAGACCATTGACAATACGGATATGTCTAAGGAAGTGAATAACTGGGGCTCTTGGTCGGCAGGACAGCAAGTGGATAAGACCTTGTACAATATTCGCCGCGAACGGAGTGTGGAATTGTTGGCAGAAGCTCAACGTTACAGCGATGTAAGACGTTGGAGGTCATTAGACCAATTGATTGGCAACTACTACCACTTTGAAGGTTTCAAAGTATGGAGTCCGGTGATTGCACCCTGGTACAACTTCAAACCCATCAATTATAATGGCAGTCCTATTTCTACCGTTTCCTCACCGGCTTTGAGCGATTATTTCCGCCCTCATGAAAAATCGACAACCAGCTTGGCTTATAATGGCGCCACTTGGGTGATGGCGCATTACTTGACACCGATTGCTTTTGAACACTTTTTGGTGGCTTCGGTAGGTAATGGTGTGCCTGAAGGTACAGTAGTGGATTATTCCAGCTCACCCATTTATCAAAATCCGGGTTGGCCGATCGAAGCTTCGGCAGGTCCAATACAATAATTCAATTACGAATTACGAATCTCTCAATTGATTCGTAATTCGTAATTTTTAAAAGTACTTCCAATGAAAAACAGTAAACTTCTTTTTGCCGGCATTTTTTGTCTGCTCTCTCTTTCAATCTCTGCTCAAAAGCTCAATGCTATCTATCCGGGTGCTATCTTGCCCGATGATACCGGTATACATGTCAATGCACATGGTGGTGGTATCTTGTATCACGATGGTAAGTACTATCTCTTTGGAGAACATAAAGGCGAAAAGTCAAGCGCGGCTTTTGTAGGCGTAACCTGCTATTCTTCCGAAGATTTTTATAATTGGATAAATGAAGGCGTGGCTCTTTCGGTGTCTGACGACCCCAAGAGCGACATCGTTTCCGGTTCGGTTATCGAACGTCCGAAAGTAATCTACAACGAAAAAACAAAGAAGTTTGTGATGTATTTCCATTTGGAATTGAAAGACCATGGCTATGAAGCTGCTCGTGTAGCTATCGCTGTCAGCGATAATATAACCGGACCTTATAAATATCTCAAATCATACAGACCCAATGCGGGTTATTATCCTTTGAATATGACGGATGTACAAAAAAATGCAACCGCCAAACTGTCGGATTTCAAAGATTGGTGGACACCCGAATGGCGACAAGCCACGATTGACGGGATGTTTACCCGTCGCGATTTGGCAGGTGGACAAATGTCGCGCGACATGACACTGTATGTCGATGACGATGGAAAAGCCTATCATATTTATTCCTCCGAAGAAAATTTAACCCTGCAATTAGCTGAATTGTCGGACGATTATCTCAGTCACACCGGGAAATACATACGCATCGCCCCTGCCGGGCACAATGAAGCTCCGGCTATTTTCAAGAAAGACGGTACCTATTTTATGATAACTTCCGGCTGTACCGGTTGGGCGCCCAACGCTGCTCGCTTATTTTCCGCAGATAATATTTGGGGACCTTGGACGGAACATCCGAATCCGGCTGTTGGTGAGGGTGCGGATTTAACATTTAATTCGCAAAGTACATTTATTCAACCGGTCATCGGTAAAAAAGAGGCGTTTATTTTTATGGCTGACAGATGGACGCCGAAACATCCGATTGATGCCCGGTATATCTGGTTGCCGATTCAATTTGAAAACGGTTTACCTGTCCTTAAATGGTTGGATAAATGGGATTTAAGCATCTTTGAAAACTGAAAATAAAATCAATAATAATATCATGGAAATAAAAGCAATTCAAGAAAAATTTAAATCATTATTCGGAACAAAAGGCTCCCTTTTCACTTCTCCCGGACGTATCAATCTGATTGGCGAACATACCGATTATAACGGTGGTTTTGTGCTTCCGGGCGCCATCGACAAAGCCATGTATTGCGAAATCAAACCCAACGGAACGGATAAAGTCCGCGCTTTTGCTTTGGATTTGGAAGAATACGCCGAATTTGGCTTGAAAGAAGAAGATTTACCGGCAAAATCATGGGCAAAATATATTTACGGTGTTTGTCGTGAAATGATTAAACGCGGTGCATCGGTAGAAGGATTTGACACGGTTTTTGCCGGTGATGTGCCTTTGGGTGCAGGAATGTCTTCTTCGGCTGCCTTGGAAAGCTGTTTCGGCTATGCCATTAATTCGATATTTAAGCTTTGGTTCGACCGCTTGGAATTGGCAAAAATCGGACAGGCAACCGAACATAATTATGTGGGCGTAAACTGCGGCATCATGGACCAGTTCGCTTCCTGTTTCGGAAAAGAAGGCTCACTTATTCGCTTGGACTGCCGTTCCTTGGAATATCAATATGTTCCTTTCAATCCCCAAGGCTATCGTTTGGTTTTGGTCAACACTTGCGTAGCACACGAATTGGCTTCTTCCGCCTACAACAAACGCCGCCAATCCTGCGAAAACGTAGTGGCAGCTATCAAAAAACATCATCCGGAAGTAGAATTGCTTCGCGATGCGAACATAGCATACCTGAAAGAAGTGGCGAATGAAGTGAACGCCGAAGATTATATTCGCGCGGAGTTCGTGATTGAAGAGATACAACGATTATTGGATATACCTGCTGATTTGGAAAAAGGCGATTACGAAGCAGTCGGAAAGAAAATGTACGAAACGCATATCGGTTTGAGCCGGAAATATGAGGTCAGTTGTGAAGAATTAGACTTCCTGAACGATATAGCCCGCGACTGTGATGTAACCGGTTCGCGTGTAATGGGTGGCGGTTTTGGCGGCTGTACCATCAACTTGGTGAAAGACGAACTCTACGACGGTTTCATCAAACGGGCTACAGAGAGCTACGAACAGAAATTTAAGATTAAGCCGAAAGTGTATGATGTAGTCATCAAAGACGGCGCCATCAAACTATAAAACCAATAAAGAAATGAAAAAAGTCCAAAATGTCCCGTTGGGACAACACTTTATTAACCGTATGCTTCAGCTTACGGTACTTCAACCTACGGCATTGCTGTGTGTGGTTATAGTCATCCTCTTTACAGCCTGTACAACAAACAAGGCGAAAGAGACTTTTGAAGTAGGCAAACAAACTTTCTTGCTCAATGGCGAGCCGTTTGTGATTAAAGCCGCAGAGATACATTATCCACGTATTCCGAAAGAATACTGGGAGCATCGCATTCAAATGTGTAAGGCATTAGGAATGAACACTATTTGTTTGTATGTATTCTGGAATATCCACGAACCGGAAGAAGGTCAATTCGACTTCACCGGCAATAATGACGTGGCTGAATTTTGCCGCTTGGCGCAAAAAAACGGCATGTACGTGATCGTGCGCCCCGGTCCATACGTGTGTGCCGAGTGGGAAATGGGCGGACTGCCTTGGTGGTTGCTCAAAAAAGACAACATCGGTTTGCGTACTTTAGACCCTTATTTTGTGGAACGAGTGAAAATCTTTATGGGCGAAGTAGGCAAACAGCTTAGTGATTACCAGTTAGCGAAAGGCGGGAATATCCTCATGGTACAAGTGGAAAACGAATATGGCGCTTACGGTATCGACAAACCGTATATTGAAGCTGTCCGTGAGATTGTAAAAACTTCGGGCTTCAATGAAGTGCCTTTGTTCCAATGCGATTGGAGTTCCAATTTTGAGAACAATGCTTTGGATGATTTGCTTTGGACACTCAACTTCGGTACAGGCGCCAATATCGATGAACAGTTCCGGCGCTTGAAAGAATTGCGTCCGGAAACACCGCTGATGTGCAGCGAGTTCTGGTCAGGCTGGTTCGACCATTGGGGTGCACAACACGAAACACGTAGCGCAGCCGAATTAGTAGCAGGTTTGGAAGAAATGTTGGATAAACATATCTCTTTCAGTTTATATATGACACACGGAGGTACGAGCTTTGGGCATTGGGCAGGCGCAAACTTTCCCGGATATGTTCCCGACTGTACTTCGTATGATTATGATGCGCCCATCAATGAACAGGGTAACGTAACACCTAAGTTTTTCGAAGTGCGTAATTTATTGGCAAACTATCTGCCGGAAGGAACGGTTTTGCCGGCTATTCCCGATTCTATCCCAACCATTGCTATTCCTACCATTGCTTTGAAAGAAGCGGCTCCTCTCTTTGATAACTTGCCTGCACCCCAAGTAAGCGAGGATATTCATTCGATGGAGCACTTCAATCAAGGCTGGGGTAGCATTTTGTATCGCACTACACTCTCGAAATCGGAGACGCCGCAATACTTGAAAGTAACGGAAGCGCACGATTGGGCGCAAGTCTATATTGATGGCGAACGCATCGGTGTATTGAATCGCTTGAAAGGCGAAGGTTCATTGTCTATCCCTGCTGTGCGCGAGGGCGCTGTCCTCGACATCTTAGTAGAAGCGATGGGCAGACGGAACTTCGGCGCCGGTGTATTGGATTATAAAGGCATTACCGAAAAGGTAGAACTTATCAATGAACAGGGTACCAACGAATTGAAAGGTTGGCAGGTATATTCCATTCCGGTAGATTATGCTTTCGCAAAAAATAAAACCTATAATCATACGACAATAACGGAAAATACCCCTGCTTATTATCGTGCTACATTCACGTTAGACAAAACAGGAGATACTTTTTTGGATATGACGAACTGGAAAAAAGGCATGGTCTATGTAAACGGTCACAATCTCGGTCGTTA
The DNA here is from genome assembly GCA_026000155.1 of Bacteroidia bacterium. Lineage (GTDB taxonomy): Bacteria > Bacteroidota > Bacteroidia > Bacteroidales > Azobacteroidaceae > Azobacteroides. The sequence continues at coordinate 38,718 of BNYG01000019.1, read as the reverse complement.
TTGGGAAATAGGTCCGCAACAAACGCTCTATTTGCCGGGTGTATGGTTGAAGAAAGGTGTAAACGAAATTATTATCTTGGATCTGGTGGGTACAACTACGCCTACGGTAAAAGGTCTTCGCCAGCCGATATTGGATGTTTTGCGTGGTAATGGCGCTTACAAATTTCGTAAACAAGGCGAAAATTTAGATTTGTCTGCTGAAAAAGCCGTAGCAAGCGGCAGTTTCAAGCCGGGCAACGGTTGGCAAAAAATAAATTTCAATCAATCGCTTCCTGCCCGCTATTTCGCTTTGGAAGCCTTGAATTCGCAGGCACAAGATGATTTTGCCTCTATTGCCGAATTGGAAATTGTGGGCGAAGACGGCAAACGCTTGTCACGCCAACACTGGAAAGTCGTGTATGCCGACAGCGAAGAGGCAGACGATGCCAACAATATCGCGAGCAATGTCTTTGATTTGCAAGAATCCACTATCTGGCATACAAGTTATTCGCTCGCAAAAGATAAGTTTCCGCACAGTATCGTCATTGACTTGGGCGAAGATAAAGTCATTACCGGTTTTGAATATCTTCCGCGCATGGAAGCCAACAAACCGGGCATGATTAAAGATTACAAAGTGTATGTTAAAACAACCCCATTTAAGTTATGAATAAAAATATAGTATTAATTATTTGCGTATTGTTTGTCGCCTGCGGACAAAAGAAGACCAATGAAATACCGGCAGAAAAAGCCATCGTATCGGGCTCCGAATGGTTAGACACCGAAGGCAACCGCATCAATGCCCATGGCGGCGGTATCCTTTATCATGACGGTACTTACTATTGGTATGGCGAGTATAAAGGCGATTCCACCTATTGGAATCCGAAAGTGCCGAGTTGGGAATGTTACCGTACCGAGGCGGGTGGAGTGTCTGTGTATTCTTCTACGAACTTAGCGGATTGGAAGTTTGAAGGTTTGGCATTGCCTTCCGAACAAAACGATACCACTTCCGAATTGCATTACTCCCATGTTTTGGAACGTCCCAAAGTGCTTTACAACGAAGCTACGGGTAAATTTGTGATGTGGTTGCATGTCGATAGTCACGATTACGCGAAAGCGGCTGCTGGTGTAGCGGTGAGCGATTCGCCTGCCGGACCGTTTGAATATTTAGGCTCTTTCCGTCCGAATGGTCAGATGAGTCGCGACATGACACTCTTCAAAGACGATGACGGAAAAGCCTACCAAGTCTATTCCTCGGAAGAAAACCAGACTTTGTATATCAGCCTCTTGACAGACGATTACCTGCAACCGGCAGGCATTTTTACACGTAATTTCATAGGCTTGTCGCGGGAAGCTCCCGCTGTATTTAAACACAAGAACAATTATTACATCCTGTCTTCGGGGTGTACGGCTTGGGACCCTAATCAAGCAGAAGTAGCCATTGCCGATTCGATGTTAGGCGAATGGACAATTTTGGGCAATCCTTGCTCCGGACCCGATGCCGACAAAACATTCTACGGACAAAGCACACACGTTTTGAAGGTTGAGGGAACAGAAGATGCCTACATTGTCCTGTTCGACCGTTGGAACAAAACGGATTTGATAGACTCTCGCTACATCTGGTTGCCGGTTGTTTTTGAAAAGAATGCGGTGGATATACCTTGGCAAGATAGCTGGACAATCGGATCGTGGTTTATTAAATAACGAACGTATGAAACAATTAATCGTATTTTTGACTCTTCTCTTCTCCGTTGTGAGCCTGAGCGCAAGAGATTCTTTTTCAGGTGTGACAGGCGATGAATGGCGCGACACCGACATTACGCTGCATAATGTATCCGGACAAGTAGTGAAGCAACAGGTGGTGACAGGAAAACGCAATATAATCGATTTAGCAGTGCCTGCCGGGGCGTTGCATGCAATGCCCCTTTTGGCAGATGAAACAGCACCCGATTATGCCGCTTATCTCTTTACGTATTTCACGGGCAACAATCAAACCGAAGAGCAAATTCGCTTTGCGGTTAGTGGCGACGGCTTCGAGTTCACCGCTTTGAATGATGGACAACCGGTGATTAATTCGGCGGATATTGCGGATAAAAAAGCCGTGCGCGACCCCCATATCTTGCGTTGTGAGGACGGAGAAACTTTTTATATGGTGGCTACCGACATGAAATCAAGCGAAGGTTGGAGTTCTAACCGAGGTATTATCTTGCTCAAGTCTTCCGATTTAGTGAATTGGACTTCGGCTAAGGTAAATATCCCTACTGCTTTCCCCACTTTCGGTACTATCGACCGGGCTTGGGCGCCGCAAACCATTTACGACCCTGTGGCAGGAAAATATATGGTGTATTTTTCCATGCACGTGCCGAATGGGAAAGATATTATTTACTATGCGTATGCCAACAGTAGCTTTACCGCGTTGGAAACAACCCCGCAACAGCTCTATTTCCCCGCGGATGGCAATTCGTGCATTGACGGCGACATCATCCCAAAAGACGGCAAATATTATTTGTTCTATAAAACAGAAGGCAATGGCAACGGTATTCGTGTGGCGGCAGCCGAATCGGTGACCGGTCCATACCTGTTGCAAAGTACGGATTACGTTAGTCAAACAACAGAAGCGGCAGAAGGCTCTTGCGTTTACAAACTCAATCATTCCGATACCTACGTCTTGATGTATGATGTGTATAACAAAGGAAAATATGAGTTTTGCACCAGTACCGACTTGAAGAATTTTACGCTTACCGATAAAGGTAAAATGAATTTCCATCCTCGACACGGTACGGTACTCTCTATTACCTCGGAAGAACTGAGTCGTTTGATTGAAAAATGGGAAGACAAATGCGGAAGTAATCATTAAATAGTTAATTTTACATTCAAATCTTTGGACGGTAGTCTTGGAAAGCAGGTAAGAAAGGTTTGTCGGAACTCCCTCGTTTCGGTACCAAACTACGGCTTTGCCTGTTTTATGTTCCTCCGGTATCGTTGGCAGATCATGGACGGGTATTCATAAAATCGCTGATTGACTTTTGATGAAAAATAAGATATAAAGTCCTGCATTTGGATTAAACGTAATATTTGCGTATTTTTGCCTGCGAATATTTTTTATATAAAACTGACTGTAATATGTATAACGCAGACGAACAATTTGAAAAATTAGGGTTGGTATTACCTCCGGCTCCGAAACCCATGGGAGTGTATAAACCGTCTTTAATAGACGGAAAATATCTGTATTTGTCCGGACATCTGCCGGTGCTGGAAGATGGTTCACAGATCAAAGGGCGTGTCGGACGCGATATCGACCAGGAGGCAGGCAAACTGGCTGCCCGTCAGGTAGGTTTGACCCTGTTAGCTTCTGTTAAAGCCAAATTAGGAAGCCTGAACAAAATAAAAAGAGTCATCAAAGTGTTCGGAATGGTGAATTGTACGCCGGAATTTGAAAGCCAACCTTACATTATCAACGGATGCAGCGAACTGTTCGCATCCATTTGGGGCGCTGACAACGGTGTAGCCACCCGGAGCGCTGTCGGTGTCTGTTCGCTTCCGGGAAATGTTCCGGTAGAAATAGAAGCCTTGTTTGAAATAGAAGCCTGATACTTCGCCTGGGGCATGCCTTTTTGGATGCCCCCTTATTCTTTTCTTTCCTTTTTTTCTACAATTTTTAATAAAATAGATATGAAAACATTGAAAATACTCTTCTTTGCAGCGCTCCTTGTGGTGCAGGCAGGAACACTGTTTGGTCAAAAGAATGAATACAATATCATTCCGAAACCGCAAGAATTGAAACCCGCTGCGGGACAATTTACTTTTAACGAACAAACACGTTTGTTTTTAGATAAAGGCGTAGATACGGAAGTTATAAATGCCTTTGCTATTTTGGCGGAACATTTACAAACCGCTGCCGGTTTGCCGTTGCCTGTCGCAACAGCCAATCAATCCAATGCGATTGTTTGCAAAATCAACCAACAGTTGCCGAAAAGCGAAAGCTACCAATTACAAATCGACAAGAATAAAATCACGATAGAAGCGAGTGCGCCGGCAGGATTTTTCTACGCCGCCCAAACCATTCGCCAATTGTTGCCGGCGGCTATCGAAAGCGCGACGAAACAAAGCAACGTGCAATGGTCTGTCCCCTGCTGTAAAATCGAAGATACGCCGCGGTATGACTATCGCGGTATGCACCTGGACGTATCCCGTCATTTTTCTTCCAAAGAAGAAGTCATGCACTACATCGACCAGTTGGCGTTTTTGAAACTCAATACTTTCCATTGGCACTTGACGGACGACCAGGGTTGGCGCATCGAAATTAAAAAATATCCGAAATTGACGACAGTCGGCGGATTTCGCAACCGTACCATGAGGGGCCGTTATGCGGATACTCCGCGCCGGTGGAACGATTCTATCGTAGGCGGGTTTTATACACAAGAAGAGGTAAAAGAAGTATTGGCGTATGCCAAAAAACGCTATATCAATGTGTTGCCGGAAATTGAATTGCCGGGACATGCCATGGCGGCATTAGCCGGATATCCTCAATATTCCTGTTCCGGCGGTCCGATTGAAGTGGAAGGTTTATGGGGCGTTTTCAACGATGTGTATTGCTCCCGGGAAGAAACGTTCACTTTTTTGGAAGATATTCTGGATGAAGTAGCAGCCTTGTTCCCTTCTCCGTATATTCATATCGGCGGCGATGAATGTCCCAAAGTGCGTTGGGAACGTTGTTATGCTTGTCAAACACGGATGAAAGAAGAAGGCTTGAAAGACGAACACGAATTGCAGGCCTATTTTGTAGGCCGAATTGCTAAACATTTGGAAACCAAAGGAAAAAAGATTATCGGCTGGGATGAAATTTTGGAAGGCGGATTATTGGAAAAAGACCAATCGGCTGCCGTCATGTCCTGGCGAGGTACGGAAGGCGGAATTGCGGCTGCTCGATTGGGACACGATGTCGTGATGACTCCCACCGGATATCTCTATTTGGACTATTTCCAATCCAAGGCGAAAGACGAACCGATTGCCATCGGCAATTTCGTGCCTATAACGAAGGTATATTCTTTCAATCCTACGCCTGCCGAATTGACTTTGGAACAAGCAAAACACATTAAAGGCGTACAAGCCAATGTTTGGACGGAATATATGACCAACCCAAAGCACCGCGAATACATGATTTTCCCGCGCGTGTTAGCGCTGTCCGAAATTGCCTGGTTAGACAATAATAAAAAAGATTATGCTGATTTTGAACATCGCTTGACTGCTTTATTAAAGCATTACGATGTGATGGGTATTAATTATTCAAAAGCCTACCTGACTCCTGAAGGCAAATAATAAAAACAAAACACCCACCGGTCCGGTTCTCCTGAACAAGGCCGGTGGGTGTAAATACTGATTATTCTGTTAAAAAGATTTCATCATTAAATTCATCATTTCCAATAGCTTTTCGCTATTTTTCTCTTCAAGCTCCTTTATTCTCTTTTGTCCTCTGATAATTTCCGCCAGAAGCAGAATGATTTCTTCCACATCACCATAAGATTTATCTCTTACATGCAATTGATCCGAATCAGAATCATCTTCGGGTGATTCAAATTTTGGCTTGGGATAGATCTTGTCAAACAAAATTTTCATATCCATATCCAAAAAATGAGCTATTTGCTCCAATCTTTCCATGCTGATTTTACTATTACCAATCAACCTGTTAATACCATTCTCGTGAATGTCCAAAAAAACAGCTAATTCACGTTTCGTTTTTCCCTTTTCTTTCAACAATTTTGAAATTGTATTCTTCTGTGTGTCAGACATATAAAAAAAATTTATAAAAAATAATATAAAAATGAGTGTAATTCCATTGAAAATAACATTAAACGTTGTATCTTTGTGCAAAATCAGTTATAGTGTTACAAATAATATGCAATACTTTTGCGAGATATTTGCATTAAGTTTGCAAAGTTTTTTATTTATTTTTTTAGTTCGTGAACAAAATTAAGTCTATTTATTGAGATTACCAACTAAAAATCTTACAAATTATGGACGAGTTAGAATCTATTAGAAAAAGGAGAGCTACAGAGCACCAACAAGGTGATGTGCGAAAAGCTTGCGAAAGAGCGGGAGTGTCTTCGACTATTTTTCAGTCGGCATTACGAAAGACAAAAGTGGATGACTTGACCGATAAGGAAATGAAAGTTATCCTGGCTTTTCGTGATGTTTTGGATGAAAGAGTGAAAGAAAGGGAAATGCTAAGAAAACTGCTATGAAATTATAATTGAGTATTTTATAAGGGAACAATCATGTTTAGTAAAAAGTAGAAGAGAGGTGGTGGAAAAGGAGCTGACCCCAAAGTGGGAAGCTCCTTTTTTGAAGTTACCGCAGAAGACGCTCATCGCGCAAGAGTAGCTGCTGTTTCTCTGCCTCCATCTGTGCATACGATTTGCTTTTTGTCACAATATACACTCCCAGAAAGACAAGCAAAGCGGCGCAGCCTTTTACCCATCCGAATACATCCATTCCGAGAATCACAGCCAAAAGCGAAGAAACAATAGGTTGCAAATAGTTATACATGCTGACCACCGTCGGGCGTAAAAACTTTTGCCCGATAGGAATGAGCAGATAAGAAATAAAGGTTGCCATCACAACAACAAAACCGATTTCCAAATACATTTCCGCTGATATTCCTGTATAATTAATCTGCGAAACATCTCCCCAACAGAACGGAAAACAACAAAGAGTAGCAAAAAGGAACATCCATTTCATCAGCGTTACCGGACTAAATTTAAGAATAACCTTCTTAAAGGCAGTCAAATACAGAGCAAAAGAGAGTCCGCTCAGGATGCACAATAAATTGCCGGCAACGCTTGCCCCTCCACGTTCGGTTGTGTTGCTATTGAATATCAACAGCAAGGCGCCCAAAGCGCCGATAAAAACGCCGATGGCTTTCTTCCACGTGATGGGTTCTTTCAGAAAAAATGCCGCCAAAAGCATGGTCAAGATAGGGGCAATTGTGGTGATGACGGAAGCATCAATGGGTGAAGTGAGCGAAAGTCCCACGATAAAAGACAGTTGATTAATCAGGATACCGAACATAGACGCCAGAAAAAGCAGGAATAAATCCCGGAGATTCACCCGCTCTTTTTTTGTAAACAAGGATGTTACCCAGAAAAGTACAGCGGCTCCTGCCATGCGGTAAAACGTAAGGGCAACAGCAGAAACTTCTCCGTGCATCAACACCGATTTGGCGATGGGAGTGTTAAGTCCGAAAATAATGTAAGCTATTAATAAGGATATATGCCCTTTGAAATTTTTATCATCCATTTTTCTTGCCTGTACCGGGTTTTCGTTTCCAATTGCGCCCTTTTCCTCTAAACACCTGTTTTTCTTCTTGACGCTCAAACGCTTTGGGATTGTATTTCGGCCCTTCGCCGATTTCAGGAGACAGGGGAATTTTATAGATTGTCCGTTCGAGGAATTGCTCGATGCGATGGAATTTTCCCTGTTCGCGTTCGGATACGAAAGTGACTGCCAGACCATCTGCACCGGCGCGGGCGGTACGACCGATGCGGTGGATATAATCTTCGGCATCGTGCGGCACATCGTAGTTGAGTACCATCCCGATATCTTCAATGTCAATGCCCCGGGCGACGATATCCGTGGCGACAAGGATGGAAATTTTGCCGTTTTTGAAATCCCGCAACACCTGTTCCCGTTCCGGTTGTTCCAGGTCGGAATGCATTGCAGCCACACTGAATTTCATCATTTTCAGCGTATGAGCGAGGTCTTTCACTTTGAGTTTAGAGGAAGAAAAAATGATGTTTTTCGATTTTATAGGTGTGCTGAACAGTTCCCGGATCAATGCCATTTTTTGTCCTTCATGACAGATATAGGCGGCTTGCATGATGGCATCGTTCGGTTTGGAAACGGCGATTTTTATTATCTCGGGATGGTGCAAAATCTTCTTGGTCAGCTCTTGAATTTTCGGAGGCATCGTGGCGGAAAACATAATGCTTTGCCTTTTTTCGGGCAATTTCTTGACAATCTTCATAATGTCGTCATAAAAACCCATATCCAACATCCGGTCTGCCTCATCCAGAATAAAATACTGAACGCCTGAAAGGTCAACCGGATGCATTTCCAGCATGGTAATCAGCCGCCCGGGCGTAGCCACAATAATATCCACACCGTTCAGTAAGCCGTTTTTCTGGATATCCCACGTCATTCCGTCTCCTCCGCCATAAACGGCCAGGGTCGAGACCGGCGCAAAATAGGAAAATCCCTCAAACTGCATATCAATTTGCTGGGCGAGTTCGCGGGTGGGGGCCATGATAATGGCGTTGACCAGCTTGTCCGAATGTTTCACCGTCATCAATTTGTGCAGCAACGGCAAAATGTAAGCCGCCGTCTTGCCTGTACCCGTCTGCGCACACGCAATCAAGTCTTTTCCCTCCATAATGATGGGAATGGTCTGCTCCTGAATAGGAGTTGTTTCCTTAAAATTCATGGCATCAACGCCCATGAGTACCGACTCGTCCAAGTTTAATTCATCAAATCGCATAATCGTTTTTTCTAAAATTCATTTTTCCAACTCCCTCAAATTTTCCATTTTTTTCTTTTGCAAAAACCCGTAAATATCTTCCAGATGTTCCGTCACTTTTTGATTGCCGAATTCATAGACTTTCGTCACCAATCCGTCCAAGAAATCCCGGTCGTGGGAAACCACAATCAACGTACCGTCAAAATCATTCAGCGCGCTTTTGAGGATGTCTTTCGTCTTCATATCCAAATGGTTGGTCGGTTCGTCGAGAATCAATAAATTGACCGGTTCAAGCAATAATTTAATCATTGCCAAACGGGTTCTTTCGCCACCGGAAAGCACTTTGACTTTCTTCTCGGAATCTTCTTTTCCAAACATAAACGCACCCAAAATATCTCTGATTTTGGTACGGATATCGCCCACCGCAATGTCGTCAATCGTTTGAAAAACCGTGCCATTTTCATCCAATAAAGATGCCTGATTTTGAGCAAAATAACCAATCTGAACGTTGTGCCCGATAGTCAATATTCCCTCGTGTTCAATCTCTTTCATGATACATTTGACCAAAGTCGATTTCCCTTCGCCGTTTTTGCCGACAAAAGCAATTTTATTACCTCGTTCAATGGTCAGATTGGCATTTTTGAAAACGGTGTGGTCGCCGTACGACTTGGATACATTTTCGAGAATGACCGGATAATTGCCGGAACGGGGCGAGGGCGGAAATTTCAAACGCAAAGCCGAGGTATCTTCCTCATCCACTTCCACCAAATCCAGTTTTTCCAACATTTTCACCCGCGACTGCACTTGCAATGTTTTGGAGTACGTACCTTTGAAACGCTCTATAAATTCGGTTGTTTCCGCAATTATTTTCTGTTGGTCGTCGAATTGTTTCTGTTGCTGTTCACGGCGTTCTTTCCGAAGTTCCAAATACTTGGAATAATTGACTTTATAATCGTATATTCGTCCCATGGTCACTTCAATGGTGCGGGTAGTGATATTATCCACAAAAGCCCGGTCGTGCGAAATGACGACAACGGCTTTCGCGCTGTTAATCAAAAAATCTTCCAGCCATTGAATGGATTCGATATCCAAATGATTGGTCGGCTCGTCTAATAACAATACGTCCGGCTTTTTAAGCAAATTTTTTGCCAACTCAATCCGCATCCGCCAACCTCCGCTGAATTGGCTGGTTTGCTTTTGGAAATCTTCGCGTTTGAATCCCAATCCCAACAATATTTTCTCCACATCCGCTTCATAATTAGTGGCATCAATGGAATAAAATTTCTCGCTCAAAGCCGAAACTTTCTCTATCAGTTCAAAATAACTGTCCGAATCATAATCGGTGCGTGTTTCCAATTCTTTGTTGAGCGCCTCGATTTCTTTTTCCATCTCAAAAAGATGCGAAAAAGCCATGGACGCCTCTTCGAAAACCGTTCTTCCGTCTTCCGTCATCAAATGTTGGGGAAGATATGCAATGACAGCCTCTTTCGGTGCGGAAACTTTTCCCTTACTCGGCGTTCGCGTACCGGATAAAATCTTGAGTAAAGTCGATTTACCGGCGCCATTTTTTCCCATCAAGGCAATCCGGTCTTTCTCATTGATTACAAAAGAAACATCCGCAAAGAGTGTTGTTCCGCCAAATTCGACTGTAAGTCCGTCTGCTGAAATCATAAATTTTCACATTAAGGGAACAAAGGTACGTAATTAAGAGGAAAATAATTTTTCAGTTTGAATTTATTTTTATTTCTTTGTAAAAATTTAGTTATCATGAAAAATTCCATTCACATTTTAGTGTTTGCTGTATGCTTGTTATTGGCATCTACTCCGGTAATAGCTCAAGATAAATTACCTCGTACTACTCCTGAAAAAGAAAACATCTCCGTAAAAGGTATAAAAGATTACCTTCATGCTTTGAAAGACAATGAGATTGAAATACACAGCATTATGGTTGTCCGGAACGGAAAAGTCGCTTACGAAGAATGGTTCAACGGCGCTTCACCCGATAGTGTGCATGTGATGCATTCCGTCAGCAAAAGTTTTACGGCAACAGCAATCGGTTTTGCAATTGATGAAGGATTAATAGGTTTGGATGATAAAGTCATCTCTTTCTTCCCCGATAAATTGCCCGATACCGTTTCTCCCTATTTGGCACAACTTAGTATCCGGGATTTAATAACCATGTCGGTAGGACAAGCGAAAGAACCTGCTCGTACAGGAAAGGATTGGATAAAGGACTTCCTTGTCCAGCCAATCACTACAGAGCCGGGAACGCATTTCTACTACAACTCCATGGGGAGCTTTATGTTGTCGGCTATTGTTCAGAAAGTGACCGGTCAGACAGTATTTGATTACCTGACTCCCCGCTTATTTGACCCCCTTCATATTCATGATATCTATTGGGAAAAGAATTCGCAAGGGATTAACACAGGCGGATGGGGTCTGTATATTAAAACGGAAGATATGGCGAAATTCGGTTTATTGTTCCTTCAAACCGGCGTTTGGAACGGTAAACAAATTTTGCCCAAAGGCTGGGTTGAACAGGCATCTGCTTATCAAATAGAAAGTTATCCGGGCGATGCCGTAAAAGGAATGCATTATCCTGAAAATGATTGGGGGCAAGGTTACTGTTTTCAGATGTGGCGTTGCAAATACGGTGCTTACCGTGCCGACGGTGCATTCGGTCAGTTTATTTTTGTCATACCGTATAAAAATACAGTGATAGCTATCACTTCTAATACCAACAATATGGGAAAAGAAATTGGTTTGGTTTGGGATTATTTGTTGCCGGCGCTGAAGTAGAGGTGAAATTTTGAAAATGTTTATAATAGGACAATCTATTTGCTGCCCCTTTCTGTTTTCTTTCGGTCTTTCTGTTGTAATTTAAATATATTTCAAGCTATTTTCTAATAATTTCAATTATTTTTCCATTTTTTCCTTTCAATTATTTACTATTTCAAAAACTATTATTACTTTTGCAGCGCTTTTCTCGTTTCGGATGAGAAAGGTTTTTTATGAATAGAAAATATGGACAAATTATTTATTTTTGATACTACTTTGCGCGACGGCGAACAAGTTCCCGGTTGCCAGTTGAATACCATTGAAAAAATTCAGGTGGCTCAGGCCTTGGAAAACCTGGGAGTGGATGTGATTGAGGCCGGATTTCCTGTTTCCAGTCCGGGCGATTTTAATTCGGTCATCGAAATATCCAAAGCGGTGACCTGGCCCACGATTTGCGCCTTGACTCGCGCCGTGGAAAAAGATATTGAGGTGGCTGCCGAAGCCTTGCAATATGCCAAACGGAAAAGGATACATACCGGAATCGGAACTTCCCCTTATCATATTCAGTATAAATTCAATGCAACGCAGGATGAAATCTTGGAGCGCGCTATTGCTTGTGTTAAATACGCCAAAAAATACGTGGAAGACGTGGAATTTTATTGCGAAGATGCCGGTCGTACAGACAATGTTTATTTGGCAAAAGTGGTGGAAGCGGTGATTAAAGCCGGAGCTACGGTGGTCAATATTCCGGATACAACCGGTTACTGTCTGCCTTCTGAATATGGCGAAAAAATCAAATTCCTGATGGAAAATGTGAACAATATGGATAAAGCGATTCTTTCTACCCACTGTCACAACGATTTAGGAATGGCAACGGCGAATACGATTGCAGGAATTATGAACGGCGCCCGCCAAGTGGAGGTGACGGTAAACGGAATCGGAGAACGTGCCGGAAATACTTCGCTGGAAGAAGTGGCGATGATTCTCAAGAGTCATAAGGAGTTAGCGATTGAAACGAATATCAATACCAAACATATTTATCCGGTCAGCCGTATGGTTTCCAGTTTGATGAATATGCCGGTGCAACCGAATAAAGCGATAGTCGGACGGAACGCTTTTGCCCATTCATCGGGAATTCATCAGGATGGCGTACTGAAAAACCGGGAAAGTTACGAAATTATTGATCCGAAAGAGGTTGGCATTGATGATAACACCATCGCTTTGACGGCTCGTAGCGGTCGTGCTGCTTTAAAACATCGTTTAAATGTGCTGGGTGTTGAATTATCTCAGGAAAAATTGGATGTTATTTACGAAGAATTTCTTAAATTAGCCGACCGAAAGAAAGACATCAATGATGACGATGTATTGATGCTTGCCGGAAAAGACCGGACGGAATCGCAACGGATTAAATTGGAATACCTGCAGGTGACTTCAGGCGTTGGCATTCAATCGGTTGCCTCGGTTTGTTTGAATATTGCAGGCGAAAAATTTGAAGCGGCTTCTTCCGGAAACGGTCCGGTAGATGCGGCTATTAAAGCGGTTAAGCAAATTATTCACCGTCAGATGACGATACAGGAATTTTTGATTCAAGCGATTAATAAAGGGAGCGACGATATGGGGAAAGTGCACATGCAGGTAGAGCACAACGGAATTAATTATTACGGATTCTCTGCTAATACCGATATTATTGCCGCTTCGATTGAAGCTTATATTGATGCAATTAACAAGTTTGTAAAATAAATTCTTAAGAATCTTAAGAGCCTTAAATGGCTTAAGCTTCTTAAGAAAAAACGAACAATAACATGGGGAAAACTCTTTTCGACAAAATTTGGGACAAACACATAGTGAGCATCGTGGAAGATGGTCCCACGCAGTTGTATATCGACCGGATGTATGTGCATGAAGTAACCAGTCCGCAGGCATTTGAAGGGCTGAGAAGGCGGGGACTGAAAGTTTTTCGTCCGCAACAGATTACTTGTATGCCCGACCATAATATTCCGACCCTGAATCAGGAATTACCGATACAAGACCCTGTATCCAGGCATCAGGTGGATACTTTGGATAAAAACGCCAAGGAATTTGGGGTCAATTATTATCCGATAGGACATCGCTTGAATGGTGTGACACATGTGGTGGGTCCCGAAACCGGACTATCTTTGCCCGGCATGACCATCGTTTGCGGCGATTCCCATACTTCCACGCATGGAGCAATGGGAGCGGTGGCTTTTGGAATCGGTACCAGCGAGGTGGAAATGGTGTTGGCTACGCAATGTGTATTTCAATCCAAACCGAAAACGATGCGGATTACGGTGAAAAACCGATTGAAACCGGGTGTGACCGCCAAAGATATGGCTTTGTATATTATCTCAAAGATGACTACCGGCGGCGCCACAGGTTATTTTGTGGAATATGCCGGTGAAGCAGTCGAAAATCTTTCGATGGAGGGACGGCTGACACTCTGCAACTTGTCCATCGAAATGGGTGCGCGGGGCGGAATGATTGCTCCGGATGAAGTTACTTTTAACTACATCCAAGGCCGGGAATTTACACCGAAAGGCGATGCCTGGAACAAAGCGCTGGAGTATTGGAAAACACTGAAAACGGATGCAGATGCTTCCTTCGATAAAGAGGTTGTTTTTGATGCGAATGCTATTGAACCGATGGTCACTTACGGCACCAATCCGGGCATGGGAATGGGTATCAACGAAGCCATTCCCACTTTGGAAACGATAGAGGAATCTTCCCGCATATCCTTTGCCAAATCATTGGAATACATGAGATTCCAGCCCGGCGAAAAATTGTTGGGAAAACCGGTGGATTATGTTTTTCTCGGCAGTTGTACCAATGGACGGATTGAAGATTTCCGTGCTTTTGCTCAATTGGTAAAAGGAAAGAAGAAAGCAGAAACGGTTATTGCCTGGATAGTACCCGGTTCATGGGCAGTTGATAAGCAAATCCGCGAAGAAGGATTGGATAAGGTATTGGAAGAGGCGGGATTTGAAATCCGTCAACCGGGATGTTCCGCTTGTTTAGCAATGAATGAGGACAAAGTTCCCGCCGGAAAATATGCCGTATCGACTTCCAACCGCAATTTTGAAGGACGGCAAGGTCCCGGTTCGCGAACCATTCTGGCTGGTCCGCTCGTAGCGGCTGCAGCTGCAATAACAGGAAAAATAACAGATCCAAGAAATTGAAGAAATTGAAGACCCTGTCATTGCGGGCTTGACCCGCAATCCCACGAACACCGTTCATAAGTGTTTAACGATTAGCAGGGGATGGCGGGTCAAGCCCGCCATGACAGGAGTTGAATTGAAGAATATAAATATAATGGAAAAATTCGTAACATTAACAAGCACAATCGTCCCTCTACCGATAGAGAATGTCGATACAGACCAGATTATTCCTGCGCGCTTTTTGAAAGCGACCTCCAAAGAGGGTTTCGGCGATAACCTTTTTCGCGATTGGCGATACGACAAAAACGATCAACCGGTACAGTCTTTTGTTTTGAACAACCCTGTTTATAAAGGGGAAATTTTGGTAGCCGGAAAAAATTTCGGAAGTGGTTCCAGCCGTGAACATGCTGCCTGGGCTATTGCAGGCTATGGTTTCAAAGTGGTGGTTTCCAGCTTTTTTGCCGATATTTTCAAAAACAATGCCATGAATAATTTTGTATTGCCGGTGGTAGTGACGGATGAATTTCTGTCCGGTATTTTTGCCGGCGTGAACGCCGATCCGCAAATGACATTGACCATTGATTTGGAAAATCAACAGATTACCAATAATGCTACCGGAAAATCGGAACATTTTGCCATCAATTCGTATAAAAAAGAATGTTTTTTAAATGGTTTTGATGATATTGATTATTTGTTGAGCAAAAAAGATACAATTGAAGAATATGAATCACTTTTTTTGTGAGGCCTCTGTCATGGCGGGTCAAGCCCGCCATGACAGAAAAAGGGAAAGAAAAGAAAAAAAGGAAAGAACATTAAAAGATGAAAATAGAAATCTTAGATACGACTTTACGCGATGGCGAACAGACGTCGGGCGTTTCTTTTGCGGCTTCCGAAAAGTTGCATATCGCTCGCCTTTTATTAGTGGATTTGAATGTCGATCGTTTGGAAATAGCTTCCGCCAAAGTTTCCGAAGGAGAGTTTGAAACGGTCAAACGGATTACCCGCTGGGCGACGGTGCATAATTATATCGACCGGATTGAAGTGCTGGGATTTGTGGACGGTGATGTTTCGTTGAATTGGGTGAAAAACGCCGGCTGCAAAGTCATGAATTTACTGTGCAAAGGTTCCCTGAAACATTGTACGGAACAACTTCGGAAAACACCGGAACAACACCTGGCGGATATTCAAGCCGTTTTGAAGCAAGCCGGAGAGATGAATATTTCCATCAATATCTATTTGGAAGACTGGTCAAACGGCATGTTGCATTCCCCGGAATATGTTTTTTATCTTATGGATAATCTGAAAGATACAAACATTCAACACTTCATGCTTCCGGATACTTTGGGAATATTGAATCCGGTTAATACCGGAAAATTCTGTCAGGAAATGTGCGAAAAATATCCGGGTATCCGTTTCGATTTCCATGCGCATAATGATTATGATTTGGCGGTAGGAAATGTTTTTGCTGCGGTGAACGCGGGCATTCCGGGTATCCATACCACTATCAACGGATTAGGCGAAAGGGCGGGAAACGCTCCCTTGTCCAGCGTGATTGCCATGCTTCACGACCAATTGAAATTGAAAACGAATATTACGGAAGACAATCTGAACCGGGTAAGCCGTATGGTGGAATCGTATTCGGGCATTCGTATTCCGAACAACAAACCGGTGGTCGGCGACAGCGTATTCACCCAATGCGCCGGAATTCATGCCGATGGGGACAACAAGAATAATCTGTATTACAATGATTTACTTCCCGAACGGTTTGGACGTGCGCGGGAATATGCTTTGGGTAAAACTTCCGGAAAATCCAATATCAAGAAAAACCTGGAAGCGATGGGCATCGAATTGGACGAAGCCTCCATGAAAAAATTGACCGAGCGAATCATTGAATTGGGCGATAAGAAAGAGATTGTGACTCAAGACGATTTGCCCTATATTATTTCGGATGTGCTTCATTCGGCAAACACCGATAAAATACGGATTATCAATTATTCCTTGTCATTGACCCAGGGATTACGTCCGACAGCCACGGTACGGATTGAAATAGACGGAAAAGAATATGAACAAACCGCTCCGGGCGACGGTCAATACCACGCTTTTTCCAAAGTTATATGGAAAATATATACGCAATTGGCTAAACCCAAACCCACGTTGACGGATTATAACGTTGCTATTCCTACGGGCGGGCGTACGGATGCTTTGGTTCAAACGACCATTTCCTGGAATTTTAACGGCAAAGATTTCAAAACGCGTGGCTTGGATGTTGACCAAACGGAAGCAGCCATTAAAGCGACCGTCAAGATGTTGAATATGATTGAGAATATGTAAAGTCATTTTTTTTTCGTACTTTTGTATTAAATATCAAAGAATATGAACAAAAAATTGACAATTGCCTTAGTGGCGCACGATCAACGAAAAGCGGATATGGTAGAATGGGCGGTATTTAATGCCGATACATTATCCAAACATAGATTGGTTTGTACAGGAACTACCGGAAGTTTAATAAAAAAAGCATTGAAAGCCAAAGGAGTGGATGCTGAAATCATTTGCATGCATTCGGGTCCTTTGGGTGGTGATGCCGAAATTGCCGCCATGGTGGTGCGGCACGAGGTGAACCTTGCCATTTTCCTGATTGACGATTTGAATCCGCAACCGCACGAAGCGGATATTCAGATGTTGCTTCGCCAATGCCGGGTGCACAATGTGCCCATCGCCTGCAACCGTTACAGCGCTGATTTGATGATTACCAGCAGTTTATGGGATAATGACGAATATATACCCAAAATACCCCAATATATTAAATACAAAAGATAATGAAGATAGCAGTTTTACCCGGCGACGGTATCGGTCCGGAAATTGTAGCCCAAGCATTGGAAGTAACCAAAGCCGTGTGTAAAAAATTTGGCCATGTATTGACTTATCAGGAAGCATTGGTCGGAGCCTGTGCCATTGATGCGGTGGGTGACCCTTATCCCGCTGAAACACATGCCCTTTGCATGGAGTCGGATGCGGTTTTGTTTGGAGCAATCGGTTCGCCGAAATACGATAATGACCCTTCGGCTAAAGTTCGTCCCGAGCAAGGCTTGCTGGCTATGCGTAAAAAATTGGGATTGTATGCCAATATCCGTCCGGTAACGACTTTTCCGTCCTTGTTGCATAAATCGCCCTTGCGTTCCGATTTGGTGGAAGGCGCCGATTTTATGTGTATCCGCGAATTGACCGGAGGTATTTATTTCGGACGTCCGCAGGGTAGGAGTGAAGACGGTACAACTGCTTATGATACTTGTGTTTATACAGTAGAAGAAATCGAACGGATTGTCCGCTTGGCTTACGATTATGCGATGAAGCGCAAGAAGAAACTGACCATTGTCGATAAAGCGAATGTATTGTGTACGTCGCGCTTGTGGAGGCAAGTTTCCCAACAATTAGAAAAGGAATATCCCGAAGTGGCAACCGAATATATGTTTGTGGACAATGCAGCCATGCAGATTATCCAATGGCCGAAACGTTTTGACGTCATGGTGACGGAAAATATGTTCGGCGATATTCTGACTGATGAAGCGTCGGTCATTACCGGTTCCCTGGGCATGTTGCCGTCGGCATCTATCGGCATTCATACCTCTGTCTTTGAGCCGATTCACGGTTCTTATCCGCAAGCGGCAGGCAAAGATATTGCCAATCCGTTGGCAACGATTCTCTCGGCAGCGCTGATGTTCGAATATGCTTTCGATTTGAAAGCGGAAGGAAAACTGATTCGCGAAGCAGTAGATGCTTCCATGGCTGCCAAAGTGGTTACGGAAGATATTGCGGAATCCGGTAAAGCGTATAAAACTTCTGAAGTAGGGCAGTGGATAGTAGATTATATTAATAAACAGTAAATTGAATTAATAAAAATGAAGAAATTCACTTGTTTTATATTCTTTTTTATAATCAAATCGATGTAATCAAATAAAGAATGTAAATAATTGAAAAATCAGTAAATTGATACTATGAAAATAAGTGATGCAGGAAAAGCTCCCAAGCCGGATTCTACACTAACAGATGGATTTAATTTGTATAAAGAATTCAATAATGGGGGATGTATTGAAATTATAAATGGATATATCAAAAAATCAGACCATAAAGATCTTTTGTCTATCTCAAGAAGTTTTGCGATAAAAGGCAAAAAGGTACAAATAACAACAGAGATACATTATAAAGACGAAAAATACGAACAGATATTTGGAACATTGACAGAAACTATATATGCACGTAAATGTCCTGATTTAATTATTGATGGAAAATTTTATGAATATGAGAGTTTTATACCTCCATTTAATAAAGGAAAAATAGCGCACATGATTTCAAAGGGAACAAAACAATCCTCCCGGATAATAATCAATAATACAAAAGGATGTAGTGACAGATACATACTCAATAATATAGGTAATAGGTTACACGATAAAAGCTTTAAGAACGTAATTGAAGAAGTATGGGTTTATGAAAAAGGAAAAACAAGAAAGATATGGTAATTAAAAACCGGAAGAATAATCTCCCGGTTTTTCAAGGCAGTATGAAGCGAACTTCACCCGCAGCACCGTACCGTAGTACAGCTAAATACCTTTCAGTATCTATTACAAAGATACAATTATTTTCTTTACTATCAAAATTTATTGATTAATTATTTTTTGGGACTTTGTTTTTCCTTATATTTTAATACCTGGCGTTCTAATTTCTCCACACAGTTGTCAATAGCTTCTTCAAACGTGTCTTTGATTTCCTGTGCGAAAAATTCATGACCGGGAGAAAATAATTTGACGGAAGCATCTTTGTTGGCATTCGTCTCCGGTTTAACCACTTTCAATGTTACATCAGCTAAAGTAACCCCGTCGTGGAATTTTGCCAAGCGGCCTACTTTTTTCTGAATAAAAGCTTCCAATTGTGTACTCGTTTCAAAATGAATTGAATGAATAGTAATTTCCATAAAAAACCTCCTTTTGTTTTTAGGCTCTCGGATGAGCCTGGTGATACGTTTTTTTTAATTCTTCAAAAGTTGTATGAGTATAAACTTCGGTAGAGGATAGGCTTGCATGTCCCAGTAACTCTTTGACTGCATTCAAATCCGCTCCGTTGTTCAACATACTTGTCGCAAACGTGTGTCTCAATACGTGAGGACTTCTTTTCGATAAATTCGGTACGGCCGCTAATTTTTTCCGGACAATATGATAGACGATATTGTTGGTTAACGGACGACCGTCTTTCCGTACAAAAAATGTATTTTTTCCCGGACCCGGAACTTTCTCGTCCCGGATGGTCCGGTAATTTTGTAAACTTTCCTTTAATAATGTTGAAAACGGAATTAACCGTTGTTTGTTGCGTTTACCGGTTACTTTTATGAGTTGCGCCCCAAAATCAATATCCTCCTCTTTCAATCCTACCAATTCGGCACAACGCATTCCGGTACTGTAAAAAGCATCCAAAATCGCTTTGTCACGCTCGCCTTCAAATGACTTTTCCTCCTCTGTGAAATCCGGAAGCAGGTTATCCATATCCTTATCTTTAACAAAATAAGGCAACGATTTGTTCGTTTTGGGACCCGAAACTTTTTTCATCGGATTGTTTTCTATTTGTTTGTACCGGGACAAATATTTAAAGAACGATTTCAGTGAACTTAGTTTCCGGTTGACGGACAAGGGAGAATAGCCTTCTTCCATTAACGAAATAATCCACCGGCGAACGATAACGGTATCGATCTCCTGTGGATTGAAAATTTCTCCTCCGCAAAAAAATTGCTTGAATTGCATCAAATCACTCTCGTAGGCTTCTACGGTGTGGGACGAATAATTCTTCTCATACCTCAAATATTGTAAGAATGATTCGATTATCATAACTTTATTGCTTTAATGCAACGAAGTTAATTAAAATAATGAATATAACCAAATTATTCTTCAGCCTCGTGAAGTTGCTGTACGTAAATAGCGTGGATTTTTTGTTTCCTTTTTTCAATAGATGGTTTAGTAAAAGCTTGTCTTTCTCGAAGCTCTTTTGTAACACCGGTTTTTTCAAACTTTCTCTTGAATTTTTTTAAGGCTCTTTCAATGTTTTCGCCTTCTTTTAATGGAACAATAATCATAATGTTTTTTTGACTGTTAATTTTAATTTATTTAAACATACCAATTTCGGTTTGCAAAGGTAATGGAAAGTTTTTAATTATCGGCAAACTAATGGCTTTTTTTTACCTGATTTTTCGTAAAATATTCTTTCACCCGGTAATAATACTTCGGCTGATATTCCGGCAACAACTCCGGATGAAAAATTTTGATTAAGTCTTGGAGTGTCCAATCGGGATGGAGCGGTAATTCCTGATAGTAATTTGGTGTTTTCAAGGTATTGCAAACATAGATATTCCGTTTTTTGTAGGCGTCAAACAGGGTATAATTGGCGTACTCGTCTGCTAATTGCTTGTAAGTCATCTCTTGGGCGCTGTAATATTTGAACAGCCAAAAATCCGCTTTTCCGGCCTGATCCAAAATCGTTTCAAAAGAGTAGGGAATGGAACCGGCGCTTTCATTCTCCCGGAAAATATAATCGGCGCCTGCATCTTCCAATAAATGAGCGAAATAACTTTTCCCGCCGGGCATATACCAGAAATCGCCGTATTTTTTTTCCGCAAAAACAGTTGGACGGTAATCTACGGTTGCCGTTTGCTCTTTTAATGCACTATACGAACGGACGGTTTCAAAAAACAAGGAATCGGCAAAAGCTTCTTTGTCAAACAATAAACCAATCAACCGGATCCATTCGGCTTGTCCCAAGGGATGGTTTTCCATCCATTCCAGACAAGAAAAAGCCGGTATCGTCAATTTGTCCAGCGAACCGGCGCCTGCTTCATTGACCGGATTGGTGAAAATGACTTCCGGTTCAATCATCATCAACTTTTCGATATCGGGGTTGCTTGCTTGTCCTATATCTTGAATGGTTCCGTTGATAATTCCATTTTTTATGTAGGGAATGTTGATGTACTGCGGTTCCGCCACGCCCGTTAAAGACGATAAAACATCCAATTCATTCAACATCCCGCAGACCACCGAGGAAAAAACGGCTGTTTTTTCCAGCGGGGTGCGTATCACGATTCCTTCCGGCAATGGTTCCGGCAATGGTTCCGTTTTGGGAACCAAGATATAGGTTTGCAAGAGTTTATTACTATGCCAGGGATTTTTAATTTGCACAAGTTTAAAATCGATATGAGTTTCTATCTGAAATCCCTGAGCATAGTAAATGCTGTCGCTGCCTGCCATCGTAGAGACGCGATGCATGGCGTCTCTACCGCCATTAATATTTCCTGATTTTTGGCAGGAAACAAATAACAGGCAAAAACAAAGAATAACGGCAATATATTTTTTTTGCATAATTAATTAAATACGAATGTATTCGCAAGCACACCAACGGTAAATTCCGTTTTCATTTTTCCATCTGTATCAAAAACGACTACTTTTCCGTTGCTGGAATAATCTAATGCGGCATCGGAAATATAGACTTCCTTGGTCTTGGGATTAACACCTATTCCATACGGATTAGCCACTGCATAACTTGATTCCATAGGAATGACCGGAGTGGTCGTTTTTGTTTGGATATTGTAAGCACCAATGGTACTAAATGTATAGAAGTATATCACGTCATCCAGAATATCGAACCGCTGGGTGGCCGGCAATATATTTTCGGTGACCGCTTTTGTTTGCGGGTTAATCACGTGCAATCCTCCTGCCGATATAAACGCATAAGTTTCGCTATCATAAACGTCTTGAGAGGTCAAATAAAGATTTCCATCTTTACCGGCTTTGATAATGTATGGATTTTGAGGCACAGCTATGGTGGATTCTTGTTGAAACGGAGTGGTATTTACCACAGAAACCGTATTTCCCGGACCCCTTCCGCCATTGGCTACATACAGTTTGCCATTCAGAGCCGCTATCCCTTCGGGGAATGTGCCAACGGTTGCCGTTCCTGTAACAGTCAACAAAGTGGTGTCAATCCGCACTACTTCGCCCGAAGTTGTTCCGTAAGCGGTAGCGTAAACTTTTCCTCCATCCGTTGCCAAAAAACGCGGGCTTTGAATATTCGTAATCGTTTCCAACCGTTCAAATGAATTCAAATTAAGCACTTGAATACAATTGGATTCCGTTACTGTAATGTATAATTTTCCGCCATAAGCCACCATATCCTGTCCGGTATCTCCTAATTTCCCGGCAAAAAGGTCGGAAGATACGGTTGAGGTAGCGAAATTGTAATACTGCAAGGACGCATTATTACCCCCCCAACTACCTTCACTCAAAACAAAAACACCTTGCGAACCCGGGATAGGGGGAGTGTATGGAATCGTGTCTTCTTTTTCACAGGCCGCAAAAGCCATCACTAACGCAAATAAGTACAAAAATTTTGTTTTCATAAAATGATATTTAATGTTTAATAATTAATTTTTATTCCAAAACGAAACGAGCGCGCGGGCATCGGGTAAGCATTTACCACATCGTATTGCACATTGCCGATATTCAAACACTCTGCCGTCAGCGTGATTTTTGTTTTTTGCCAGGCAAAGGTTCGCATCAAGTTAACGCCCTGTTCGGCAAACGGGGACATTTGCGAAGTCGGGTCGTTGTCTGCCCGATAATACCGTTTTCCACAATAGATAATATTGTAACCGGCATCTATCCAGGGAGTTTTTAACGTGAGATTGCCCGATGCCGAATGTCGCGCCGTGTAAGGCAATCGTTTGTTGTAATTTTGCGGTATTTCTGTCGATTTATTGAGGGTGTTTTGATAGGTGTAGGCGGCATTCAATTCCCACAAAAAATGGGAATTGCATTGAATTTGTGTCGCGACATTCAAATCCACACCTTGAATATCTACCCGTCCATAATTTTTCACCGACCACAAGAACATATTGTTTGTCGGAACGGCCACAATTTTGTTATCGACTTGATTCCAATAAACATCGCTTGACAGCGAAAAATAAGGAATGCAATTTCCAAGGCTTGAAACGAAAGTCAATCCTATATCCACTTGCCGTGCTTTTTCGGGCTTCAAATCGGGACGTATGTCGGCGGTAAAATAATATAAATCACCGAATGTCGGCATCCGGAAGGTATTTTTATAAAATCCGCGTAACCGCAAGGGGAAGGTTGCAACCGGCTGTCCGGAAAAACCGAGATACGGCGACAGATGATTGTAAGTGGTGGTCAGATGGCCTGTTTTCACTTGATCGCGAATGTGGTTATTTAATAATTTAGCCGTAACATTCCATCGTTGGATTTCATATTTTCCCGACAAGGCGCTCAACCACGAAGTCCGCGACGGAGAAACATTGCCTTGATTGCTCTCAAAATCGCTGTATGAGCCGTCATTCGCCCACGAGAAAGAAATTTTTCCGGTCAATGGATATAAAAAAGTTGCATTCAAATAAAATTCCCGTTGGTCGTACAAATGGGTTTGTTTTCGTACGGAATTGAAATAACCGGTATGTGCCAACGAAAATTTGGCATTGGTTTGAAATTTTACTTTTTCACCCATTCGTTGGTCGTAATGAATTTGCGAAAAGAAATTACGGTCTTTCAACCGGTCGTAGGAAGGAATATCGGTGTGATAATGTGCCGGTCCGGGCAATCCTCTTTCGGAGGTGAAAAAATAATTTTTGAACAATAGATTGCCTTTGTTTTTAAAATTCCCTTTGAGATTGGCTTCCAATTTCAGTGTTTCCACATCCGAATTTTCGCGCTTTTTGTATTGTTTTTCATCGCCGGAATAGCCGATGAGTTGTGCAAACGGATAATTGCCTTTCGTTTTCAGCCAATCAGCCGATGCGCTTGCAGAAAAAGTTTCGTTAAGCGTTTCACTATACAATAAGGAAGGATTGATAAAACCGAATGAACCGCCTTTCAAGGAAGCTCTTAAATTTCTTTTCTTGTTTACAGGTGCAAAAGTTTGAGTGATAATATTTAAGGAGCCGGCTAAGGATTGCGCTTGCGCCGTTTGAAAAATATTGTCGGACTCGCCGATATTCAGCGTAATCATTTCTACATTATCCAATGAAAAACGTCCCAAATCGGTTTGTCCGCTTTGATAATCCGAAATGGAAATGCCGTCGTAAATCACATTGGTATGGTTCGCTCCCAGACTGCGAATGGAAACGGTTTTCAATCCGCCCACCCCGCCGTAATCTTTGACCTGCACACCGGAAAAATGCTTGACTGCATCCGAAACCGATAAAGCATTGAGTTTTTCGGGAATACCGGTTTTCAAAATTTGCGTAGGAGAGCTTGCTTGATAAGAAGACGGAGCAGAAGCCGTTTTTATAACTTCCGGCAAGTCATATTTAGTAGTGTCCAACTGCGCAAAAGAGCAGTGAACCATGAGCCATGAACAAAAAAAGAATACGATACGTTTTACCATGCTGTAATCTTGCTTTTTCCTCGAAAGCGTGAGATGTTAATTTTATGCACGGCAGGTCTTCTGACTCACTTTAAAGTTGAACGCCTTCCCGATTCCTCAGTGGCAAAGTATTGTTCAACACTATCTGAACCTTGATTTTCGGAAGATTTTTTAGGATTTACAAGATTATTCTAAAAGTAATCTTGTAAATCTTTTTAATCTTATTGAAATCATCGTTCAGACGAAGCTTACAGCAGCGGGACTGTCCGGGATTTTCACCCGGTTCCCTTTTAATCTTTTTCCCGAATGGGAAAATTAGAACCGTTGCGGGGACAAAGCTACTACTTTTTATTGAATATAAAAAATATTTTATGAAAATAAAAAAATTGTATTATCTTTGCCTTTAACAAATAAAATGAAATGGAAATTAGTTTTGAAAAAGAGTATTTGTTCGAACTATACAAAACAGGCAAGACAGCGGATAACGAACACTGTTTTCCGCCGGAAGTAGTTGAAAGGTATTGTCAAACCATTGATTTGCTTGAATCTGTTGCCATTGTAGAAGATTTATACCGGTATCAGGTCTTACATTACGAAGAGTTGCAAGGAGACAAAGAAGGACTCGAATCCGTCCATTTAAACGACCGGTACCGGCTTGAGTTCGTCTCAAACCGGGTCGTTTCCGAAACCGTTGTAACGGTATGTGACATAATAGAATTTATCAACCCATTATAAATAAGAATATTATGGTAAATACAGGATTTGGATATCTACCAACGCCTCCCGGTGAATTCGTGAAAAGAGAACTGGAACTCCGCGGCATCCCGCAACACAAACTTGCTGCGCAAATAGATATGTCCTACGCAGTATTGAACGATATACTGAACGGACGCCACGTATTTACAACTACCACGGCGTTGCTTTTGGAAGCCGCTATAGATGTGCCGGCTGATTCGCTGCTGCGTATGCAAATAAAATACAATCTACAAATAGCACATCAAGACAAAGATTTAGCCAAGCGTCTCGCTCAAATACGAAAATCGGCTATAAATATCGAATGAAAAATTGATAAAAATGATTAATTTTGTTCCTTCAATTTTAAACAAATGCTCGTTTCCGAATCAATTAAATGAAAGTAAAAAAGGTACTATCCGGGTCATTTTGGCTTATAATGACCATCCATCTCATTGTATTTACAGCTATTGGAATATTCACGACTAAGGGATGGCGATTGCTGATCATATTTTTATTGGGATTGCTGGTAATCCTGTTCTTCTTGTGGCTTTTCCGCTTGTATTCAAAGCATCATTCTAAAAAATAATTTATTTTACATACCAAGTAAATAAGAATGAGAGCCGGTTGAAAGGAACAGCAAGGTAAGTTTATCGTCTTCTTGCAACCAAGTCATAAGCCAATCACTTGTTATATGACATTCCCAAATTCCTGTGAAATTTCCTTTTAATTTGTGAGGTTTATATTCTTTAGGTAGCTTACCTGTGGAAGCCAATATTTTAACGGCTTCTTCAATCAATTTTAAATCTAAATTTTGTTTTTCACACAGCACAAAATCTTTTTTAAATTGATTGGCAAAAGTAATCGAATATTTAAAAACCATTCCTTTGGTCAAAACAAAATCAACTTGTGATTTTTTCATTGTAAAACTTCTTCAATGAAATTATTAATGTCTTTGATTTGAGTAACTCTGCCCGCTTTTACATCTTCTAAGGCCAACTCTAATGGGTTTTTTTCTATTTTAGACGGCTTCTCAAAAACGCCTATTGACAATAAATAGTTAATAGTGTTTTGTGCAATAGCATTGTTTTTTTTATAAAATAATGTTATTGAATCTATATTATTTGTCGTTTTATCTCTTATTGCTGGCATAATATTTTGATTTTAAATTTACACTACAAAGATAATCAAATATTTATAAATGCACAATTGTAATAAATCTTGGCTAAATTTATTA
Organism: Bacteroidia bacterium; assembly: GCA_026000155.1. Classification (GTDB taxonomy): domain Bacteria; phylum Bacteroidota; class Bacteroidia; order Bacteroidales; family Azobacteroidaceae; genus Azobacteroides. Next base: position 11,903 of record BNYG01000019.1, on the reverse strand, counting down.
TTTTTGTCTATGCGAAAAATTATCCATATTGATATGGATGCTTTTTATGCTTCCGTTGAGCAGCGGGACAATGAAGCATTGCGGGGCAAACCCATAGCGGTCGGCTATTCCGAGGCGCGGGGAGTCGTCGCTACGGCCAGCTATGAAGCCCGGAAATTCGGCGTTCATTCCGCTATGCCTTCCTTGACAGCCAAAAACAAATGTCCCGGACTGATTTTTGTCCCGCCCCGGTTTGAAGTCTATCACGAAGTTTCCATGCAAATCCGGGAGATCTTTTTGGAATATACGGATTTGGTGGAACCTTTGTCCTTGGACGAAGCGTTTTTGGACGTTACCGTAAATCACAAAAATAATCCTTCCGCCAGCCTGATCGCCAAAGAAATTCAACAAAAGATTTTTGAAAAGACCGGATTGACGGCTTCTGCCGGAGTGTCATGCAATAAATTTTTGGCAAAAATTGCTTCCGATTGGAAGAAACCCAACGGTTTTTTTGTTATTCCTCCGGAAGAAGCGGAAAAATTCGTGGAAAACCTGAAAATAGAAAAATTCTATGGCGTAGGAAAAGTAACCGCACAAAAGATGCACGAACATCGTATTTTTACCGGTTACGATTTGAAACAGCGTTCGGAAACGGAATTGGTCAAACTGTTTGGAAAAGCCGGACACAGCCTCTATTCCAATGCGCGGGGAATAGACGAGCGGGAAGTCGAACCCAACCGGATTACCAAGTCCATCAGTACGGAAACCACTTTTTTGCAGGACAAAAACGACCGGATACTTTTAACGGTAGAACTCTATCATTTAGCCAAAGAAGTAATGGAACGGATGCAAGAAGAAAATTTTTACGGCAAAACGATGACAATAAAAGTCAAATACGCCGATTTCAAGCAGATTACACGGAGCAAAACCTTGACCCAAAAAGTGACTGAGTTCCGGCAATTATGGCCCGTAGCGCGGGATATGATGAAACTCATTGATTTATCGGAACAACCGGTACGATTGTTGGGATTTGGTATCAGCAATGCAGGCGAAGAAATCGAAAAGAAAGATACACAATTGGAATTGTGGCTGTTTTAATTTTACTACCTTTGTTACATCATATAAATACTTTATATTATGGCAACAGTTAGAACAACGTATTTAGGCAATCTTCGCACAGAAGCGGAACAGAGTCGTTTCGGGCACCGCGCTTATCCGTCCTGATTTTCCGGAATTACTGACGTTTCCTTATCTGTGGCAACAGACGGAATATGTGTTGGGAGGCGGTTCGGGGAATTATATGTTTTTGATGTTGGCGGCGCGGCAGTTATTGGGGAGTAATTAGTAAAGATAAGAACACAGATAAATTGGTTTTATCCGTTTTTATCTGTGTTCTTCTTTTTTCATCGTGTTACTTAATTTTAACGCATCTTACCGGAGTCGCGATCACGTAATCGATTGAAGTGGTAAACGGAGCAAAAGTTTTGTTCCAAGAGATGTAACCATAATCATAAGGTAGCCGGATTTCGTTGCGATAATTATGCCAATCCCCATACCCATAATATCCGCTTAGATTCTCTGTATTCAACCACAGGACTTTTTCCAGTTCGACTCTTTGTCCATCAGTTTGCAGGTAGGCTCTGAGGGCTAAAATTTCACTGACAGTGGGTAACCGCCAATCACCTTGGCATGGTCTATCACTCTCAGCCGCTGCATGTGCTTGTCCCCATGTATAATAAAAAGCATCACTCTGGACATTGTTGTCAAACGTTTGGTAGGTACTGGTACCCTCCTTCGAGTTTTGAATCATCCATTCAGTTCCATTAAAATCATACGACTTGTATTCATTTTTTCCATTTAGACTCTGATTGATTACCATATCCGATTGTAGCACTGCAATTGTCTGTGAACCAATCACTCCATTATTAGCCGTAGCACGTACTGTAAACAGACCTGAAGAAGAGGCTGATGCTATTCCTGACACAGTCACCGATCCAGCGGTTGTTCCTCTATCAGCACTCCAGACTATTTTTGAATTACTTGCATCAATAGGGGTAATAATTGCGCTTAGTTCCAACTCTGTATTTTTACCAACATAATTAGGACCACTCAGTGGTACAACAGAGATTTGTTGAACAGGCTTTGCACCATAGCTTTCTTTTACAAGTATCCATTGATAACCATCCCAAACATAAACGCCTTCTCCAACAGTCGAATTAGTATTGTAAACATACATCCCTTTTGCATCTTCCTTAGTGGATGGATCCGTAAGAGGCAAGACAAATTTAGTCAAATCCGAAGCAAGCGCTACATTGGGCAACTTTAAACCTTGTGTAGTCGATTGTAAATCCAGAACAGCACCGGAATGCGGAGGATTTTCGCTACCAATCGTTACTTGTGCATTCATACTTGCTGCACCCCAAATCAGAAGTGTCAACATTAAAAAAGCAATCTTATCAACAGCACATGATTTTATTTATCATTATAATGTCCTTTCATTGAGTAAATCTTTATTCTACCATTTGAAATGCCATAAATAATACGATTACCATCATTAATTCTACGCGACCATTTGCCTGCCAGATTCCATTTAAGCGGTTCCGGTTTCCCAATCCCTGTGAATGGTGTTTCCTGTATATTATTAATCAGTTTTTGTATTCTGTCTTTAATGGCATCCGTGCCATTTTCTTTCCAATAATCTCGGTCTTTTAAAGCATTCTCAGAATAATCTACTTCCATAGGTCGTCGGTTTTGATGGTTTTAAATTTACCGGTGGCAAATTGTTCTTCGCTTTCCTCTATTTTTTTTACAAAATCGTTGTTATAAGACGTTTTATTTTCTTCTATTATTTTAAAAACACCCGAATTTTGTATAGAATAAATAATGCTTTTTGCTAATGAATTATTAGCGTTAAATTCTAATGTTAATGTTGCCATACTATTATTTTTTTGAAGATTGCATTACAAAGGTAAATATTATTTTTGAAATTTCATTACCTTTGTACATCGTATAATCAATTTATAATTATGGCAACAGTTAGAACAACGTATTTAGGCAATCTTCGCACGGAAGCGGAACATTTGCAATCGGGCGCTAAAATTATTACCGACGCTCCTACCGATAATCACGGAAGAGGAGAAGCTTTTTCTCCAACCGATTTATTTGCAGCTTCTTATGCCAGCTGTGCATTGACCATTATCGGTATTGCTACACAAACACATCATTTTGATATTGATGGAACCGTTGTGGAAACCACGAAAGTAATGGGTGAAAATCCTCGCCGGATTGCAGAATTGATTGTTAACTTCAAATTCCCGCACAACAATTACAGCGACAAGGAACGTAAGATTATTGAAGGAGCTATTAAAGGTTGTCCGGTAGCAAGCAGTTTACCCGAAGAACTGAAAATCACACGGACTCTGTCCTTCGGGTAATGCCTTTGTTTTTATTTTACGATTTGAAGATTACCGTTAACCGTTAATTTTTCTCCTTTTTTCGTATTATAAACTTTAGAATAGTTTCCGGTGCGAAGAGGCGCTTTTCCGCCTAAAGTAGATTGAATAACGGCTTCGGTTAATTTTCCGTTTTCCCAGGAAATATCCACGATAAAACCTCCCCGGGCACGCAGTCCTTTGACCGAGCCTGTTTTTTGCATGGCAGCCGGCAGGGACGGTAACAAATGGATTTCATAAGAACCGTCTTTTGTTTGCAACTGGCTTTGAACAAGCATTTCTGCAATGGCCGCAGTGGCGCCGAAATTACCGTCAATCTGGAAAGGAGGATGATTATCGAACATATTGGGTAATGTCTTGCTACTCAACAGCACAGACAGCAATTTGAATGCATGGTCGCCATCGTGCAAACGATTCCACATGTTGATTTTCCAAGCTAAACCCCAGCCGGTTCCGTCATCGCCGCGGGCATTCAAGGTCTTGCGAGCAGCTTCCGCTAATGCAGGAGTGCCTACTACCGTAATTTGATTTCCCGGATGCAAACCGAACAAATGAGAGGTATGACGATGGTGCGGTTCCACTTCTTTATAATCTTCCGCCCATTCCAAGACACGCCCGGTTGTTTTGCTGATTTGAATCGGAGGCAATCGCTTCAAGGCATTTTCGCATTCCTTTTGGAAGTCTTTGTCCGTCTTCAAAGTTTTGCAGGCTTCAATGCAATTAGTCAACAAGTTATGAATGATTTCCAAATCCATTGTTGCTCCGTAAGTAAATACCGTCTGTTCTCCGTTGGGAAGAATAAACGCATTTTCGGGAGAATAGGACGGGTTGGTAACCAATTTACCTGCATAAGCCGTTCCGGCAGGGGCTTCCACCAGAAAATCCAGAATAAAACGAGCCGCACCTTTCATAATCGGATAAGCCTCTTGCGCCAAAAATGCTTTATCGCCTGTAAACGCATAATGTTCCCAGGGATGTTGCGCCAGCCAAGCGGATCCCATCGGCCAGATTCCTTGCGGGCCATCGGCAGGAGCCGTGAATCCCCAGGCATCCGTTAAGTGATGCACCACCCATCCTCGTGCGCCATAAATGGCTTTTGCACTTTGTTCTCCGGGTTTGATCAGCACATCGGTCAAGTCAAAAAGAGGCGTATGCAATTCCGAAAGATTCGTGATTTCAGCCGGCCAGTAATTCATCTGGAAATTGATATTGGTATGGAAGTCGGCATTCCAGGGCGCATTCATCTGCCAGGACCAAAGTCCTTGCAAGTTGGCAGGCATACCTCCCGGACGGGAAGAGCCGATCAATAAATAACGACCGAACTGAAAATAGGTTGCTACCAAGCCCAAATCCGGATTACCGGTTTTCTGCGCTAAATTCAAGCGTTCATTGGTTGGAAGATTTTCAATTTCAGCCGATACAGCGCCCAAATTCAAATCTACCCGGTTGAAATACTGTTGATGATCGGCAATGTGAGCCGTTTTCAATTGAGCATACGGTTTACCGGATACTTTTGCCAGCGTTTCCGCACATTTTTTTACAGGGTCTTCCGAGAAAGTATAAATGCCTTTCGCTATATTTTCCATTCCCGGATAATTGGTAGCTCCGGCAATATATAACGTAAGAGCATCTGCATCTTTGACGGAAAGCAAGTTCGTGTGCCCGAAAGAGTCATGTACAAAACGGACGGTACCGTTATCGGCCACGGCTTTCACTTGTGCGGCAAAGCTGACGCCACGGGGATTGCCGTCTTTATCCTTGACGTTAATCCGTCCGCTGAGCAGCAATGAAGTGGGATCGGAAGAAACTTCTTTACATTCGGCATCTTTTTCACGCCGCAATGTCAAGTTCAGATTGATTTTGTTCTTCTTATCGGCCGTTATCCGGACAATGATTACATTGTCTATGGCCGATGCAAAATATTCGCGGGTATAAGTTACGCCTTCGGAAACATAGTTGGTCGTCGCCACGGCGGTGGAAAGATCAAGGCTGCGCGTATAGTTTTCCGCTTTTAGTTGAGGAGTATCAAACCATAATTCGCCCAACGATTGATAGGACTTAATTCGAGGGGGAATACCCATCATGGTTTGTTCGGCGAGTTTCACCGCTTCATTATTTTTGTTTTCAAACAATAAACGCTGCACTTCCGGCAATGCTTTTTGTCCTTCCGGATTGTTGGGATTCAAGGGATAGCCATCCCATACGGTATTCTCATTCAATTGAATACGTTCGTCTGCCACTCCTCCGAATATCATGGCGCCTAATTTTCCGTTTCCAACCGGCAGGGCTTCTTCCCAAACTTTTGCCGGTTCCCGGTACCACAATACATCCTTTCCTGCGGGTTTACCGGCTTTTCCTGTGAATTGAGTACGGTCTGTCCATTCAGCCGTAATTTGATTTTTACGTTTACTTGCTTCTAAACCGGTTGTCTGATTCACCTTTTGAATGGTTCCATCCGGATTATAATACAATTTATCAAAACAAATAGAGCGCAAATTTCCTCTGCCGGAAAGATCGCAATTGTGATAAAAGGCATACGACTGACCTTTGTATTCTACCACCGAACCGTGATTGGTTCCCGAACCGGTTGTTTCCAACAATACGCCCTGATACGTCCAAGGTCCCAACGGATTCTTGCTGGTGGCATATTTCAAACGGTTTCCGCGCCGTGCATTATCGGCATACGAAAGATAATAAATTCCATTTCTTTTATGTACCCAGGTAGCTTCATGGAAATCATCCAAGCCGGTCATGTCTTGCAAGGGGCCATCCAATTCGAGCATATTCTCTTTTAATTTTCCACCCATGCATCGACTGCCGCCGCCATAATAAAAGTAAGCCTGACCATCATCATCTACAAAGACACAAGGGTCAATCATGGCAAATGCCGGCAATCCCTCGATATATCCCTGAACTACAAAATCGGAGGCCGGTTTTTTACTGGTGGCAATGCCTATTTTCCAGGTATTATTCCAATCGGAACCACTGGGATGAGGAAAATAGAAATAGTAAGTGCCGTTTTTATACGCACAATCCGGCGCCCACATAAATCCGCCTTCCGGGCGTCCCCAAGGCACTTGACTTGCACCGAGTATCTCTCCATGATCCACCCAATTCACCATGTCGTCTGTAGAATAAACATGGTATTTATCCATTAAATCACATCCTCGCGGCGGATCCACATCGTGCGAAGGATACACATAAAGACGACCATCACTCCAGACATGTGCCGAAGGATCAGCAGTATAAAGGTCTCTGACAAACGGATTGTTTTGAGCGAGACACCACTGCGCGAAGAATAATAAAGAAAGTAAAATTTGTGTTTTTCTCATTGTATATTTATTTTAAATGTTATGTATTTGTAATGCCCAACGGTCGCAAAACCATGATGCCGGTATTTGTCTTAATCATTCCACAATAATCAGTCAATGATTCGGGATTGATTACAACCTTGTGATATTTAGTAGAGGCATGGATAAAACTCAATTGACTTTTATTCCAATACGCAATGCCCAAGTGTGAAATATCCAAACCTGAAAGGCTGGTCGTAAAGCAGATAATATCGCCGCTTTTAATCAGCGATTGCTTGTCCTTGATTTCATTTTGAGGAATATAATAATACGTAGTCCGCTGATTGATAGTTTTTTCAATCGAAATCATCACCTCTACATCCTGCGGATTATTCTTCAGACTCGAATAGGATTCCGGATGGGAAGACATAAATCCCACATGCGTTTGAAACCGTTTTCCACCCAAAGCGTAAGTAATATCTTCAATGCTTCCTTTGCTGACATTATCGGTAATCCAATCGGTTGTATAATGCAAACGGGAAGTGTATCCGTTAAGAATTCCCTCCCGGTAACGGATTTCTTTCAATTGCCGGACAAAATATTCGTAATCCGGATAGGGATATTGGGCCGCTTTGCTCAAAGCCAGACAATTCTCTACAAAAGTCATGCAATCCAATTCCCGGAGATTGATAACCAACTCTTCTTCCTTGTTTCCTTCCAAGGTATGAGCAACATACGGCGTATCCAACAAGAAAAGCGCCGCTTTGACCATTAATTCATCCGGTGTATAATTCGGATGCACGCTATCATCTTCTGCCGGAAGCAAAGATTGAAAATATTCCCGGACGATTTGTTCGTCTTTAGGAAGATTCTTATCGATCTGTTGGGCGGAAATGCTGGTGACAGAAAAGATAAGCAATAAGGCAATGGCGTTGAATTTAATCATTGGCTTTTTGAATAAAATAGTCATTAAGCGCTGCGATGGCTTCCGGTGAATTATTCATATCCTTGAGGATGATCCCTTTCTCCAACAAAACCACTCGCGTGGAAATGTCGGTCGTATAATTCAGATTGTGACTGGAAATAAGAACCGTTGTTTGACGTTCTTTGTTCATTTTCAGTATCATATTCCGGATTTCAATTTGGGACGAAGGGTCTAAGAAATTAAACGGCTCATCCAAAATCAACACTTCCGGTTGAATTATCATGGCCGCTATAATGCCGATTTTCTGCTTGTTTCCCGCCGAAAAATTCCGGATGTATTTCTTTTGTCCCAAGATTTCCTCGTTCATAAAACGGCCGAAAGCGGACAAACGGACAGTTATATCTTCTTTAGCCAAGCCGTAGGTTTCTCCCACAAAAGAAAAATATTCTTCGGGCGTGAGAAAATCAATCAAAAACCGGTTGTCGATGAAAGAACCGGTACAGGCTTTCCAATCTTCCGACTTGCTGACATCCACGCCCTTACTCAATACATAGCCCGAATCGGCTTTCAGCAAATCGAGAATCAAGCGGAATAAAGTCGTTTTTCCGGCTCCGTTATTTCCCACCAAACCCAATAAAGTTCCTTTTTCTATCGTTAATTCCGGAATATCCAAGGCGATTTTATCACCAAACCGTTTTGTTACGTCTTTAATTTGTAATTCCATACATTTATTTTTTATGCATTGCTGCGAAATCCTTCCATATTTTTATATTTACGTTTCAAAAAACGCTTGTAAATCCACTTCAACCAATATTGGCTCGATAATGTAAACGCAAGTCCCGTAATCAGCATAAACCAATAAGTGGGCGTTTTACCTATTATTCCATAAAGAATTAATACAAGTATAACCGGTAAAAACATGGTAATCATTGTGATAACGACCATATTGCCCGATTGTCCTTTCCAATTCATCATCCCTTTGTCGAACAAATCGAAATAGGTTTTATTATAGACGGCATTCTGGAAAATCATAAAATAAATGGGTCCTATCACGTAAAAGAAAAGGGATAACAATAAAAGCAATTCTAATTTCCCATGAAATACCGGCACCAGCAACAACAGTGTAACAAACAATGAATAAGCGGAATACAAAATATATTTGCCTTTCAGCAGTTCGTACATGGATAATTTGCGGGACATCAAACCGTCGAAAAACGAAGATTCCGCCGTAAAAATATATTGTCCCATGACAATGCCGAGCATTCCGATCGTCAAAATTTCATACAGGACTAAATTAAAAGCGCCGGCTATTTCTCCCGCACCGTATAACATCCACAGTAAACCGGCAATACAGATAATGCTTACGACCAAAGTTTGTTGTTTCAGGCGTGTGGAACGGAATATCATCTTAATTTCCAGGTTGATAAAATCACCGGTGGCGCCGAACCGGTCTAAAAAGGAAAGATTGGAAAACGACGATACTTTATCGGCTTTTTCCCCTTGCAATTCATTATATATGGCGCTCCGCATTTGTATCCGGTTGGCGAACCAAAGCGCTACCAGTACAAGCAATAATATTAACCAAATCAAGGGATTATCATTTAAAATCAACTCGCCGGCCTGTTGTGTATAATCGCTTAACGGAATAGTAGTCATCAAGGGTATAGCGATTGGAACGACTACCAAAACGACAGGTAAAATATAGAACCAAAAACTCTTGCTAATCAGATGATTAATCAAATTAACCAACAAACTGATACCGACGCAAACCAGATAGAAAAACAGAATATACAAAAATGCCGTTCCGAGTCCGAAATAAGGCGTAATGGATTTGAAGGCGAAAGGAACCACCAAAAACAAGTAATAGAAATTCCAAAAACTGCTAAACTCCTTGATTAACAGGAAATCAAACAGACGGTTGCGTTTCACCGGCAACGTAAGGTAAGGAGCAATCTGCATCGACTGGTTTTGCTTGAAGAAAAATTTCATCACAAAATCAGCAACGAAAAAATAGAGTACAATTGAATTAAAAACATCTATGGCATACGTATAAGTTCCGGCTTCGAGCAAAAGTTTATCCAAGGCAAAACCGAATACTAAGAATTCCAGCGCCAAAAAACCAAACATGATAAACATGAATATCCGTACGCCCAGATTACGCTCGAACATCGGATTTCGCCGGAAAGCTTTCCATTGATGTTGTTGCAGTTGTTGTTGTAACATAATTCAACAGATTTACAATTTACGATGGCAAAGATAATATTAATTTTCTATTTTCCTTACAAAAAGTTTTCATTATCTTTGCGCTCCTAATGCGAATTCAGGTAGATGAGAAAACTGAAGATTACCGAGCTGAACCGGATAAGTCCGGAGGATTTCAAAAAAGCGGAAAAAATCCCGTTAGTAGTGGTTTTAGATAATGTAAGAAGCTTGCATAATGTTGGTTCCGTATTTCGTACGTCCGACGCTTTTTTAGCGGAAGCCGTTTACTTGTGCGGAATTACAGCGACTCCACCCCATGCCGAAATCCATAAAACCGCTTTGGGTGCGGAAAATTCGGTGAATTGGAAATACTTTACGACTACGCTGGAAGCCATTCAGGAACTCCGGCAACAAGGTTATGTCCTTGCAGCGGTAGAACAAGCGGAAAACAGCATCTCTTTGGACGAACTTCGCTTGGAAAATAAAAAATACGCTCTTATTCTGGGAAATGAAGTCCACGGAGTAGCGCAGGAAGTCATGAATTTGTGCGACTTTTGCATCGAAATTCCGCAATTCGGCACCAAACATTCCCTCAATGTATCGGTCACTGCGGGCATTGTTATTTGGGAAAGCTTTAAAAAATTAACCAATAAATAAGAACTAAAGCAATCCCATTTCAACCATTTGCACAATGCGCTCGGCAGCAGCATCTTTTCCGGCCGGATCCCAATCCGATTTCAGACTGGTGCCGAACATGCCGGCAAACAAGTTCCAAAAACCCGCCCGGAAAGGTCCCAAGAAAGCTTTGAGAATATCGTAGGAATTTTGATTACATTCCCGGTCAATCAATTTGATTAATAATTTCCCCTGGGATAAAGTCAATTTTTTCAGCACCGGTTTATATTCGGCAAAAAGGTCTTTCTCCATTTGCTTCAGATGCGCTTCCCGGGCTTTTTCGTCCGGCAAGGTCATCATATATTCGTAAGTTTCGATGAGTGTACCGTAAATCATTTTCGCATAAGGCAAAGTTTTTTTCACATCCCGAATCAATTTCAGGTATTGTTGTTCCTGCCCCTTACCCGTAAACGTTTGCTGCGGATAAATATATACGTCCCTCAATACCATCGTCTTCACCGTATCCCCTTTTTCGATAAAAAAAGGAGGAATACTGTCTTGAAACGACGGATTTTGTGCGTTCGTTTTTGTACAAACAACGAAACAAACAACAAGGGATATTATCAGTTGAAAAAACTTCATACGGCAAAAGTAGTTATTGTAAGCAATATATCCGGGTCTTGAAAATCCGGTATCACTTGTATGCAATCCGCCTGGATACTTTCGGCCGGATTGGTGGTGGCAAGACCGATGACTTTCATGCCGGCAGCCTTGCCCGATTGAATCCCATTGAAAGAATCTTCAAAGACATAACAGTTTTCGGGCAGGACATCCAAGTCTTTGGCTGCCAATAAATAACACATTGGGTCGGGTTTGCCCCGCGTAATGCGGTCGGCCGATACAACCGTATCAAAGTATTGTTTAATAGGAAGTTCACGGAACACATATTCTAATTTTTCGTCGCTCGAACTGGTCACCAATCCCATTTTAGCGCCGGATTTTTTCAGTTTCGCTAAAAATTCCAAAGCGCCGGGTATTGTGTACATCTTTAATTGTACATCAAAAGCGCGATTTGTTGTTTCCACTTCCTTTTGTTGTTCTTCCGGCAAATGGGAAAAATATTTCGCGATAATGTTGGGAAGCGTGGTTCCTTTAATCAGTTGTTCAAAATTTTCTATTCCCAATTGATATTTCTCCGCCGTTTTTTTCCAAAAAACATCGTACTGCGATTCCGTATCGAGGATTACACCGTCTAAATCAAATAAAAATGCCTGATTAATATTCATTTTATATAATTGTTTATTTAAGATTTGCAAATATAGATGAAATTTTTGAGATTCCACACAGACGAATAAAAATAGGCGAGATTATCAGGCTCACCTATTTTATCAACCGTCTGTTTTTCATAATTTTGTGTTGTCATCTTAAAAAACAAAAAGA
>BNYG01000018.1 GCA_026000155.1 Bacteroidia bacterium | reverse complement strand
GTGTCCGTTTTTTTTAGTGATTTTGCCTCCGCAATAAATGCATTTTTTTTATTCATAATTCTTTTTGCTCGCAAAATTATGAAAATCAGTCAGTTACAACTGATTTTAGCATCACTTTTGTCCATTATCCCTTTTTTTGCAAATATACGACATTTTCTTTTATGGGTACTGATTTTCTAACTATTTGATTGATAATGAAGTCTAATTTCGCAGGTCTGGAGTTCTGAAATTATTCAAATGGTATCAGCCAAGCCCATCCGAATATCAATATCTTAACAAAGTCCGAAAATCCAGTCCCACGATTTATCCCAAAATCCGACATTTATCCGACATAATTGATTGTCTGATATTCACTGTTGGTAATCTTTCCTTTTTCTTTTTCGAGGGTAGGCGTTGGCAATCCTGCCGCTTTACAGGAGTTTACAATTTTCATAATTCCACTGCCCCAAGAATCAATGTAACTGCCTTTGAAACACGCCTCTGCAAGTATCGGGTTACGAGGGAATGAGGGCGTTAAGCAACATTTCGCGCAATGCAGGCACAGGATATTCGAGAGTTTCAATGCGATTCATTCCTTCAAAAGAAATATTTTTGATAAGAAATTTGTAATCGAGTGTGCGTAAAACTTTTTCTAACACTTCAACGACATTGCCTTCTTCTACTTCCTAAAACATTGTCTGAATCAGGATTTACAGGATTTTAGGATTTACTTGATTCTGTTTATACTTTGGGTTATACACCTTTTTAAACTGCAAACTTGTTGCGCCGAAATTAATTAACAAGCCTATCGGAAAATTGTACGCTACAACATAATTTTTTGCTTGTGCCAAATGTACATCTTCAAGATTAACTGCTGATAAATAATTTCCTGAAAGCCATTGCCCAAAGTTTTATGCACTTTCATTGCACAACCATTAATCTTATATGTAATTTCGTCCAATGTCATATTTGTATTATCCTGTTAATCTTTGAATCCTGCAAATCCTGATTCAGACAATTGCGCATTGGCAAAACCGCAAATCCAATCGAGGTAATCATCATGCCAACAGCTTAAGAATTGCTATATCAGGGAAAACCTGCTTTATTTTTTGTCCTATATAACTCATATTTTATTGATATTAAAACAGTTTTTTCTTCTTCAAATCTTTTTTTCTTTTGAATTAATACCTTTTCTTCTCAATTTTCTTGTTGGATTGCTATCGTACTCTTGTTTCAGTTTGTAAAGTTCTGTTCCTTGTGTAATTACATCATCCCTGAAATTTGTATAAAATTTCAATAATTTTGAAAATTTTGGATTATAATTTTCTGTTTGCAACGAAGCAAATTTATTTTGATGTATGATTTCTTCCAATTCGGCTGTTTCATTTTCGTTAAGATTGTTGAATGTTTCAAGCCAACATTGCCACCACGCATTTTGAGAAATTGGGTAAGGATTTTCTTTTTCACCGAGCCATTCAAAGAAAAAACGATATAAAATCATTGTTTCGGGCATATTCAAAATTTTAAAAAATTCTGCTTCGTTTTTGCCAAACGCTTTTTCAAAAAAATCTTCTTCACTACCTACTTTTCCCTTGATTGCATTTAAAACCGCTTGCACGGCTCTCACATATTTTCTATTCCAAAATTTGCCCAAATAATCACGATTAAATCGGTCTTCGCCTGTGATTGGGTGAAATTTCATTGGAAATGAATAGATATTGATTTTCAATTCTTTGCATAAATCTACATTTAGTCGCAAACGCACGTAAAAATCCTGTGGCTTGTCTTTGAAATTATATAAAATGTAATTTGAAAAATTATGAATGCCCGCTTTTGCACTCAAACGTATTGCTTTCTCGTAATGCTCGCGGTCGTTCCAATTATCAAATGCAATTCGCAAAGGTCGGATATTTATCTTGCCCAACAATTCCGCTTTTTCTTCGGTAAAAAGGCGCGCGTCAACGCCTTGATTAAAATCCACATAGCGTTGTTTAGGAAGTTTTCGGAAATGTTTTGTGTAAAGTGGTAAAATTTCAGTAGCGACTTTTAGCAAATTTTCTTTTGTCGCTGTGTAATAATTCATTAACAGATTATTTGCTAACAAATCATACGTTTTCTGTTGAGTTTCGCCGTTTAAACGATTTAACAACAACAAATTAAGATTAAACATCTTCTTTGTATATGCGGTATCATTAAGTCCGTTTTCTAAATTTTTTAGTGCTATTCCGTACTCGTTTGGCTCTGTAATAATGGCATTTTTTCCAAAGCCACAATCAATTATTTCTTGAATAATTTCGGGGAAACGTTTAGAATATAAAACATTATTGTCTAAAAGTAACAAATTACGTTGTTCGCCAAACTGTACTTTTGTTTCCTCGATTTTTTCTTTCAAAGAAACATATTCGCAATAATCAGGTTCTAATGTTGGAACGGCACAAAACGGACAATTTCTAAAACAACCGCGTGTCATATAGCCATAGTAGGCATTATTTTCGGGATATTTGTAGTCGGTTTCTTCCAAAATAGAATAATCCAATGGCAAAGTATCAACAATAATATCTTTTTTTTTGCCTAAAATCTTATTGTCTTTATCCAACATTTTAGGCTTGTTCAGAAGTCCTTTTATTGGCGTAATTCCTGTTTGTTCAATGATGTCGCCATAAAGCAAAGTTGCTGAAACGCCGCCAACAAAAACATCTGAATTGTCTTTTACAAGCGTTTTGGCAAAATTGATTGTTTCGACTGTTATTTTAAAATAAAAGGTGAATAATGTTGCTACATAAACGCGGTCAAAAAACGGCTCTTGTTCATATTTTTTCTTTTGATAAAAATCTCTGCTTTCCTTCAATGCCAAAGTTGAAAGATTTTGATAATTCGACTTTGTGTGTGGAAAATCGTAATATTCAATGGGCTTGTTATTTCTAATATATGTTTTTATGTTCTCGTAATGAATATTCCATTTTATTGTATTATCAATATTATACAGTTTTTCAACACATTTTTTTGTCAATAAATCGGCTACAAATTCTTTCAAATCGCCTTTAAAAAAAGTTACCTTATCACCGAGTTGTCGGTGATAGGTTGCTATTTTCATCAAACCAATAGGTGGGTATTTATCCAATTTGTATCCGATGCCGTAAACATTCTCTATTACAATATCAGCACCGCTGTCTTTGAGTTTTTTCCTCAGATTTTTCATCTGCGAATAGACAAAATCAAGGTTATCGGCGGCATCAGTATTGTCGCCCCAAACGTGTTCGGCAAGCGCTTCTTTGGTGATTAAACGGTTGGTGTTCGTCGTAAAAAACGAGAGCATGTCAAATTCTTTTCTATTCAACTTCAACTCTTTCTCATCGACAAAGACAAGGCGGTTCTTGAAATCCAGCGACAGATTCCCGAAGTGAAGAATTTCCTTTCCGTCCAGCTGCTTTCTTCGCATCACGGCTTTGATACGGGCATGAAGTTCGGCAAGATGAAAGGGTTTTGTCAGGTAATCGTCCGCCCCGAAATCCAGTCCGGTTATTTTATCTTCGATGGAATCTTTTGCCGAAATAATGATGACATTTCCTGCGACGCCGGCTTTTTTCATTTTTTCCAGAATTTTCAAGCCGCTCCCGCCGGGTAAGGAAATATCCAGTAAAATGCAGTCGTATTCATACAAAAATACCTTTTCGATGCCGGAATCGTAGTCTGTCGCCTTTTCCACGATAAATTTTTCGTTGCTCAAAAAGGATTCGATTGTCTTTACCATTTCAGGCTCATCCTCGATAACTAAAATTTTCATCTTCTTTCTTGTTTTATTTCAATTGATTAAATATCCTTTGCAAAACAAACGCTGCTGCCCAAACATTCATATTGTCCATAGTTGGCAATTTTTGAATAGCCTTTCATTTGATAAAGACGAATGGCTTCAGGCAATTTTTCCCCTGTTTCCAAGATGCACTTTTTAAAACCCAACTCCTTCGCCCATTTTTCCAATTCGTCCAATAGTATTGAAGCAATTCCTTTTCGCCGCTCTTTTTCCAAAACGAACATTCTTTTGATTTCTGTTGTATCGGGCGAATATTCTCTAATCGCCCCACAACCAACGGCTTCGTTTTCGCGATATACGACAATCGAATGTTTAATAGTTTCAATTTTATTGAAAGGTTCACAGACACAATGAGCCGTTTTATCTATTCTATCCAAATAATCATCCAACTGTCGGACAAGTTTTTGGAAATCTTTATTATCCGAATTTGTTCGTTCAACTGTTAGCATAATCAAATTTTATTTATCAGATTAATTTTGCTCCTTTCCTTTTGCCGATTTTTCAATTGCTTTTATCGTATCCAAATATGCCATTTCCACGTCCGACAGCGTTTTTTGCTGATATTTCCGGTATTCGGCTTTTGCTTTTTCCATTGCCTGTTCGTGGGAGACTTTGCCGGAATTTTGTAAGACTTGTTCACCTGTGGAATTTAAAATATTGTCCAATTGGCGAATATAATCTTCCATATACATCGGGCGGTGTTTCATTGCTTGAATTTCGGCAAAATCGAAATACCCCGAAACCAAATTGTTGAGAATTTTCAATTCTTCTTCGTTCAAATAATTCTTTGCGATGGAAATATCCTTGATTGTAGGCTGACTGCCCGAAAAAACGGTCAATCCCATAAACGGTTTGCCGGCATCGGCACGTTCGGCAATGACTTCGGCAGCCGTATGTCCGTGGGCGGCATAATGCAGCTTGTTTTGCACGATTTTGAAAAAACGGATTGATTCTGCCGCTTTGGGATTGTAATCAATGCTTGTGGCGTACAAGTCCAACACTTGGCGGTAAAGCACTTTTTCGGATGAGCGTATGTCGCGGATTCTGTCCAACAGTTCGTACCAGTATCGCCCGCCGCCATTGCCTTTGAGTCGCTCGTCGTCCATTGTGAATCCTTTTACAATGTATTCTTTCAAGCGTTGAGTCGCCCAAATGCGAAAATTGGTTGCCACGCGCGAATTTACACGATAACCGACGGAAATTATCATGTCCAAATTGTAGAATTGGGTCTGGTAGTTTTTTCCGTCTGTGGCAGTATGTGCAAATTTTGCACATACTGAATTTTCATCTAATTCGCCATCGTTGAAAATATTACGCACATGTTTGGTAATCACGCTCCTTTCCACACAAAACAATTCTGCTATTTTTGCCTGCGTGAGCCAAATTGTTTCGTTTTCGAGCCGCACTTCAATTTTTGGCGAGCCGTCAGCAGCTTGGTAAATCACAAATTCTTCCTGTTTTTTGATTTCTGTTGTCATAAAATTTCTCCGTCTATTGTTATATTATTTCGATTTCAAAGGTATATATTTTCTTTGGCATTTCTTCTGATTCCATCCTGATATTTTTCGGTGTTATTTCTCTGTTTAACTCGGCTTTCCGGCTTTCATCCAAATTGTGGTTGCGAATGGCCTTGTATCGCACCTTTATTACTTTGCTCTTTCATAATTACTTGTGAACTAAATATTTATTTCAAACTTTTCTTATACACGATAATCGTATAAACATCATTCAATTGTTCTTTACTGTAAATATTGATTATTAATGGAATAAATTTTCCGATTGCTTCTTCGTTTATTTGCGAAACGCTTTTATCCGTTTTAGCAATGCGTTTGATAATTGCGCGTTCAAAGAAATTCATTTTCTCAAACTGAAATTCACCTCCGGCAAAGCATGTTGAAACTGCATGTTGAACTAATTTCTGCGGATAGGCATTTGTCAATTCCTGCAACAAAAAGAATGTATTTCCACCTGTAACATAAATAAAATCGTTTGTCTGCAATTTTTCTGCAATTTCCGTTTGCGTTGCCGTTGAAACATCTAATTCATCGACAATTAACCCCAATTTTTCGTGTGCTTTTCTGCCTGAATTGACATAAAAAGCCATTTTTTCGACTTTGCTTGCCGTAGGAATAAAAGTTACGGTTTTACCTTTAAGTTCCTGATTTGCAAAATTTTCAAATAATTTTGCTATGTCTTTCGTAAAGAATGACGCTAAAAAAAGTTTCATATCCTTTTATGTTTATGCCCTTTCAGGTGGTTTATCATTAATTATTTTTTATATTTTTCATGTGCATTTTAATTTTCTTCATCGCCCAATCATAATGGCTTGAAGTCGCCGAAACACAATAACTTCCCAAATTCGTAGTGCCTGTCCACGGAAAATATTTTTTGGTAAATAATTCCTCATTGGAGAATGTTTCAATCAAATTCACCACTTCACTATGACTTTCGTTCAACATCTTTTTTGAATCAATCAATGAAGTTTTATGGAATCAATCAGCTTCCATAACTTGTCATATTGCCCGTTTGCGGCAATTATCAAATCGTTTTTTGTTGTAGGTCGTGCCATTTTTTGTTCCTCCTTAGATTTATTTATACAATTATTTGTTGCAAAGGTATGAATTTATGATATCTTTTTTAATCGGATGTCTCCGTGTTATTAAATCCGTAAATTTTTAATCAAAAATCTTGCAAGTTCAAAAATAAATGTTTATATTCGTATTTTAAAGTGCATTTACAATAATTATGGATATTATTCAACTGGAAGGTGAAGACCAGCGACTTTTTTATTTGGTTGCGCACTTGGCAATGAAAGAGGAAGTATTGGGCTACAACCTGAACTATCCCTACAAGACTTCATCCGAATATTGCTGGTTCATTGCCACCGATAAGGGAAATACGCTGGGTTTTATTCCCGTAAAACGGAAAGAAGGAACAGCGGAAATAAATAACTATTATGTCATGGATGATGACAGTGCGGTTTTTTCAGCGCTGCTGAAAAAAATTGTCAGCGCGCTTTCTCTTGATTTCAAGATAGAATCCGTAACACAAATACGGCACATTCCTTATTTTGAGCAAAATGGTTTTTCAGTTACACTTTATTGGAAAAGATATGCAAAAATGAAACTGTTCAGTAATGAAAAATAACGTCTATGAATTGTCCATGCAAAGGATAGAAATACTTTTCGCTGAATTTGATAATATTTATGTATCTTTTTCCGGCGGTAAGGACAGTGGTGTCATGTTGAATCTTTGCATACAATACATAAAGCAAAATAACCTTAACAGAAAGATAGGCGTTTTTTATATGGATTATGAGATACAGTACGGTGAAACGGTTAACTATGTTGACCGGGTATTGCGTGCTAATCCCGATATTATTGAAGTGTACCGTATATGTGTTCCTTTCAAAGTACAGACCTGTACTTCGATGTACCAGACTTTCTGGCGCCCATGGGATAATGACTGTCAAGAATTATGGGTTAGGGATATGCCTTGGGGCAGTTATACGAAAGCCGACTTTCCGTTCTATAACAGTGCCATGTGGGACTATGAATTCTACATTCTTTTTTCCCAATGGTATCACCGGCTAAAGAAAGCGAAGAAAACCTGTTGTCTGGTCGGGATACGTACTCAGGAAAGTTATCATCGCTGGAGAACGATACATAGTGACAAGAGATATTATATGTACCGCAACCTGAAATGGACAAGACAGATATCCGACACTATTTATAATGCCTACGTGATATATGATTGGCTGACAACGGATATATGGATAGCTAACGGTCGTTTCGCATGGGACTACAACCGGCTGTACGATCTGTATTACCAAGCCGGCGTGCCGTTGGAGAAGCAGCGTGTAGCCAGCCCATTCATCTCGACGGCACAGGAAAGCCTGCATCTCTACCGGGCCATTGATCCGGATATGTGGGGCAAAATGATATGCCGGGTCAATGGCGTCAATTTCACCTCTATTTATGGTAATACAAAGGCTGTTGCACGAAAAAGGGTGATTCTTCCGCCGGGGCATACCTGGGAAAGCTACATGCACTTTCTTTTGTCCACTCTGCCCGGGAATATACGCTCGAACTATTTGGAAAAACTGTCTGTCAGTATTAACTTCTGGCGGAAAAGGGGCGGCTGTCTGCCGGAAGAGACAATAGAGAAGCTAAAAGCCTGTGGCATTGAGATTGAGGTATTGGAGCATTCGAACTACCATACTGCCAGGCGACCGGTCAGAATGGAATATCAGGATGATATTGATGCGCCCGGATTCAAGTACCTTCCTTCTTTTAAACGGATGTGTATATGCGTTCTTCGAAATGATCATCTGTGTAAGTATATGGGGTTTGCCATGACCAAAAAAGAAATAGAGAACCGTAAATTCATTATGGACTTTTATCAGAATATAATACATGAATGACAGACAAGAATATACAAGTCCTGTTTACACTGTAAGGGCTGTGCCGATAGAGAAAATACGAGTAAATGCATATAATCCCAACGTGGTTGCTCCTCCGGAAATGAAACTTCTCGAATTGTCGATATGGGAGGATGGCTACACGATGCCGTGCGTATGTTATTATCGTCATGAGGAAGATGTGTATGAACTGGTGGACGGATTTCACAGATACCGGGTTATGAAAACATCTCAGCGAGTGTATGAACGGGAAAAAGGATGTTTACCTGTAACTATTATCAATAAGGATCTGTCCAACCGCATGGCTTCGACAATCAGACACAACCGTGCTCGCGGCGTCCATAGCATTGAATTGATGACCAACATTGTGGCTGAACTCAAAAAGGCAGGCATGAGTGATGCATGGATCATAAAAAATATCGGGATGGACAAGGATGAATTGCTCCGGTTCAAACAAATTTCGGGTTTAGCAGCGCTATTTGCCGATAAGAATTTTAGTGTACCGCAAAAATAAGGTTGACTTGAAATATATTATGGGTGACAAATATTGGAAAAAATAGCCGGATCCTCCGTCCCGACAGTAACTATGGCGGTCCAAGCAGTGTTTGCGTTATTCGAACGGGCGACCGGTGCGCCGGCAGCAGCCAGTTGCGGCAGAATCTGAATTTGAATATCGTATAAATAATTCCGTACCGGCAACGGAAAATTGGCGCTGGCTATAAACTCGGTGGGCGTACCGTTTAATGTGGTGTAAAGGTGTAACCTGGGCAGTTGCAACGATTCGTAAACGTAGGTGATTGCCTGAAATTGCTGGGCGGTATTCTGCGTGAATGTCATTTGCGGATAATTAACCAAGTTAGATGTAGCAATTTTAAACGTATCGTTTTTAACGTAATACGTGTAAGCAGCCGCATTTTCTATGGCAAAGGTATTATTGGAACCGATATATGAAGCGCCGGTAAAAGTCAATGTTACCCGCATTTTAGCGCAAGTACGAGTCAGCATCACCGTTAGCGGATTGGCTGTCGTTGAGGTAATCAGATTGGCATTCAGAAATTGCCCGTACATCGGCAATCCCCGGGCGGTAGTCAGTCCGGCAGCGGCAGTAGCTTGCGGCGTTTTCAGTGCTTGGATGTCGCTCACCGTTTGAACGGCATTCAAACTTGCCACATCATCGCAATTGGCTATCACATAGATATCTTTGTTGGTAAGGGTGGACGGGTCCAAAGGCAGAGTCACCCATTGAGAGTTCAGAATGGTTGTATCGTTAGCCGATGTAAATGCCTGGTTGATAAATTTGTTCGTAATCGTAGCGGTACCGGGATTCGCTAAAAAAACATGCAGATTCACTATAGCGTATTCGTCAACCAGATTATCCGGATCGTTTAAGGCATTGGCGCTTCTCAAAGGCGTCAATAGCATGGATACTCCGGATTGTTTTTCCGGAATCTCAACCGTATTTTCATCGCAAGCAGCGGCAAAAAATCCGATCAGGAGTAATATTGGAAATAGCCTACGCATTCGTAATTCGTAATTTTTAATTCGTAATTAATCTACACTTCTTACACAACGGGAAACCGTCGATGAATAAGTATATCGCTGAAATTGTTGATACAGTATCTTGTTGTAATTTGCCGGATCGCTATAATCCAGATAACCGCTATACCAGTAGCCTTTTACCTGATTAACCACTTCCATCGGAAACCAATTTTCAATTCCCGAAAAAGGCGGACTGGGGAAAGTCCAGTTCGGATATTGCTTCAATGTGACCATAATATCGCCCGGCGTAAAATAATCATCGAGAATACCTAATTTATCACTACCGAAAGCATCGCCTCCTTTTGTATCCGTTAATACATATTTCGACATGTCCACTCCCGTCAGTTTTCCCAACAAATCCTGTGCCTGTTGCCGGAGAGGTATCGAATAGAGCGGCAGATTAGAGCCAATTCCCTGCCATGTATTGGATTGCCAAATTTTGTAAGTCTGATCGAAAAGTCCCAGGAACGACATCAATTCGCAGGAACTGATTAGCCGCCAACCCGGTCCGTATTTCTTCTCACAATAATACGGCGGTTGTCCATGCGTAATATTCGGTCCTTGAACGTTCGGATCCCACCAGTTGATCTGATCGCCGTATGCACCTTGCAAACCTTGTTGCAAAAATTCATTATTCGACCGTATTTCGATTTTGCCGCAAGCGGTCGGTACAATTACACTCGAATCCGTAGGAGTCACGGGAGGAATGGCCACAACTTGATTCGTATCCTGAAACATATAGGTATAAGAAGCTGTATTCCAAGGATTAACACTTACCTTTAACTGAATGCCTCCCTGCGAATTGACAACTGCCTCTATCTGATAATGGTAATTACGGATAACACTGTTAGTCGATAAATTGGCTATGCTGCGCCGCTGAGCAGTCAAACCCGCCATGGCAGCATCCGTTTGGATGGGAAATGCCAGATGGTTGATGAGCAATGTCGTAACAGTAGAACCGCCCGTTTGAACCAGAAATTCGGGAACATAAAAAGTAACCGCTCCAATCGAATCGTTATTGTAATTGAAATTCGAGGGCGTAATGGTATTCGATGCCGCCGTCGAACCGGTATAATAATTATCCATTGCGGGAACCGAATAGTTATTAGCTACATTTTGCAATTGAATGGAAGATACGGTATTGGCTGAAATCGTCGATCCCGGCACTTTTTTACGGAACGTGATTTCAACTTTCGCCAGAGACCGCACCAATTCGACTTTTCCGTTAGGAAGTATCAACGGATTGGGACTGTCTTCCGTACCGCCGTTGGCCACTGCGATGCCTTGGTAACAAGCCGACATCAGGAATCGTCCCGCAGACGAAGCGCCGTCGGGAACAAAAGCCGGGTTGTACTGCAATTGACCGAACCGCGTATCCGTTTGAAATTGAGAAACATTGGTCAGCGCTGTCAGCGCTGCTTTAAAACTACTCGTATAAGCCGATTCGTTGGCAATGAAATAAAAATCGTAAACTCCGGGGTTAAATTTTACGGCTGCACAGTTGTTGTCCATACCGTTTGGAAAACTTAACAAACCGTTGTAAATCGCATTTCCGTTTTGATTGAAAGCGATCATCCGTACTTCGTCCACCCGGTCTTCCCACAACTGCGTATCTTCGTTGATACTACTCTCGGAAGCCCGCAACGACAGCGAAATGAATCCTTCGGAGGAGGGAGCGTTGGAATTTAGGAGCAGGTCTTCACTGATGCAACTTGTTAACAAAACGAGTGCACAAACCAGCATGGGATTGCGGGTCAAGCCCGCAATGACAGCTAAGATATGTTTACAATTCTGTAGCATAACTATGTACCAACCAATTATTAACCCAAATTTGCGCAATCATATACGTACCACAGTCACATTGATCTTTCGTTGTGAAACGAATCGTAAAATCGTGGTCGCAAGCCAGGTTTACTTCCGGATTTTTCAACAGAAGCGTTCCCAATAAATCTCCGCGATACAATTCACGATTGTCCCGCTTATCTTTAACGATTAATGTCCCGTTGTAGCCGGTCGCCAATTTCAATACGGTAAATTTTGCTTCCAAAACGCCTTCTTTTACAGCCGGTTGGGAAGGATAGCGTATCACTTCGTCGCCGGCAATGCTACCGTCGATATTCATGGAGCCATTGGCGGATTCGATGACTACTTCATAATCTTCCGCCTGTGGAAGTCCTTCTACCGAAATGGTTAAGCGATTGGTAATTTCCTGTATATTAATCTTCACGGATTCAAAAACCGAACCATAATCGGCAGGATCGGGTAAAAATACCGTTGGACTTTCTCCGCAATACACTCGTTTTCCGTCGAGCGAAGCAGCTTGTTGCGTCGCCCGTTGCAGCCGGAAAAGTAAATCATTTTTCGTCGTGATGTGCTCTTTCGGAGTTTGCCAATCGAAAGCTTCGTTGTTCAAACCCGCCCAGGCAATTACCGTAAACAATCCGTTGGATGCATCGACTGTCCGGCTATACTCGCGTTGCATCGACACGTTATTATCTTCCCCGCAGGAAACTAAAATGCCGTTGCTGTCGAAAACGTACAGATTCAAATCCTCCACCTGCGGATACACCGTGTCGGCGCTGCAAGCGGTTTTGGAATAAAACTGCACATAGATACCCTGGACGCAGTTTTTCGTATCTTCATAGACACTACACCCAAGTAGCAGGAAGATACAGAACGCAGAAAGGAGAACTGAGTGTTCCTTTATACGCCCTGCGTGTTCCATTCTGCGTTCTGTGTTCATACAATTTTCAATTATAAATCAATCTCGTAAGTATGTACCGTCCACTGCAAAACCGTAACTTCTACCGTCATATAGGTATCGGTTGAACTTAACGGATCGGTCGGATTTACCGGAGGATCTTTCGGTTCGGGACCAGTCGGTTGCGGATCCGGATTGTGCGGGGTATTCGGACCGGGAGGAATAAGCGGATTCCAGTTTACACCAATACTTTTGAACGAACTGATATTGACGTGATAAATATTGTTCCGGATAACCGGCGAATTGACCGGCTTTTGAATATTATCCGGATTCAACCATACATAATACAACACTTTCCCATTGGTATAAGTAGATACCGGTTGGTTCTGCACACCTTTAGTATAATCTTGAGCTGCCGCTATGCTGGAATAAATCTTGCCGTCTATAGAACCGATATAAAAAGTACCGGCGGAAAGCCCTCCACCATCAGCTATTTGAGCAGGGTCAGGAGTAAAAGTAGCCCGGATTAATATGTACGGCGTATTTCCTTTTCTGTAACGGGTAGTGGAAAGATCCGCTCCACTCATGTGCGTATTTTCCAACAAGAATTTCCCCGGAAGATACATATAGCTATCATTAGCCGGTTTCGCAGGAACGGGAAGAGGATTCACCAAATCGGAGTAATCGTAGTAAGTAGTTGCTAAGGTAGCATAATCCACGGTTGGACCCGGGACATAATCATAACCCCAGGTATAGGTAGTATTGTCTGCGTTGGTGTGAGGAAACAGATACACTTGATTGGTCCCTTGAGCAATCGAATAAGTAATATTGGAAATAGTCCCTAATGTTACACCATTCGAATTGACCACATTAGCCGGAGCAGTAGTCGTTACAATAGCGCGTGAAGGGATCCTTGTTACATTTATATCTATCGTGTTTTTACCGCTACTGATTACATCTTGTTCACTAACACCATCCTCTATGGTAAAAGCTTGATTGGTTTTACCACTCAAAACAAGTACATCTCCATATATCTTCGAGCCATCAGGAGTGATTACGGTGGTAGAAGAATCTACCCGTGCCAAACTGGAAAGCGGCAAGGTAGAAGACAATGTATAGAGGTAATTCGTGTCGGGAACAGTAGTCATCAGATCGTGAGGACAATTGATGACAACAACCAATTGTTTATCACCGGGAGTAGTCTTGAATGGCTGCGCAAGTTGGATCAAGTCGCTTCCGTCTGAATTCGACGAAAATGCAAAATCATTGTTTAAATAGGATAATCTCCGTTGATCCAATGTCACCTGTCCATCTCCCGACAACAAGTATATATCCAAGTGATCGATGACCGTAACACCCGCATATTTTCCGACAGAATTATAATTCGGATCTTCGGCAGCCCTGAGTCGCGATTGTTGCGGAATACGAAGAGAAACGCTCATATAAGTGGTACCTTTTTGCGGTTCTTCCGGTTGTTTTACATCATCCTCATTGTTACAGGCTATTAATCCTGCCAGCAGGAAAAATACCATCAAAAAACTCCATACCTTTTGTTTCATCGTTTTTAAAAATTAATTGTTATTAATCAAATTATTTATTTCTTATTTATCAACGGCAGTTACCGGCACCGTATAATCAATCCGGTATTCCGATACCCGCAAAGTGGGATACACGTCCCGCAGCAGGTAGGCATACACTTTGCCGTCTTTGTATTTTTTCAACAAAGCTTTGCGTGTAGCCAAATCCTGGATATCGAGGATACGCAACACCTCCTTTTTTTCCTTGTCCGTCAACAAACGGGATTCGCCGACAGCCGAACGCAAGCCTTTCCAGTTTTCGCCTTTACAGCGAACGGTGAAGCAACCGGCATCCAATCCGTAAGTCGCCACCATGTAATCGCGCAAGGCAGCCGCCCGTTGTTCCGACAGCGTGATATTGTGTTGCAATTCGCCTTCGGGCGATGCGTAGGCTTCGATAAGGATTCGCTTGATATTCGCACCCGCATGGCTACGCACGGTACGGATCGAACGGTCTATTTGGGCAAGTTCTTCCGGATTACGTTCCAAATCCGGCAACAGCACATACCTGTCCAGCGGGAACAAAATACACGCCTTTCCTGTTTCGCACCGGTATTGTTCCCTGGGAGAATTTACAAACACTGTATCGGTCTGAATAACCGGACGGATAAGCTCGATCGTCTCCGTAACGATTTGTTTTTTAGCTGTTTTCCCAATCGTGTAAGTAAGTGACAAGCCTGCTTTCGTAATTCCCCAATAATTTTTATCGGCAGACGCGATTTTGCGACCGCATACCTCGCATCCTTCCGGATCACTTCCTGCAGCCGTCCATTTATCATAATCTATATAAGCATAGCCGGCGCCAATCGTCGCTTCCATCGCCCACTTGTCCGACAATGCCCACCGGTAACCATACGAAACACCCGCGCCGGCAAGCCATCCCTGGTAGCGATTGGAATCAATGACCTTGGCGGTATTGAACTGTGCTCCGTGCAAATGCAATCCCCAGAATGAACCGTGGAACGATTCGTTCACCCAGTAACGCAATTCGGGTTGAATCAACCAATGTTTTATTTTTTTGTTATCCGAAAAAGTCCAGGGATTATAATTGAACGGAAGATCAAAAGTAAATTTCCGGCTCAACCGGAATTCAGCGCCCACATTCAACGTGGTGGTAGCATCGTACAATAAATTGGTTTTCAGTACAACGCCGGTCGTATAAAGCGTAGTATCACGAATTTCTTGTGCCTGAACGTGATAGGTGAAAAGAATAGCTCCTATTATCCCTAAAATTCTACCTGCTGATGTATGCATTGTTTGTTTATATAAAAAAATGTCTTATTTAAAGATAATATTATAACACATGAGCTTGAAAAAAGGTTCACGACCATCTGATTTTTTTTTCATTTAGCCTTCGGTTGAAATTAAAAAAAGGAAAAATCCGGTTAGAAATAATTACCTTTTCAAGAAATTATGAAATAAAAATGGGGAGTATTAACCCTGCTGTGGCAACGATAATTAAAAATAACTTCTTCATAACTGTCAAATTATTATTGCGGCAAAAATACAAATAGTTCCTGAATTATTTCCGTTCCCCGATTAATTGTAGTAACTTTCGCAAAAAAGTAATAAAAAACAAGGAATTGTCCTAAACATAATAGAAGCACTCTTTGTTAGATAGTTAAAGGAACATTATTCATTAAAAATTTCAATGATATGAAAAATTCAAATTTATTTATTGGTTTAGGGATCGGCTTGTTAGTCGGAGCAGCCTTGGGTGTCTATTTTACTGCCAGCGACGAAGAAAAGGCAGAATATGTGGATGAAATCAATTCCAAAGTGGATAAAGCCAAAGAAAAAATCGGGAAAGTAGTCAATGATGGTTTGTCTGAATTGGAAAAAGCCAGCGACAAAGTAACCCAAGTAGCTCAGGATACCATTTCCCGGGTAAAAGCTCATCGCATCTGATTATGGAATCCGGTTACAATTTAGGTACGCTTATAACGGTTCTTAAAACGGATATAAGGGAGTTGGTCAATACCCGGCTCGAACTGCTGAAATTGGAAGCGTTTGAAAAAACTTCCGTGGTCGGGTCTGTTTTGATTTATGGTTTAATTATCATGAATCTGGTCTTTTTTGCTCTGCTGTTTGCTTTTATAGCATTAAGTTTTCTGATTGGAGAGTGGGTCCATAATTTGGCAGGCGGTTTCGCTATTGTCTCGTTAATCTATTTACTCATCTTGATTATCTTGCTTGCCTGCCGGAAATCTATTTTTGCCTGTGTCAGGAATTTTTTTCTGAAAGAGCTGGATCCGGATTTGGAAGATGAAGTGAAGTATGAAGCGAAACAAACGCATAAAACACATTCTAAACGTCCGCCGGTAAAATACACCATTAATGAAGATATATATGAGCTCGACTAAATTGACTCCGTTAGAAGTTTTGCAAAGGCAAAAAACGCGCCTGCAAGTAAAGTCCGATGCATTGATTAATATATTGGAAGATAATTTCGACTATTTGCAACACAATTTGGGCGCTCTTTTGGGCGATAGCGCCGTATCGGCAGTCGTATCCAAAACGCCGCCTTTTGTGCAGGATTTGCTGGGAAGAGGCGATAGTTACAAGGAAGGACAGGGACCCGGCGCTTTCAGCCGGTTGGCCTTATTGGACGGGGCGTTGGATATTCTTCCCCTGTTCATGAAAGGACCGAAAGGATGGATTGCGCGCTTCGTATTGAAGCAAGCCAGGAATTTATTTTCTAAGCGGAAATGATCAAAAAACATATACCGAAAGTCCTGTATATCCTGCTGTTTATCGGATTCATAGAACTGCTCAACATTCTCCTGACCACAAGCGCCCGGAGATTGTTGCGGGATGATTTGACCCGGAATGTAGCACGGATGACGGACGGACTGTATAGCTTGGATTTCGGCGATCTGGATATTAATCTGTTGACCGGATTCGCCTCCCTCGATGATATTACCCTCACTTTGAATGCCGCTCGTTTGAACGAACTCTACCGCGTGGACAGTCTGCCGGAATATTATGGTTCGGCCAAGATTAAAAGCGTGAACTTGGAGGGTGTAAATTTTATGTTCCGGAAATGGAAGCAAAAAGAACTCCATTTCCGGCACATTCATATTGTAGCGCCCCAATTGACCCTTATCAACAACACCGAAGAAATACCCGTCCAACATCCGAAAGATACGGTGGTCAAGATGCGGAATAAATCGCCTTACGAGATGATAGCGCCTTACCTGAATGTCATTTCCGTGTCCGACATCAAGTTGGAAAAGGGAAAACTGCGCTTTTGCTCCGAAAACAAAACGGATACAACCGAAGTTAAATTGGAAAATATCAACTTTGATGCGGAAAATTTCAGGATTGATTCCGTTTCGGACCAACGCTCCTTTTATTTATACAGCGAGAATTTCAAATTGTCTATCGATACCACCCAAGTCAGTTCACCCGGAAATCTCTACACTTTGAATAGCGGTAAAATAGCGGTGAACCTGAAAGATTCTCTGTTGAAAATCGAAAATGTAGCTTTGAAATCCAAGGTACCCCAATGGGATTTTGCTTATAAAGATCCGAAACATTCCGATTGGTCGGATTTACGGGTGGGAAGTATCGAATTGAAAAATTTCAGGCTTCAAAAATTAATACAGGAAAAATCGCTTTTATCGGATAGCCTGCTCGTTTCAGGCGTCTATTTCAGCAATTATAAAAACCAAAAAATCCCGACTCCTCCCAGCAAAGTGCCGATGATTTATGAAACGGTTCAAAAATTCCCGCTTCCCTTTGATATCCGGTACGTAAAAGTCTCGAATATCAATATCTTATACCAGGAAATGCCGAAAAACGGAAGCGACCCGGGCGCCATCCGGTTTACACAAATGGAAGGCATTTTCGACGGTTTTACCAATATCGTTACTTCGCATACCCAAATGAATAAATTGACGACCAGCGGAAAATTGATGAATGAAGGCGCCATTCGTGCCGAACTTTATTTTCCGGTAGATTCAACTTACGATGTGGTGCATATCAAAGGAACTTTAGGCGCAATGAATATGATTGCCTTGAATAAAATCATTGAACCGATGGCGCCGGCGCGTATCAAAAGCGGTTTTATCCAAGGCTTGGATTTTGACATTACCGGAGGAAAAGAACGGGCAACAATTGATATGTGTTTGCTTTACACGGATTTATCCATTCAAATATTACTCCCGGCCGGAAAAGACCATCGAACCGAATCCGGTATTTTATCCTTTCTTGCCAACGGAATATTGGAAAAGAATAACCCCGATCCGGGCAAAGATCCCCGGCGCATCCGGACAGAACACATCCGCGACCCGTACCATTCGGCATTCAATTACCTGTGGAAAATTTATTTGGCCGGATTGACCGAGACCGTCGGATATACCAAGGGACGGCAAAAAAGCGTTGCCTGGGTAGAAAAAGAAATCAAGATGCTGAAAAAGAAGAAAGCCGCAAACTGATTAAAATAACCACCAGCGTCACTCCCACATCGGCTGTGATAGCCAATACCAAATTGCTGAACCCGCAAAAAGCCAGCAAAATAAAGATAATCTTTACCGCAATGGCTCCGAAAGTATTCCATTGAATGGTTTTGACTGTTTTCTGCGCCAAGCGAATCAAAAAAGGAATCAGGGACAACTTATCGTTCATCAAGGCAATATCGGCAATTTCAATAGCCGTATCACTCCCGGCGGCGCCCATGGCAATGCCCACAGTAGAAACCGCCAAGGCAGGCGCATCATTGACGCCATCACCCACCATGGCTACGGCAGTATATTTCGTTTTCAATTCCTTGATTTTTTCCGCTTTATCCTGCGGCAACAAACCGCCAAACACGTCCCGGATATTGACCTGACCGGCTACATATTGCGCCGCCTGTTGATTATCGCCGGTAATCATCACAGTTTCAACCCCTTGCTCCTGCAAAGTTTGGATGGCTTGAGCGCTGTCCGGTTTGATTTCGTCCGTCAGTCCGATAATTCCCTTGATTTCTCTTTCACAACTCACCAAGACTGCGGTTTTTCCTTGTGCCGACAAGTTCGCCACGATTTCCTTGATTTCTTTCTGCACCTGATGATGTTTTTCGATGAAATCCACTTTTCCGACCAGCACCGTTTCATTGTTGCAAACGAGGCATTGGGATTTGGCGCCCTCCCCTACTACACTCTCAAAAGCACAAACTTCATGAGGCATAAATCCTTCTTTCTTCGAAGCATCTACAATCGCTTGTGCCAAAGGATGTTCGGAAAACAGTTCCGTTCCCGCACCACAGCCCAACAATTCCGCGCGGTCGTTGCCATTCAAGGGAATGACATCCGAAACAACCGGTTTTCCATACGTGATGGTGCGTGTTTTATCCAATCCGATGGCTTTCACACCGGCTAAAAATTCCAGGTATTTACCCCCTTTTATCAAGGCGCCTTTGGAAGAAGCGTTTCCGATAGCCGCATAAATAGCTACAGGAGTGGAGATTACTAATGCACAAGGACAAGAAATAACTAATAAAGTAATCGCTTGCCGCAACCAATGCTGAAAATCCTGATGCAACATAAATACCGGAACCACAATCA
Organism: Bacteroidia bacterium; assembly: GCA_026000155.1. Taxonomy (GTDB): domain Bacteria; phylum Bacteroidota; class Bacteroidia; order Bacteroidales; family Azobacteroidaceae; genus Azobacteroides. Next base: position 28,427 of record BNYG01000018.1, on the reverse strand, counting down.
GCAGCAAGGCGGAAATAATAATAACCGGCGTATAAATTCCGGCAAATTTTTCAATGAATTTCTGCGAATCCGATTGGTTATTTTGGGATTGATAAGTCAATTCGATAATTTTGGAAAAAGTCGAATCCTTGTGTTCCTTCGTCGTCCGGATTTCAATAAAACCGTTTTTATTCAATGTTCCGGCAAAAACCGTATGGCCTTCGGACTTCAAAACCGGAATCGGTTCACCGGTAATAGGCGATTCATCCACTGAAGTTTCGCCTTTCTCCACAATCCCGTCCAACGGAATCTGGTCGTGCGGTTTCACTTGAATAACCGTTCCAATCTGTATATCTTCAATTGGGATAAGTTGCTGTGTTGCTTTCACTAAGGCAGTCTTAGGGGCGCTGCTCACTAAATTATCCACTGCCGACATGCTGTTTTCAATGCCGATATCTTCCAATTTTTCACCTAAAACATACAGCACAATCACCACCGCCGCCTCAGGATATTCTTTGAGGTAAAAAGCGGCGACCACAGCAATCAGCATAAGCAAGTTAATACTTCTGAAATTGAGTTTAAAGAGCGCTTCTACTCCCTCCCACAAAACCTCGTATCCGACAACCAATATAAAAACGCCATATATAACAGGGGCGTATGGCATCGGAATATGAATTCCGGTAATGGAAAGTACCTCAAGTACAACGGCTATGGCCACTGCTGCCAGCAAGTAGCAAAATTTCTTATCGTGAAAAGGGAGTTTCATATCTACTTTTGAATTAGCTAATTATGTATTACAATAATCTACAAATGTAAGCAGATTTTTTGTATTATTAAGAAAGAATTAACAAAATGATAACATAATGTATTTTTTCTTCTAAAATATTGTCGTTATCTTTGCACAACAATTAATCAGTAGGAGGATAAACTATGGCCACAATGGTAAAAACAAAGGATAAAGCAGAAATAAAAAAGCAGCAGAAAGAATTTATTAATTTAATTCTTCAAAAAGCCGGTGTTACGAGAAATGAGTTAATAGACCATGCCGAAAGAAAATTTGTTATTCAAAATCTTGATTTAATAACGGATATAGAAGCTGAAAAATACCAACAGCTATTACTTTTTTATGGAAAAAAATAATGGAAATTCTATTTTTGTAGATACCAATGTCTTAATTGGTGCATGGTCAAACAATATAATGGATAAGAATTGTTTGAAATACATATTTTCATTAACGGGAAAGCATTTATTTATTTCTTCGTTGAGTGTAGCGCAATTAGTTTCTGTTTTTCAGAAAAAAAAGTCAAATGAAGAAATAAGAAAAATTGTTCGTTATTTGCTTTCCAAGTTTACCGTACTTTCATTTACGGATAAAGATATAAAAATGTCTATAGAACTAAAAGGAACTGATATTGAAGATAATATTCAATATGTCATCGGGAAAAAACAGAGTTGTTTCTGCTTTGTCACCAATAATAAAAAAGATTATACTAACTTTTTAGATATAGATGTTTATCTTCCAAAGCAAATACGATTGATAGATAAAGATTAATTTGTAGCGAGTTCCCATTAATAAAATTGTAGCGACTAATAATTTTTATTACTTTTGTACCTCAATTACATTTAAAAGAATAAATCAAATGAAAAAAGCAATTTATTTTCTCAGCTTTCTCTTAATCTGTTTTTCTTGTCAGAAAAAAGAAACGGTGATTGATTATTATCAAATAGCACTGGATAGTGAAGCACGTTTGGATTCTATTGAAAAACTGTTTGATAATGAAGCGCTTACTCCCGAATTAGAGGCACAATTGGAGAGTACTTGGGAAGCACAGTATGAACAAGTAAAAGCCGATTACACTCAATTTTTTGAAAATAATATCAACGACTCGATTGGTCAGGCCGTTTTTGCCAATACCCCTTGGGGACAAAGGAGACTGAGTATCGAACAATTGGAAGCGGTTTTGGCAAAAGCCGGTCCCGAATTCCAAGCAACCGAATTATATAAATCATCGGCTGAACGATTGGCGAGAATGAAACTGACCGCTATCGGTGTACCGTTTCAGGATATTGTAGCGAAAACACCGGAAGGAAACGAAATCAAATTATCGGACTATGCCGGAAAAGGAAAATATGTATTGGTGGATTTCTGGGCAAGTTGGTGCCCTCCCTGCCGGAAAGAAATGCCTCATCTGGTGGAATTATACAATACCTATAAAAACAAGAATTTTGAAATAGTCGGTTATTCCTTGGACAAGGACGAACAGTCGTGGAAACAAGGCATTGCCGATTTGCAGATTACCTGGCCGCAGCTGTCCGATTGCGCTTTTTGGCAATCATTGCCGGTACAAGTGTATGATATTCACAGCATCCCGAATACCGTCTTAATCGATCCGCAAGGAAAAATCATTGAAAAAGGGTTGAGAGGAGAAAAATTAGCAGAAACACTTCAAAAATTGATTCAATAGATTCATCAAGCCTGATTGTAGAATGGTAAAAAAGAATAACACTCAAGCCAAGAAGTTTGTAAAATGGTTTTGGATAACATTTGTCGCACTCCTTGTTATTATTTATTTGTTTTTCCTGCTCATTGCAAACGGTAAAATAGGGTATCTGCCTCCGGTGGCGGATATGGAAAACCCGATTGACAAATACGCTTCCCAAGTTATTTCGGCTGACTTAAAAAACATGGGAACTTACTCCCGGGAGAAAGAGAACCGCATATATGCCGATTACAAAGAGCTTTCCCCTGCTATTGTCAATGCGCTGATTGCGACGGAAGACGCCCGTTTTTTGGAACATTCGGGTATTGATGCCTACGCGCTTTTGCGGGCAGTTGTAAAACGGGGACTTCTGTTCAACAAAACGGCAGGAGGAGGCAGTACTATTACCCAGCAATTAGCGAAACTACTCTATACGGAACATGCCGAAAGCGTGATGGAACGCCTTTTTCAAAAACCAATCGAATGGGTAATCGCTGTGCAATTGGAACGCTTTTATACCAAAGAAGAGATTATCAATATGTATCTCAACAAGTACGATTTCCTTTACAATGCGGTGGGAATCAAATCCGCTTGTTGGGTTTACTTCGGAAAATTGCCCAAAGATGTTTCGGTAGAGGAAGCCGCTACTTTGATTGGAATGTGTAAAAATTCTTCTTATTACAATCCGCTAAAGCGAGTAGAACGCACCCAGGGACGGCGGAATGTGGTTTTAGACCTGATGGCAGAAAATGGTTATATTTCGCAAGATGAATGTAAAGTATTGAAAGCAAAACCTTTGGTGACTCATTACAATAAAGTGGATCACAAAGAAGGAATTGCGCCTTACTTCCGTGAATATTTGCGTTTGACGATGACAGCCAAAGAACCTGTCCGAAAAAACTATCCAGGTGATATACAGTCCTATTATAAATTTGTCAAAGATTCTTTGGCTTGGGAAAACAATCCGCTTTATGGTTGGTGCAACAAAAATAAAAAAGCGGACGGTTCGAATTACAATATTTCCATCGACGGATTAAAAATTTATACTACGATTGATTCCCGCATGCAAACGTATGCAGAACAGGCGGTTAAAGAGCATGTCGGCGGTTTCTTGCAACCGGCTTTTTTCAAAGAAAAAGCAAAGAGTCCAACGGCTCCTTACGCCCGCAACTTAAAAAAAGAGGATATGGATAAAATCATGGAAAATGCCATGAAACAAACCGACCGGTACCGGGAATTAAAAAAAGCGGATAAATCGGACAGCCAGATACGGACAATCTTCAATCAACCGGTCGAAATGCAGGTCTTTTCCTGGAACGGTATCAAAGATACGATTATGACTCCGGTGGATTCCATCCGGTACATGAAAATGTTTCTCCGGACAGGCTTTATGGCTATGGATACGCATACAGGAGTTGTGAAAGCATACGTAGGCGGTATTGATTACAAATATTTCCAATACGATATGGTAAGCATGGGTACAAGGCAAGTCGGCTCAACAATAAAGCCCTTCCTCTATTCATTGGCTATGGAAAGTGGATTTACGCCTTGCGATGAAATGATGCATGTCGAACAAACATTAATTGCGGAAACCGGAGAGCCTTACACACCAAAAAATACGGTGAAAACGCATATCGGCGAAATGGTCAGCCTGCGTTGGGGATTGCAACAATCCGACAACTGGGTTTCGGCTTACCTGATGGGACAATTAAATCCTTATACCTTTAAAAGGATGTTGATTAATTCCTACGGCTTATCCGAACCGATTGATCCGGTAGTTGCTTTATGTTTAGGACCTTGCGAAGTTTCTGTGAAAGAAATGGTTTCGGGCTATTCCACGTTTGCCAATGGAGGCATCCGGATAGAACCCCTCTTTGTCACTCGTATCGAAGATAAAAACGGAAATGTCATTACTAACTTTTCTCCGAAAATACATGAAGCCATCACGGAAGAAGCCAATTATAAGATGCTGAGCATGTTGCGGAGTGTCATGGACGGAGGAAGCGGCGGCGGAATGCGTTCCCGGCAAGGAGTTACAGCTCCGATGGGCGGAAAAACCGGTACCACGCAGAACAATTCCGACTGCTGGTTTATGGGATTTACCCCTTCTTTAGTCGGCGGATGCTGGGTAGGCGGCGACGAACGTTCCATCCACTTCAATTCGATGCAAGAAGGACAGGGAGCGCGGGCGGCATTGCCGGTCATGGGTATTTTCCTGAAAAAAGTTTTTGCCGATCCGAAATTAGGTTATTCGTCCACCGAACAATTTACGGTTCCGGCACAATACAGCGATCCTTGCGAATCCACTCAAAGAGTAGAAGAATCAGACATTGCACCGGGCACCATGGATGATATTTTTAATTGAATTTATTGAATAAAGATTTCCTCCTGATTCTCTATTTTTATTTCTCTTTCAATTAATTTCCAAATATAATAAAAGGCTATCACATCGATTGCCACAAATACCAATAATTTTAACATAAGATTGAATTTTTAATTTTGATGGATAATTATTTTGAAAGCGCCTTCAATATTTAAGACGGACGAGGTGAAAAAATATTTTAAAAAAATAAAAATAATTGGTTAATTTCAATTTAATACCTACTTTTGCGCTTATAATTAAACAAACAATTGGATGAAGAAAGCGGTAGTTATTCTCTTTTTAGTTTTCCTGGCAGGAAAAGCCTATGCTCAGGCCGGTGATTTAACGATTGGCGCCTTAGGCGGATATGAAACCAAGTACAAAAGTCCGCTCTACGGTTTGAACTTGTCTTACAACGTGAATAATCCAGTACAAATAAGTTTAACAGGATTAATGAATCCTGATATATTCAAAAAAGACGATTGGAATAAAGAAGATGACAAAAATTTAGCTCTCTATTCCGTAAACTTAGATGTACGTTTTTTCTTGATAAATATGGATTCTTGGGCGACAGGACCTTCTATTGGTGCTCAATATTTAGATATACAATACAAAGGCAAGAATTCTATTTATTCATACAATGCTTGGGGTGCAAACATTGGGTGGCATCTGCAAGTTAATCTTACCGACAATTTGAAAATAAATGGGGGATGGCACTATTCCACAGTTTCGGAATCTTCCAGTTACAGCTTGTTCTATCTGGGAGTCGGTTACGCCTTCAACCTATTTTAATTCTTCCACAACGGTATATTGATTCCGCTCCGGAGAATTGCGGGTGATTAATTCCCCGATAAATCCGGCTAAGAATAATTGTGTCCCGATAATCATACTCGCTATCGCAATGTAAAAATAGGGCGTATTGGTAATCAAGGGTGCGGGAATTCCTTTGTACAAAGCGTATCCTTTGATTCCGCCAACGGCTAATATGGACAAAAAACCAATGATAAACATCAAACTGCCAACCAAACCGAAAAAGTGCATGGGCTTTTTCCCGAATTTGGATAAGAACCACAAGGTAAACAAATCCAGATAGCCATTGGCAAACCGGTCTAATCCGAATTTGGTACGACCGTATTTTCGCGCCTGATGTTGCACTTCTTTTTCGCCTATCTTGGTAAATCCCGCATTTTTCGCCAAAAAGGGAATCCAACGGTGCATGTCATTGTAAATCTCTATATTTTTAACCACGTCTTTATCGTAAGCCTTCAATCCGCAATTGAAATCGTGTAATTTAATTCCTGAAAACGCCCGGGCGGTCGCGTTAAATAATTTGGTAGGCAGCGTTTTGGAAACCGGGTCGTAGCGTTTTTTCTTCCAACCGGAAACCAAATGGTATTTTTCGTCTTTAATCAGATGATAAAGTCCGGGAATTTCATCCGGATTATCCTGCAAATCGGCATCCATCGTAATCACTACGTCGCCTTTGGCTTGCTGGAAAGCCACTTGCAAAGCCGGCGATTTACCGTAATTGCGTTGAAAGCGAATGCCTTTTATTTCCGGATGCTGCACACGAAGTTCCCGGATTACTTCCCAGGAATGGTCCGTACTGCCATCATCCACAAAAATGACTTCATAAGAAAACCGTTCTTTACGCATTACCCGGTGTATCCAGGCATACAATTCGGGAAGAGACTCCGCTTCGTTCAATAAAGGAATTACGATAGATATATCCATTTTTTTTAATTATCAATTCGAGTACAAAGATAATATTAAAATAACTTATAACTTATAATTCATAATTAAAAAAAATTCGTATCTTTGCACCGCAATTTTTATTAATAAACATAAATTATGTATTTAGATTCGGAAAAGAAGAAAGAAATCTTCGCAAAGTACGGGAAGTCTAACACTGATACCGGCTCTTCTGAGGGTCAGATAGCATTGTTTTCCTACCGTATTTCGCATTTAACTGAGCATCTCAAGTTAAATAAGAAGGATTATAGCACAGAAAGATCGCTGAAAATGTTGGTAGGTAAACGTCGTCGTTTGCTGGATTATTTGAAAGACCGGGATATCGAACGGTATCGCGCTGTCATCAAAGAATTAGGAATCAGAAAGTGATTTTTGCTAAAAAACAAAAAAGGACATCCAACCGGGTGTCCTTTTTTATTTCTGAAAATACATTGATTATTACCTTTTGAACAAAGAAATAATCCAAAGCAATAACACAGCGCCTACTACGGAAGTAATCAAATTACCAATGATACCCACGGAATCGAGTCCGAATAAACTGAAAATCCAGCCGCCCAGCACACCACCGATAATACCGATGATCAGATTCACCCAGAAGCCCGAACCGCCTCCTTTAGAAATATTGCCTGCAATCCATCCTGCAAGGGCGCCAATAACAATGTAAACGATAAAAGACCACATAACTTTAATTTATTTAATTAATTAGTACTGTAATTATTAAACAGAAAAAGAAGGTAAATGTTTTGAAAACAAAGAATATTTTTTAGCTTTGTGCCAAAATAAAAAGGATGGACGAATTATTTCCGTTAATCGACGAATCGGGTCAAGTAACCGGCAGCGCTTCCCGGAGTGAATGCCACAACGGCAGCAAACGCTTACACCCTGTGATTCACCTGCATATATTTAATAAGCAAGGAGAATTGCTGTTACAAAAACGCTCTCAAAAGAAAGATATTCAGCCAGGCAAATGGGACACTTCCGTAGGAGGGCATGTGGATTATGGCGAAACCGTTGAAGAAGCCTTAATGCGGGAAGTGCGGGAAGAATTAGGTATCCAGGCCTTCACGCCTGAGTTTCTGCGTTCCTATATCTTCGAATCGGACATTGAAAAAGAAATGGTTTATTCATACAAAACCGTTTACGAAGGCCCGTTTGTATTTGCGCCGGAAGAAATTGACGAAATACGGTTTTGGACAATGAAAGAAATCGAACGGAATTTAGGACATTCTGTTTTTACACCTAATTTTGAAATGGAAGTGGCATTTTTTACTAAGGAAGATTCAGTTAAAAATAATTTAATTGACCTAAGCATTTACCATTTGGACAATATTGGTTTTAATTAAAAGTTTTTAGTATCTTTGCCCGCTGAAAAAAGTTTGTAATAGGAAAATTATGCAAGAAAATCTCGTAATAGTAGAGTCTCCGGCAAAGGCAAAAACCATAGAAAAATTTTTGGGCAAAGACTATCAGGTCTTGTCGAGTTACGGACATATTCGTGACTTGAAAGACAAGGATTTAAGTGTCGATGTTAACAATAATTTCAAACCCGACTATGTCATTTCACCGGACAAAGCGGAACTGGTAAAGAACCTGAAAAAAGCGGCGAAAGAAGCTAAAACGGTATGGCTCGCTTCTGATGAGGACCGCGAAGGGGAAGCCATTGCCTGGCATCTCTATACCGTTTTGGGATTGAACGAAAACGATTCGAAACGGATTGTTTTTCATGAAATCACCAAAAACGCCATCCTGAATGCAATCAAAAATCCCCGGAATATCAATCTGGATTTGGTGGACGCTCAACAAGCCCGCCGCGTTTTAGACCGCATCGTGGGTTTTGAACTCTCCCCTATCCTATGGAAAAAAATCATGCCGTCCTTGTCCGCCGGACGGGTGCAATCGGTCGCTGTCCGCTTGATCGTGGAACGGGAACGGGAAATCAATCAATTCAATTCGGAAGCTTTTTTCCGTATTCAGGCGCAATTGCTTTTGCCTGACGGAAAGACCGTTATCAAAGCAGAATTAAATAAAAGGTTCAAAACGGAGGCAGAAGCCCAGGCTTTTTTGGAAAACATCAAAGACGCCGTTTTTACCATTGAAGACATCAATACCCGGCCCGGCAAAAAATCACCGGCGGCTCCTTTTACCACTTCTACTTTACAACAGGAGGCTTCCCGCAAAATCGGATTCAGCGTTTCGCAAACGATGTCGATTGCCCAGAAATTGTATGAAGCCGGTTTGATTACGTATATGCGTACCGATTCGTTAAACCTTTCCACTTTGGCTCTCAATGCAGCGAAAAGCGAAATTCAGAATGAATTCGGTAACGAATATGTGAACATCCGCCAATATCATACCAAAACCAAAGGCGCACAGGAAGCGCACGAAGCGATTCGTCCTTCGTATATGAACAACCGGACGATTAAGGGAACGGCTCAGGAACAACGCTTGTATAAATTAATCTGGGAGCGGACGATTGCTTCGCAAATGGCGGACGCCGAATTGGAACGGACAACGGTTTGTATCGGAATCAGCGGGAATGCCACGGATAAATTTCATGTGCAAGGCGAAGTGATTACATTTGACGGTTTTTTACGGGTATATCTGGAAGATACCGACGATGAAAATCAGGAAAATACGATGGAAACCATTCTTCCGCCCATGCAATTGAACGAGATTTTAGATTTAGTAGAAGCGACTGCCGCCGAACGCCTGACTCAAAAGCCACCCCGCTATACGGAAGCCAGTTTGGTTCGCAAATTGGAGGAATTGGGTATCGGACGTCCTTCGACCTACGCTCCTACGATTTCCACCATTCAAAATCGCGGTTATGTGATTAAAGGGAATAAAGACGGCGAAGAAAAACAATTTACGACACTTACGCTAAAAAAGAAAATCCTTTCAAAAGCCGTAAAAACAGAAACAATAGGCGCCGATAAAAACAAACTGATGCCTACGGATTCCGGAATTGTGGTGAATGATTTTCTGACCGAAAATTTCCCTACAGTATTGGAATACAATTTCACAGCCGATTTGGAAAAAGAATTTGATAAAGTAGCAGACGGCGAAATGAAATGGACGGATACGCTGCATAAATTCTACAACCTGTTTCATCCGGTAGTGGAAGAAGTATCCGCTTCCAAATCAGAACATAAAGTCGGCGAACGGATATTGGGAACCGACCCGAAAACAGGAAAACCCGTTTCGGTAAAAATCGGTCGCTTCGGACCTTTCGTACAAATCGGTTCGGCGGAAGATGAAGAAAAACCGCAATTCGCTTCCTTGGCGAAAGGCCAGTCAATCGAGAGCATTACCTTGGAAGAAGCCTTACCCTTATTCGGTTTGCCGCGTACGGTAGGCGCTTTGGACGACAAGCCGGTCGTGGCTGCCATCGGTCGTTTCGGACCTTACCTCAAATTCAACAATACGTTTACTACGATTCCCAAGAATTACGATCCCTATCATATCACGATTGAGGAAGCCAGTCAGTTGATTAAGGAAAAAATAGAACGCGATGCCAATAAACTCATCAAATCTTTTCCGGAAGACGAGAAATTGCAATTGTTGAACGGTCGTTACGGTCCGTATATTTCCCACGACAAAACCAATTACAAGATTCCAAAAGGAAAAGTGCCGGCAGAATTGTCGTATGAGGATGTCATGAAAATCATTCAGGAAGCGCCGGAGAAACCGGCAAAAGGGAAGTTTACGAAGGGAAAAACGGCAAAGGCTGCGACTAAAGCAAAAACAACAGCGAAAAAGACAACAACAGCAAGGTAGTAGTGAGGATGGCTATTTTCATTAAAAAAATCAATTTTTGTGTCGTGGAATAAAAAAACCTTTGATACAATTTAGGTTTCGTATGCAAATCTGAATATGGCTCTTTGATTGTATTCCAGCACCCTCAAACGCCGGACCACCTTCGGTAAAAATGCCTCGCACTGTATCAAATTGGGATAATAAGCTAAAACCATTAGTTTGTATATCCGCATTTATTTCTTCTGCAATTTTCAAGTGCATATATTCAATAACAGAACAATCTAATTCTCTTATAATTAAATCATTGTGTTTATCATTCGGCAAATTTCTATTTTTAGGCAAATCAGTTTTCGTTCTAAGAGACTTCTCTTGCATCCTATTATAATAAAATGTGATTAAATTAATATAAAACGTATCGGAGAAATCTAAACAACGGTCTAACTGATAAACGACTCCAATCACCGAAGGTTTTTCTATCTTACCTCGCTTTTTCTTATCTTCAGCCCATTGCAAAGCTCTCTCATAGTTATTTTCCCATAGATAAAAACCATGTCCTAACCAATCAAAAGATTCTTTACTTATCTTAACAACATCAGGATTATGTACTAAACTATTTCTTACAGACTCATCACAACCGTGGAATCCTATCATAAGGTTTGGTCTATTACTATACATGATTTCTACATTTTAAATTCAAATATCATAGCTAAATGCGAATAGGGTTCTGTGAATTTACCATTTCTATCCAGTATGCCGGCAGCTTGGAAAGTGGCCAACTCTTCTCTTCGTGTCCTTTTCTCATGTTTGTTTTTTTCCATCAAAGCGAGCAACAACTCTTTTTGATCGGGTTTTGAAAATACTGCTTGATCTACCATAATTGTAAGTTTTTTATCATTTATTCGTCAAAAGTATAGAATATTTTTGAGATTACCAAATAGATAACAAACGATTCCATGATGCGAATCAGACCTGTGTCAGTCAAGCTGAGGATACTGAATAGAATGTTATGTCAACCTATTTAAGGTTGGCCCTGGCTAAAAAATTAGATTATACACAAAGTAAGGGTAATTTTTCGCTCTTTTTAATACAAAGTAAGGGCATTAAGAAAAAGTGCCGGCAGAATTGCCATACGAGGATGTAATGAAAATTATTCAGGAAGCGCCGAATAAAAAAAATGTCAAATCTTATTATATAATTTTTTTAAGAGTTGATGATAAATGATTGCAAAAACATAACTCAATATCAAAGCTAAACTTCCACTAATATAGGAAGGTAGGATTGTTTTTGTAAAATGAAAAACACAACAAAAGATTAGAATATGAATCAAATACCACTCATACGAAAACTTATTAGTATAAGTAAAAAATTCATTAATCCATTTTATTCCAAATGAATATATTAGCAAAGCAAAACTCAGGTAACCAACTAAAGAGGGTATATCATTATACAATTTCCAAACCCCTCCTTTAATGCCGGTAATTCCAACTAAAGATATTCCCACTATAGCAAAAACTATCAGATATTTTATCGGAGGAATTTTCATAAAACTTTGATTTTGAAAATATTTTATAGCAAGAACCATTCCTAATACAAATTCCCATAAATATTGAAGAAAAAAACTATTCCATATACGCAAATCGGATTTTCCCATAAGACCAACGAACGTAGCCCAACCTAAACTTATTAGTAATGCAGAAATTACCCCCCCCCCCAATTTACATTTATTAACAATTCCAAATAGGAGAGGAAATACTATATAAAATTGCAATATCATAGATACAAACCAAAAATGACTCCCAAAAGAATTCATAAAATGCTCATTAAACATTCTAAATAAAAATACATGGCTAAGAACAGCCATTAGCTTATCTCCATTCGTATAAATAAAAGGAATTAAAGCAGATAGGAAAATAACGAGGATATACGGAATATATACTTTAAGAAAACGTTTTTTGAGAAATTGTACACAACTCAACGGTTTGTTCAATTGCGACAAACACAAACCAAAACCGGAACACAGCACAAATACATGTACACCGGCACCACCAAAATTGATTGCATTAGATAAAACATCCGGCAATTCAAAACTTCCTAACAGATGAAAAAGCACAATAGTAAAAATGGAATATCCTCTTAGAAAATCAATAACAGATAATCTCATATCTTTTTGAGTTTTATTTTTCAAACGGATCTTTATATAATCCGAATTTTTGCTTCAATAAATAATAGAAAAATGGCAGATCATCCACTAAATAACGTTTCACAAGCCTTTTAGGATCTTTAAACATACGATACAACCATTCAAGAGCCAAATCTCTCAATCTTTTAGGTGCTCTTTTTATATTTCCGGCTTCAAAATCAATAGTTGCCCCCAGTGGCATAAATACTTTTATCTGAGGTAATTGATCTTTATATTTAAAAATCCATTTCTCTTGTTTAGGTGCTCCTACACCTACAACAAGAACCGTTGCATCCGTATTGTTTATTAATTCAATAATATTTTTACATTCCTCTTCACTCTTTTCAAAACCAAAAGATGGTGAATGTGAACCCACAATAATCTCCCGACCAATTCTTTCATTAATTAATAATTTGGCTTTATCTGCTACCCCTTCTGCAGCCCCTAATAAAAAGATGCACACATCCTTATTATCTTTATGATAGTTACAATAGGCTGGAAAAAAAGAAGAACCTGGAATCACTTCTTTAATCGGTGTTCCTAAAAGTTTTAATCCTAAAGCAACAATTTTGCTATCACAGACGATCCAATCGGCTTGTTGATATACCTCGTAAAATTCTTTATCTTTTTGGAGTTTTACAAGGTGATCAACATTAGGAGTTATTAGAAACCCATTATTAAGCGATTCCAATAATTCCTTTTGAGTGATATCTAATATATTGATGTTGAATGTTTTTAATTGTGTCCTCATAGCACAAACTTATAATCCTCCCTAAGAATTGCTCAATTTTTAGGGAGAAAATAAAGTGATTACTTTTGCAAACAGAAGAAAGATTGTAATATCAAAAACAAGATTAATTTTGTATCAAATTAAGAATTAAGTTCAACCCGCAGAGTATCACTTAACAATTACAGATTTTGCTGTATGAAAGATAGAGTGTAGAATAATACCTTGCCCCCCAATGGTGAAATAATGTGTTGATGTTTCGCCAATTTACATCCGCCTGTGTGTTGTTCTGTAAATTCCGTTTTTCAATTTTTATTCCTTTAATGCCTATTAAAAAGCATAGACATCCACGCAAGATAAATTTTATCCAATGAATAGTTCTTACTCTTTTCTATTGCGCGGATAGACATTTGATTTAAAAGCACCGGACTATCAATAAGCATCTCTATCTTTTCTGCCATCTTAACCGGAATGACACTTTCTGTATCTTTAGAAATAATTAAACCATCAACAGTATCATCAATTATATCATATACTGCCGAATAACTACCATAAACAACCGGCACCACACCATAAATCATCCCTTCAATGATAACTAAACCAAAGCCTTCATAATCAGAAGTAAGTAATAAAATAGAGGCTCTTTTAAAATATTCAACAGGATTGTGGTAGCCTGCGAATTCAATATTCTTTAATTGCAACTTCCTGCTTTTTTCTTCAAGCATATCTCTATCCTCTCCATCGCCAACAATAGTCAACTTCCAATTAGGATATTTTCGGTACAATAAAGCCCATATATCTAATATTCTATCCACCCGTTTTTGGTTATTTTCTAACCTGCCTACAAATAAAATTTCTCTTTGCTTTAAATCATCGGTATCACTAAAATCTATCGTAAGCGGATTTGCAATCACCTTTACTTTAGAGACATTCTTTAAAAATGCAAACTTGCGAAATGATTCTATAAAACTTTTTGACAATAAAGCATAAAAATCGCTGTGTCGATAAACATAATTCATAGAAATTCCTGTCATTATGCGAACGATTTGCCACTTTACTTTTAAAACTCCTCGCTTAATGGCTGATTGTTCTTTATGAAGCTGCTGCTCAATCACTTTTAATCGACCATTGGTGCCGGGGTCATTATGATAAACAGATATATATTTTATATTTAAACTACGGCTTGCCTCACTTGCGACTTTCGTCGGAATATATGGTAATCCCCACTGGTTAATAATTATATTAATTTTTTCATTGATAAGTATTTCACGTAATGAGGTAATATTTTTCTTTGATGCCTTAAAATCGCCCAATCCATAAAAATGAATTTGTTTATCAGCCCGCTCTAACATAATGGGCGAAAGCTCTGTAAAACAAACGACGGATACGTTATGTCCTTCTTCGATGAACTTATGAGCTAATACATTGGTGACCGTCTCTTGCCCGCCAACTTGGTAGTATTTCATTAGGAAAAGAATATTCATTCTCTAATTGTTTCGTATTTCAATTATAAACCAATCCAATCCTTTGGAAAAATATCAGGATTCCTTTCGGGTTCATTTATCCATTTAAGCGGATAAATAACAGTTCTTTTTTCTATTCCTAAACTTGCTCCCCAATAACTAAACGTACTATTTGCAATAATTCCACCTTTACATTGACTCATCAAATACATATCAATAACACTATTCACTCCTAAATTCCAATTTATATAGATAGCATTATTTAAATTAAAATTTTCCATCACCCACTCCATATCATCTGAAAAACAATAAAAAACAGGACATTTCTCTTTATTCATTAACAACTTAATGCTTTCATTGTAATAATTAAGCGAACATGTGCCGTTAAATCTTTCTTTATATTTAGGTGATAAATAATCTCCTCTCCGAACATGAATAAAAAACGAATTTGATTCTTGAATATGTTTAAGAATATCCTTGTTTTTTCCATCAAGATTCAATTCTCTAAATAATAACCAATTATTGTTGTTGGGTAAATAATTTTTATCAAACTTAAAGGCATTAAAAAATATCGCATTTTGATTTACACATTTTCTCTGATTTAAGTCTAATAATTTTGATTTTGGATAAATTTTTTTATATAAGAATAAGATAGCACTTAAAAGATTTGTCTTAAAAGATTCAGAAGGTAAATTAACATCAAAATACTTATTAATTTCTAAACCGTTATGCTCTTTCAACCATAACTTATGATATACTCCATAAATCTTTGAATTTGGAAATTTTTCTTTCAAATAGAGATAAAAAGCATATTCAAAAATTTGATTACCTAAACCTCCTCCAAACAATAATATTCTCATTGTTGTATCCTTATTTTAGTCGTTTGTTTATTTTTTGCTATTGATACATCACATAGGTATAGTACAATCATAAATAAAATTACTCCACTGGGATGAAAAAAAGAAGAACGAACAAAAATATTTACAAGCATTAAAAGAAGAGTAAGTTTTAAATATTTAGGTAAATATTTCCAAGAACAAAATAGTTTATAATATAGATAGAAAATAGCAAGAACAAATAATATCCCTCTTTCATTGAACAACCCAAATAATCCTAAATCAGCTCGTAAAATAAAATTTGTTGTAATCAAATCATCCAATTCAGCCCCATACTTAGATTCATTAGAAGCTATTCCATTACCCCATATATAAGTACTCCAATGTGGCCAATAATTAGAAAAGAATGTATATCCACCACTTCTAAATTGATCTTCTTGAAGAGATGAATATTTTTGTTGTGATTTAGTAGATTGAAGTGCATCAGAAATCATTGTCCAAGACACTGCAACGAAAAGCATAATTACGAAAAAAAATAGCATATTTTTTTGTGGCTTCCTTTTATACTTAAATAGCAAGAGACCCATTATTGCCAAAAAAATGACAAAAACATACGTTATCCTCTCGGAGTAAACAAAAATGCCTAAAAAAAAGAATACAGCCATATACAAATGCTTTTTGATATTAGTATCAAGCCATCTACATAATAAATAATAGAAAGCTAATATAACAATATAAATTCCTAACAATGCATAGCGATACATCCCCATTCGTATTTCTATTGATCCGGCTACCCTATTATTTTCATCACCTCTCAAATAAAATATATAATGAGGATAGGTTACTTGTTGTATTAATTGAATAGAACAAAAAAGAAAAGCAATAATACATATCGGTTTAATGAGCTTCTGAGTATCTGGACGAAGATACAGTAAAGCAAAATAAAATAAAAAACATACTTGATATTTATAGGCATTTAAAGATAAAATAAAAGACTGTTGGTGATATAAATACGCAGGTATCATACTCAACAGAATACTTATAAATATAAACAAGACAGCCTTGGAAAAATTCCCTAGATTTTTTCGTTTTCGTTCGTGATAGAAATAATATAATATACTTAGCAATGCCGGTAATTCGGCTAACCAGACATATAAATTAGATTCAAAAGGATGAAACGATAAAAATCGTGTGAATATTAATAAAATTAAAATCGGATAATATCTTTTGAAGTTCATTATTTCAGTGACTTTATTAAACGGGCTGGATTACCTGCTGCAATTGAATCTGGTGGAATGCTGTTAGTTACAACGCTACCTGCCCCTATAATTGAACGCGCACCGATAGTAACCCCTTTCAAAATAATACACCGTGCACCTATTAGAACATTGTCTTCAATTATTATTTCTTTATTTATTTTATTGGCAATATCAACTTTTATATTTTGACGATAAATATAGTTTAACGAATGACAATCACTATCAATCAAAATAGAATCCGCACCAATATTAACATAATTTCCAATAAAAATTGACTGATGTACCCAAATACAAGTAGAACTTATTCCAACATTGTCGCCTATTGTAAGCTTTGAGTTCGGAGCTAATGTTATTGATCCCGTTATGTTACGACAAATAGGATTAATTGACATTCCATTAGAAGAATAAAAATTATTACCTATTTTTGCTACTGCTTTGTGATTTAATTTCAAGTCAATATGTCCATGTACAACTAAATTTTTCCCATATTTGACTCCAAACAAAGAAAATTTCATTTTATTGAAAAATAAATAAAGCTTATTAAATATTTTCCTACAGAAATTAATCATAAAAACATTTCTATTTTTGATTTTAGCAATTGTTGCTGCTCTTTACTAAGCATATCAACTCCGTAAGGAGTTTTATCAAAATAGTATTTTTCAAACAGACTGTTCAACTCATTCTCCGCCAATCGTTCGTCTGGTTTATAAATTGTTTCTTCATGTTTCAGAATTTGGTCTTTATTGAATACTACTTTGACAATCTTAGCTGGTACGCCAACTGCAACAGCATAAGGAGGAATACTTTTATTGACAATTGAACCGGCACCAATCACAGCCCCTCGTCCAATAGTGACACCTGCCAATAGCGTTACATTCGCACCTATCCAAACACTTTCTTCTACAATAACATCTTTTTCAACGTCGTTAATATGCATTGAACATTGTAGTATCGTAGGTAATCCCACTGTCGCAACATGATTTCCTGTAATCACCGTTAGACCTATTGCTATTACACAATTCCTTTTGACAATAAATTTGCCTTCATACAAGATAAATTTCGTGTAGCCAAATATAGAAACATTGTCATGGATATACATATTACTTAATTTTGTATTTACACTTGGAGCTTGAAATGTCACATTCTTGCCACAATATCCAAATTTATTTTTATTTATATTTGTGAAAAATGAATATCTTAACGCTCCAAGACAAGACAAAAGTTGTGCTAAAAAACCTGCCATAATTCTTCTGTTACAATTTATAATTTATAGTATTCTATTGCAATTTTATCAAGATTCGTGACAATAATATGCTGCCTAAATTTGCTATATATTTCTTCTTTAAGACTTTATAATCCCTGTTATTATACCTATCAGAAGAAATAGTTCTCATAGTAGAATGAAGACACATTGCCAATATCATCTTGTGCCAAAAGGATTTATGGTTCAAATCCAAGTAATAAGCAAATGTTTTTGTTAAATCTTTAGGTCCATTTGATAAGGTACTAAACTCTTTTGAGTAAACAAAAGTGGGAGAAGGATTATATACAACCACGGAATTGTTTAACAACCTCATATTAAATGCTAAATCCTCAAAATAGTTCATTCCAACATCAAAAAGCCCACACTGATATAAAATATCTTTTCTAAAAATAGTATTACCTGTTCTGATACAATACTTTTTTAACCAATACTCTTTATAATTGCTTTTTATTATTCTTTCATCTAAACATTTACAATAAATGTTTAGATGATGAGTAATCTCACTTTCAATATAAAAATCTGAAGTATATATTTGTGCATTAGGATATTTGAGAACAAGAGAAGATAGAACAGTTAAAGCATTATCCAACAACATATCATCTGCATCTAAAAATAAAATATAATCAGACGATGCTTTTTGTATTCCTGTATTTCTCGCCGCAGATACACCCATATTAGGTTGATTGATGATTAACACTCTATTATCCGAGATGCTGTTTAATTGAGCTACACTATTGTCTGTAGAACCATCGTTAATTATCAATAATTCAAACTTAGGATAAGTCTGATTTAGAACAGAATTTACCGTCTTAAGTATGGATTCTTCTTTGTTGTACAAAGGTATAATAACGGAAATTAGTAGATTCTCTACCATATTTATAAATTTTTTTTTAGAAATTCTATGGAATAGTCCTTTAATTCCCTCAAACGGTCATTAATGCCATCCCAATTAATGATACGATACAACAATTCAGAACTCAATTCAGAACTTTTTGCTATATATCGTTCTCGAATATCAAATGTTTCCAATAAAGAAATGAAACGGGATAATCCTCTACTATTATTTCCATAAACAATAAACGGTTTATTAAACAAAATTGAAAATACACAGCCATGAAATGAATCCGTAAAAACAAAGTCTGCATCTCTAAAACAAGAAAGCCAATATTCTATTCCATAAGTTATAAGCTGATGTTCAAAAATATTATCATTGTCCCACATTTTTAATTCTATTACAGTCGCCTGTAATTCTGAATTTATTTTTTTTAATGTATTTATTTTATCTTCGGTTGGATCTAATACAAAAGAAAACAAACATTTTCCATTTCGCTTTTCGATATTTTCCGATAAAATATTATATTCTGACACATCAATTAACATAGTTGGATCTAATACAAACTCCGGTGTTTTCAACAGCTTTTCCTTACACATTCTTACTCCATCTTTTTCTCTAACAGATATGGCGCCAAATAGAGCAATTAATGAGATTATTTGTGAAGTTTCTTTATCTGTGTATTCCCATTCATTTACACCAAATGAAGCAGCATAAGCAATTCGTTTGATAATTTTATTCTTTTTAGCAAAGGCTAAAAAGGCATCGGTTAATGGATAATAATATTTGCGCCAAATTTGATCACTTCCGACAATAACAACATCCATTTGATTTATGTCAGATTTACGAATAAATTTTAAATTATTATGTGTAAATTTATCAAAAGACATTTTATATATATTATAATACTTATGTCTATTGATCGAAATTAAAAATTCTTCTTTAGAGATTCTCCCTAAAATAAAACGACAAATTGTTCTAAAGGAGGATCTATGACGGTTTTTAATAAAAAACACTTGATGCCCCATATTTTTTAGAATAGAATTTAGCGCCCATGCTTGTAATATTCCTCCATAATTAATATGGAAAGGAAGTGTTAATATTGCTATCTTCATTGCTCTAAAAATCTTACAATTTTTCCTTTTTACAAATATTAGGCTTTTTTATCGGTTAAATTAATTATTTCTTCTCCATTTTCAAAATGATAGAAATCTTTAATAATTGAAAAATCAGAATCGACATATTTTTCCTTATTTCGTTGAATATAGCAGAGGGGAACATTTCCATATAGTGAAGCCCAACGAGAGAATGTACTAAGCGGTCCAATAATTCTATCGCAACAACTTAATGTATATAAATCATGTACCGCAGTAAAATTATTCATTTTTAAGATATTCAATCCGTCAAAGCATTCTTTTCGCACAGATTCATTTGAGGATAGAAAAAAATATACCTTCTTATTCTGATAATATTCTTCTAAATTTCTCATAATAAGAGCATAATCTTCATCTGTATAATAATATTCTCCTCCCATCCATGTTTTATAATCTCCTTTTCTAATATGAATTCCAATTATAAAAACATCATCAATCCTTATTTGTCTTATAACTCCATCCACATATTCCGTAATATTATCATTGGGTTTATATAGTTGCAGGACTTCTTTTTTACAAATAGGAAAAAAAGAAGAATCAGCTCTTTTTTTCCAACCTATTATAAAACCGAATTTTTCAGCAACTGTAGAGCAATAAAATAAACGAAAAAGTTTATTATTGAATATTTTGCCTATAACAGAACTACACAAGTTATATCCCAATAAATTAAAGACTTTCTTATTATAAAGAGGAAAAGAAATAAAGTTATTGTTTCTCAATTTATCAAAATACTGGATATTAGAATCAATAAACAAAATAACTGTTCTTTGTTTATTTAATACAGACCACGCAATGGTATCTAAATATGACCACAGTCTATTACATAATTGTCCCGGAACATCACATATTATTTTCATAATTTATCTATTAGAATTTATATGGGATAATATTTTTATCTCTATTTTTCTTAGCAATAATAGAACACTTACTGATAGTTTGTTTTTTATATGTTGATTGTAAATTTGAATTAAAGATTTATCTTCTCTCAATTCTTTTAAAATAACATTTCTTTGTTGTTGATTCTTTTCTATAAATCTACCATTTTGAGAAGTTTCAAGATCTTTAAAATTACAATTTTCAACAGTTAACAAATGTTCTATTTCACGCCAAATTAATTCTCCTCTTTTTGTATTTGTAATTACTAAACTAACGCCATTTTCATTATTAGCATACTTGGATCCCCAAAAATCTGCAATACGAATATCTGCAGCACAATTGTCCAACCGCAATTGACATGAATAACAAGCATCATTTAAACAAGAATGACTCATAAAGAACTGGAAAAATAAATCACTTACAAATGCTTTATCTTTGTAATATTCTTTTTCGTAGCAATCAGAAATCAACATGGCATTCTTATGCCATGTTGATTTCTGATTGCTACGAAAATTGACATATTTAAAAGATGAATTTAAATTATATTTTTCACAAAGAAACTCTTTGTATTTTTTCCATAAATTATGGGTTGGAGTGCCATGGCAAAAGAAATCAACCAAAATAAAATCATCTTCTAATTTCTTTAATTTTGACCATTTCCGTAGCCCATAAATTTGACACGGAGTTCCAACAACAAGATATTTTTCTCCTTTCTTAAATTGAGAAAAAGCTTCAACAGTGTAACTTTGCAGATATTTAGAGGTTTTTATAGCTTCTAAATTTTCATCTGATTCAGCAATAATATGTTTGCAAATATTATTAGGTGCATCAAATATTACACCACAAATTTTATATCCGGCATGATAAAAATAAGATGTTAACTCATATCCAACACCACCTGAACTTGATGTTTTAACAGTAGTTATATCTTTACTCCATGCTGCATAAATAGACTTATCCTTAAAGGCATTTTCAAAAGGATTTTTTTCTTTTAAATATTTATAACAAACTTTCGTACAGATGCCACAATCGGTACATATATCATTATTAACTATTGGTCTATAAAAACCATTTTCATCCTGTTTTAGTAATACCGCTTTATGTGGACATGAAATGACACAAACACCACAACTTGAACATGGATTATGACCTATTTTATTGATATTATTCATAAACTGTTTTTTATTTTCAACTTAATCAATCCTTTTTCCAATATAGTATCAATAATCTTTTTCTCGTCTTTACATAATCCGAAAAAATAAACATTAATTGCAAATACCATCGTTGAAAAAATGCCGGTCACTAAAAATCGAAAATCAAAAAATAAAGTATGTGTAATTATCCAACAAACAAGAATTGAACTTACTATTGGTAATATTTCTTTCAAAAAAACCCGATTGAAATATTCTTTAATAGATAAACCTGCCATTTTTTTTAAAAAAATCATACGAAATATACATGCCGTCAATTCTATAAAACAAAAACTAATCAATACCGAATAAGCAAAAAAACCAAGCCTAAGCAAAAAATAGGAAAGTGGGAGGTTAAACAGCAAAACCAAGCCAACAATAGATTGATATGCCTTGATTTTCCCTGTTGCCTGAATTGCTGATTGTAAGCCGATCGTTAATTGGTTTGTTAAAGTTCCAATCAAAATCAAAGAGCAAAAAATAACACTATATTCAGGAACATTTTTTAACCATAATGTCAAAATAGCAGGCATTTCAAAGATACAGGGAATAGCAATAAATGCCAATAAAAAAAAACCAAATTTACTTGCCATTGTAGATAAGCGCAACATCCGTTGCCGATCATCCATGCCTTCGCTTTTCATAATTTGAGGATTGAGAGCTCGCAACATAGTTGCTGAAAAAAAATTCATTTGCCCTGCCACCTGATTAGCAATACCATAAGCTGCATTTACTACCGTACCAAAGAAAATATTTAACAAAATAGCCAACCCTTGTGTTCGCCCTATCCCACATAGTGCACCAAATAAATTCCATCCGGCAAAACCTCCCAATTCTTGGAGTAGTGGCTTTTCTATTTGGTAATCTTTCACTGTACATTCCTTGTATCGCTTCAAGCAATAGGTAGCATAGAGCAAAAAAATATTAATGCTTAACACTGCTGTCAAGAAGCCATAAACAGATAGTCGTTCAGTTTGAATAAAATAGACTAAGCTAATGGCAATAACTAACTTCAAGACAGATTCGATAATATTAACTACCGCTATCCATAGCATATTCTCATGAGCATTGAGCGAGGCGGTAAAGGGCACAGTAAGAATAGTGAAAAAAACGGATACCGTCATAAAATGATATACTACTTTTGCCGTAGCAACACGCTCTGCCGGAATATTCAAAAATCCATTAAACAAAAAAGGTGCAAGCATTTCGAGCAATAGCACCACAATCACTCCAATACCAATATGCAATATCCAGCTATTGACAAACACCTTCCGTTGCATCTCAAAATCACCTGTCCCTTGATGAAAGGAAAGATAGCGTTGTGTTGAAGCTGTCATTGCTACATTCAGAAACGATAGCATAGCTATCACACCCGCAATCAGATTGAAAATGCCGTAATCGGAATCGCCGAGCGCATTGAGTACCAGCCGCACAGAATACAGCGAGATACCCATTGTAATCAACATTTTGGCATAAAGTATGCCTGTGTTGAATACTACTTTGCTTGATGCAGATGTTGGTTGTTTCATTCTTGAAATTTCAAATCTCTGATGCTATTAATGGCTTATTGTTCTTTTTCAAACGTATATAGATGAATTTCCTTATTCTTTCGATGTTATGTATGAATCTGTTTTTGTTTTTCAATGTGTTTTGGAATAGCAGAAGGCGGGTTGCCGATGCAGGGGGCATCTATATCCGTAAGCTGCGCTACGCTTGCATACAGTTAATTTATCCTATGGGTCATTAAAGTTCTATTTTTTAATAAAATTTTTCCCTTTTTCCGTTAGCAGGTATTTTTGTCCTCTGTGTTTGGGATTATCGGGATAAAGCATTGTAATATAGCCTGCCTTTATAGCAGGATACAAGTAGGTATATAAAAAATTCCTCCTTCCATTCAATGCAAGTTGTTTCATCAATTCTGAAATTGTTTTTTTATCACTACTTAATAAGTTTAATATTTTCTTAATATGCTCATCCCTTTCTTGTTCCCTTTCTTGTTCCCTTTCTTGTTCCCTTTCTTGTTCCCTTTCTTGTTCCCTTTCTTGTGCGGTTTCTTCTCCAAACACCGTTACCTGAAAGCCATCAGAGATCAATTCAAATTTTGGCTCTGGCAGTACTTCGTTCTTGAAATAGTCGCGTATCCTGCCAATTCCCGAACCGTATTTTTCTATTATGCGCATATCTTTACAAATATCGGCAATCAGTTTGTTGCGTGGATTTGATTTGTAATTTCCTGATAATAAATTTTCTAATGTAATTTCTTCCGGCAGTTTTCCCGGATTGTAAAATTCTATTTTGTTGTCGAAAATTTTAACTATAGAGTCGGCAGTAGAGCGATAATCGCGGTGAATGATCATATTTGTCACAATTTCGCGAATTGCCTCCATTGGATATTGCCATTTCTCAATTCTTTTGGCTTCTCCTGTAAAAATCATTCTTTTGTTCGTATGTTTCCGAACAAACGCTAATACATCTTCTATTTCGGTAAGCACATCGGCTTTTGTACGAGCAGTATCTTTTATGATTATCGGGGTTTGAAAACGCCCCAATTCAATGCTTGTAAGAAACGAATCGTTAGTTTTGAACAACAAATAAGCGGCATTGGTTAATTGTCCTCCACGCAGCAAATCTTTCTTTTGCAAAAATTCAATGGGTGTTTCGGTAATTGTCAAACCGTTTTTTCTCATTTCTTCAATTGCCGCTTGCACTTTTTCCAATGAAATATCATTGAGCGAATGAATGGCATCGGGATAGGCATCCCAACTCGAATTGATTGTTTGCAAATGCAAATTTACTACTTCCATTGTGGACAGCAAATGATTCGAGTTTTTAACTCTTTTATAATATTTCCCTCTCGTAGCAACCGGTTTTATCGGATATTCCTGCACTTCAAACACAACAATCTCTTTGTTATCAACGGCTTCAATATAAGCATCCGGAATAATTTGTGGTTGCGTTTTATTTTTTATTTCGTTAATCCAATTCTGCAAACTTTCTGTTCCTATTGTAAAATTTTTAATCGGTTTCCCTCTATTATCAACCCCAACAAGCACTTTGCCGCCTTTGGCATTGGCAAAAGCGACAAGTGTTTCAATGACATCTTCATTGAAATTCGGCTTAAATTCAATATGTTGGGTCTCCGTCATCAACTAATACTCCGATGTCCACAAATTATGTCAGTTATGCAAATTATTCAACCCAAGATAAAAATTTATCCGACCCTCTCCAAACACTCCCGCGCCACATACTCCATGGCCACAGCCCCCAACTCGCCCAATCTCACCACCACCCGCTTATGTCCGCGTATCCGGTAGATCTCTCCCTCAATCCCGGCAAACTCCCCTTTGATAATCCGCACTCTTTCCCCGCCTTGCAGCTTCTCCGGATGAGGAAGTGTAATCGTCTTATCCGCAAAATCCTGCAAAAAACGGAAATCTGCCATTTCCTTGTCCGGAATAATTTGGAATTTGCCGGTAGCAGAGTCACGCAGATAAGTGATTTTATTACCGCAAGCCTCCGACAACGACAAGGCACGGTCGTAATCCGTTCGGATAAAAAGGATGCCCGGCAACACCTGACGCTCCTCCTGCAAAGCGATGTAACACTCCGCGCCGTTTGTTTCAATAAAATTTCTGATTTTTCCTGCTGTCTGGTACTGGACTCTTGCTACGTACCAATGGGCAATACTTCGTGGCATGACTTTTTTGTGTTTTAAGTCACTTTAAAAAAACAGCCCGGCTGAACTTCTTTCTTGAATTAACACAAGAAGTTCAGTCGGGCCGGTATGCACAAAAAGCTGCTCCAATCCTATTGGAACAGCTTTCTACATGTATGTTACAAGCGCTTAACGCGCTATTATTTAGTTGTTTATGAGAACATCTCTCTCTCTCTCTCTCTCTCTCTCTCTAACAAAATATTCCTAACATCCAAATTTTGAATGTTAAAATTTACATTAAAAGAACTATTTTTTAGAGAAATAAGCATTTTTTTCATTTTTCGCCGTGCAAAGATATAAAAGAATTTGATACGGACAACGAATTTTCCAAATAATTTTATTCCGCCATCAATTTCCGGTACCTTACCCGCTTCGGCTCCACATTTCCCAAACGCTGCTTTTTATTTTCTTCATAATCCGAATAGGAACCTTCAAAGAAGAAGACTTCCGAATCGCCTTCAAAAGCCAGGATATGCGTACACACCCGGTCTAAAAACCAGCGGTCGTGCGAAATAACTACGGCGCATCCGGCAAAGTTTTCCAATCCTTCTTCTATGGCGCGCAAAGTATTGACAT
The DNA here is from genome assembly GCA_026000155.1 of Bacteroidia bacterium. Taxonomy (GTDB): domain Bacteria; phylum Bacteroidota; class Bacteroidia; order Bacteroidales; family Azobacteroidaceae; genus Azobacteroides. The sequence goes on along the minus strand of BNYG01000018.1, from coordinate 2,027 downwards.
CCATATCGTTGGTCGGTTCATCCAAAAGCAGGACATTGGCTTCCGATTTCAAGGTCAGCGCCAGATGCAAACGGTTTCTTTCCCCTCCGGAAAGAATTCCGCATTTCTTTTCCTGATCGGCTCCGCTGAAATTAAACCGTCCGAGATAAGCGCGGGAATTGACTTCCTTCCCTCCTACACGGATAAATTCCGTTCCACCGGAAACGACTTCAAAAACCGATTTATTGGGATCAATTTCCGTATGCGATTGATCGACATAACCGATTTTCACGGTTTCGCCTACTTCAAAAGCGCCTTTATCGGGTTTATCCAACCCCATAATCAAGCGGAAAAGGGTTGTTTTTCCGGCGCCATTCGGTCCGATAATCCCGACAATTCCGTTGGGCGGAAGCATGAAATTCAAGTCGGCATACAATAATTTGTCGCCAAATGCTTTAGCTACATGGATGGATTCGATGACTTTATTGCCCAGCCGCGGACCGTTCGGAATAAAGATTTCCAACTTTTCTTCGCGTTCTTTCGTATCCTGGTTCAATAATTGTTCGTAGGAATTCAAACGAGCTTTGCCTTTGGCCTGGCGGGCTTTCGGCGCCAGGCGCGACCATTCCAATTCGCGTTCCAAAGTCTTGCGGCGTTTGCTGGCCTGTTTTTCTTCCTGCGCCATCCGGGTCGTTTTCTGGTCTAACCACGAAGTATAATTGCCTTTCCAGGGAATCCCTTCGCCACGGTCCAATTCCAAAATCCAACCGGCTACATGGTCGAGAAAATAACGGTCGTGCGTGATGCAAATCACCGTTCCGGCATACTGTTGCAGGTGCTGTTCCAGCCAATCGATCGATTCGGCATCCAAATGATTGGTCGGCTCGTCCAATAAAAGAATATCCGGTTGCTTCAACAACAGACGGCACAAAGCCACCCGGCGCCGTTCGCCTCCCGAAAGTGTTCCCACCAACTGTTCTTCGGGCGGACAACGCAAAGCATCCATTGCCCGTTCCAGTTTACTGTCGATATTCCAGGCATCGGTAGCATCAATCTTATCCTGTAATTCCGCCTGGCGGGCAAACAGTTGATCCATTTTATCCGGATCTTCATAATATTCCGGTAAACCGAATTTTTCGTTGACCGCTTCATATTCCTGCAAAACATCCAAGGTGTCCTGAACGCCCTCCTGAACAATTTCCTTCACGGTTTTGGTATCATCCAATTTCGGATCCTGCTCCAGATAACCCACCGAATAACCCGGAGAAAAAACCACCTCGCCCTGGTATTCTTTTTCTATTCCGGCAATAATTTTCAACAAAGTAGATTTACCGGAACCGTTCAAACCGATAATTCCGATTTTAGCCCCATAATAAAAAGAGAGGTAAATATCTTTAAGCACTTGTTTGTGAGGCGGAAAGAGTTTACTAACGCCCACCATCGAGAAAATAATTTTCTTGTCGTCTGCCATATTCGTTTAATTATTTTTTTGCAAAGGTAAACAAATTAGGCTAAATAATTTTTTTGATTTATAAAAAATCTTTTTAAATAGATTAGCTATGCACCCCATTTAAAATAACTGACATTTTGGACGACATTTTCCGCTGGCATATTATTTGACAGTATAGGAGTAAATAAAATAACAAGAAGAAAAATGACGAAGAACTTTTCAAATAATGTGAAGGAAATTCTGATCTTCAGCCGGGAGGAAGCCGGACGCTTGCATAACACGAACGTGGGCATTGAGCATATCCTATTGGGAATCCTGAGAAATGCACAAAATTCCGCTTCCGCCATCATTCAATTGTTGGGAGTGAATTCCAAAGAATTGAAGTCGGCTTTAGACAATGCAATGTATCAGGACGGCAATTATATTTATGAAAATCAACAGACCATCGATAAAAGCGTTGAAAATTTACTGCGCTTGAGTCTATTGGAATCCATTGGCTTGGGCAGTGACGAAGCGGATACCGAACATTTGCTTTTAGCCATGTTGAAAAACCGGGATTCGCTGGCTTTCCGTGTCTTAAACGAGTACGATATTGATT
>BNYG01000017.1 GCA_026000155.1 Bacteroidia bacterium | reverse complement strand
CTTCTTCATTCCTTTTCGTAATTCATAATTTTTAATTCGTAATTCTCACTCAAACTCTTTCATAAATTCTCTCAGTTCCTGCCTTTTTGCATCCGGGAAAGACACAAACGGGAAAGTCATCACGTCTTTGGCAAAAATTCCACGATCGACCAATACCGCTTTGGTTGTTGCCAGAAAAGGCGAGTGAATCCACAAAATATCCATCAGCCGGTCCACCTTTTTCTGTATGGCAGCAATGGCATCGAGGTCTTTTTCACGTACGGCTTTCGCCCAGTTGGAAAACAGTTTCGGTGCGATGTTCGGCAAGATACCGACACAACCGTTACCGCCCGACAAAATGGTATAGGCAAAGTTGTTGTCGTAAGCGCAGAATACGGAGAAATCCGGAAATTCCGGTTTAACCGCTTTGATGATATTGACCGTATTGCCCATATCGGGTATCGTATCTTTTATCCCGATGATATTTTTATGTTTGCGGGCAAGCGACAAAACGGTTTGCGGTTTGATTGAATAACTCGTCCTGTCAGGAAAATTATACAGATAAATATTGCCTTTTATTTCGCTGGCGGCTTTTGAAAACCAGTCGAAGATGCTGTCGTCGCTTAATCCGTAATAATAGGGACCAACGATAATCACGGCATCCGCTCCGTTCTCGAAAGCGAAATTGGAAAGGTCGATGGTTTCTTGGATATCCATACTGCCTGTTCCTACAATGTATTCCGCTTTGCCTTGGATGTGCGATGTGGCGGCTTTAATCAGTTTTTTCTTTTCCGGCAGCGAAATATGCGGAAATTCTCCGGAGGTTCCGAAAACAGCAATGCCGTCCAAGCCGTTTACTACTAATGAATCATACAACCGGGTGCAGGATTCGATGTCAATTTCATTTGCATTGTACAAAGCGGTCAATGCGGGCGCTACATACTTAATCATATTCTTTTTATTTTATTTATGAATAATTATTTAAACTGAAACCAGTCCAACTGAAACAATTCATTTTCATTGCCGTCATAATTGACTCTTGTGCCTGTTTTATTCGCTCCGGGTCCGTCAAAGCTCAACCAAAGGGCATGAATGCCGGTAATGCGTTCAATTTTTTGGCGGATGATAACCGGTTTATCGGAATCTGTTTTCGCAGGAATATCAATTTTTGCCACAGCGGGTGTCCAGGGTTGATCTAATTGCAAGATGATTGAACCGTTCTTTTCTCCCGGAATGACTTGTATGACTATGCTGTCCACACCTGCGCTGAAATCAAGGTATTTGTATCCCGCTTTATCGTCTTTTCGGATATTTACCAGGGCTTCGTTATCCGGGGCTATTGCTTGGATATAGGTATTTCCGTACAGCAGGCAGGCTCTTTCGGCATCCATTTTCAGCAGGGCATCCATGGGACCTCCCGCTCCCTGCGTAGTCATTTCCACTTCCTGAATGCTGCCGTCGGGATTAAAATGAATCGGTTCTACGCAGACTTTACGCATGGAAAAACTATTGTGCGTCGAGCGATGATAAAAAATGTACCATTGTCCCTTAAATTCCACGATAGAGCCATGATTGGTCCAGTTGGAAGGGTCGCAATGGTCATCGTCGATGATAACGCCGCGATATTTGTAAGGTCCAAAAGGATTGTCGCTGGTGGCATATCCCAGACTGGAAGGACGGTTCGACCGGCTGATGTCGGCATAAATGAAATAGTAGATGCCGTTCCGCTTAATGATGTAACCGCCTTCGTGAAAGAAATGTTCTTTTTCCGTTACCACACCATCATGAATGGTCGCGGGGTCTATTTCCGTCATGTTCGGTTTCAGTTTTGCCATTTTAGCGGAAAACTGCCCCCAGATATAATAGGCTTGTCCATCATCGTCGATAAAAACACAGGGGTCAATCATTGTTTTGTCGCCCAAATTAATTTGTTTCCCGTTTGTAAAAGGACCTTTAGGCGATTGGGAGGTTGCCACACCTTCTCCCCAATCAGCCAATGGAAAATACAAATAGTACAGTCCATTTTTATACTGGCAATCAGGGGCATACAGCCAATCATCGGAAAAAGGAACCTGGTCGTTTTTCCCTTTCGAAGCAAAAACATCGCGGGTAATTTCCCAATGTTTCATATCCGAAGATGATAACACATCGAAATCCGATGAGCAGTAATAATCCGGATTTTCATCGCGCGAACCATAAACATAAATTTTCCCGTCTTTCCAAACATGTGCCGATGGGTCTGCCATATACATTCCCGGTGGCACGATCGGATTTTGTGCTTTTGCCGTCAAAGCGGCAAATAAAAAGAACGATACATACAATTTTTTTGTTTTCATATAGATTTTATTTTATTAGTAATACTTTTATGCCATTTTACATCCGCCCATAATCCTTTAAAATGAGGATGTGTAAAATTGGAAGTACAGATGAATTTATAATTCGGATAGGCTTGCAATAAATCAATACACGTTTCAGCCGATTCTTTCACCCACGACCAGTCAAGTTCAGGGTGGTCGAACCAGAAAATAGGTCCCCATCCTTCGGTATTGCCGCAGACAATACCTCGTTTTTGAGCCGTCTGCTCATTGGCAAAAGCAGTCAAACCGCTCGTAGCCGCCAACATCAGGGCTGAACCTTTTACGGTTGTTGAAATAAATTTTCTTCTGTCCATTGGATTATTCATATTTCTTTATGCCGGTTCACATCTATTCAGCTTCTATCTGTCCTTTTAAAATTGTATTTTCAGCATCTTTGCCAATCATTACATCAAAAGTTCCGGGTTCAACAACGAATTTCAAATCTTTGTCCCAAAGTCCGAAACTGCGGTAGGGCAATATTAGTTCTACCTGTTTGCTTTCGCTCGGCTCTAAAGTGATTCGTTTGAATGCTTTTAATTCTTTTACCGGACGAACTACGGAAGCATATTCATCGTGCAGATACAATTGCACCACTTCATCGCCTTTTCGCGAACCGGTGTTTTTTACGGTTACCAATACTTTGGTGTCGCCGTTTTTATTTACTTTTTCCGGAACGACCAAGTCGGAATATTCAAACGTTGTGTAGCTTAATCCGTAACCGAAAGGGAACATCGGTTTACCGTCATCGTCCAGATAATGGTATCCGCGACCGGAAGGTTTAACATAATAGTAAAGGGGTAATTGTCCGGCATGACGCGCCCAACTCACCGGAAGCCGTCCGCCCGGATTATTGTCGCCGAACAAAGTTTCTGCAATCGCCGTTCCGCCCTGTTCGCCCGGATACCATGCTTCGAGGATGGCATCTGCTTTGTCTATCCAGTTACGGATATCCACAATAGAGCCATTCAACAACACGACAATGGTTTTTACTCCGGTGCTGCTGATTTCGTCAATCATTTTTTCCTGGTCTAATTCAAAAGATTGTTTTCCGCCAATATCCACTATTTGCGCATGTTCGAGGCTTTCGGGACTTTTCATGGTGCGTTTGGGTAAAGCCAGAAGGCTGCGGTCTTCTCCCTCGCCTTCCTGTATGGCGGCGAAAAAAATGACTGCATCGCACGTTTTAGCTAATGCCGCCGCACCGGTTTTTTTCTGATGTAGAACTACTTCCGCTTTCCCTTGTAAACGGTCTTTCAATCCCTGATAAGGCGTAATGCCGTCTTTGATAAATTCGCCTTTCAATCCGCCGCTGGGACCGGAATAGTCGCCGGTGCTTAATCTGTCGGCGGCAGGTCCGAATATGCCGATTCTTTTGATGGTTTTGTCGGACAAGGGAAGGGCGTTATTTTCATTTTTCAACAAGGTCATTACCTTGCGAGCAGCTTCGAGCGCCATCTCTTTATGCGCTTTGCAGTTGACAATTTTATCCGCTTCATTGGCATCCACGTAAGGATTTTCAAACAGTCCGAGTTCAAATTTAACGGTTAAAATCCGTTTTAATGAAACATCTATGGCTTTTTCGGATATTCGTCCGCTTTTGACCAAATCCAACAAGTGAGAATAAGAATAATTTTCTCCGAATCCCAATCCGATGTCTAAGCCCGCATCAAAACACAAAGCCTGCGCTTCCTCCTGGGATTGCGCCACTTTGTGGGCGGTATGAACACCCGGCATTCCACCGTAATCCGATACTACGTAACCCTTGAAGTTCCATTCGTTGCGGAGAATATCGGTCAACAATACTTTATTGTCGGAACAGGGTACGCCATCAATGGAATTGAATGCAGCCATGATGGAACGTGCTCCGCCTTCCTCAATACATGCCCGGAAAGGCTCGAGATATACTTCCCGCAAGATCCTCCATGAGTCGTTGGCGGCAAAAGAGTCGTGTCCGCCGTCGCCGTAATTATCCACATAATGTTTCGGGCTTGACACAACGCCGCCTTGCTCCAGGGCTTTGACCCAGGCTACACCCATCCGCGAGTTCAGCAAAACATCTTCGCCATAACTTTCTTCCGTGCGTCCCCATCGAGGGTCTCTTGATATATTAATCACCGGCGCATATACCTGACGCACTCCTACGGCTCTTAATTCCTTCGTAACTATCTGTCCGACTTGGTAATAAAACGCATCATCGAAACTTGCCGCCATGGAAATACTTTGCGGGAAACAGGTAGTAACGCCCCACATGGCTTCGTGCAGAGCTTCTCCATGTTGCAGCACCGGTATTCCCAACCGGTTTGCCTGCAAGGCTTTCCGGGAATCTTCATTAATGGCTTCGGCGCAAGTGATTGTACCTACCGGACCATCAGGACCATAATGCAGGAAGTGGGCAATGTTACGGAAATGACCGACTTCCCATTGCCTGTCTTTGTACTCGTCAAAAAAACACAACTGGCTTTGCAATTGCATGATTTTTTCTTCCAATGTCATTTGACTAATCAGATTATTCACCCGTTTTTCAATGGATAACTCCGGATTTTTATAATCCGGTTCTTTTTGAGAACAGGCGTTTAGCACAAAACCGGCTATAACGGTTGCCATGATCATTATTTTTCTATTACTCATATTGTTATATTTATTACGATATACAATTGATTCTATTTTACATTTACCGGCATCAACACTGTCCAACCATTCACAACATCTTTGTCTTTTATCGCCAATTTAATGCCCGGCGTGTTATTCTTCGTTTTATCCACAATCGCAACCGCCCATTGATAATCTCCTTTTGCTATTCCATCAACGTTGACAGTCAACTGATACGGATATTCATGACCTCTGAGCCATTGGGAGGGTTCGGCGTTTTCGTCCACCCAGATTTTTACCGCTTCGCCCGCTTGATTGAGCAATGCGAAAGCCGTTTGGTACTTGTATCCCCAGTTCGGAACATTGTTGGGAAGATAGCCGTTGCCGGTGTTGAGCCAGTTGTGACCGATGACCGCCTTTTTCCCTTTTTTCAATTGTGACGGGAGGGAAATTTGGGAAGGATATAAACGGTAGCCGCCTTCAACAATGAATTTCTCTACCAAATCGGGGGCAACGGACAGCCAATTGTTTTCTCTCGTGTCTCTCAAATCAAGCGTATTGAAATTGTTATCGAAAGCATGCCCGAAAAGGTATTCATAATAGTCGCGCCAAGTATGGATATAGGAATCGGTACCGGTAGGAGGATTCTTGTCATATCCGGGCCAGGCAAAGCCTTCTCCGAAAAGGGGGATTTTTCCGTACATCTGATGCGTAAATGCTTGTTCGGTAGCGCTGAAATGGCTGCTGCCCAGTCCATCGCGCCGTGTAGCAAATCCTTTGCGGTCGAAAACAATTATTTTTTCGGTAGCGTATCCCAATTGCTGGTCGAAGCACATCACGGGAATAACCTTTTTGAAGTTTTTCCAATAGATATCCGTGTACCAATCCATTACATTCTCGTAATATTGTTTGGTTTGCCTTTTCAAGGCAATGCCCCAACCTTCGCCACCTCCTTTTCCGAGATTGAACGCATCCACATAATCGACTATTTCCGGATTATCATATTCGGCGGCAAATGCCTCTACAAACTTGGTGATTTTTTCCTTGAAAACGGGGTCATCGGGATAAGGCGACCATCTTTCGTAATCTTTGTAATGCCTTACTACCATTCCTTCGGTAATAAAGTAGCCTTCGCAGCCTGCTTCCCTCACGTAATTGGGTGTTGCCTGCATATAGCAGTCGTAGCCATCGGAGAAAACACGAATAGCCAGTTTTAATCCCCTGTCGATTGCACCCTGAATGAGTTTTTTGTAATTCTCATTGTAAATCCATGCATATTTGCCCTCTTCCGGCTCCATAAACGCCCAGGGAGCACGTATTAAGAAAAGAGAGGCATACTTTGACAGCGCATCATTGTTTGCCCAATAGGTATCCGCATCTTCCGACATCGACAGATTGTGGAAAGATTCCTTATACAGTGTCCAACCTGTGCAAGGATTGCGCAAAAGCGAGGTTACATCTTCTTCTATACGGAGGATTTGATTGCCTGCAATCTTGAATTTTTCATCCTTATGCTCTCCGTAGCAAAAAACCACCGATAAAAAGGATGCCAGTACTGATGATAAAATTTTCTTGTTCATTGTTTATTTATTTTAATTGTTTATATATTTTTATTTCATTGGAAAATTCTTAGTCGTTTCCACCAGCATCCGGATATTCGCTTCCGGCGCGATCGGGGGTATCGCGCATCCGGCGCCTAACACCAAGCGAGGACAGTCTTTGTAGATATTCAAAATATTCAAGGTTTCCTCCTTTACTCTTTGCGGCGTTCCCAAGGCAAGTACGCCACTGGGGTCAACTGTACCAAACAAAGTTATTTTATCATGCAAAGCCCTGTATATTTCTTTGATAGGCGTTTTATAATCCAACTCTGCCGCATCAAAAGGGATGGTTGCTATTTTATCTAAAATCAATTCTGTGTTTCCACAAATATGAACCAAGTAGGTAGCGCCGCACTTATGCGTTTCGTCGATAATTTCCAATTCGGAAGGAACAGCGAAAGTGGCATACAATTCGGGCGAAATCATATCCGGTCCCGCCAGACTGTCGCCGTGTGAAATCATATCCGAACCCGCTTCCACCATCAACCGGATAAACTGCTTGCAGATGCCGATAGACCAATTGATTAACTGCGTTGAACGTTCCTCGTCCATCAACATGTCCATCATGAAAATGCCGGGTGTCCGCATCGCACACGCCAATGAAAAAGGTGCCTGGTCGCAATTGCCTCTTAACCATATTTCATTACCGAAATATTTTTTCATGATTTTGATGGCTTCCACCGAATGTTGAATCCGCCGGTCGGAGGATATATCCATTTCCGTCAATTGTTCAACCTCGTCCAGCGATTGCAATAACGGCTCATGGTTACGCGCCGGAGCATCTTCGGGATAATCTGTCGGCACTCCCACCGAACTGGCTATCAGTGCCGTATCAACATCAAACAGGATGCCGTCCACCTGATATTTCTCCACAAACTGTATATGACATTTGGCAGCAATTTCCGGGTCTTCCCGGTATTGCTTCATGGTGTAACCTGCCTCACGCGCGGCAAGCATAAAATTGTGTAGCATCACCGGGCGTCTGTCCGGCATTACCCCGCTCAAAGCGGCTTTAATTCTTTCGTATCCGTTCATCTTTTTTATCTTTTATTATTATTAATTTTTATTTTCCAAATCTCCTCCATATCTTCCAGCGTTTTCCCTTTTGTTTCCGGAATCAGTTTCCATGCAAAAATGCACGACAACGCTGCCATGATACCGAACAAACCAAAGGAAAAGCCATGATTAAAGGTGTTGAGCAACAAACCGGCAATCCAGATGCGTGCTCCAAATTTCAAGCCTTTTACCACCACCGGTGCAACAGAGGCGCGAATGGAAGCGATTTCCTTTTGGATGGCAGCGCCCGCATTGAGCCTGCCCAATATATTGGCGGCTTTCTTTTCTTTGCCCGTCATTACCAACCAGCGAGGACTTTCCGGAACAAACAACAGACAGATGAGGAATAGAACTGCCGGTATCGCGGAGGAAGCAAACATCCAACGCCAACCGGTCTGCTCGTTCCATGAGACATCGCCTTGCCGTGTAATGGCAAAATTCACGAAGTAAACAACCAACATACCGGTAACAATAGCCAACTGATTCCACGAAACTAATTTTCCGCGTATCGAAGCAGGTGCTATCTCGGCAATATACATGGGCGAGAGCATCGAAGCCAAGCCTACGCCGATACCACCTATAATCCGGTAAAAAATGAACTGCGGCAGAAAACTATAATCGCCTGTACCCGGCAGGGCAAAGCCTATTTCCGGCATAGCCGAACCGATACCCGAACAGGTAAATAAGACCGCAGCGAAAATCAAACTCCGTCGGCGACCGAATTTGTGACTGAAATAGCCACCCAATGCGCTACCGACAACACAGCCAATCAAGGCTCCCGATACCATCACACCCAACAGTGTATTGGCAACCGTATCAGAGAAATGATACGGCTGAATGAAAAAACTATCCAACGAACTAATCGCTCCGGAAATGACAGCCGTATCGTATCCAAACAGGAAGCCTCCCAAAGTGGCTACCAATGCTATTCCATATACTAATGATTTATTCATTTCTTACTAATCATATTATAAAACAATAAGTCGTTGAATGGATGGTTGTTATCCACCGGATAGGTCGGGGCAAGTATGATTTTGCCCTTGCCGTAGTCGATTGTGCCGATAAGCACCCGCAGCACATCCGGACGCGCTACATACGTACCCAATACGCTTGTTTTGTAGTCGCTTTTGAATGGATAGAAACCATTGGGTTCTCCGGGAACTTCCCAACCTGTCGTGCTAACTGTCTGCCGGTCATTTAAATCGGTGTTGCCTGCAAAATAGTCGATATAACCGAAACCATTGCCATTCCAAAATCCGGTCTGGAGAGCGCCCCATTCGGTCACACGCTCAGACAGTATTTTCTTGTCTTTGAGCGCATCCGCCCGGAGACTGTCGAAGCGAATCACAAGTTTTGCTCCTTTCTGAACTTTAGCTAACATGACATCCAAGGTTTCGGAGGAAATGTTTCCTGCCGCAACAATATAATCGGCTTTTCCTGCAAGCGTGAAATCGGCTACTTTAGCATGGGCATTTTCCAAGGCTGTTTTTGCCGCCGGCCAACCATACACCTCGCCGGTTGTGCCTTGCAGTTGGCTTTCAAAACCGGGACGGTTGGCGAGCAATATCTGTTCGGCGCCATCCGCCACTTTTCGATTATTATTGTCGTACAATATACTTTCTAAAGTAATAAAACCACCTCGTAACTTGTCGTTGAGTGTAATGGCATAGTCGGTTTCGATATCCTGCGCATACACATCGCCGCCCTTCACCATTACCGGCAACTGATTATCATATTGAGCATGGTATTGACCTGCTCCGTCTTTGAGTTTGAATTTTAAGGTATAAGCTCCTGCCGGAAGGATGCCTTGATTGATTAATTTGATTTTGAATGCCGGTTTTCCCGATACATCAAAGGTCTTGCCGCCGACGCCGTTTTCCGCTGTTTTTCGTTGAATCACGACCTGCAAAGGACGTGCGTAATAAGCGAAAATAGCAGGGTCGCCTTTGATATTTCTGCCGTCGTCCACCATGCCGGAATGCCATCCTTCAAAACTTTCCATGCCGTTGCCGCCACTCCATGCGTTGATAGCATAACCGTCGGCACGGTCGTAGGACATAATATTCTGCACATTTCTGCCGTCTTTATACATTTTTCCTTCCCCTGCCGCTTGGGAAATATCGCCGGGGGTGCGGATAATGCCGCTACCTGCTTTCGCCAGATTGTGTTCTTCGAAAAAGGCTTTTATCTTTCGTCCGAAATCTAAATAATAACTGTAATTATAGCCTTTGTAACCGGCAGGCTTTGTTGTTTTCAACTGATCGAACATCGCGGCAATCTCGTACCAGTTGTCGGGACCGACATAACATTTCACTTCTCCCCAGTACTTGATACTGTTGTCGTTTTCCGGAACATGCCTGTCGAAATCCGCTTCTTCAAAATAAGTTTCTGCCTGAACCGTATGGTCATCCGTAAAATCCTGCCGTATCTCTTGTTCATACGGACGGATGTGATGGATATTTCTTCCCTGATTGCCTGCGTTGCCACCCGATGAATTAACAACCAAACGCGCTTCGTCCAAGGCATGCACTTCTTGCATGGCTTGTTGTCGCAAATCGTTCCACACAATGTCTTCATTACAAAGATTGTGAATAATCAGGCTGGGGTGATTGCGGTCGCGCACTACCATGCGGCGTAGTTTTTCCAATATCAATGCGGAAGCAAACGGATATTGAGAAATATCAAACACTTCGTGGATATGAAAACCGCCCACTTCTTCAGACAGAAACAACCCTTCTTCATCCGCCTTATCCAACACAACCGGAAAGCCGCTATACCGGTGAAAATTAAAAGCATTTTGTCCGAGTTGTTTGGCAGCCAGCACTCCTTTTTTTGCCATCTCCTCCGTTGGATAGGCGCCTGTGTAGGCATAGTACGAAAAGTCGATACCACTCTTAAAAATCATGCGTTTGCCATTGATGTAATAATGCGCTTGATTATTTCCGCTAACCTGTTTGACTTCAAACACACGGAATCCGAACCGTTGCCTGTCCGTATCGTTTGCTTCTCCGCTAAGACTTATCCGGCACTCATATAAGTTCGGTGTGTCAATATCCCACAACTTGGCTTTCGGGCAGTGGATTTGTTTCGTAAAAACAAACGATTTCGTTTGAGGTATCCGGATGTTTTCCGTTGTCGTGTAAATAGCCTTACCTCCTGCAACCGGTACTATTTCGTATTTGATTTGCGCCGATACATCGCTATTACGCTCATTGTGGATGCTTGTTTTTACCTCGATAGTCCGGTAATCGGCAGTATTCAGATTTTCAATGTAGATGTCTTCGATGGCGGTTTTATCGGTGGCGACCAATTCCACTTTGCCATTGATACCGCTAAAGTCGCGCGAGGGTGGTAATTGATAATTTCCCCACTGAACCATGGGTGTATCGCCCCACCATCTTCCGTTTCCGCCCGGATTGGTAATGCGGATAGCGATGCGGTTGGTTTTTCCGTATTGGACGGCAGGAGTTATATCGCAATGATAGGGAACATTTCCGACAATATCATATCCGGTAAGCTGTTCATTGACGAATATTTCGGTACGCAAACGGTAACTCTCCAAGTTTAAATGGATGGTTTTATCCGCCCATGATTCGGGAATAGATACATCCTTCCAAAACCAGAACACCCCCGGCAGCCAGGTATCTACTTTGCCGTCGGGTGTGAGGTATTCCTCTGCTATGGCTGGCAAATTAACTGTTACAGCACCGTCCGGAGTGCCGTTTAAGGTTTCCCAACCGCCCGTAGGTTTGGGTGCGGTTTTAGCCAATTCGGAAATAACGACATCTTCCGGCAGGTAGAGCGAATCGTTTAGCCAAGTAGCTGACTTATCCTGCCAGAGTTTCCATTCGTCCATAACGGGCAGAATTTCCCTCTTGACTTCTTCTTTTCCACAGGCAACCCATATAAATGCCAGTAACGAAATAAAAATTGTCTTTTTCATTGTTTATCTATTTTCTGAAATTCGTTTTTTAAACCGGTAAACACATTGTGTAGCTTCGCAAATCCGGCAAGTGTAAGGATTAAACTTTACATCTGCGCCAATACCGATGATACCGCTGACCGATTTAACCGGTTGCATCAATGCACTTTCTGTTAATCGTATTCCCAAAGTGTCAGGCAGAATGGCAAATAATTTGTGTTGCTCAACAGTTTGCCAACCGCAATAGCCGGGACTATAACGATTTGTAATATTTAATACGTTCTGTTTCATTTTATTGCCCAATTCCTGCTGAATCTTGTCAATCGCCGCTTCCACCACCACTCCGCCCAAAATATCGGCGATGAAGCCTTTCAACGGGTCATTTTCTGCCAACATTCGCCTCGAATATTGTCATTAAAAATACAATACTTAACTTTTTCATGTGTAAATAATTGTTTTATTTACTGTTTTATTCTACTGTTATTCATTTTTACATTCCGATAGCGCAACAAGGCTTCGATATAATAATAATCCGCATAAGTCAGCGGCACATCTATTTCCGACTTAACCGGCAAGTGACCGACGGAATGTTTGAGAATGAAATTGCCGTTGGTTCCTGTTTCTGCAAAATATTCCGGTGACGACAAGGTACGCAGTTGCGTTTCGGCTACCTCTAAATAATTTTTTGCCAGTGAATTTTCCACATATCCGCTCAGTTCAATGAGTGCCGAAGCAATGATAGCACCTGTCGAAGCATCGCGTAAAGCATGGGGAATATCGGGTGCATTGAAATCCCAATACGGAATTTTATCAACAGGCAGATTCGGATGCTTTAAGATAAAATCAGCGATGTGCTTGGCTTGTTCCAGGTATTTCGGATCATGGGTTTCGCGATACATGACGGTATAACCGTAAACTCCCCAGGCCTGACCGCGCGCCCAAGCCGATTCGTCGGCATATCCCTGATGGGTATTTTTCTTTTCTACCTGTCCGGTAACGGTATCATACGATACTACATGATACGAACTGTAGTCGGAGCGGAAATGATTTTCGATGGTCTTGTCGGCATGAGAGATGCAAATATCCTTGTATCGGGGATTGCCCGAAACTTTGGAAGCCCAAAACAGCAATTCCAAAACCATCATGTTGTCTATAATTACCGGAAACTGCCATTGAGCGTTGCTGTCCCACGATTGGATACAGCCTGTTTTTGGGTTGAAACGGCTTGCCAGCGATTCGGCGCCGTTAAGCAGGATGTTGCGGTAAGCGGTGTCGCCGGTAATCAGGAATCCGTTGCCGAAAGAGCAATACAGCATAAGTCCAATGTCGTGCGTACTTTTATTGTATTGTTCTTTTTCGATACGCATCGTGTAATTCTTTGCAGCATCCAACAGTTGCGGATCGTTGCTGTATTGATACAGATACCATAACGTACCGGGCACATAACCGCTCACCCAGCCGGATGACGATGTGGTAAGTAAATTACCTTCTCCATCAATGGTGCGGGGCAATTGACCGGATTTATTTATGAGCGATTTTGCCATCTGCTCATAGTGTTGCACGGAGCGATTGAGCCGGTCGTTGATTAATTCCTCCATTGATTCTTGTTTGGAAGAAATTTTGATGGTTACACTTTTCCCTGCAAACAGTCCTTGCGGCAGGTCAACCGATACCTCGCTGAAACCGGTAGCTTCATTCCAAACCGAACGATAATTATCTCCCTTTTCAGGGAGTTTACGATTCACGCTTAAATGAATTTTTCCCAATTTTCTTACAGGGTCGGCAACCGATATTTCTTTAATGTGTTTACCTTCGGTTTTGACCAGGATGATGCCCGGTTCATCCATCTCTATTTGCAAACCGCCGACATCTACTTTGCCTGTTTTGTAGAAAACTGCTTGAAGCATCTGCAATGGACGATGCCATACTGCCTGCACATTCTGCGTATTGACGATATCGACTTTGGGATTTTGTGAAGCGGCATCCACTTCCTGTTGGCTCGCAGCCGGCATGACGATATACTGATAGGAATCATCAATGTATTGGTAGTAATTATCTTTCGGCTTGGGCGTGTGATTGACCCACAACTTAAACACATCCTTACTCACTTCCTCTTTCGATAAATGGGATTGCCTGCTGATAAGCGACCAACTCCCCGTCTGTGCCTGATTAGACAAATGGACTTGTTCGGGAATGGGAAAGATATAGCCTGCGCCATCATGAAATACCCAATTCGGTTCGCTCAAGGTATGTTCGCCTTTGGTAAGTGTTTGTTTGTTTCCTCCGGTGCTAACGACCACATCGCCGTTCAGAAAACATTGGTTCAAGGTGGTTGCAGCCGTGAGTACCGAGTAGGCATTGATGGCTGCGCCAAGACAGACATATTCGTCGTCAAAGAAAAACCATGCCTTACGTGCATTCAATGATGCATCGTGCGGACTGACAAAATCAAAACCAACGGCTCCGTACAAACCATCCGTGACAGCTCCTACAAAATCCATGGCGCCTGCTTTTTGTATTTGGTCTGCCGGAGGCAAGGCAGGCTTTTGCAAGACAGTGGTTCCCGGTATCTTTTGCCAGTCGTTGACGGGCGCCAGATTGAGGTATTCCTCACCGGTTAGTGTGAGATAGCTGGTGCCGTCGCCCCGGTGGTGGTTCATTAAACCTTCGCCGTTATAGGGCCACTCCATATTTTTGTTGCGGGATGAAAACATTCTGACAGTTGTATAATACTTGGGGCGTTGGTGTACGTAATGTTCCGTTTGCCAGAAGAAAGTGCTGTGCGACAAAGTCGGCTTTTTGTCGTTTTGACAGAGGTCGATGCTTTCCTGTAATTCCGCTTTGCGATAAGATGTCGCTACCAATAATTTTTCGGCGAGATGTGCGTCACACGTAGATTTCTTGGAGTTGGCAATATCGTATAGTCCTCCGCCGTATTTAGCCCAATGATGTGCATCACCCGTTAATCTCTTGGGATTGGAAATATCACGATTGTCTGTTGCGGGCGCGGCAAATTTACCAAAAGCTTTTTGTTTACATATCCCGTCTAAATAATAATCCGTCAATTGCCGGAGCGATTTTTCAGAGAATTGATAGCGTGTTCCGGCTACTTTAGCCGCCCATTCCACAAAAGCATCGGCGTATCCTACGCCATAAGACAAGGTATTGTTCACTCTGTCTTCCCGGTGGTGGAAACTGTAATCCTGTTGCATGCCTCTTTGGGTATCGGATGCAAACTTGATTTCGCCTTCAATCTCTTTTATTAACATTTCAAACAGGGCAACATCGCGATTGTACAAGGCATTTTTTGCCTGAATACCGATGATGTTGATTCGGTCGCCACTGGGACGAGCACCCTCTGCATGGATATTGGCGCGAAAAGTAATTGCCGATGCCTTTGCTATCTGTTCTTTGGTCAGGCCGGTATCCATAATCAACAATACGCCGGTTAAAAGTTGGGGCGTTCTGATTTCGTTGGAATGCCAGTTTTCAGCAATAAAATCATGCTTGAGCCAGAAATCAAGTGAAAGGCTTATCGCTTTTTTGAGTTCTTTATTGCCCTTCCATTTCGATTCTTTCTTTTTGTATGCACGACACATTTGGATAAGATTGTCCAAATGTTTCGAGTGCTGAAAAGCAAGGCGGGAAGTATCCACATAATCAATATCCTGCCAACTTCCATCCGGTTGGAGAGATGCAATCAATTCCCGCACAGATGTTTCATTTACCGGAGGCGCTATAAGTTCGGCAATGAAGTTTTTCCGGAGAAGTTCAATATCCGGATTGGCAGCAGCCTTTGCAGAACAGGCAAAGTTTGTGAAAACAATCAGAGTAATAAGAAGAGTATGTTTCATTGTTTATTTATTTAATTTTGTTTATTCATACGGATAATATCCATTTTCGATAAGCGATATAAAGCCCAATAAGGCGCCCCAATGGTAAAATTTATCGGTCATCGAATAATCATCGCCAACACCGGTCGTTGCATTATAATTTTCAAATACCTGACCATGTTCCAACCAACTTTTCAATAGCAGTTTTTCCGATTTTTCTACAAAACTAATTCTTGCTTCGGGCAAATCGTAATTGCGCAGTCCCAGATAAACCAGGAAATTCAGAGGTGCCCAAATGCGTCCCCGCCAATAGAAATTATCTTTAAATGCCGGATCGTTGCGAGGCGTGGTAGGAATTATCCATTCGCCCCAAAATTCTTCCGGATTCAGCAAATGTTCCGAAATCATCCGCTGTGCTTGTTTTTGCGTAGGCACTTTAGCCAACAGTGGATAAAAACAAGTAGGTGATGTGCGTGGGTCTAATTGCTTGGTATCGGTATGAAGATTGTAGTAAAATCCCTTTTGGTCGTCCCAAAGTTTGCTCATGTTTTTACGGTATTTGTCGGCACGTTTTTTCAATTCGTCGGCATCGCGCGATTGTCCAAGCTCTTCGGCAATCTTTGCCATATAATCGCAATCGGCAATGTATAAACTCGATAAACCAACATCGTTCAATCGCATTACAAATTTTACACTGTCATACAACACATTGTCGTACATGTGCGTATTGTCTAATCCCGACTCAAAGGTTGCGCCTTTGATATTGTTGTATGCGTCGGTTATGCCTTCTCTTGCTCTATCGTGGGGCGTACTTCCCCAGCAAAGCAGTCCGTCAACTTGCCGGACATTATCCCACCACCGGTTCCATTTCAACAAATCTTCGTAAAGCAATTCGAGAAACCATTTCTCCTTATAGCGTTGATACACATTCCACACTGAAATTGCACCAACCGGTGGTTGGGAACGGTCGAACGCCATATTGTTGTATGCTATGTAAACGTTGGGAACAAAGCCACCGGTATAGCGCGCCGCTTTTGTCAATTCTACGGCATTGGCATAAGCCAGTTCTTTATTGTCGATAGAGAACATGGTAGAAACAAAATAGGTATCCCATTCAAACAACATAAAGCCGCCCATCGGCGAATTGCCGTTAAGTCCTGCATTCCACAACCGGCTTACCGGCGTAACCACATTGCGAATGGTAGGGTCATAGATACTGTTCCATGCCATAACGGTTTGCATGGCATTATACAATTCATAGAACTTCCCGTATTTTTGTTTGTTGGTTTGAATAAACGCATCGGCATGAGATTGAATCAATTGTTTGGCTTCTTCCATCGTCCTGTCTGTTCCGCAACACACAAGTACCGGTTCATCGGCAGACATGTAAATTTCATCATTTACGGTTTTAACGTTCTTCCCTTTTACTGTGCCTGAAACAACATCGCCGTTTTCAGCCGTAATCGTAAACGAACTGCCATCCACAGTTATTTTGTTGGAAAGTTGCCAGATGTTTTTCGGTTTTACAATCAGATTGCCACCCCGATTATTCCCGCTCAAAGGAGTGATCAGGATTACATTATCGGAGCCTTCGGCGGCGCTTTGCACCCGAAGTTTTAATCCCCTCCATTCTAACGAAATATCGGTGTAACAGCCATCATAAGTGTGAGTGCCGGGGCGCATCATGGGCATATTTTCGGCACGTTCGCCAATTTGAAACCTGTCCATACGATTATTTTTCGCATCCGTCAAGTTTAAATCGACGGTTATAGCGCTTGGTAGAAAAACATGCGTAAGAGTGCTGTGCATATCCCATGTGTTCCAACCGGATGCGAATTTTTGTTGTATCCGGTTGTAGTTTTCCTCTGCACTTTGCCTGTCAATCGGTGCATTGGTGCGTTGTGATAGACTGCATTGAGCAAACAGTGCGACAGTCAATGATAGAAAAATAACATTTTTTTTGTTCATTGTTTATTTATTTAATTTTGTTTATTCCATTTTTTATTCCACTCTTGCTTGCGCCAACACCGTCCATCCGTTCACGACCGGTTTATCCTTTATCGCCAATTTGATGCCGGGTGTATTATCTTTTGTCTTGTCGATAATAGCAACCGCCCATTGATAGACGCCTGCCGGCACTCCGTTGGTATTTATGGTAAACTGATATGGATAGCTCTGTCCTTTGAGCCATAGAGAAGGTTCGGCCGCTGCGTCCACCCATATTTTCACGGCTTCTCCTGCCTGATTGAGTAAGGCAAAAGCCGTTTGATATTTATAATTCCAATTGGGCATATTGTTGGGGAGATAGCCGTTGCCGGTATTGTTCCATTCGTGTTTAATGGTGAAACTATTACCGGAGATCAGTTGTGTTGGAAGCGTAATTTCGGAAGGATAAAAGCGGTATCCGCCTTTAACCGTGAAACTGTCCACCAAATTAGGAGCAGCCGTCAGCCAACTGTTAGCCCTCGTATCCCTCAAGTCCAAGGTGTTGAAATGAGCGTTATAGGCATCATTATAGAGTCGATTGTAATAGATGTTCCATGTGGCTGAGCCGGAGGGAGGATTAGGGTCATATCCGGGCCAGGCATACCCTTCGCCGAAAAGAGACAGGTTGCCGTACATTTCATTGGCATACCCTTTCTCCGTATTGTTGAAATAATCGCTGCCCAGACCATCGCGCCGCGCACCGAAACCTTTCTTGTCGAAAACCATTTCTTTCTCGGTAGCGTATCCGAATTCCTGATTGAAAGACATCACGGGAATCACTTTTTTGAAGTTGTCGGCGTACATGTCGGTGTACCAGTCCAACACGGATTTGCGGTTTGCCAAACTTGGGTTTTTCCACGTAGTGCCCCAGCCTTCGCCACCGCCTTTTCCAAGATTATAGCCATCCACATAATCGACTCTGTCGGGGTCGTCGTATTCGGCGGCAAAAGCTTCCACAAATTTGGTGATTTTTTCCTTGAATACAGGATCGTCGGGGTAAGGCGTCCAGCGTTCGGGATCATTGAAATACCATATTACCAAGCCATCGGGGATATAGTAACCCTCGCAGCCGGCTTCCCGCACATAATTGGGTGTAGCTTGCATGTAAATGTCGTAGCCATCGGAGAAAATACGAAAGGCGAGCTTCAATCCCCTGTCTAATGCACCCTGAATAAGTTTTTTATAATTTTCATTGTAAATCCATGCATATTGTCCTTCCTCCGGCTCAAAATACGCCCACGGAGCGCGTATGTAAAAAATGGAGGCTTTTTTTGCCATTGCATCATTCTTTGTCCAGAAGCTTGCCGCACTCTCCGACATCGTCTGATTAATAAAGGCATCCTTATACAAGGTCCATCCCATGCAAGGATTGCGCAGGAGCGAGGTGACATCTTCTTCCAAAGAGAGGGTTTGTTCGGGGGAATAGACCGATAGCGAAAGGATATTCGATTCGGAAAAAGGCGAACCGCTGACAGCCGTTCCCTCGCGCCGGATAGCAAAGGTTTTTGCCGTTTGGTCGTGAGTAATTTTGTAAGGAATATCTACATCGAGTGTAATTGCACTATTGGTTCCTACTTGCAAGTAACGTTTTTCCGGTCCGAACGGTTTCGACTCAAAAGCAAATCTGCGAATATTGTCAAGCCAATAGCTTTTGTTTGTTCCGCCAATTAAGGAAGATTCTATGGAGACTTCATTGTTAAGAATCGAGATTTTCGCTCCATCAAAAAGCAGTTCATCCGTAAATTCTTCGCCATTTGACATATAAACAACCTTCAAAGAGGTGGTTCGCAGTTGGGCTTGTGCCGATGCTATGACAATAAGCAACAGCATTAATAATGTTAGAAAAATCTTTTTCATGAGAATCAATTTAAATTATTTAAGAACCTATTTTATTTTACTTTTACTTGAGTCAACACCGTCCATCCGTTCACGACCGGTTTGTCCTTTATTGCTAACTTAATACCAGGCGTATTGTTTTTCGTTTTATCCACAACGGCAACCGCCCATTGATAATTTCCCTTTGCTATTCCATCGGTGGAGACCGTCAATTGATACGGATAATCATACCCCCTGAGCCATTGGGAGGGTTCGGCTTGAGTGTCTATCCAGTGTTTTACAACTTCTCCTTTTTCGTTGAGTAAGGCGAAAGCGGTTTGGTATTTGTAATTCCAATTGGGAAGATTGTTAGGAAGATAGCCGTTGCCGGTATTTTTCCAATTGTGCTTTATGGTGAAATTTTGACCGGAGGTCAGTTCCGATGGAAGCGTAATTTCCGATGGATAAAACCTGTAGCCGCCTTTGCGAATGAATTTCTCTACCAAATCGGGAGCGACAGAAAGCCAGTCATTGGTTCTTGTATCCCTCAAATCCATCGAATTGAAGTGGTACTGAAAGGCATGCTCAAAAGTGTTTTCGTAACAGTCGCGCCATGTTTTGATGTAGGCATCTGTAGCGGTAGGAGGATTCGGGTCGTATCCGGGCCAGGCAAAGCCTTCGCCGAAAAGGGGCAGTTTGCCGTACATCTCGTTGGCATACCCTTTTTGTGCCGGGTTGAAATGACCGCTACCCAGACCGTCTCGTCGCGCCCCGAAGCCTTTGCGGTCGAAGACAATGCGTTTTTCGGTAGCGTATCCGTAGTCCTGGTCGAAGCACATCACGGGAATCACTTTCTTGAAATTGGCGGCATAGAGGTCGGTGTACCATTCCATCACATTTTCACGGTTTTGTTGGCTTGGGTTTTTCCACGTAATACCCCAGCCTTCGCCGCCGCCTTTTCCGATATTGAATGCATCTACGTAATCGACGATATCGGGGTTGTCATATTCGCGAGCAAGCGCCTGTACAAATTGAGTGATTTTTTCTTTGAAGACAGGGTCGTCAGGGTATGGAGTCCACCGATTGGAATCTTTGAAATACGATACGACCAATCCATTGGGAATAAAATAGCCTTCGCAACCCGCCTCTCTTACATAGTTGGGCGTTGCCTGCATATAGCAGTCGTAGCCATCGGAGAACACACGGATATTAAGTCTTAATCCTCTGTCTAATGCTCCTTTAACGATTTTTTTATAATTTTCATTGTAAATCCATGCATATTTGCCTTCTTCCGGTTCCATAAACGCCCAGGGAGCGCGTATTAAGAAGATCGTAGCTTTTTTTGCCGCCTCATCATTCTTTGCCCAATATTTATCCGCATCCTCCGACATGGATTGGTCGTGGAACGATTCCTTATAAAGTGTCCAACCCATGCAAGGATTGCGCAGAAGCGAGGTAGTATCCTCCTCCATGCGAATGATTTGATTGCCTGCAATCTTGTTTTTTTCGATCTTATTCGTTCCGCAGCCAAAGACTACCGGTAAAAAAGATACCAATATTGATATTAAAATTTTCCTGTTCATTGTTTATTAATATAAAAACACACATAAAACTCCGTTTTTTACACACAAAAAAAGCGTGTAAACTTTGAATATTGTTTACACGCTTTTGTCTGAACTGGGATTTTTACAAGATTTACAAGATTCTCAAGATTATAATTGGGGTAACTATAATTTTGAGAATCTTGTATAAATCAGGGTTCAAGGCAAATTTCTGTTATTTCGTATTTGTTTTTGCCGGTGAATACGATGACGGCTGCTTTCAGGTCGGTATGTCCTTTTAGACGGTCGGATGCGAGGTATTGTTTTATCTGCTTCAAGCCTTCGTCGCGTTTTGCCGCTATTTCAGATTCTTTGGCGCCTGCTTTGCAGTATTTCAACTCGAATACCCATTCGTATTTCACTTGCGGCAGGAGAGGATTGCGTTGCAAATAGATGTCCGCTCTGCCCGGTACGGCTTCGTATTCGCTCATCGGGACATAAATCTTGCTCATGAACAGGTAAGCCAGCAACATCAGTTTAATATACTTCTCGTCGAAGCGTTGCAGGTCGTAGTCGGACAATTTACTGAATGCGTTTTGTGAAACATAGTCAATAAACCGTTCCGCGTTGCCTTCCATCGCCAGCACTGTGATGGCTTCGTCAAGCTGCATGGATTGAATGGTCATATCCGGCGAGGTTTCCCGCATCAATTGTATCAGGTATTCCCAATACAAGGTTTTGATGGAATAATTGGGAATGACTAAGCGTACTTTGTTCATTACCGGCTCTTTAATCGTGAGCAGTCCCATGTAGAACAACAGAGATACAAAATAACTGTTGTCGTTCAACATGTCAATAGAGAATTTTCGCAGAATCTCGGCGACTATCTCACCGTCTTTTACAATTTGAAGAAGCAATTCGCGGTTGTTGTCGTTTTGTACGAGTTTTTTTAACCGTCCGTAATCCGTTTTCAGATTCAAATCCACGAGGTCGATAGGCGGTTTCTTGAATTGTATTATCTGATTGAAAAAATAGAGCATCATGGCCGGATTATATACCCTTTGTTTTCCGTCTATATTGAACAAATAGCCATCATAACAGGCTTCCATGTCCACATTGATAAGACTTGCATCCACTCCCGTTTCCCGCATCAACCATTCGACTTCTTCCTGTGTGAAACCCATCATTTCGTTATACTTTGGGTTCAGTGTAAGAATTTCGGCAATGTTGTAGCCGCTGGTGAGGTCGTCGAGCATTACCGGCGAAATACCGGTGATGAAAGTACGGCTGGGAATGGATTTGGTGGAGGTTTTTATCCGCTCGTAGAAATCGCGTACCAAACCGTTGGCAGCTATCATCGCTTTGTAAAAATCCTTCCCATAACGATTGCCCATCGCTATCAGGTCGTTGGCGAAGTGGTCGTATTCGTCAATGATGAAATAGAGTTTCACATTCTGCTGCTTGGCTGCATAAAAAACCATGTCTAATGCTTTAATGCCAGGCTTTTCGTCGTCAATCTGATTAACGTATTTATCCGCCTCCGGAAAAACAGGCTCATACATGCGAAAAAAATCACGAACAACATTCTGTACATTACTCGAAAAAGAATCTACAAATCCCTTTTCACTTGAAGTATCCATACCTGAGAAATCGAATTGCAAAATTGCATACGAATTCCTTTCGGGTGTCGGATGTTTGCCGATGTACAAGTCGCCGAACAGTTGGTCAAAATTTTCCGCCTCATTCATGTCATA
This sequence comes from Bacteroidia bacterium, assembly GCA_026000155.1. GTDB lineage: Bacteria > Bacteroidota > Bacteroidia > Bacteroidales > Azobacteroidaceae > Azobacteroides. Next base: position 26,588 of record BNYG01000017.1, on the reverse strand, counting down.
ATAACAGGATAAAGTCATAAAAAACAAACTTTTACCGAACTTACGCGGACGTATGAAAAACTGATTCGGATTATTTTCGTTTTCTAACATCTCAATATACATGGTTTTATCCACGTAGGCATAGTTTTGAGTTCTTATGCTCTTATAATTGCTACTGCCGTAAGGCAAACGTTTATACTTCGCAGCTTCCATCTTTTGTGAAATTAGAATACAAAGATAAACAATTTAATGGAGAATGCAGAACTAATTCTCAATTCTCAATTCTCAACTCTCAATTTATTAAGCATGTAAACAATATGTCAAAGAACGAGAGAGGCTGTCCATCCGAAAAGAGGACAGCCTCGCATCTTTTCTAATTGTAGTATTAATCTAATTTTTCGTAGGTTATAGTCAGTTCATTCAAATCCAAAGTAACCTTATAGTTTCCACCTTCACCGGTAAAGAAGTTGTTATCATCTGAAGGTAAACCTAAACCGTCCTGGAGACCGATATCAAACGTCCGAACTTTTCGGGTAGTTCCATCCATTACCCAATCCACCGGTATTCCACCGGCTGCAGGACGGACATTCCATCCACTAAAACTTCTTTGGTTAAGATATCTGAAAGAAGACCACGCTGCCATATTATAAGTAAAGGTATATACCCAAGGGTTTTCCTCGTCAAAATACAATTCCTGTCCCGCTGCCGGGTCAAATCCGCCGGGCATCATGTAGCCTACTAAAAACAACGATATTTTGGGGAAAGTCCATTGTTTCCATTCACCGTAATAGAGTTCACCGGTTTCTTCAATCAAATAGACCGAACGGTATCTGTGGGATAACATTTTCTGTTCGGCTTCGGGAAGTTCCGTAAAAACAGCTGTTTTATACACATCCAATGTTGCCGTTGTTCCATCGACTTTTGTATATTCCACCTCTGATTTGATAAAATTGGGGTCGGCGGGAGCATCGTTCCAAAAAATCCAAGCCTTTTCGTCTCCCATTACCTGCGTCCATTCTCCTTGTTGCGCCGACCAGAATGACATTTGGTTGACAGTCCTGTCGGGGTATCGACCGGAATTTATTACCGATATAACATCCGATTCGTCAAAAGGAGAATCGGCGACTTCGGTGCCATCGCGCAGGATGGAGAACTCTGTGGATGCATTGTCGTGGGTAATCGTATAAGTTACGTCTTTGTCGAGCGCCACATTAACGCTTCCAATTTGCAAAGAACGATTTCCTTCCTGTCCAAACAGGTTTGCCGCCATAAACAACATCGCAACGCATGCGATAGTAAAAATCTTTTTCATCTGTAATTTTTTTTTTAGATTTAACATTCGGTTACTTAACAAATTTCACATGGGATGCTCCGGCTTGCAACACATACACTCCGTGAGGCAAATAGGCAATGTTGATTTCCGTATTCGTATTATCGGCATATCCGGTATAAACGGCATATCCGGTAATGGAATAAACGGCAAATTGCCCGATAGCTTCCGATGCGTTGATACGCAATACATTACCATCCTTGTACGCTTTAAGCGAAGGAAGTTTCACTGCCTTAATACCTGATCCCTCGGTTGTTTCAAAAGCCAGGGTACGAATATTATCGAACACATAGCTTTTGTTCGATTCAGCGATATCAGACGTTATGGTGACGGTGTTGTTGAGAATGGTAATCTCTGCTCCGTCAAACACCAGTTCATCGGTAACGGTTTCGTTACCTGACACATAAGTAACCTTCAAAGAGGTTGTTTGCACTTGGGCCTGCAAGCCCCCACTCATTGCCGCAAGCAATAAGGCTAAGAACGTTAGAAACGTTTTCTTTGTAATCTTTTTCATGAGATTTTTTTTAAAATTAATAATATATTTAAGAACGCTTTTTAATTCGCTTTTTCGTAATGAACCGTCAGATTATTTAAATCAACCGTGATATCGTAAGTCCCCGCCTCCTGATTGTAAAAATTTTTATCTTTAAAGGGGACATGTTCATTGGGCGTATTGCTATACAACTGAACAGAATAGGTAGCGCCGGGAGTTAGCTGGTCTTGCGGATATTTATCTACGGGTCGCACATTCAATCCGGCAAGCTCCCGTTTGCTCAGAAACCGGAAAGAACCTGTATTGAGAGCAAGCCTGCCGGTATATACGTATGGATTGCCCGGATCGAACGGAAATTCTATGCCTTTCAAGGGATCAAATTTCGCAGGAATAGCGTCCCCTACCAAGTACAGGGAAGTTTGCGGAAGCGACCATTGCAGCCAATCGCCATAAAAGATTTCGCCGGTAGGCTCGAAGGTAAATACCGAGCGGTATTGGCAAAACGCCGGCTTTTGTTCGGCGTCTTTCAGGTAGGTTTGCGTTGTATGGAGTTCAATATCCAGGCTTGTGCTTTTTCCGCTCTTAGTATTGTATTTCAATTCTGTTTTCAGCAAACCGATGTTAGCCCCTGTCCAATGGATCAGTGCGCTTTGGGCGCCATAGAAAGAGATTTCGGATACAGTCTTATCTAAAAATCCCTTTTTTACTTCCTCAAATTCCGCTTCGGTAATTGTTTTCACGTCCACCGGTCGTTCTACATAGAGGGTATCCAATATGGCTACGTTATTTACTTTGGGAATAAGCTTGTGTTTAACGTCCACGGTCGTTACCTGAAGTTCTTTCAAATTTGTAACCGAAAATTTAGTCTCGGCGGGCGACCCTTCCTGCTTTGCGCCGTCTTTGCCGGTATAGCTATACGACAAACCATAATAATCGTATGACGCGGAAGATATTCCGTTGATCCACTGAATTAAAGCGGCTGATGGAGACGATACGACAACCGGATTGGCTATAAGCAAATTGCCCAGATCCGAAGCGGTAAACGGCATCGCGCTCGTTGATATGGGTACCGAGCGATTGCCGTATTCGTCCACCGAATAAACAGTGAATGTATAGGTTTTCGATTCGGTCAAACCGGTCACATTCACTGACGAAACAATGGAATCAATCAGCAGTTCTTTGTCATCGTTATCATAAATGACCAATGTTTTTACGGCTTTCCCTAATGGCAACTCATTTGCCGGAACACCGCCGGCTCCCAGCAGCTCGATCTCCACCCTTTCGTATCCCACCCGGGGAGTAGCCGTCACATATTTATCGGGATAAACAGTTTCTTTATCCCCGTATTGCTTTACATTGTCGAACATATCGCCGCAGGATGACAACGAGCATATCGACACAATCATTAAAAAATTGAATAGATTTTTCATTTGGATAGATTTATTTAGTTGCTTTTCTGCCAAAAAGGGTTAACTCCGATAAACAGTACGCTTGCGACCGGTCGCCAAAAGATCCCAAGGCTTCGAATCTGAACCACCGGGTCGCTTTGGTGAAACCGGGTGCAGGATACATGTCGGCAGCGTCTCCATTTTTGCCCATGGTTATAATATCCATATCGCTTTTACCTACCGGAACAGGTATCTCGTGATAGGAAATAAATATCCATTGGTTCGTTTCCTCGTCTAAATAATACATATTATAACGAGATACACTGGGACTGGTACTCTTATAGTAAGCGCCTTTTGACGAGGCGCCGACAGGGTCGGGATCGCTGTGACGTTGCCAGGTGGTGATACGGCTTAATTCGTAATAATCGTCCAACCTGACAATGAAGTTCCATGGACAGTTTCCGTCTTCCTGTTTGCCGGTGCGACCGTAGGGATACGTATTCAGATAATTCCAGTTATCGGCAAAATCAATGATACCGTCAATAACGACTGCCTTATTTCCATAAACCTGCGGAACTCCGGCTACCGAGTCTTTGTCGTTGGGAAGCGCCCAATTGGTTTTAGGGATTTCAAAATCCAATAAAGGAATGACTTCTCCGAAATCTTTCGATGCGGTCATATTTTCGTACCTGTCACCCACCCTGATTTTAACGTTGGTTGGATGGTCGCCCGGTAAATCTCCAATCACCCGTTTTTCACTCTCTAGATTGGAAGTAAACACTTTGGTTAACGTATTTTCACCTACGGTGTAATCCACATAAATATTAATGGTTTGCTTCAAGGCGTCTTGCCATTGAATGACAATGGAATTGAAACTTGCTATCACTTCCACTGTTTCGAAAACATTCTGGATTAACGAGGAAGAAGGTTTGACGGAAATATCAAGCGCTTCCGACCGGTTGCCCGCTCTGTCCACGGAAAACAGTTGCACGGTGTAATCTTTTTCTTCGGCAAAACCAAAGACCTCCACATGATCCATAAAATAGGATGCTGAGAAATGGAATGTTTTTCCTTTTTCGTTGGTATATTGAGCATCCACGCTCAGCAAGTCTTCATCGGCGGGTATTTTGTAAAATATCTTTGCTCCACCCGAAAGCGGTTCAAAATGCGTAAATACAGGCGGGTTGGGCGGTGTTGCATCGTCCGAATTGATTTCAAAACGTTTGCCCTCGTCGCATGCGCTGAAGCTCAAAAGAAACAGCAGCAACAAAAACAAAACCCCTCCTGATTTTTCAATATAATTGATGATTGTATTCATATCATTTAATTTTAAAATTTTAATTCTTAACTCTTAACTCAATTTACCATTCCGGATTCTGAATCAGATTGGGATTGGTGTTCATTTCGTTCAAGTCGATAGGCGTAAGATAATCCCTGATCAAAAATTTATAGGTTTTATTCGCCGGCGCCAGGACAAAGAATGTACTGGGCGTTGTACCGTATCTTGCCGACCAGCCCCAAAGAGGCGTGTTAAACTCGGTAAGCGCCTTTTTGTGCCGTATTACATCCCAAAACCGGATGCCTTCGAAAGCAAATTCATTGGCTCTTTCGCGTAGAATTATTTCGCGCAGTCCGTCTTGAGTGGTATGTTTACCCGGATTTTTTGCCAAAGTGGGATTCGACCAAACCTCTTCCACCTTGGGAATACCTGCCCGTTCGCGTATTAAATTGAGTAAGCCATACACCTCCGGCGAAGGACCTGCATATTCGTTTAATGCTTCCGCCTTCATCAGATAGAGGTCGGACAGGCGAATAATCGGATACGGGAACTTTTTCTTGTTAACAAAACCTTCGGATTTTGATTCGGGATTGACGAATTTTTGACAGGCTATTCCGGATAAGTAATAATTACTCTGGAAGGCATCATTATATCCGCCCACGGTACCCGAATACATCATGGTTCTGATTCTCACCGTTTGTCCCCGCCAATACCCTCCGTTGATACCGAGATTGGCATATAAACGAGGCTCTCTGTCCATGTAAAATTTGGCTGTCGGCACACTTGGTTGCATGAAACCCTGAAGGGGAAGATATTCGGAGCTGCCTTCCGCCGGAGTGCTTACTTCATCGTACATGGTCGCGGTGTTGAAAGTCCGGTCTTCGTCGATAGGAAGTCCGTTTTTGGTATAATACCGGGAAGCTACCATATACGAAGCGCCCATCCAATCCCATGCCCAGTTGCTGGAATTGACGGAAGCGCCTATGGCATCGTAGCCCGGCGGCAAGCGCATTTGCGATGCTTCGGATAAACTCTCTCCTCCAAATATATTGCTGTCGCCCCAAATCAACTCCTTGTTCCACGGATCCGCTATAAGCATCCTTAAATCGTAGAGCGTTTTAAGATTCGGATTTGCCTTATAATCCTCACTGTCATACGAATAGGGTGTTCCTTCAAATTTGTACAGATCTATTCCGTTTGCTTTACAAATGTTGATAGCTTCATTCAGTGCATCGATTGCCTCTTTCCATTTCTCCTTGTCGTATTCCGGCGGGAAAAACGGTTGATTGTCGCTATCCAGAAAATTGCCGTAATACTCGCGGTTGCCATTAAAAAACGGACTGGCTCTGAAAACAAGCATACGCGCCTTAATCGCTTTGGCTGCCACCTGATCCACTTGTCCCAAATCACCACCGACCGCTTTTTCTATAAGCCCCGGAGTGGCTTTATCCATCAAACGGAGGATGTATTGGAAGCAGTCTTCGACTTTCTGCCGTCGTTGATACAGGGCGTCTCCGGTGGCATTAGCGGGAACCACTTCGTCCGAAATGATAATCGGTCCGTAGCGTTGAAGCAACAGAAAGTGATAATAGGCTTTCAGGAATTGAACCTGCGACCGCCAAACCGTCTTTTCCATATCGGTCATATCCAATACACCGTCAATATGTTGCAGGAAAATATTTGCCGAACGGATGCCCTGGTAGAGATTTTTGCCTCCGCCCGTACCCGACCAGAAACCCAATCTCGGACCGTTAGACCCGGTAAGTCCCTGCATAATTCGAGGTGCTTCACACCAGTCGCCATCTGCCGGCACCCACTCATCGCCTAATGTAAGCGAAGTGAGATTGGCTTGATAATTATCGGGCATATAGCCATACACTTTTGCCAAGGCTTGAATAGCCTTATTCTTCATGGAAAAGAAATCTTCCAATTTCGTACTGTTGTCGGGAACGACATCCAGGTAATCGCTGCAGGAGGCGATGGACAACAGGGACAACAGGAAAACGAATATTTTTATTTTGTTCTTCATATTAGAGCTTATATTTTAATAGTTTATTAAAGCATTATTTTTCATTCTCAATTCTCAATTCTCAATTAAAAAGCCAATTGAATACCTACATTAAATCTGCGCTGTATGGGATAACCCAAACCATTGCGTCCCTGTTCGGGATCCCACATTTTGAAAGGGCTGATTACAAACAGATTTTCCGCGCTTAAGTAGATACGGCTGTCCTGGAGATGGAGTTTCTTTATTCCACGAACAGTATAACCCAATTCGAGCGATTTCAGCCTGAGAAAAGAGGCATCGCGCAACCACCAGGTAGAGGATTGTGTATTGTTGCTCAGCACATCCACAGAAAGACGGGGCCAGAAGGCATGCACATTCGGGTTTGTCTCGCTCCAATAGCTTTCAGCAACGATAGCCAAGGCATTTCGACGCCCGTTGGCAAAGGGTGCGATGCCGGTCGGCTTTGCCGGACTGCCGCCATCCATTACTTCGGGGTTGATGAAGAAAGAAACCCGGGCATTTCCCTGAAAGAAAAAAGAGAAGTCAACATTTTTGTATCCGGATGACATACCGAAACCGTATTGTATTTCGGGCACTGTGGGATAGCCTATGGGAACCATGTCGTTCGCATTAATTATGCCATCGCCGTTGACATCTTTGTATTTTATATCGCCGGCTTCGTATTTGCCGAAATCCTGTCGTGGGGAATTGTCTATTTCAGCCTGATCGACAAATAATCGTTCGGCAATATACCCCCACTGCTGATTAATGTTCTGACCTATTTTCGACAAGTATCTGTCCTTGAAATTTTTCTCGTCCACTTTCAGGTATTCATTTTGTGCAAAAGTGAAATTGACACGCCCGGTCAGCCAGAAATCCTTATTAAAAAAATGCTGGTAATCGAGCGAAGCATCAATACCTTGCGATTGCACTTTTCCCGCGTTACCGCTTATACCGGCTTCCAATCCTGCGCTGTTTGGGAAACTCGAGCGTATGCCGTATATCCTGTCGCGGATGTCGCGGAAAATATCTATCTGCAATTTCAGCGATTCATCCTTAAAGAGACCGAGTTCCAATCCGAGATTGTATTTTTGCGAAACTTCCCAAGTCATATCGAGGTTGGCATACCGATCAATGGTATAACCCTTATAGGTACCGTTAAATTGTTCGCCCCAAGTATAGGCATTGTCTTTACTGACCGCTACGTTAGAAAGAAACCAGAAGCGATTTTTTCGTTCCGATATGGCGTCATTACCCACCAGTCCGTAAGTGAATTTCAGTTTCAGCGTACTGATTTTGTCTTTCAGGGAAGCCCAAAAAGCCTCGTTAGAAACCAGCCAACCGGCTCCGAATGAAGGAAAAAAGCCGAACTGTTTTGAGCCTGTGAATTTTTCAGAACCGTTGTAGCCGTAGTTAAATTCCAGGAAATAGCGGGTATCGTAATCGTATGAAATTCTACCCGAATTACCGAGGTTTCTTTCCGGGAGTGTTTCGAAAATATCCCCGCTGTTGCCGCCGGTAATCAGATTTTCCTGAGCCATGCCTACGGTCATCACACCCACGTTATGTTTATCAAACGAACGTTCCCAGTTCAAACGCGCTTCAAAATAATATTGCATTGTTGCATCACGCTTGGGTTCTACATCACCCAAAGACGGACTGCCCTCATTAGGATTCAGGTTATATAACTTAAAATCCTGTGTTACCTGGTTGTAGGATTCCAGGGTGTAATAATACGGCTTATAACTGCGCTTGCCGGAATAATAATTCCAGCTGTTGACGGAAGCCTTGCCCTGAAGTTTCAGTCCTTTGGTAATGAAATCCAAATTTTGTATCAGGGTTGCCTGAGCGGTAATGGTATTTTCATTCCGGTCTTCATAGCCTCTTACCATTTCGGCATAAGGATTATCTTTGGGCGTTGCACCGATAGCCGTGCTTCCGAAAAGATGATGCTGCGTATATAAATTGGCGGCATCGGGTTGATAGATAGCAGGGAAATCGACAGGATTGGTGTTCATTACCATATTAAAAATGTCGCTTGCCGAGTTGTAGGGACCGGTATATCTTTCAAAACGCCCTTGTATTCTCGTGTCCAAGGTAGTAGTAGGCGTGAGTTTGAAAATCACATTGCTCCGGATATGGTAGCGGTCGATATTGATGTTGTTGTTGAAATTATTGAGGTTATCCACTTTCAAAAGACCGGTTTCATTATCATAGCCTCCTGCCACGTAATAGGTTGCTACTCCACCTCCGCCCGACACATTCAGGTTTACCTTGGTATTGACGGTGGAGTTATTGAACAATTCGTTGTACCAATCGACATTGGGATAAGCCATCGGATTCTCGTTGTTGAGTGTCGATTGTATCTTCTGTTCGCTATAGAAAGTTCCGAATTCGGGAGAGCGGGTCAATTGCGCTTCGTTGTAAAGCCGCATGTAGTCCACGCCATCCATCATTTTCGGCAAGCGGGTGGGAGTGGCTACGTGCATATCCATGCGGGCGTTTATTTTTACGGGACCTTCCTTTCCGGGTTTGGTATTGACCAGGATGATACCGTTAGCACCGCGAGCGCCGTACAAAGCAGTGGCCGAAGCGTCTTTCAGAATGGAAAAACTCTCAATGTCGTCCGGTTGCATTCGCGCAAGGTCGTTGCTGGTCGCTTCAAAACCATCGATCAGGATAAGCGGAGAGGTTTTGTAACCGAAAGTGGTGACACCACGCACGAAGAACTGGGCATTATCCGCGCCCGGCTCGCCACTGGTCTGATAAGAAATAATGCCGGGAATTTTGCCGGCAAAAGCGCCGGTGAGGTTGGCTGCAGGTACTTTCAAATCCGACATTTTTACGGTTTCGATGGAAGAAATCACGCTGGATTTTTTCTGTTTACCGAAAGCCACAACCGTCACTTCGTCCAACGATTGGCTGTCTTCATAGAGCGTGACTAATCGAAAAAGGTTACGGTCTTTGACTGCCAATTTCAGCGTGATGTAGCCCATATACTGAAAAGTAATTTCTTTGGTAGCAGCGGAAACGGATAATGTGTATTCGCCGTTTACGTCTGTCATAGTACCGATACCCGTTCCTTCTATAAAAACACTTGCACCTATGACCGGCTGGTTGTCCGTTCCGGAGATGACTACCCCGCTGAGTTCGATACTCTTCGCCGAAGTTTCCGGCTCCGGTGCAGGCGCTTTTTTATTGATATAGACTTGCCGGTTTTTGATGGTGTAGGTGTTGTCGCTGCCGGCAAACAAGCGATTAAGCACTTGGTCTATCGGTTGATCTTTTACTTCCAGCGTGACTGTTTTTTTCAGATCGACTGTTCCGTCGGAATAGAAAAAGACAAAATCGCTTTGTTTTTCAACTTCATCCAAGACTTCTTTCACCGTTTTATTGACCATGTTGAAGGATAGCCTGGCAGTCTGCGCCGAAACGTTTTCTATCCCCACTATGCCTAAGGTCAACAAAAAACACAATAAGAGAAATTTTCTTTTTGTCATACTTTGAGTATTAATTTAATTGTTACTATTTATAGTTTTTTCAATCTATTATCTATTCTGTCAAATGGACATAAAATGCACCGTTCTGTTCTCTAACGGAAACAGGCGCTGTATTGCCGAAACCGTTCAGGACATCCTTCAAGTCGTCCATCAGGTCTAATTTTCCTGAAAATTTCAGATTGGCCGTTTTTTCATCGCAAACGATTGCTTTTCCATAATAATGGGAGAGCCGTTGAATAATTGTTTGCATGTTTTCACTCTTAAAATGAAATAAGCCGTCTTTCCATGAAGTATAATCATCGGTATTGACTTTGCTTATCCGAACAGATTGCCCATCGTGCGCCAATCTTTCGCCCGGGACGATTTTATATTCCGGTTGTCCGGCTTTGTTAGCGACAACGGAACCGGAAACCAAAACTACGGAGAAAAAGCCGTCTTTTTTATAGGCGGAAACATCAAAAGAAGTACCTAAAACTTGAACGTCCATATAATTAGTTTGGACGATAAATGGACGGCTTTTATCGGGAACTACACTCAGATAGATTTCGCCGTCAACAAAAATCGTTCGATTGTCAGGCTCAAACACGGTGGGATAAACTACCCGCGTACCGGCATTGATCCACATTTCGGATCCATCGGACAACGTTAGTTTAGACCTTTTACCCAAGGGTACAATCAACTGATTGAAAACCGGTTGATTGGCTTTGCAAGACTCGTTATTGTCGGCAAGCGAATGATTGTCTGTGTTTATTGTAACTGTTCCCTGCTTGTCATATTCGATTTCGGCATTTTTCCCCTCAATAGGCATTTGCCTTTCGTCCGACAAAATCAGTTGTATATCCTGCGAGTTCGTTTGCGGAACAGACAGAGCAGCCATGTCAATTCTGTTTTCGGCAGGATTTCCCGTTCCTTGAAAAAGCCAGGGGACAGCGACCAGCATCAATAAAAAACTGGCTGCCATGGAAAGGAAAATGTATAAATGCCTTATTTTCTGTGATTTTTTCAATTCTCGCTGTGCATTTCCCGCTTGAATCCGTTCCCACAGTGCATCCACTTCTTCATCGGAAAATTCTTCCTCTTTGACTTGCATACACTCAATAATAAATTTTGCCCACTCCGCTTCTTTGTGCTCTATGTCTTGGTTTTCCCAAAACGCATCGCTTTCGGGAGTGGGCTGTCGCACGGAATGAATGAAGTAATCATCATTCAATAAATCTTCCGCCTTGTAACCTGAATAATCTTTTTGTGCCATATCTCTTTTATATTTTAAGTCTTATTTGTTTTTTATACATATCGGGAAATGATTTTCTCATCTTGATGATCGAACGCTGAATCAGATTTTTTATGGATTGGTGATTCATTTGCATAAGTTTTCCTATTTCATCGAAATTCATCTCCATTATGTAGCGATAATAAATAACTTCTTTTTGCCGGGGCATTAAGACTTCCAATAGCCTGAGAACTTTTTCTTTTTTCTTACGATCGCTCTCCTGTTCCTCTAATTGATCTTCAATAGTATAATCCACCGAAAAGACCGGTTCGATGCTCTCAATCAAAGAGAGTCTCTTCTCTTTTTCAAACAAATCAAAAAGACGGTTTTTCAATGCAATGAACAAATAGAGTTTGATGTTGTCAACTTTTTTCAACCGCGACTTGTTTTCATAGATATTCAAGAAAATACTTTGAACACAGTCTTCTACGAGTTGTTTATCGGCAGAAAAGCACATCCCGTAAGCCACCATTTGCTTGGCATACGTGCGATAGATAAGGGCATAACCCTGATTGTTTCCGGCGCGAAAGTCATTCCAATTTTTCGTGTCTTCTTGTTTTTGTATCACGTATTTTTCTAAATGTATTAACTTGTGTTTTCTTTGTCGTGTATAGGACGGAAAAGGTCAAAAAAAGTACTCACTTTTTTTGACCTTTTTTGCTTTTATGTTTTTTAACATAAAAAGACAAGGGCTGCTATTTCGCCACAAAGCCTTTTCAGGATGTTCCTGTGGTGCCATTTTGTAAATTTCCTCGAACACTATACCCTTCCTTTGTATATCCGGTTGGGATTTCAAGAGCATCCTGTACTTTTCCTTCACCGTTTTTGTTGAATCTTGAATGAGATTGCCCAAACCCGGTTCCATTTGCATCCATTATGACTGTTCCTCCGGCAGCAATTACTTTACGGGCTAATTCTACCGTTTTTTCAACATGGATGCCTTCACCTGCCACCGATTAGATAATTATTTCTATGCTATCCGTACGAAGGTTTTGCATTAACCACCCCTTGATATATTGCATATTGTATTCAGCTGTAATAATGGCACTCCGTTCATCTATTTGTGTAAAGCGGGACGATTCGTAATTTTCTATCCAACCTTTCAGATTGGAGACGCCCCAATGTTCGGCATCATCAAACATCTTATTGACATCGTGGATGGGCTTGCTGAATGTAATTTTAATCGTTTCATATTCGCTTTCATTACTTCCGGTCGGGATATAATCGTTCAATCGGTTTTCTATTACATCATAGAATTTGTTGAAGCTGTCCTGAAAGATTTCGTAAAAACAACCATGTTTATCATACATCATTTCGACAGGAATGCCCCGTTGAAAGTAAAGCGCAACTTCCGCCAGCTTCCCACTGATAATCTTCACAAGATATTTCTCTTCATCTTCCTGAAGTTCATCTTCTTGATTTTTAGCTGTCAAAAATTTATGTATATTCCATTTGACCGATGTATGTAATTGTTCCCATTCATTACCAGTCATAACTAATAGTTCATTTTTGTTGTTCATTGTTTCTATTTTTATTTATTTGTGAATTAAATAATAACAATACGTTTCATAATGCTGTCATTTAATTTCATAGGCAAAAAGGATAATATGTTCAGAATTTGCAAGGTTTTTTGGAAAAATACCGCAAGCGAAGCGAGGATGATTTTTCCAAAAACCCGAAGGGCTTGACCTTGCCAATTCGCCCGGAACATATTATAACTTTGCCGTATGAAATTTGATGATAGCATGACAAAAAGAAACAGGAGCCGTTATTTGACCCCTGCATTATCTATAAATTTCCATATCAAAAAGAGGAATTTTTTAAATTTGGCAGATTAAAAAAATATATCTACCTTTGTAATGAGATATTTGAAACGATGCAAAACATAGTGACACAAAGTGTTTAGTTCGTTACTTATTCGTTACCTTTATTTATTCTTCTTTAATTTAACTTCTTGAATATAATTTACTTACCTCGAAAGTGGAAAAGTAAAGAAAAAATCTATAAAATAGAAAGGCCTAATAAAAATAGGAGAAAAATAGGAGAAAAAAATTATAAACCATCCCATTTTTTATGTCTAATATTGCACCATGATTTTAATAGAGGTTCGCCACCTTAACTTAAATCAAACTTTAAATAAAACAAAAAGTATAAACTCAAAACAGGAAAAGGCGCCGAAAGGTACGAAGGAAATAAATATCCAAAACCCCTGATAGAAATTACAGGTATGTTTGGCATGTCTGACGAGCAAAAAGCAAGTTGGTTGTGTAAAAAAAAGGGCGGTACCCGAAAAGCCTGAAGAGTAGGGAAACAAAATTAAATTTTTTATTATGAAAATGTTAAATTCAATTTTAGAAGGAACTTCCATGTCAAAATGGGAAATGAATAATCTGGTAGGTGGAGATAATAATAACGGTGCTTCCGGATGTACTTGTACCGGTGGGCTAAAGTCTGATAATAATAATAGCTTTAGTGATTGTTCTTGTGATAGTCCGTATGTTTCCCCAGTAAAACCCGATAAGACTTGGGAAATAGGATATGCTACAGCGTCAGCGTCAAATTTCTTAGCTATTTAATCGGATTATCGTTTAATTTGCTGAAAATAGTGAATGGTGTCTGAATTTTTTAGACACCATCTATTAATAATTAACTAAAGAAAATAAGATGAAATATTTAATTACATTTTTGTTTGTTTGTTTATTCGTTTCTCAAGAACTTATATCCGCTCAATCCTATACGAAAGAAGAGCGAGTTTATTGGCTTTCTAAAATATGGAAAGATGTATCGGACAATTTTTATGACACTCAAAAATTAAAAGCGATGAATTGGGACAGTATTTATATCTCCTATCTTCCTCAAGTAGAATCTGTCGAAAAAAAATGTGATTATTATGGCATATTGAGTGACTTTATAGGATTGCTCCACGATGAACATAGCGGCTTTTACAATAGAGGAGGTTGTACCGAAGAAGAGTCCAGCTATGATAGTCTGCCTTTTGAAATTGCAACTGCTGATGGCCGATTTTATGTGAGTAGAGTTTTACAAGAGTTGGTTGATAGTATTCCTTTGGGAAGCGAATTATTAACTGTTGAAAATCAACCGGTATTAGAGTATCTCAATAAAAATTTCATACCGGTTATGAATGGAAATACACCTCAGGTAAGACTACGAAAAGCGTTATCTCAATTTAGGATAGGAATAGCCGACAAATCCATAAGCATTCGAATAAAGACACCTCAGGAAAATATCTTGGGAAAAGCAGTGCAATATAATTCCAGCCAATTTGTAAATCGTTCTCGACTCCGTATTTTACAGAATCAAAGACGAGAGAATCGTCTATCTCTTAATCAGGATATAAATCATACTCCTTACTATTATTTCCGATTTGATGGCTTTGATTTGGATGAAATAAGCACAGGCATCAATCAATTGGTTGACAGTATCCAATTAGCTGATTATTTAGTTCTGGATTTAAGGCGAAATTCGGGTGGAAGCGAAGCGATTGCAGATTCCCTGCTCATGTGTTTCTTAGATATGGACACGCTAAAAACCTATCCGTCTATTACTCGTGTAAACCAGGCATATTATGCCGCTAAGGGATATGGATATTCCGAATATAAGGATTATTATGAAGAAACAGCAGTAGATACTTTACCGGAAGAAATAGTAGTAAAGAAAAATTTACCTTACTTCAATCAACTCTTATTTGTCCTCATCAGTGATGAAACCTGTTCGGCTGCAGAAGATTTGTTGATAACATTAAAGCTCCATTATCCGGATAGGGCGATATTGGTTGGGACCCCTACATCCGGTTCTACCGGAGCGCCATTAGTTCGATTATTAAATTCGGATGTTTATTATAGGATATGTACAAGAGGACCTCTTTTACCCAAAGGACTTTTTGAAAATGGAATTCAACCGGATTATTCTTACAGTTCCGGTTGGGAAGAAATGGTATCAGGAGAAGATCATATCTTTGAATTTATAGCCGACATCTTTGACAAAAACCTAAAAATAAAAAAATGAAAGCAAGTAAATACAATATATACATAGAAAATGCAGATAAATATTACATATACAATCAAATAACACAAGCATTAAGCGAATTTGATGAAGAATTTTTCTTTACACTGAAAAATAATTTACCTTTTCCCGATTTGGATCATTCGGACAAGGAAGTGTTAAAGAACAGTCATTTTATATGTGATAAAGATTTACAAGAAGAAAATATCATTCTGTGTAAAAATCGGATTCAGCGTTATGGCAACCGGATAGCAAGGATTACAATAATGCCTACATTAGATTGTAATTTCAGATGTTGGTATTGTTACGAATCTCATATTCAAAGCAAAATGAGTAAAGAAACAACACAGTCCATTATTCTTTTTGCGAAAAAAATAATAGAACAAAATAAACTGTCCTGTTTTTCTTTGGATTGGTTTGGCGGAGAACCTTTACTGTATTTTAATGAACTTGTATATCCGATTAGTAAGAAAATTATGAATTTATGTGAGCAAGCAAATATTCCTTTTGTTCATACGATTACCACGAATGGTTATCTGATTACACCTGATTGGATAGCGTCAATCAAAGAAATTAAATTAAGTCAATTTCAGATAACATTAGATGGAATGGCCAAATATCACAATAAAACACGCTTCTCAGACACAGATCAAAATACGTATGATACAATCGTTAAAAATGTAGAGTTGCTATGTAAGGAAATTGAAGATATTGACATGACTGTACGAATCAATTATACACCTAAGAATGTATCTTCGATGGAGCAAATTGCTTTATCCTTTGACGAAAAGGTAAGAAATAAGATAAAAATTACCCCTCAATTGGTCTGGCAATTTAAAAATAAAGAATGGCTCAATAAAATGGAGAATGTACTCAACGAAAAATTAAACTATTTTCAAGAAAAAGGATACAAAATAACAAACGAACTTGCACAAGTTACCGGTTGTTATGTTGAAAATATGCTCCAATTTGTTATTAATCATGATGGTTTAGTTTATAAATGTACTGCACGGGATTTCAGTAATGCAAAACATTGTGTAGGAAAATTAAGTGACGAAGGAGATTTTTTACCTAATGCTAACTATTATAAGTATTTTACAAGTTCTAATTTTGAAAATTCAATGTGCCTGGATTGTAATCTGTTGCCGTCGTGTTTAGGTTCAAGTTGCATTCAAAAAAAGATAGAACAAATACCACCACTATGTATGAAAAGTGATCTTTATTCTTCTATAGTAAATCGGCTATTATCCGCCATTAACAAATAATCTAAGCTGTCATGTACTAAATGAAACTATTTCCTTACTTTATTCAACACGACTCCATGGACTGCGGCCCCACCTGCCTTCGCATGGTCTCCGCCTTCTACGGCCGGCGTTATTCCCTCGAAGGCTTGCGCGAGAAATCCCACTTATCCCGCGAAGGGGTTTCCATGCTGGGCATCAGCGAAGCAGCCGAAACGATCGGCTTCCGCACAGTCGGGAGCCGCTTGACTTTCGACCAGTTAGTCGAAGCGCCTTTGCCTTGCATCGTCCACTGGAACCAGAATCATTTCGTTGTGGTCTATGATATTCAGAAAAAAAAGAGAAATACCCTTGTCAGCGTTGCCGACCCCGCTTCCGGCAAATTGCAATACACCCAATCGGAATTCTGCAACTGCTGGTTGAGTACCAAACGAGAAGGCGAAGACAAAGGCGTTGTCCTGCTTTTGGAACCTACGCCTGACTTTTACACTTCTGCCGGTGAAGACGAGAAAGTCAACCGCAAAGGCTTTGCATTCCTGTTTTCCTATTTACGGCCATATAAGAACCTGATTTTCCAACTCTTTCTGGGATTGCTGTTCGGCAGTTTGCTGCAACTGATTTTTCCTTTTCTCACTCAATCCATTGTCGATATCGGTATCAGCAATCAAAACATCGGGTTTATCTATCTGGTTCTGATTGCCCAACTGATGCTGACATTGAGCAGCTCGGCAGTTGAATTCATCCGGGGTTGGATATTATTGCATCTGGGCACCCGTATCAATGTCGCACTCATTTCCGACTTTTTAATCAAATTGATGCGATTGCCCATGGGCTATTTCGATACCAAGATGACAGGAGATATTTTACAGCGTATCGGCGACCACAGCCGTATCCAAAGTTTTCTAACCAATTCCAGCCTAAGCATCCTGTTTTCGTTATTCAACTTAGTTATCTTCGGCATCATCCTCGCCTTATACAACTTAAAAATCTTAAGCATCTTCTTAGTTGGAAGTGCTTTGTATTTCTTGTGGGTTTGGCTGTTTATGAAAAAGCGGGCGGAATTGGACCACAAGAACTTTGCCCAGCAATCCGCTCACCAAAGCAATGTCATCCAGTTAATCACCGGCATGCAGGAAATCAAACTCAACGGCTGCGAACAGCAAAAACGCTGGGAATGGGAACACATCCAAGCCCGCCTGTTCCGCTTGCGGGTCAAAGGCATGGCTTTGGGACAATACCAGGATTCGGGCGCTATCCTGATTAATCAAACCAAAAACATCCTGATTACCGTCTTGGTGGCTCAATTGGTTGTATCCGGACAAATGACTTTGGGGATGATGCTGTCGGTACAATACATTATCGGACAATTAAACAGCCCGGTGGACCAATTGATTGGTTTCTTCCGTTCCACTCAGGATGCCAAACTCAGTCTGGAACGGCTCAGTGAAATACACAGCAAGGAAGATGAAGAAAGCCTGAATGAAACCAAAATACAGGAAATACCGGAAGGCAAAAGTCTTTGCCTGAAAAATATTGATTTCTCCTACGATGGCACTTCCATTGCCGAACCGGTTTTGAAGAATATCAGCCTGACGATTCCTGCCAATAAACAAACCGCCATAGTCGGCATGAGCGGCAGCGGAAAAACAACCTTAATCAAACTGCTGTTGGGATTTTATCCGGCCAAAAAAGGACATATTTATTTAGGTACTAATCAACTCAACAGCTACAGTTGGAAAAAGTGGCGGAAACGTTGCGGAGTAGTCATGCAGGACGGATTTATCTTTTCGGATACGATAGCAAAAAATATTGCGCCCGGAGAAGAATTGATTGACAAGGAAAAACTCCTCAATGCCGTTACGGTAGCCAATATCCGTGAATTTATCGAATCCCTGCCTTTGGCTTACAATACGAAAATAGGAAGTGAAGGACACGGATTAAGCCAGGGACAAAAGCAACGGATATTGATAGCAAGAGCGGTCTATAAGGAACCGGAATTTGTTTTCTTCGATGAAGCCACCAATGCTTTGGATGCGAATAACGAGCGGACAATCATGGATAATTTGACCACTTTTTTTCAAGGAAAGACAGTCGTTGTGGTTGCTCATCGCCTGAGTACGGTTCGCAATGCAGATAACATAGTGGTCTTGGAAAAGGGAGAGATAGTGGAAACAGGCAATCATGAGGAATTAACGAAGAAACAGGGAGCCTATTACCGCTTAGTCAAAAATCAATTGGAATTGTAGTTGTGGTTTTTCTGTCATGGCGGGCTTGACCCGCCATCCCATGAAAGTCGTTAATAACTATTATTCAGTATTTTGCATCATTGGTGTTTAACGGACGTCTTGGGATGGCGGGTCAAGCAACGTCATTTCGAGCGAAGCCGAGAAACCGCCATGACAGAAAAATTAGAAAAGCATATAAATGAAAGAGAATGATAAAATAGAATTACGCAGTGAGGAAATGCAGGACATTCTGACACGTCCCCCTCATATTCTGATTCGCAGCGGGATATCGGTGATTTGTGCCGTCATTCTCACATTGCTGATTGGAAGTTTCTTTTTCAAGTATCCCGATAAAGTGGTAGGAGAAATTGTTATCACCACTGAAAATCCGCCGGTTTGGTTGATTGCCCAGACCAATGGGAAGATAAAGGAATTGAACTGTACGGATAAAAGTCAGGTTAGCAAAGGACAGGTTTTGGCTGTCATTGAAAATCCGGCCCAAACTAACGATGTCCGGCAAATGAAAGAACAATTGGCGCTTTGCAGGATAGTGGATTCGGATACCGTTTTCTATATTCCGGCAGAACTGTTGACAAAAAATTACGAAACAACGTTCGCCATTAGGCAATTGGGAACGATTCAAAATGCATATTCCGCTTTTCTGAGGACGGTAACGGATTATGAAAACTTCCTTTCCTTCAATACGACTGAAAAGGAAAAAGAAGCTTTACTATTGCAAATCAAAGGGCATACCCGGTATTCGCAAACCTTGCAAAGGCAATTGAAATTGAAACAGGAAGAAATGCAATTAGCCAAAACGGCTTATGAGCGGGAAACACAATTGTTTGAACGGGGAGTTATTTCCAAATCGGAAATGGAAACGGCGGAAAATGCTTATCTAAATATCCGTCAATCCTACCAGCAATTAGAGGCCGGCAGGGTTTCCGACCAGATCGAATCGGCGCAACTGGTAGAAAACCTGTCGAAATTGGATACGCAACAACTCAAGGAAAAGAACAGTTTGTTCTCGGCATTGAAAACGGCTCAAAATGAACTTAATACCGCAATTGAAAACTGGGAACAGACTTATCTATTGACCGCTCCGGAAGACGGCACCGTGACGTTTAATTCATTTTGGACAAAAAACCAGTTTGTCAGTGCAGGAAACAAAGTGTTGGCTATTGTACCTAATAATCCGGGCAAAATCATCGGACGGATACAGACTCCGGCGCAAGGTTCGGGGAAGGTCAAAATCCATCAGCGGGTGAATATCAAAGTACAGGGCTATCCCTACATGGAATACGGCGCTTTGCAGGGAAAAGTCAGCAATGTTTCCCTGCTGTCAAACGAGAAAAACTATTCGGTGGAAGTGGAATTGCCGCAAGGCTTAACTACCGGAACAGGAAAAAAGCTGGATTTTACCGGCGAACTGGGCGGCGAAGCGGAAATCATCACCGACGACCGCAGTTTGCTGGCCCGGATATTAGCGCCTTTGGCCTATTTATTGAAAAATCACTGGGGAGAATCAGAGTCCTAATCGCCTTTTCAGCACTTTTATCTGGGCATCCCAAAGCGTGATGGCTTGTTCGGTTTCTTCTTTTTCGGAGAAATCAATTATTTCAAGCATACACTCACCGGTTAATTCTACTTTGTGAAGCCGGAATTCAAAATAAGTATCCGGATCTTCGTCCACCCAATGAAACCGGATATACAGGAAAGGACTTATCCCGATTAATTCGGCTGCGACGACATGTTTGTCCCAGCAAAAGGTAAACAATTTGCCATCGTCGCTGACATCGTCGGCAAACCACTCGGCTAATCCTCCGGAAGTGGATAAACAGTTCCATAAACTGTTTTTAGATACCCGGTTAAAAATATATTCAATATGGAATTGTTCTTGTTGTACTCCCATTTAAAATTCAAATTTTCGCAAGATACGAAAAAAATTGAAATAAACAAGTGATTTAGTATTTAAAACTGCTTCCACCGACAAATTCTCTTAATAAAGAAGTATTCGGCAGTTCGTCTTTATCGATGTAATTGAAATAACGCATGAATTTCAACAAGCGGTGCGCTTCCGAATATTCATCATCAATCTGTGTCACGTCCTTTAATATGGGTTCAGCAATTTTCCGTAAAGCCGCTAATTCATACAGCATGGCCGAGTTGAACATCGCATCGGAATTTTCCTGATACGGAAAAATCCATTTGTCTTCCCCTCTCCGGACCGAAGGCCAACGGGAAATGGTTTCTTTGGCTGAATAGCCGCGGAATTGATAATCACGTACAATCCTGCGTATCAAACGATTATCGGTAGTAGGAATCCAGTTGTGGTCGTCTAACGAAATGGAGGTCAGCGCCGAAACATAGATCTTATAAATAGCTTCCGGCGGAATATTGGGCACTAATACCGGATTCATCGCGTGAATTCCTTCCATGACCAACACTGATTTTTTACCCAATTGCACCGTATTTCCCCGGTACACCCGTTCCCCTTTTTGAAAATCGTAAGTCGGCAAAGCGATGGTTTCTCCAGCCAATATTTTTTGAAGATCTTCATTAAATTGCTTCAAATCAATCGCATAAAGGGATTCGTAATCATATTCACCGTTTTCATCCAAAGGCGTATCCACCCGGTTCACATAGTAATCGTCTAACGAAATACTGACCGGACGAAGCGTATTGGCCATTAATTGAAATTGCAGCCGTTTGCAAAAAGTCGTTTTTCCGGAAGACGAAGGGCCTGCAATCAGCACCACACGAACTCCGGTATCGAATCTCCGGTAAATTTCATCGGCAATCTGACTGATTTTCCTTTCCTGCAGAATTTCGGCGACTTGTACCACCATGGATATTTCTCCGGACTGGATGCCTCGATTCAATTCCCCGACATTATCCATGCCCATGGCTTTCTGATGGTGCAACAGGTCATGAAAGACCGCCAGCATTTTCTCCTGATTCACATAGGGTTCTAAGGTATCGGGAGCAGCCCGGTTGGGAATCCGCAATAACAATCCGCAATCATATTTCTCAATATCAAAAAGATAAATCCATTTGGTACTGGGAAGCAAACAGCCGTAAAAATCATCGATATAACCGTCCAAGGTATTGTATTTGCTATACACTTCCCTGACGGTTTCCAACAGCAAGGCCTTGTCTTCCATATTATTAGCGCGGAATAGCTCAATAACATGAGGCGTTTGGTCTTCGTAGGGCACAAACGGATAATCGGCATCAATGATTTCCTGCATCCGTTTTTTAATATTCAGGGCATCTTCACCGGTGAGGGCGCGGCCGATTTCAAATTCACAATAATATCCCTTGGAAAGCGCATGTTCGATATACAATTTTCCATCCGGGAACAAGTCATGGCTTGCTTTGGAAAGGACAAAACAAAGCGACCGGACATACGTTCTCATTCCGGAAGGGTCGTTCACTCCGATAAATTCGATATCTTTCGGTTTATAACAGGTATAAGTGAGCGGTTCCGTTTTATTGTTTACCTTTACACAAGCCGGTTGAAAAGGAAGATTCACTTCCATTTCCTTATATACCTCTAATAGAGAGACTCCCGCTGTAAACTCTTTTCTCGTTTTATTGTTTTTACAATAGATACTGATCTTTTCGTCCATAAAGTATGTTAAAATATATCATTTGCGTGACAAAAGTATAAAAAAAAATGGAGATTATGATGATTTTTGTCAGGAAAAGAATTACTTTTGCAAGCTAATTAGAGCGAACCGCATGGAAAATGCGGTAAAAACAATTAAAAATAATTAATAGATTTAGAAATGAAAAAGTTAGTAAATGTTCCGTTGTTTTCGTTATTGGGTTTTGTATGTATCACCTTATTTTCGTGTAACGCTCAAGTTCCGAAAGCAGATTTGAAAACGGATATTGATTCAATCTCTTATGCACAAGGGGTTATGTATTCTTCTCAGGTAGAGCAAATATTTGCTCAATTGAATTTGGATGAAGCGAATAAAGCCGATTTTTTGAAAGGTTTTCTGGAAGGCTTCAACATTGATCCGAAAAACAAAAAAGCCAATGCAGCAGCGGTTGGAACAATGTTTGGTCATGAAATGGGAACCCGGTTTGTACCGTATTTCAACGAACAATTGTTCGGAACCGATTCTACTCAAACCATCAGCCGGAAAAATTTCTTAGCCGGTTTTGTCACGGGTGTTAAAGGCGACTCTACTGCCCTTTTTACCAGAGAAAGCGCTCAGACATATTCCATGACTGCCATGGATGAAATCAAAAAAGCGGCTCTTGAAAAACAATATGGGGAAGTGAAAAAAGAAAACGCAGCATGGTTGGAAAAAAACAAATCGAATGAAGGCGTAGTTACATTACCCAGCGGTTTGCAATACAAAGTGGTAAAAGAAGGAACAGGCCCTAAACCGGTAGCAACCGATGTAGTGAAAGTGGATTACCACGGAACCAATATCAAAGGAGAAGTTTTTGACAGTTCTGTTGAAAGAGGAGAACCGGCTCAATTCCCGTTGAACGGCGTGATTAAAGGTTGGACGGAAGGTCTGCAACTGATGCCGGTAGGTTCCAAATACATCCTTTATGTTCCTTACGATTTAGCTTACGGCGAACAAGCCAGAGGCGAACAAATCACTCCGTACGCAACACTGATATTTGAAGTGGAATTACACGAGATTGTAAAATAAAATGGAAAAGATAGATAAATTAGACCGGAAAATTTTAGAGATTATCTCTCAAAATGCACGCATCCCATTTAAAGATGTAGCGGAAGTTTGCGGCGTATCGCGGGCAGCTATTCATCAGCGTGTACAGAAGATGATCGAATTGAAAATAATCATTGGTTCCGGCTATAATATTAACCCCAAAGTATTGGGATATAATACCTGTACCTATATCGGCGTAAAATTGGAACGAGGTTCCATGTACAAAGATGTGGTGCCGGAGCTGGAAAAAATCCCCGAAGTAGTGGAATGTCATTTCACTACCGGTCCTTATACCATGTTGATCAAGCTCTATGCCCGGGATAACGAACATTTCATGGAATTGTTGAATGGTCGTATCCAGGAAATTCCGGGGGTGATATCTACCGAAACATTGATTTCTCTACGTCAAAGTTTCAAACGCGAAATACCAATGGCATAATCGCCATACGTTGTAGGGGCGAAACATTTTTCGCCCCTACAATTAGTTAAATATCTTTAATCCTTACATTTATCCCGTTTTTTTGCTTATTTTTGTCATCATAAGTTAGATAATGAGAGATAATCCATGTCGAATAAATTACTATTTCCTTTCTTGTATTTGACCCTGTTTGTAGGCTGTGCGAAAGAAAACCCTCAACTGAGCGCGGCTTGTGAATTAATGTCCAACGGAACATACCTGCTGAAGTGGGAAACTTTTCCCCCGATAGAAGGCACCGTAAAAGTGTATGAATCTGTACGCCCGGATTCGTTCGACCTCAGTTCTCCTGTATTTGAACAAGACATTCAAAGGGGATATAAAAGCGTGTTGGCCATTCCCGGAGTTCAACGGACGTATTTTAAATTGGTTTTTAATAAAAAATATTCGATTATCGCCGCGGAACGAGCCATTCCAACGCAGGGAATATTCAATTTAAGGGATTTGGGCGGCTATTATACCAAAGAAGGGAAACAAATTCAATGGGGAAAACTTTACCGTTCGGGTTCGTTAGCCATGGCGACAGGCTATGACCGGAGCATCCTTACCAAATTAGGTATCGAAACCATTATTGATTTGCGAACGGAAAAAGAAAGTTACTATTATCCCAATAAATTCAATGCCCCCCATATTTACAACCTGCCTTTACGAGGAAACGGTCACAATAGTTTTTTCGAGGAAATATTGTCGCATAAAATGAAACTGGCGGATATCCTGGAGTATGACCGGGATGTATTTTCATTTATCCTGGAAAATAATACCGATTATTTTATTAAAATGTTTGATATTCTGCTGGATGAAAAAAATTATCCGGTCACCATTTATTGTTTTTTGGGTAAAGACCGGACAGCGATTGCTTCGGCATTGATTCTGGCGGCATTGGATGTGGATGATGAAACGATTGCCGAAGATTACCTGTTATCCAACGAACTGATTGATTATCATGCTTTAGTGCGGGATGCCGATGCCTTTACCATTGACATTCAAAAAGCGATAACGGCTTTGTATAGCGCTCATACGGAAACCATCCGGTATTCATCCGAACTCATCAAAGCCAATTACGGCTCTATGGATAATTATTTGGAAAAAGAGCTGCTTCTTACGCATAAAAAACGGGAAAAACTGAAAAGTTTACTGCTGTATTGATTCATTGTCAACACTTATTAGTTAGTTTTTTGGATATAGCGAACAAATTTCTTTTCAAACATTCCAACTATAAAATTTAGCAAAAAAGCCAATGATACCAAGCATATTAGAGATGCTAACAATAGAGATGTATCATATAAACTTGAAGATTTCAATATCCTGTATCCTAATCCTTCTTCTGATGATATGAATTCACCAATAAAAGCACCTAACAAAGCAAATCCAATATTCAGTTTTAATGAACTGAAAACCCAAATCAATGAGGAAGGTATAATGATTTTTCTAAAAATTGTGAATTTGGATGCTCCAAAAGTTTTAAGTAAATTAATTTGATTAATATCTACATTTTGAGAACCAAGGTAAGATTGTGACAGTGCGATAGTAAATGTTGAAAGAGTAGCCATCATTATTTTTGCAAATGCACCTGTTCCAAACCACATGATAGTCATAGGAGCTATGGCAAAAATAGGAATAGCTCCTATTGCAATAATATATGGTTTACTAATTTTTGCAATAAGTTCCGAATACCACAAAGAAAAACCAAGGATTATCCCGATAGCGTTCCCTACAACAAAGCCCATTATTGTTTCATAACCTGTAATCAAGAAATCATAAACTAATTGTAAATTTTTCAGGTTCTCAATCAATGCCACAAAAATTGACGAGGGCTTGCTAAACAAAAATGTGTTATTGCCAATCGAACTAATAATAAACTCCCATATCAATAAGAATATTAATAACGGCAATATTTTTAATATATTCATTTTCATCTCGGATAATTTTCCCATATTTGTTTGTAATAGTTTGCAAAATTAGGATGCTGACGTGCAGTAACCGGACTTCTATCCGGAATGTTTAAATCTATTTTCATATCCCAAACAATCCCATTTCCCCGTTTTCCCAAAATGACAATACGGTCACTTACTGCAATAGCTTCGTCTATATCATGAGAAATTAAAAGAACAGTCGTATTTTTCTTTTCCGCATATCTAAAAATCATTGTTTGTAGCTCTATTCTTGTATTGTAATCAATAGCAGAAAAGGGTTCATCCAACAATAAAATATTTGTATTTAAAATTAATGTTCGGACTAATGATACTTTTTGGCGTTCTCCTCCTGAAAGGTTAGCGGGATATTCATTTGTCAACTTTGCTATTTTTAGCATTGCTAAATATTCATTCGCCAATTTGAGGGCAACATTCTTGTCTTTTTTTTGTATGTCTATACCAAGCATAATATTTTGAATTACTGTTAACCATGGCAACAATAAGTCTTTTTGCAGCATATAGGCTATTGAATTATTAATAGTCCGTCCGTTGTTTTTAATGTTAATTTCCCCCTCATAATCAGAATCAATACCTGTTATCAAATTAAAAAGTGTTGATTTTCCACATCCGTTTGGACCAAGAATAGTTACAAATTCGCCTTCTTGAATAGCGAAATTTAAATTTTTAAAAATCAGTATTTCACCATCTTTTATTTTAAATGATTTATTTATATTTGATAACTGTATCATTCTATTTCTTTTTTTGCA
>BNYG01000016.1 GCA_026000155.1 Bacteroidia bacterium | reverse complement strand
GAAATGGGATGATTTCCTGCCTTTTTCCGGTTTTGTTTCCGTGCGAATTAACGGCTCTTCGGAGCAAAATATATATTAATTTAAAAAAATGAAAATGAAAAAAATGATTTTTTTGATGCTGACACTCTTGATTTGGGGTGCAGCCAGTATGAATGCGCAGGTCAACATCGGTAGTACCGATGCTCCGCACAAGGGCGCCATATTGGATTTGTCGAAAAGCAATTCGGAAAGCGGTGTGTTGCTTCCGAGGGTGTATCTCTTCAATGTAAAACAGTTCCAATTGCCGGCTGATGAAGGAATGGATCCTACCGGTATGTTGGTTTACAACACGAATTCAAGTCTTTCGGATGGTGTCGGGCTTTATGCCTGGAATGGTTCGGAATGGCGGAGTATGATCGGCGACAGTCGTTGCGTTCCTGTAAAAGCTACTTCTAATTTCTCCAAAACAGGAAGTGACACAAAGATAACAGTAACTGTTACCGAAGGAACTCCCAATTTCAGCTATACCTGGTATAAGGGGGAAACGCTTGTTAAAACAACGGCTAATGTAAGCGCCGCAAGTGATGCTTATATTACTGACGGGGCGGGTTCCTATACCGTCCGGATAGCGAATCCCTGTACGGTTACTCCGGTCGCCCTTACTTTTACAGTGGATGCAAGCGGTGAAACATTGACCGACAACGGCAATGGTACCTTCACCGATGGGGAGGGTAATTTAGTATATAACGGAAAAACTTACACACCGGTTGAAAGTGATATTCCGGGAGTTTACTTAGATGAAGGCGGAGATATTGCTTACACTGGTGCTGACGGTATTCCCGGAACACCGGATGATGACACTTATGTAATTCCTGAAAATCCGCTTCCACGACAAAATATACGTGTAGCATTTGTATCACCGTTAAGCCCATTTCCAAGTGGCGGTACAGTGACTGATCCTATTGTTTTGGATTTTTCTACTCCCTACAGCGGTAAGGTCAAATATGTTTCTGCTGATCCTGATATTATATCTGTTAGTGCAGATGGAAAATTAACCGCTAATTCAGGTAATATAACTGCGCAAACAACAATTTTGGCCATATTGGAGGATGGGTCTATTGCAACGACTGATTATCGGATTCTTAATACTGCTATGCAGGGTGATGCTAATTTCCACCTTTCCTCTGTACAAAATTCAATAGCTATTGCACCTATGAACGACGTGTACGAAATGACTACTGACTTGTTAGCAACAAATGGTTCTAATAATGTTTTTAATAAAAAATCTTTTTCGTATGAAATCTTAGATGCCGGTGGGACAGGTTCTACTCTTTCTCCATACGGCCGTTGGCTACATGTTGGTTCAACACCCGGTACTGTAACAATTAAAACAACAGCAACGAATACAAACAATCAGGAATTTACAGGTACTATTACAATTACTGTTTTAGGTGAACCTTCTGCTGAGACGGTGTATGAAACAACTTCAACGAACTGGATGACTCTGGAGGCGGCGCCTGAATATGCCGGTGGTTCCGGTACGGAAGCAAGCCCTTACCAAATTAGCAGTGTACGTCAGTTGAAAAAATTGGCCTTAGATATAGAATATAATGGAGGTGTCGCTGCTACTTATGGTAAATTTTTCGAATTAACTACTGATTTGGATTTTGCAGGCGATAATGTTATCCGTTCATTAATAGGTACTTTTCGTGGAACCTTTGATGGGAAAGGCCACATCATTAAAAATCTAACAATTAATTCTACTTTTAATGTAGCAATTTTTGACGGTCTTGCTTTCGGTGAATTGAAAAACTTAGGTCGTGTAGGTGGTGCAACTATAACAACGGGTTCCAATGGAGCAGGATTAGTACTTCTCCTAAATAGGGGGAAGTTAAGCAATTGTTTTAATACCGCAGATGTAACTGCAGGTAGTATTGCCGGTGGTTTAGTTGCAGGCACGGCTACTACTTCAATAGCTACAGCCACAAGTATTATTGAAAATTGTTATAATACAGGCAATGTGACTGCAAATAATGATAAGGCTGGTGGTTTAATAGGAGATGCTTTGTATAATGGCGGTACACTCATCATTAAAAATAGTTATAATTCAGGGAAGGTACAAGCGGTAAATGTTGCCGGCGGATTATCAGCGAACATTTCTCCGGATGGAGGAATAGGACAAACATACGAGTATAGCAACGTTTTTAATTTCGGCGATGTTATTGCGACTGCCAACAGTGACAGGGTTGGTTCGATTCTTGGCGGAACTTCTATTGATGATCCTTCTACCACTCCACTTACCATTATTGCCAATAATACTGTTTCAAGACCTGATGTGACAAAGAAAAATACCAGTGTAGCAGTAAACGGTCGTTTGATTGGTTATAATACTTCAGCAAGGCAAACTTTTGCACAAAGTGTTATAAACATGAATCCAACGCTGAAAGAAGATGCCAAATACACGCTCAACTACAGCAAAACGACAGCATTTGTATCCGAATTGGGCAGTGCATTTAAATATGCCAATGGCCGCACACCTAAATTGGCTTGGGAAAAATAAATACGGATAAAGTAAGTCTATATTTATTGTTTTAATTCAAAAGAGTTGAGCGAAGCGTAAAATCAAGCTTCGCTCAACTTTTTTTTGTGCCGTGCATGGCAATTAACTTGAAAGATTTAGCCTTTGGTAATTGATTTTGCAATATTCCAAAAAACAAAGTATCTTTGCACGTTTGAAACCCTCTAAAATAAGAATGAATGTCTGTAGTAATTAAAGAAGCGGCCGACAAAGCTGCACTGCAAAAATTTGTCGCTTTCAATATCAAGTTATATGAAGGGAACCCCTATCACGTTCCCGGATTGGTCAGTGATGAAATGATGACCTTGGATCGAGTGAAAAATCCGGCTTTTGAATTTTGCGAAGCCATTTATTTTTTGGCTTACCGCGAAAATAAAATCGTAGGACGGATTGCCGGTATCATCAATCACCGCGCCAATGAAACCTGGAAACAGCAATATGCCCGTTTCAGTTTCGTGGACTTTATTGATGACGAAGAAGTGTCTAAAGCTTTATTCGAAGCTGTCGAAAAATGGGCGGTGGAGAAAGGCATGAACGGCATGCAGGGGCCTTTGGGATTTACCGACCTGGACCACGAAGGATTGCTGGTCTGGGGTTTCGACCAGGTGGGAACCATGGCTACCAATTACAGTTTCCCTTACTACCAAGAACATGTCGCTAAATTAGGTTACGAAAAAGAACAGGATTGGCAGGAATTTCATATTCAGATTCCCAAAGTCATTCCCGAAAAACACAAACGGATTTCAGAACTCGTTTTAAGGAAATACGGATTGAAAATCCAGAAATTCAAAAGCACCAAGGATATCTGGCCTTATGCCAAAAAAATATTCGAATTGTGGAACGAAGCCTACAAACCGCTGTACGGTTATTCGGAATTATCTCCCAAACAAATCGACTACTATATTAAAATGTATATCCCGATGTTGCGTTTGGAAATGATTACCTTGGTGGTGCGGGAAGCAGACGATGCCGTTGTCGGCTTGGCCATTACCTTGCCGAGTTTATCGAAGGCATTGCAAAAAGCCAAAGGCAGACTGTTCCCCATCGGATGGATTTACCTGTTAAAAGCACTGTATGGCAAAGGAGAAGTGGTGGATTTGTACATCATGGGTGTACTTCCCGAATATCAAAACAAAGGAGTCAACGCTTTACTCTTTTACGATTTGATACCCATCTTTAATAAAATAGGATTCGTTTATGCGGAAACGAATCCCGAACTGGAAATAAACCGCAAAATGCAGTCGCAATGGGAAGATTTCGAATCAACCCATGTCAAAACACGGCGAGCATTTATCAAACATTTGAAATAAATTTGTCATCCCGTGCTTGACACGGGATCCCCTGAAAAACGTTAATCACTGTTTAACGAACATCATGGGGTTGCGGGTCAAGCCCGCAATGACAGGAGAAATGAGATTATGGAACAAGAAGTAAAATACGACGAGAGTAATATAAAATCCTTAGAGTGGTGGGAGCATATCCGTCTCCGCCCAGGTATGTACATCGGAAAATTGGGTGATGGAAGCTATCCCGACGATGGCATTTATGTGCTCCTGAAAGAGGTATTGGATAACTCGATAGATGAATATATGATGGGGAACGGCAAATCCATCGACATCACCATTGACGAGGGCGTGGTCACCGTGCGCGATTATGGACGTGGTATCCCTTTGGGTTCTGTGGTAGATGCTACCTCGAAGATGAATACGGGGGGAAAGTATGATTCCGAATCGTTTAAGAAATCGGTTGGAATGAACGGAGTCGGGGTAAAAGCGGTCAATGCGCTCTCTTCCTGTATGCTCGTCCAGAGTTTTCGCAATGGCGAAACCAAAGCAGTCGAATACAGCAGGGCGCACATTACAGAAAATCCTCCGGTAACGGCCAGCAACGAACCGAATGGCACCTTGATTAATTTTATTCCGGACGAAGAAATTTTCAAAGATTATCATTTTCAGGATAAATATGTAGAACCCTTGTTGAAGAATTATGTCTTTCTGAATGCAGGTTTGACGATTAATTACAACGGCAAAAAGTTTTTTTCCAAAAACGGTTTGGAAGACCTGCTGAATGAAAACATGACTTCGGAACCTTTATATCCGATTATTCACTTGCAGGGATCGGACATCGAAGTGGCGATTACCCATGTCAATCAGTATGGCGAAGAATACTATTCCTTTGTCAACGGACAATATACCACGCAGGGCGGAACGCATTTGTCGGCATTTAAAGAAACTATTTCGCGGGTCATCAAGGAATATTACAACAAAAATTTTGAATATTCGGATATTCGGATGGGGATTATGGCGGCTATTGCGATTAAAGTGCAGGAACCGGTTTTTGAATCCCAGACGAAAACCAAATTAGGTTCGAAAGATATTGGTCCGGAAGGTCCGACGGTCGGCAAATTTATCGGCGATTTTATTAAAAAGGAATTGGATAATTTCCTGCATAAGAATCCGGAAACATCGGATATCCTGCTCAAAAAGATTACCGATTCGGAGAAAGAACGGAAAGCAATTGCCGGAGTCACCAAATTGGCGAAAGAACGGGCGAAAAAAGCGAATTTGCATAATAAAAAACTGCGCGATTGCCGGTTACACTATACCGATGCCAAAGGGGAAAATCTGGATGACACCTGTATTTTCATTACCGAGGGCGATTCGGCAAGCGGTTCGATTACCCAAAGCCGGAACCCGAATTACCAGGCAGTATTCAGCTTGCGCGGAAAACCGCTTAACACTTTCGGATTGACCAAGAAAATTGTGTATGAAAACGAAGAATTCAATCTCTTGCAAGCGGCATTAGACATTGAAACCGGTTTGGAAACCTTACGGTACAATAAAGTAATTATTGCCACCGATGCCGACGTGGACGGAATGCACATCCGGTTGCTGATTATTACGTTCTTTTTGCAATTTTTTCCCGACTTGATTAAGAACAACCACGTCTTTATCCTGCAAACACCCCTTTTCCGGGTACGGAATAAAAAGGAAACGATCTACTGCTATTCGGAAGACGAACGGATCAAAGCCGTTGAAAAACTCAGTCCGAATCCGGAAATTACCCGGTTCAAAGGATTGGGAGAAATATCGCCCGCCGAATTCAAGTATTTTATCGGCAACGATATCCGCTTGGATCCAGTGACCATGAAAAAATCGGATGCGGTGAAAGAAATGCTGGAATTTTATATGGGAAAAAATACCATGGAAAGGCAGAACTTTATTATCAATAACTTGGTTGTAGAAGAAGATATATGAAAAAAATCGCTTTATTTCCCGGAACATTCGACCCTTTCACGATCGGGCATTTGTCTTTGATTGAAAGAGGTTTACGATTAGTGGATGAAATTGTTATCGCCATTGGGATTAATCCGAATAAGAAAACATTCTATACTTTGGAACAGCGAATAGAAACGATTTCGAAACTTTTTGAACAAGAATCCAGGGTATCCGTTCAGGCGTACGACAGTCTGACGGTGGATTTTGCGAAAGAAGCAGGCGCACAATTTATTCTCCGGGGCATTCGCTCCGTCAACGATTTTGAATACGAAAAAAACATTGCCGATGTCAACCGGCAATTATCAGGTATCGAAACCTTTGTTTTGTTTACCGAACCGGCACATACGCACATCAGTTCTTCCATTGTCAGGGAATTGCTGTCGTACGAAAAAGATGTTTCGGATTTTGTACCTTGATTTCTCAAATCTTATAAATTACTTTCGAAAGGATTAATCGCATCCTTAAAAATCCGGTTTTTGTCAATAAAAATCGTAACTTTGCATTTTGTTCAAAAACAAAACAGGATGAATATTAAAAAAGCGGAATTCAGTATCAGCAATACGGATGTAGCGAAATGTCCCCGGGACGGCAGGCCGGAATATGCTTTTATCGGCCGGTCGAATGTGGGCAAATCTTCTTTAATCAATATGCTTACCGGGAAAAAAGGTTTGGCGCTCACTTCTTCCACTCCGGGTAAAACGCAGTTAATCAATCATTTTCTTATTAATGACGAATGGTATTTAGTCGATTTACCGGGTTACGGTTATGCCCAAAGGGGAAAACAAGGCCGCGAAAAAATCCGGGAAATTATCGATGATTATTTGGATAAACGGGAAGAATTGACTTGCCTTTTTGTCTTGTTGGACTGCCGTCTCGAACCGCAAAAAATTGATTTGGAGTTTATTAATCAATTGGGCGAAAGCGGAATACCGTTTGCCATTATCTTTACCAAAACAGATAAACTGTCTTCTTCGAAATTAAATGAAAATATTTCCGTTTATAAAGATACGTTATTGGAATACTGGGAAGAACTGCCTCCTGTTTTTTATACTTCTTCGGAACATAAGAAGGGGCGGGACGAGGTTTTGGATTATATTGATACCATTAACCAGTTGTTAGATGAATGAATTTTCAAAAAAGATAAAGTAAATTATTAAATATGAATTGGTTTGAATGTAAAGTCTCGTACGAGAAAATGATGGAAAACGGCGTTCAGAAAAAAGTGACTGAACCGTATTTGGTGGATGCACTTTCCTTTACGGAAGCGGAAGCCCGGATTATTGAAGAAGTAAAACATTATGTAAG
Source organism: Bacteroidia bacterium (assembly GCA_026000155.1). Classification (GTDB taxonomy): domain Bacteria; phylum Bacteroidota; class Bacteroidia; order Bacteroidales; family Azobacteroidaceae; genus Azobacteroides. The sequence continues at coordinate 42,071 of BNYG01000016.1, read as the reverse complement.
CGGTGAATTTCACGTTACCGATATTAAACGGGCAAAGATTGCCGAATTGTTTTTCAATGAAAAAGGCGACCGTTACTATAAAATAAAAGTCAATTTTATCACTTTGGATGAAAAAAGCGGCGCCGAGAAAAAAACAGCTGTCCAGATGATGGCGCAAGCTTCCGGCTTGAAAGAAGCGATTGCCGTTTTAGAAGAAGGGATGAAAGGGACAATGGCGGATTATTCCATTGCCACAGTGGCTGAAACGATGATTCTGGATGTATTTCCATTTTCACCGGACGCCAAAATAAAAACAGAAGAAACAGAAGAATGAGTATCTCTTCCCGATTGAATCAACTGAAAACGGAATTACCGGAACAAGTTCGTCTGGTAGCTGTTTCCAAGTTTCACGAAGCGACCGTGATTCGGGAGGCTTACGATGCGGGGCAACGATTGTTTGGAGAAAGCCGCGTACAGGAGTTGCTTCCCAAATACGAGCAGTTGCCTCAAGATATCGAATGGCATTTCATCGGGCATTTACAATTGAACAAAGTCAAACAGATAGCTCCTTTCATCGACACGGTTCAATCGGTGGACAGTGTGAAATTGTTGGAAGAACTGAATCGCCAAGCCGGTAAATTCAATCGCAAAATAAAGGTTTTATTGCAAGTCCATATTGCCAGGGAAGAACATAAATTCGGCTTTTCTTTCGATGAAATGGCCGATTTATTGCCTTCCGGCATTCAGGAACAACTGACGCATGTAACTATAACCGGCCTGATGGGAATGGCGACTTTTACGGACGATAAAGAGCAAATCCGGGAAGAATTCGCTTCTTTATCCGCTTTCTTTTCGAAAGTGAAAAAACAGTATTTTGCCGGAAATACCCATTTTAACGAATTATCCATGGGAATGAGCGACGACTATCCCATTGCTATAGAAGAAGGTAGTACAATGATCAGGGTCGGAACGAAGATATTCGGCCCAAGGAATTATTAACTGTTATGGAAACTCTATTTGAAACAAAATTTGCAGGTTTAACGCTATCGAATCCGATTATTATAGCCAGTTCGGGCTTAACGGATACGGTAGATAAAAACAAGGAACTGGAAAAAGCGGGTGCGGGCGCCCTGGTTCTGAAATCTTTGTTCGAAGAACAAATTTCAAAAAACACAGTGGAACCAATGCTTCGTTATTTCCAAACGAATGAAGTCAATAACTACATGCAATTGATTCAGGAAACCAAAGAAGCTTGCCGTATTCCGGTGATAGCCAGTATCAATTGTTACAAAGACGATTCCTGGGTCGAATTTGCCCATCAAATCGAAACGGCAGGAGCCGATGCGCTGGAATTAAACCTGTTTGCCTTCAATACCGGTTTGGACGAAGCGACTCAGCCTGTGGAAGAGGTATATATCCGGGTAATAAAAAAAATCAAGGAAGTCGTTCGTATTCCGGTCATCGTAAAGATGGGAAAATACCTCAGTCCTATCGTCCAATTAGTCAATCAGTTTGATAAGATAGGAGTAGCGGGAGTCGTTTTATTCAACCGCTTCTACCAACCGGACATAGATATTAATCAATTGCAAATGACTTCTGGTCATGTATTTAGTACGCACACCGATATAAACGACACCCTCCGGTGGACCGGTATTATTTCCGGAAAATTACCGCAAGTTTCGATAGCGGCCTGTACAGGCATCCACGATTGGGAAAGCATTATCAAATGTATTCTTTCGGGCGCTTCGGCTGTTCAGATTTGCAGTACGGTCTATCAGAACGGAAATGAAATTATCCCTCAAATGAAACGCAGCATGGAGGAATGGATGCAAGGCCTGAATTTTCATTCGTTGGACGAATTCAGGGGAAAACTCAATTATGCACACATACAAGATCCTTCCTTATACGAACGGATTCAATTTATGCGGTATTTTTCCAACCGGGATTAAAAAATTAAAATATGTTTTTGAAAGGAGTATTTAAAGATTCGTCTGTTTTTGTTCAATTACTGATGCTCGCCGTAGTTGTATTTATCGGTTCTATGGTTTATTCTGCGGCAAGTCTCATCCTTCTTGTTAGTAAATTCGGCCTATCTATGGAAGTCATTCAGGAAGTATCGCTTCATATTGCCGATTTCCCTGATTTAATGAGAAATTTAGTATTTTTTGAAAAAGTATTCATCTGGATATTTCCTGTCATCGTTTGTGCTTGGTTGTTTAGTGACAATTACAAAACTTACCTTCAAATAGATACGCCCATTCAATTGCCGGTAGCCGGATTGGCGATGCTGGGCATGTTGGTCGCTATACCCTGTATCAACTGGATGTATGCGATGAATCAACAGATGGTTTTTCCCGAAGCCTTGAAAGGTTTGGAAGAATGGATGCGCAACATGGAAGAATTGAACGGTCAGGCTCTGGAAAAGATGCTGTATGTCCGCAACGGATGGGATTTGGTTTTTAATATTGTGATTGTGTGTATTTTGGCTGCTGTAGGAGAAGAATTTATGTTCCGGGGTATGTTGCAAAATATCTTTGCCAAGACCATCAAAAATCCGCATATTATCATTTGGGCTGTTGCTATTTTATTCAGTACTATCCACTTACAGTTTTACGGATTTGTACCACGCTTATTATTAGGCGCTTATTTAGGGTATCTGGTCTATTACACTCAAAATATCTGGATTCCGGTATTGGCGCATTTTACCAATAATTGTTTCAGTCTTATCACCAACACTATCTATCAAGATTCTCCCGAAGCAGCCGAGCAAGTCAATGCTATTGGGTATGGCTCCACATGGTGGCTGGCAGTGGCTTCTCTGGCGCTGTTTGTGATTATTTTTGCGGAAATCCGGAAAAGGCGGGTTATCGCTTAACGGCTCGCTTTAATGGCTTTAATGATGGCATCGGAAAAGCCGTTCGCTTCCAGTTCATTCAATCCTTTGATCGTAATCCCGCCCGGCGTAGTCACTTTGTCGATTTCTATTTCCGGATGATTTTTCGTTTCGTCCAATAAGGCGGCTGCTCCAATCATCGTTTTGACCACTAAATTTTGGGCTTCTTTCGGATAAAATCCCAATTCGACACCAGCCAACATGGCGGCCCGAACATAACGGAAAAAATAAGCTATTCCACAGGAAGTCAAAGCAGTACCTGCTGCTAATTTACTTTCGGGCAATATCACCGCACTTCCCAATTCATCGAAAATTTTCAACAGCAAAGATTCCTGTTCGGGTGAAGCATTTTTGGATGCCATCAAAGTAATACTTTGCCGGACAGCAATCGCCGTGTTGGGAACCAAACGGAAAAGCACAGGCAGGGATTTTTCATCATTCGCTTTCAAAAGCGTTTCATTCATGCTATCGATCGTGACACCAGCCGCGATGGACACCAAAATTTGCCTGGCATAATCCAGATTGAATTTGATATCTACAATCGTATCGTGTATCAGCCAAGGTTTTACCGCTAAAATCACGATGTCGGCAGTTTTCACGCTATCGAAATCATTCAAAGCGACGTGAATCGCCGGATTAAAGTCCTGTATGGCTTTCAACGGCGCTTCAAACACATCAATCACCGTTATATCGCTGGGTTGAAAAATGCTTCCCTGTACCAAACCGCGGGCAATGGCGCCTCCCATATTCCCGCCTCCTATAATTGTTAATTTCATAATCTATATCAAGTGTTTATGGCACACAGATGACACGGATTAGGCGGATTTGCACGGATAATAATAAAAATCCGAGATTATCCGATTAATCCGTGTCATCCGCGTGCCATACTAATTTTAAATCGTTGTAAAAATTCATCCACCAATTCTTTTGTCAAACTCAAGGGCGGCAATAAACGGAAAACATGCGTTCCGGTGGCGCCTGTAAATACCTTCTGTTCAAAAAGTAATTTATCGCGCAAAGGTTTAATGGGTGTTTCCATTTCGACACCAATCATCAAACCGTGCCCGCGTACTTCTTTTATTCCCGGTAATTTTTTCAATTCACGGATCAAGTACTCCCCTACCCTGGCGGCATTTTCCACTAAATTTTCTTCTTCCATCACGTCCAAAACGGCAATAGCCGCCGCACAAGCCAGGTGATTTCCGCCAAAAGTAGTTCCCAATTGTCCGTGTACGGCAGTAAACCTGGGCGAAATCAACATCCCGGAAACCGGAAATCCGTTTCCCATTCCTTTGGCTATTGTGATAATATCCGGTTGAATGCCGGCATATTGATGGGCAAAGAATTTTCCCGAACGTCCGTAACCGGATTGTATTTCATCCACAATCAAGACCGTATCAGTTTCGTCGCAAATTTGGCGTAATTCCTGTAAAAACTTCGGATCGGGTACGATAATACCGCCGATTCCCTGGATTCCTTCAATGATAACCGACGAAATATCTTTGTTTTTCAAAGTGTTACGAACGGCGTCAATATCATTCCACGGCAGGAAAATAGTTTCCAGATCCATGACGTTAGTCGTCCAGTATTTGGAGATATCCGTCACACGTACTGCAGCCGCCGTCCGTCCGTGAAAAGCATGTTCGAAAGCGACCATCTTTTTGCGCCGGTTGTAAAACGCAGCCAATTTCAAGGCATTTTCATTCGCCTCAGCTCCCGAATTGACCATAAAAACCGAATAACCAGGATAACCGGAAGCTTTCCCCAATTTTTCCGCATATTCATCCTGCAAGGATATCAATACGGAATTGGAATAAAAACCGATTTTATTCAATTGTTCTGTCAACCTGGCTACGTATGTCGGATGGGAATGTCCAATGGAAATCACCGCGTGACCGCCATAGAAATCCAGATACTCATTTCCTTCCTTATCGTAAATTTTGCAACCTTGAGCGCGTACCGGCTCAATTGGCCAACGAGGGAATACATCAAAATATTGCATATAAGTGGTTTTATACTTCTATTGTTTTTGTTTCAAAATCAATTTTCAGTTGTTTTAGCTTCTGTAAAAAGTCCATTCCTATCAGACCATCAGCATAAATTGTAAATTGTACAGGAAACTCTATTACACTTACTTCAAAATTATAGATTTCCTTCCCAAACAATTCTATTTTAGGTATTTTAGTTGATTTTGTTTTTACTCTTCCTCCTGCGGTTATTAATGACTCCTGGTTGGAATACAAATCAAAACCCATCATATTGGCAACAGATTTATCTATCACGGTTGTTGCAGCTCCGGTATCCACAATAAAATTGAAATAAACCGGCTCTACTTTCCCTCGTATCAACGGAGTAACAATTATTTTTCTCTTGTTTAGTAAGAATTGGTAGATCATAATATAAAAACATTATCCTTTAATTTTTCTTCTCTAATACCTCCGGTATATTGAACGGTTACATTCCCAATATTCAATGTTGCCATTTTCTCAAAAACCTTTTTTTTATATCTATTTTTGTATCGAAAAATACCTTTTACTAATTCAGGCGAATATTTCTCTTTAAATTCCGGATTTTCAATCAATACAAAACTATCAGGGTAGCGTTCTTTTATACTTTCCCAATTTTCTACTATTGCTTCCACAATTTTATCTCCTTTCCTTAAAATTCCTTTCTTACAAAGGTAATGAAAAAATAGTTAGTTGCCAAACTTACATTTCAACAGGGGTTAGAATTTTACCACTTTGGGTTCGCCGGAGAAAGATGCAATAGTTGCCGTAACTTCTGTGAGATACAACACCAAAGTATTCTCATCGTCCGCCGAATACATACTTTTTAAACTTGGATAAGCATCCAGCATACTTTGTTTGGCTTCACGCCGTGTGTCTTCCACTGCAATCGCTTGAATGCGTATCCATTGTCCTTCACCATCGTAAGCGCAAATTTCGATCTTCGGATTTTCGGCAATTTGTTTCGCCACCTTCTTGACTTTTCCCGTTTGAATATACAATTTACCATCAAAAATATGGACGGTACCAAACGGGCGAACGCGCGGTTGGTCGCCTTCCACGGTTGCGATGAAATAGGTTCCGCACTTTTTCAAAAAATCATGTACTTCCTGCATATCGTTACTTGTTTGAGCGTTTGCGCTGATTGTGATATTTGCCATGACAAGGATTGTTAATACTAATTGTTTCATATTTTAATATTTAATATTTAATTATCCCAAACTCATATCTGATAAATAAACTCTTACAAAAATTTGATTATTTTCTTTAGAAATATGTGTTACTTCCAACTTCAATCGATTGGATTCTTTTTCATGAAAAACCATGTTATGTCCCTTTTTTATATATCCAACAGATTCTTTGTTAAATAAGACTTTTACAGCATACTCATCTTGTTTAAGATTTTCTTTTTCAAAAGTAAATTCTGTGCCTTTTTTAATTCGACACAAATCAAACTTAGAATATGTCAGCCCCGCAATATCTGTAATAAATTCCAATTCTTGTTCTAATTTGAAATTTGCCAGAAATTCAAAATTATCAGTAGGGGTCATACCTTGTGTCATTGCCAAAACATAAAGTTTATTGTCTTTATATTCAGGTTTTATATCCCAAAATTCCAACAATTCACCAGAATCCGAACGGTCTGTGTTTATTAGTCGTTTAGAAAATAAATTCAATGTATTTTTGTGTTCTAATTCATCAATTTTAAGTCCGGGATAGCCTACAAAATCATACTTTTTCGCCTGATTTAAACCATCTTTGATGTATTTAAAATCGACATCTTCCCCCACAGGAAGAATTTCCCCGATTATTATTCGAGGATATCCCTTCGACACTCGCCATGACAAATATATTTTATCAAACTTGTTCATATTTAATTATTTAACAATATATTTATTCTTGTATTAATATACTTTATTATAAAATCTTTCCTGTTTTGAGGTATTTTATAATCAGTGAAATTTAGAGGCATTTTTCCATCTATATTGTTGACTAAATTTTTAATAATATTCTTATTGTACTTTTTTCTTATCCTGTCAAGTGTAAAACTTACCTTGTCTCCATAATCTAATTTTATAGTATTAATTAAGTCAAAATGATTAAGATGTTTTTCATTCCATCTAATATCCGGCTTACCATTACTAATAAATCTATCAAATTCAGAGTCATTTTTCAGCATGCTTTCAATTCTCTCATTGCTGAGTTCTCGTCCAAGACTGCTACCATTATCATATAACGGAGAAAATTTATAGCTATTCTTTTTAACGTTTTTTCGGATTTCTGACAGAGTAACTTTTCCTTTCGTCTTCAAAAACAAACTAAACCTCAAAATCTGTTTTTTATACCAAGGCAGTTTTTCTATCCGTTTTAGGGCTTCTATTACCTCTTTATTGGAAAGTATTACAGCCCAATTTTCCGAATGTCTATCTGTATTTCCAATTATTGCATCAAAGATAATCATATCAATCACATTTCTAATGCAATGTTCTAATTCTAAAGTTTTTAATGAGGTTATGATTTTTTGAAAAGAATGCGTTTTTTTAAAGTCATATTGGAAATTTGGATACTTCTCTATAATAAAAGCATAGCCTTCTGTTAATTCCTCATTGTTCCAATCAATCACAGATTTAGAGATGCAACCTATTTCTTTTTCAAAGAACGCAACATCGTAATGCACTACGTCAAAACCTAAAAATTCTCCAACTTGAGAAGCTATAACCTCAGACCAAAATTCATATTTATAGTCTTTATTTGGCTTTAGCAATGACTTTTTAAAATAATATTTATTAGCATTTTTATTTGAAGTCAATATGTTTTTATTTCTTGTGCCTGAAGTATGCACATGACGTTCTCTTTTCCATTTTGAAACATCTATAAACTTTACTTTAGACATAATACATACTTTATAGGATTTTGGAATATTGTATTGTGTAACTTTGCTGCAAATATACACATTTTTCTAATATCTAAGTCAAAATCCACTTGATTTCAAACGCAATCCTGTTTTTTCATCCAAACCGAACAGTAAATTGAAATTCTGTACAGCTTGTCCCGATGCGCCTTTCAATAAATTATCGATGACCGAAATGATGAATAATTTATTGCCGTGTTTTTCCAAATGAAGAATACATTTATTGGTATTAACCACTTGTTTCAAATCAATATTTTTATCTGCGACAAAAGTAAACGCTGCCTCTTTGTAAAAATCAGTATAGATTTGAACGGCTTCTTCCATACTTAAATTGCTTTCTGTGTAAACGGTAGCAAAAATTCCTCGTGGAAAATCGCCTCGCACCGGAATAAAATTAATTTCTTTATCGAAACCGGATTGCAATTGTTCTACGGATTCGGTGATTTCTTTCAAATGCTGATGATTGAAAGCCTTGTAAACGGAAATATTATTATCGCGCCAGGAGAAATGCGATGTTTCCGACGGTTTCACGCCTGCTCCGGTAGAACCGGTTATCGCATGGACGTGAATTTCGTCCTTTAATACGTTTTTTTCTGCTAAAGGCAATAACGCCAATTGGATAGCTGTAGCAAAACAACCGGGATTGGCAATGTATTTAGCGCTTTGAATAGCCGGTTTATTCAATTCCGGCAAACCGTAAATGAAATCGCCGGCAGTGGCTTTGTGCCGGTAATCCATGGCCAAATCAATGATTTTTAAATCCTTCGGAATAGCGTTTGCTTCGATGAATTTCCGGCTGTCGCCATGAGCGGAGCAGAGGAATAAAGCATCTATTCCCGCAAAGTTGTCATTGCGGGCTTGACCCGCAATCCCATAATTAGCAGTGAACACCAAATCCGTTTCGCCAATCAGCCCCTCGTGAATATCCGTAATCCGTTTTCCGGCATTGCTGGTGCTGTGAACAAAAGCAATTTCCACCTCCGGATGATGAATCAATAAGCGAAGCAATTCGCCTGCTGTGTATCCGGCGCCACCGATGATTCCTGTTTTAATTTTCATTCATTTCCGTGTTTTTTCGTGTCATCCGTTTTATCCGTGTTCTTATTTTCCATTCTTTTTTTGCACGGCATAAAATATCTTGGTCGGAATCGCCGTGATTTTCGTAAATCCTTTGGCATCTTCCGGTGTCCAGGCTTTGTTGATTTCGCCGTATTCGCCGAAATCGGTTTTCATTAAGTCAAAATCACTTTCCACGCCCACCAAAGTATAATGATACGGACGAAGTTGTACTATGACCGTTCCGGTTACGTTGCGTTGTGAACTTTGCAAAAATGCTTCAATGTCGCGCATCACCGGTTCCAAGTATTGCGCTTCGTGCAAAAACATGCCGTACCAAGTCCCTACCTGGTCTTTCCAGTATTGTTGCCATTTGGACAAAGTATGTTTTTCCAACATTTTATGCGCATTGATAATCACTAATGGACCTGCTGCTTCAAAGCCCACACGTCCTTTAATGCCGATAATGGTATCGCCAATGTGCATATCCCGGCCAATCGCATAGCGGGAAGTTATTTTCTCGATATCTTGAATGGCTTTAACTTTATCCGTGTATTTTTTGCCGTTTATTGCCGATATTTCACCGTTGGTAAATGCGATGGTCAGCGTTTCTTTACCCTTTTCCTGCAATTGAGAAGGATAGGCTTCTTCCGGCAAGGTTTGCTCGGATTTCAAGGTTTCTTTTCCGCCGATGCTGGTGCCCCAAAGTCCTTTGTTGATGGAATATTCCATTTTCGTGAAATCCGCTTCAAATCCGTGTTCTTTTAGATAATTAATTTCATATTCGCGGGTAAGCGTCAAATCGCGGGTTGGCGTGATGATGCCGATTTCCGGAGCCAACACATCGAAAGTCAAATCGAAACGTACCTGGTCGTTTCCGGCGCCGGTACTTCCGTGAGCCACGAAATCAGCGCCGATTTCCTTGGCATAATTAATAATGGCAATGGCTTGGAAAATGCGTTCCGAACTCACTGAAATCGGATACGTTCCGTTGCGAAGGACATTTCCAAAGACCATGTATTTGATACTTTTTTCGTAATATTCCTGCGTGATATCCAGATTTACATGCTTAACGGCTCCCAATTTATAGGCGCGTTCTTCCACCCGTTTCAAATCTTCTTTGGAAAAACCGCCGGTATCTGCCAAGGCGGTATATACTTCATATCCTAATTCCTGCGACAGGTACATCGCACAAAAAGAGGTATCCAAACCTCCACTGTATGCTAAAACTACTTTTTGCTTTGCCATTGTTTTATATCGTGCTTTTAAAAATTATATCTTTTATCAGGGTGCTGCCTTGTGTCGAATATTTTAATGAGAATCACTTGTGTCCCTTGTATTTCGTAGATTAATTTATTCTGTTTAGTCAAACTGATTTCCCGAAGAATCCTTTCATTAACAATAACTTCTGTGCCAATTGTTGGCATTTGAGAAATTCTCAACAATATTTTTTGAACTATTTTTTCAAATTTAACCACTGACTTTACTCCCCATGTGATGAATAAGTAATCTGTAATTCTATGATAATCAATTCTATATTGATCAGAAAGAGATAAATTAAAATCCATACTTCATTCTTACTTCATCTCTAACCTCTTCCCATGTATAGCATTCTTCAGGATGTGCAGTGCAATAGTCTGATATTTTAAGACACTCTTCTAATTCTTTTTGTGTATAATGAGAACGTCCACCGGAAGTTTCATATATATCCAATATTTCGTCGGCCTCCTCCTCCGTCATTGTTAGTTCATCGGAATATCTGCTTCTATACTTTACTGCCGGTTCTCGAACGATTACCGGCCCCATTTTGTCATCCTCTCCTCTAAGCACCTGATTGATACTCATGTATATCTTATCCCATGCTTTCTCATTTTGCAGGATTTTGAGCAAAACAATAATTTCTTTTCGTTGTTCGGGACTAATCATAATTTCTTGATTTTAATATTCGTTTCAAAGTTAATCATTATTTTTCTTTTTTCGCCTTCGGATCGTACAACATGGCCGTACAAATACAATATTTCCGGTCAGTTCGTTGCAAGATATCGTAATTGATACATCCCTGGCAACCTCGCCAAAAAGCTTCATCGTCCGTTAATTGGGCAAAAGTAACCGGGACATAGCCCAAACCTGTATTGATTTTCATCACGGCTGCTCCGGAAGTCAATCCGAATAACTTGGCATCGGGAAATTTTTCCAACGATAAATGAAAAGATTTCTCTTTAATTTTTTTAGCCAAACCGTGTCCCCGGAATTTTTCCACTACGATTAATCCCGAATTAGCCACATATTGCTTGTTTCCCCAACTTTCGATATAACAAAAACCGGCAAACTCACCATCCACCAGGGCTATAATGGCTTTCCCTTCCCGCATTTTCTGCTCCACGTATTCGGGCGTACGCTTCGCAATACCGGTACCACGCACTTTCGCTGCTTCTTCAATTGTTTTCAATATCACCGGCACATATTGAATGTGATTCTCGTTAGCGATTTCTACTTCGACTTTATTGTCCATTTTGCATAATTTCTTCCAAATAGCTGCAAAATTACAGGATTATTTGATAAGTTGTATTGATTTATTGTTTTTTTTATCGCGGCGCTTTTGTATATAGGTAAGCGGCAATAAATATATAGACAAAATTGGGAATCCAGACAGCGATGAAAGGGCTGACTAATCCGGAGATAGCAAAGGAGGAAGATACTTGCATAAACAAAATGTATGAAAAACTAAGCCCCAAGCCGATACCGATATTAAGCCCCATGCCTCCTTTCACTTTCCGGGAGGAAATAGAGGCTCCGATAATCGTCAGAATAAAAGCGGCTAATGCCATAGCATAACGCCGATGATATTCAATTTCAAAAAGTTGGATATTTCCTATTCCACGTTTTTTCTGCCGGTCGATATATTTTTTTAATTGGGGAGTCGTCATTTGCTCAGAATCATAATTCGAAATCATGAAATCGGAAGGAATAATCGTCAACGTAGTATCAATCGTCTCTCCGGTCGTGATATTTTCTTTCATGCCGACAAAATCCCGTATCATATAATCCTTTACCGTCCAATGATAAGCCGAATCCCACACAATTTGCTGGGCGGTCATCCGGGATTTAAGTTCCTTTTTGTCAAATTTTTCCAATGAAAAACGATAACCGGTATTGGTGGTGGCATCGAAACGGTCGAAATAAGCGATGATCCCCGGTTCCACCTCCAATTGAATATTGTTGGAATAAGTCACTTTATTCGGGCGCACGTACCTGTTTTGAAATTCAATGCGCGTGATATTCGCCGGAGGGATGACATAGCTGTTTAACAGGAAAGTCATTCCGGCAATCAAGGCCGCCGATATCATATACGGTCGCATCAGGCGGTCGAAACTGATTCCATTAGACAGCATGGCGATGATTTCCGACCGGTCGGCCAAGTTCGAAGTGAAAAAAATCACGGCGATGAAAACAAATAACGGACTGAAAAGATTGGCAAAATAAGGAATGAAATTAAGATAGTAATCGAAAATAATAGCATGTGTCGTAGCATCGTTCCGGATGAATTTATCCACTTTTTCGTTGAAATCAAACATCACCGTAATGGCAATAATCAACAGTATGGCAAGAACATACGTACCCAGAAACTTCCGGATGATGTACCAGTCTATTATTTGTAGAAACTTCTGTTTCTTCATTCTTTATTTTCCAAGCAGCTTGTCGTACTCTTTGGAATTTTCAATAATTTCGATCGCTTTCTTCAGCGCATCGTTTTCGTCGTTGATGATTTGATAATATTCACTCATATTCCAAAGGTCGCGGGCAATTAATGCTTTGATTTGCAGCTTGATCAGCGATTTGGATTTCTCAAATTGTTGCATATCTGCGGCGGTTAATTTAGCCGAAGTCCGCCTTTTATTTTTAGAATCTACAATGCTTATTTTTGTATCCAAATCTTCCGGTACGACAAACTCTTCTTCTGATGTGGATGCAGTATTCCGTCCGATCATTTCAAAATCTTCTTTTTTAAACAATTCCAATAAGTCTTTCAACATGGCATCGTTCACATTGAAGTGTGATTGATAGGAAGCAAAATTTTTGTATTGATCTTGCAAGTTAGTCCTGTTTTTGTCGATATAATTCATGACAAATTTATTGACCACTCCGGAGGCAATCAACGACCGGTGCATATCCGTATAACGAGACGTATCAATCGGAACAAAATAATCCGGCATAATACCGCCGCCGCCATACACAACTCTTTTATTTACCAAAGTATAGTATTTTAACGAATCCGGAAAATGAATACTGTCGGCGCTGAGCATTTCGCCCCGGTTATAGCGTTGAATAACTTCCATATTATACGAATCGCTGTCCCCGTTTTCGTAGGGCTTTTGGATGGAACGGCCGGTAGGAGTATAATAACGCGCCGTAGTCAGTTTAATCATGGAACCGTCGGGAAAAGGGATGGGACGTTGTACCAATCCTTTTCCGAAAGACCTTCTTCCGACCACTACGGAGCGATCCCAATCCTGCAAAGCCCCGGTGACAATTTCGCTGGCGGATGCGGACGATTCATTGATTAACACAATGAGTTTACCGTCTTCAAAAGAACCTTTCATAGTCGCATGCGCATCTTCTCTTCTTTGATGAACGCCTTCGGTATAAACAATCAAATTGCCTCTTTTCAGAAATTCATTGGCAATCTCAATCGCCGAATTGAGGTAACCTCCTCCATTGTCCTGTAAATCCAAAACCAAATTTTTCATCCCTTGTGCCTGCAATTCCCGCAAGGCTTTTATAAATTCATCGTAAGTCGTTTCTGCAAAACGGTTTAATTTTATATACCCGGTTACTTTATCCAGCATATAAGAGGCGTCCAAACTGTAAATAGGAATTTTATCCCGCACAATTTTGAATGTAATCAAGTTGGGATTGCTTCCCCGCATCACTTTCACCTGTACAGTAGTGCCTTTTTGTCCGCGGAGGCGCGACATGACATCGGTATTTTTCATGCCTACTCCGGCAATGGCGGTGTCGTTCACCTGAATAATCCGGTCGCCGGCGACAATGCCCACTTTTTCGGACGGCCCTCCGGGAATAACCTGAATCACGTACAAGGTATCCGTCAGCATATTGAATTGAATGCCAATTCCGTCGAAATTTCCTTTTAGAGGCTCGTTCATTTCTTTAACCTCTTCGGGCGTCAGGTATCCGGAATGCGGATCTAATTTTTGCAATAATGCGATAATCGCCTCGTCGGCCAGTTTATTTTTGTTGATTGTATCGACATAATAATTATCGATCACCGATATCGCTCTGTTTACTTTCCAGGCAGCAGGATCCATAGAACCTTGTCCGTAAGAACAGGACACCAAACATACCGATAGTAAGAGAGAAAGAAATACGTTTTTCATTATTATAATTTTATTTTTCCGGCACAAAAATACAACTTTGTATTAGATGATACAAATAAATTTACATTCGTTGGCATAAAATGCGTCTAAAGGGAAAGTAAAAATTTTCAATCAAACATCATCCCGAACAATATAACCGTCAATAAAAACAGCCGGATCGTCCAAAGTTTATTCGACAAAGTGAAGTAGTGGGATATCAGCAAAGAGATGGGCATATATAAAATGAGCAACCATTCCTGCTTCCATTGGTTTTGAATAAGGTATAAGACGTAAACCACTAAAGTGAAAACAAATAAATAACTTAATGTGGTCACCGCCTGCACTTTTTCCGAAACGCCGGCCATGTAAATTTTAATGCCCGAGAGAATGAAAAGAAGAAGGATCAAACCGTTCATTATCCACGCTTTCAATCCGAAAGAAAAGATTTGAATCGTTCCTATCGTTTTGAAATCAGGAAGCATCTTTAAGAAAAATTCCGGATCACCTTTATAAACACTCCAAGTAAAGAGAAATAAATAAATCAGCAAAAATCCGGTCAGGCTGGCTAAGAAAGTCTTGATATTGAGGCACCTGAACTGATACATCCCGTACCAGAACAAGGGAAAAAAGAGGAGGATGGGAAACCAGTAAAAACTGCACAAAGTTAATAACAACGATATATTGAGTGCGTTTCCTTGCGATAGCGGATTTTGATAACTATTGAACAAAAACAGGAAACAGAGCGCAATAGTCAGGGCGGAAACGCTGCCGGTAAGATCGTAGGCAAACAGGGGATTGGCGCCTGCCAGTAACACATAAAAAAAAGCAGGAAGTAAGGTTTTTTGCCGGATAATCCCAAATATCTGCGTCAGATACAGAAGAAATAAAGCAATGACGAGTTGGAGGAGGGTCGAACCCCATAAGGAGATAGACAGCCAATCGCCGTTTCCGGGCAATCGCAGGACGATAAAAACAAGTATCGTGAGAATTAGCGGGAAACGATAGCTGACAAAATATTTATGTATCTTCCGTAAGTCCATTTACAAATCCAATCCAATATCCCGGCGGTAATATTTTCCCTCAAAATCAATTATTTTTGCATTTTCAAACGATTGCTTCAAGGCTTCTTCTTTTGTTTTTCCGTACGAACTGACGGCTATCACCCGTCCGCCGTTTGTGACAATTTCGCCCTTTTCACCGGCAGTTCCCGCATGAAACAGGATGCTGTTTTGCGTTTGGCCTAATCCGGTGATTTTCTTCCCTTTCCCGTAATCGCCCGGATAACCTCCCGAAACCAACATCACCGTTACCGCGCTCCGGTCGTCGAACAGCAGTTCTTTTTCCGGCAGGTTTTCATCCGCAATACCTTCCAATAAATCCACAAAATCCGATTGGATACGCAGCATGACGACTTCCGTTTCCGGATCACCCATCCGGCAATTGTATTCGATCACCATCGGCTCGCCTTTCACCTTGATCAATCCGAGGAAGATAAATCCTTTGTAATCAATTCCTTCCTGTTTCAGCCCTTCGATGGTTGGAATCACTATCCGTTTTTCTACTTTCTCCATAAAGGCTTTATCGGCAAAAGGAACAGGACTGACAGCGCCCATGCCACCGGTGTTTAAACCGGTATCGCCTTCCCCAATACGTTTGTAATCCTTGGCTTCGGGCAATATTTTGTAGTGTGTGCCGTCGGTCATTACAAATACCGAACATTCGATACCGGAGAGAAATTCTTCAATAACGACCGTTTCACCGGCTTTTCCGAAACTGCCGCCCAGCATGGCATTCAATTCCCTGATGGCTTCTTCCAACCGGTCAATAATCAATACGCCTTTGCCGGCAGCCAAGCCATCGGCTTTGAGTACGTAGGGAGCTTGCATGGTCTTTAAAAAGGCGATTCCATCGGACAAATTCGCTTTAGTGACACTGAAATATTGAGCGGTTGGAATCTTGTGACGCATCATGAAAGCCTTGGCAAAATCCTTGCTTCCTTCCATTTGCGCTCCTTGTTGCGAAGGCCCGATTACCGGGATATTTTTTAAATCCGGATCGTTTTTGAAAAAATCATAAATACCTTGGACCAAAGGATCTTCCGGTCCAACAACTACCATGTGAATTGCATGGTTCAAAACGAATGACTTCAATGCTTCAAAATCGGTCGATTTAATCGGCACATTGATTCCTACTTCTGCCGTTCCCGCATTTCCCGGAGCAATGTATAATTGATCTGTTTTCGGGCTTTGTTTGATTTTCCAAGCCAAAGCGTGTTCCCGTCCGCCGGAGCCTACTAATAGAATATTCATATTTTTATTTCAAATAATCTTCAAAATAGCGTGTAATCTTTTCGTGCAAATGCACCCGGTCGCGTCCGCGCATATTGTGTTCCTGTCCCGGATAGACAAAATAGTCGGGATAAGTTCCGGCAGCAATACAGGCTTTCAGGAACGAAAGGCTGTTTTGCCACACCACAGTACCGTCTTCATCACCGTGAATCACTAAAAAATGACCTTTCAGATTGCCTGCCAAACGGTTCATGTCGGCTTGTTCGTAGCCTTCCGGATTGTCTTCCGGCGTATCCATATAGCGTTCGCCGTACATGATTTCGTAGTATTTCCAGTCAATGACCGGCCCGCCGGCAACGCCCGTTTTGAAAATTTCCGGGTGATGCAAGAGCAAATTGGTCGTCATAAATCCGCCGTAACTCCAACCGTGAACACCGATTCTACCGGAGTCCACATAAGGCAAGGATTTCAGAAATTCGATTCCTCGCAATTGATCGGCCGATTCGGTGACTCCCAATTGCCGGTGAATGATGCTTTCAAATGCAAAACCCCGGTTGGAAGTGCCCCGGTTATCCAGTGTAAAAACCATATATCCTTTTTGAGCCATATACATATCCCAACCGCGCACGCCTCCCAGCCAGGAATTGACGACCATCTGACTATGCGGTCCGCCGTACACATACACGATGACCGGGTATTTTTGATTAGGATTGAAATTTACCGGTTTGACCAAGCGGTAATATAAATCCGTCCTTTCATCGGCAGATTTCAATGAACCTAAGCTAATTTCCGGCAAAATATATTCCGAATATGGATTTTTTGCCGTGTGCAAGCGTTGGATTTTTCCGTTAGCGGTATGAATCAAATCAATGTTCAAAGGGGTGGTGAGATTGGCATACTTGTCGATGATGTATTTTCCCGATTCACTTAATTGCGGACGGTGTACACCCGGTTCAAAAGTCAGTTGACTCTTTTTTCCTGTTTTCAGGTTGATTTTATAGACTTGGAATTCGATGGGATTGCTTTCGTTGGATACGATAAAAAGGTTCTTTTCTTCCGCATCCAAGCCCAGAACTTCGGTCACATCGGCATTGCCGGAAGTCAGTTGTTTTAATAATTGGCCGTCCGTATTGTAAAGATACAAATGATTGTAGCCGTCCCGTTTGCTTTGCCAGATAAATTGACCGGGCGTTTTTTTCAGGAACAATAACGGATGTTCGGGTTCCACATACCGGTCATTGTGTTCTTCAAACAAATTCGCCGTTTTTTCGCCGTTTTCAACGGAATATTTGTTCAATTGCAAGTGATTTTGTTCCCGGTTGATTTCGGCAATGTAAATATATTTTTCGGAAGGATTCCAGGAAATATTTGTCAAATAATGGTCTTTGGGTTCGCCGGTATTCAAATAGATCGTTTTCTTCGATTCCATCGAATATATTCCTACCGTCACCTCGTGGCTGGTCCTTCCCGCCATCGGGTATTTGATGTTTTTCAATTGAGCTTCCCGTGCGGAAATATCCACTAAAGGATAATCGCCCACCATGGATTCGTCCATCCGGTAAAAAGCGAGGTAATTGCGATTAGGCGACCAAAATTTTCCGTCAGTAATGCCAAATTCATTTCGGTGAACAGATTCTCCGTAAATAACATCCTTTTTATTGCCTTCTGCATTTTGAATGGATTGCAGTATTTCTTTGGTGGAATCTTCCTTTTTTAAAACTTCTTCCGAAGAAAAAAGCGCCTTTTCATCGGGTGTTGATGGGCTGGCGAGCCATTTTTCTTCTTTCGTAAAGAACAGCAAACTGTCGCCTTTCCATTTCACATCCTGTTCGGTTTTCGGTGTGAATTGAGCGTAAGTATTCCCTCCCGGAATGAGATCTTCCAATGTAAATTGTTTTCCCTGAGCAGAAACAGTCATAAGAGTCGATAGAATAAAAGCGAATAGACAAGTGATTTTTTTCAAGGCTAATTTACGTCCGGTTTCCTCTTTGAATGCATGGTGCTTTCCGCTAAAGAGTTGATATTGGCGATATTCGCAATCCAAAGCGCCATTGATCAGCTTGCATTTGGAAGACGGTTTTAAGCCGATATTGTCAAATCCTTCCAAATTGGAGGAGATAATCCAGGCATCGTAACCGGTAAATACATGTTTCAACCGTTCGCCAATCATAGCATATAATTGCATCAAATCGTTTGGATTCAATCGTTCACCGTAGGGCGGATTGGTAATTAAAATACCGGTTGCAGGCGCTTCGGTCATTTGTTGGAAAGGCAAAACTTTCAATTCGATGTATTTGGAAAGTCCGGCATTTTTCACGTTCCGGCTTGCAGCGCTGATGGCTTTCGGTGAAATGTCCGAACCGTAGGCTTTGAAAAGAAAGGGTTTTTCGTGCGAGTCGTCCGTGCTGATTTGTTCGAACAAAGCGGCATCGAAATCGTCCCATTTTTCAAAGGCGTATTGCGAGCGGAAAACACCCGGAGCAATATTTAATGCGATCAAAACGGCTTCAATGAGCAAGGTGCCCGATCCGCACATAGGATCAACGAAATTGCTTTCGCCTTTCCAACCGGTTTTCAGGATCATTCCGGCAGCCAGCACTTCGTTCAGGGGTGCTTCCGTTTCTTCCATCCGGTAACCTCTTTTGTGCAGTGATTCGCCGGAACTGTCCAAGGCAATGGTACATTCGGTATGTGAAATGTGCACGTGCAATTGGACATCGGGATTGTTGATCCGTACGGAAGGCCGGGGCAATTCTTTTTCCGTGAACGAATCCACAATCGCATCTTTGACACGGTAAGCGACAAATTTGGAATGGGTGAATGTTTCGGAATGGATCACCGCATCAATAGCAAATGTTTTTTTACCGGGAATGTATTTCTGCCAATCGATTTCTTTCACTTTTTCATAGACTTCATCGGGATTTTTCGCTTGAAAAGTAGCGATGGGTTTTAAAATGCGCAAGGCTGTCCGGCAATGAAAATTCGCTTTGTAAAGCAAATCCTTACCTCCTGTGAATAAAACCATCCGCCGGCCGATTTGTACATCATTGGCTCCCAATTCGATCAATTCTTTCGCCAGGATTTCCTCCAATCCGTATAACGTCTTCGCTATTAATTCCATTTGATATAAGTTCCTTCTCCTGTATTCAAATTGGATGCCCGGAGAAGAATGACTTCTTTCACTCCGGAAGCCAGCGTTTCGAAAGCATTTTCCAATTTGGGTATCATACCGTCTTTAATAATTCCTTCTTCTTTGTATTGCAAAAATTCTTCCTTGGTCAGCAATTGAATCATACTGTTTTCGTCCTTTTCATCGAGTAAGACGCCTTTTTTATCGAAGCAATAAATCAAACGGACATTGAAATCGTAAGCCAGGGCTTTCGCCGTTTCACCGGCAATCGTATCTGCATTGGTATTTAATAATTGTCCGTTTCCATCGTGGGTAATAGGGGCTATGACCGGTACATAATTCTGATTCAGGAGTTCTTTCAGCACCGGAGCGTTGACTTCCCGTACATCGCCCACGTAACCGTAATCAATGTCTTTGACCGGTCTTTTGATGGAAAATATCAGGTTCATATCGGCTCCGGTCAATCCGACGGCATCCAAACTCAATGCTTGCAGGTGCGCGACGATATTTTTATTGACCAATCCCGCATAAACCATGGTTACGACTTTCAATGTTTCGGCATCGGTAATCCGGCGACCGTCCACCATCGGACTTTTAATGCCTAATTTTTCTGCCAATTGGGTAGCCGAAACGCCTCCTCCGTGAACAAGTATTTTATTTCCTGCAATTAATGAAAAATCTTTCAGAAAAGTTTTTAAAGACTGAGGGTCTTCAACAATCTTTCCGCCTACTTTGACAACTGTTAACTGGTGCATTTGATAATGGGTTTAAAAATCTATGAAATTAAATTGATGCAAAGATACATAATTTAGAGAAACATTTGTTGTTTAAAAATGAAAACTGTATCTTTGTATTACAATTTTTTTTTAATTATGGGACAAATAGAGGGAATTACAATTGAACGAAATACGAAAAGAATAGCCGGTTATGCCCGTATTGATTTGAAGAAATACGGCATGATTCTGGATATTCCAAATGAGGAAACAAAAAAAGCCATGCTTGAAGCACAGCAAAACAAAACAAAAGGATTTAATAGTATTAATGAACTTTTATATGATTTGAAACATTAATTATGTACTATCCTAAACGATCCGGGCAGTTTAAAAAAGATTATAAACTGTGTCTGAAACGTAATTATGAAATAGAATTGATTGATAAAGCAATCATAACTTTATGCCAAACAGGTACATTACCGGAAGAATATTTACCGCATCCTTTACGAGGTAACTATTCCGGTCACTATGAATGCCATATTAAACCGGATTGGCTGCTGACATGGTATATAGAAGAATGGTGCGAGAACCCTCTCTTTGATGGAACACTTCATTTAGTCAGAACCGGTTCCCACTCAGACTTATTTAAATAATTTTTTCTTTTCCGTATTATTTTTACCTTTGTGCAATGGCTATTTTGTTTCATATATTTGCATGAATCCGGTTATCTTCGATAAATTAAAAACACTGGCGGAAGCAGCCAAGTATGATGTTTCTTGCGCTTCCAGCGGTACTTCGCGCAGCAATACCCAAAAAGGAATCGGGTCGGCGGCGGGTTGGGGGATTTGTCATAGCTTTACGGAAGACGGCCGTTGCGTTTCTTTGCTTAAAACCATGCTGACCAATCATTGTATTTACGATTGTGCTTATTGCGCCAACCGGCGAAGCAATGATATTCCCCGGACTACGTTCAGTGTTTCCGAATTGGTGGAACTCACCATCGAATTTTACCGGAGGAATTATATTGAAGGACTGTTTTTAAGTTCCGGAATTGTCCGCAATGCCGATTATACCATGGAACGCATGGTGCGGGTAGCGAAAGATTTGCGTACCGTGCATCGTTATAATGGCTATATTCACTTGAAAAGCATTCCCGGAGCCAGTCGCGAGTTGGTGGCGGAAGCGGGTTTGTATGCCGACCGTTTGAGTTGCAATATTGAAATGCCTTCGGAACAAAGCCTGAAACTGATTGCGCCCGATAAAGATTACCAGAGTGTTTTTCGTCCGATGCATTATATCCAGCAAGGTTTTTTGGAAAGCAAGGAAGAAAAGAAGAAATACCGCCATGCGCCCAAATTTGCTCCCGCGGGGCAAAGTACGCAAATGATTATCGGCGCATCCCCGGATGATGATAATAAAATTTTGCATCTGGCGAATGCCATGTATCAGCGTCCGGCGATGAAAAGGGTATATTATTCGGGGTATATTCACATTAATACCTACGATACGCGCTTGCCGGCATTGACGACCCCGCCTTTGGTACGTGAAAATCGTTTATACCAGGCGGATTGGCTGATGCGGTTTTATCATTTCAAAGTGGATGAAATTGTCAATGAAGTGCATCCGAATCTGGAATTGGAAATTGACCCGAAATTATCGTGGGCTTTGCGTAATCCGCAGTTTTTTCCGGTGGATGTGAATACGGCTGATTACGAAATGATTTTGCGCGTTCCCGGTATCGGCACGAAATCCGCCCAACTGATTATCGCTTCGCGGAAATTCGGCCGCCTGACTTCCGAAAACCTGCGGAAAATGGGGGTGGTGTTGAAACGCGCCAAGTATTTTATTACCTGCAACGAACTGCCGGTCTATACCGTCCAGGAAGCAAAACCGGAATACCTCCGGCAGTTGCTGACACAACCGGGTCGAAAGAAAAGAGACGATACACAATTAATAATACAATGGCACGCGGATGACACGGATGACGCGGATTTACGCGGATAATATAAAAAATCCGTTTTAATCCGCCTAATCCGCGTCATCCGCGTGCCATCACTTTCGTTGCTATGCTTTACTATTTATACGACAATACATTTGAGGGTTTTTTAACTTGCGTTTTTGACGCTTACTACCGGAAGGAATCGCCTGCCCGGATGGTGAGCGAAGAT
The DNA here is from genome assembly GCA_026000155.1 of Bacteroidia bacterium. Classification (GTDB taxonomy): domain Bacteria; phylum Bacteroidota; class Bacteroidia; order Bacteroidales; family Azobacteroidaceae; genus Azobacteroides. The sequence goes on along the minus strand of BNYG01000016.1, from coordinate 19,552 downwards.
TCTGCTATTCCTTTGTTTACGGAAACGCATCCCGTGATTACCGATGCCGACAAGTCGGGACGTGTATTCCAGGGATTGGAGAAGAAAATTTCCAAATCCGCATTAAATATGTTGTTTATTTGTTATTTATCTGAAATAGAAGATATTGAACTTATCTTGTTTCGTTACATTCAAAAAGCGTTAGCTTCGCCCATTTCGATTGAAGTGAATTTTGCAGATGACGATGTATTGGCCTTAGCCAAAATTTACAAGAAAGTTTCCAATGAAATCACGCATATCAAGCAATTTGTCCGTTTTCAAAAAACCGCCGACGGCATTTTTTTCTCCATTATGGATCCTTTGTACAATGTATTGCCTTTGTGTTCCGATTTTTTCCAAGACCGCTATGCCGATCAGCCATGGATTATTTATGATTCCCGGCGGAATTACGGCTTGTTTTACGACCGGGAAAAAACGGAAACAGTACATTTCGACCATCCGCCGGTTTCCCTCAAAACGGGAAATATCACCCGCGAGCAGCAGGACGAAACCGAAAGCGCTTTTCAGGACTTATGGAACGACTATTTGAAAGCGGTGACCATTCAGCAACGGAAAAATCTTCGCTTGCAACGGCAATTTATGCCCAAACGGTTTTGGAAGTATTTGATTGAGAAATAAAAATCCGCTTCAATCTACCACCCAAGCCGGATCATGCACCCGGATATGGTCTTTTTTGAAATAGAGGTATTCTTTTTTCGGAATGGCGATCTGATAGATTTTATTCCTGTTTTTAGGGAGTGTCAATTGGGTATCGCGCAGCCAGACGTTATATTCTTTCAATTGCATGTAATTCAGTCCGTATTGTTGGGCAAAAGTAGCTAAATCGGTAATGTCCGTCTGAACATCCACTAAATCGACCGGAACCGGCGGATAGAGGTCTTCTTTTTTCAGGATGAAGCCGTATTTGTCCGGATGACTGAAAATTTCTTTGGCAGCCATGATCCGGAAAATATAGCGGGAAGTTTCCTGAACCAACAACAGGTCAAAGGCCGATTCTACCTGTTGCCGCTGCATTTCGCTTGAAATCCTGCCCGTACCGGCGTTGTAGGATGCTGCTACATTTTCCCAACTGCCATACCGGTTATAGGCATCCCGGAAATACCGGCAGGCGGCTTCCGTCGCTTTCTCGATGTGGTAACGTTCATCCACTCCGTCCCTGATTTCCAATCCGTAGGATTTAGCGGTCGGTTCCATGAATTGCCATAAACCGGCTGCTTTGGCAGGGGAGAGCGCCCGCGTATCCAGATTGCTTTCGATGACACATAAATACTTGAAATCGTCCGGAATACCGTATTGTTTTAAAATCGGTTCAATGACCGGAAAGAAACGGTTCGCCCGTTTGATATACAATAAAGTAGTGGAATGCAGGTAAGTAAAACCATTGATTTCCCGGTCGAAACGTTCCCGCATGTCCAATCGTTCCAATGAAATTTCATGATCGCAAAATTTTACGTGATCCGGAATAGGTACCGAAACGGTCAGGGCAGCGACCAGCGGATGTTGTTTTTCCTCTTTGCCGGGAGCCGTGCTGCCGGACAAAAACACGGACAATACAATTACTACGCCCATTAAAACACTGATAAGTAAGAAACTCGTAACTTTTTTATTCATAATTAATTATTTTTTGATCGTAAAACATTGATGTCGCTTGACCGTGTATAGGTCCTGCCATCGGCTCCTTTGGCTTCTACTACAATAAAATAAACGCCGGTCGGCACGTATTTTCCGCCTACTTTTCCATCCCAACCTTGGGCAGGATCTTCCCAATGGAAAAGCAAATTGCCCCAGCGGTTGTAAATGGATGCTTTGAAACTGACTAATGATTTATAGGATACCCGGTATTCGTCGTTGGAACCCGGAGAGCTTCCCGGACTGAATGCGTTGGGTAATCGCAAATCCGAATCCCCGATAAATATCGGGATAACCTGTGAATTGTCTAAACAAATCGAAAGTCTATCCGTTACTTCCAATTGGGCGACATAATTTCCGGCTTCTTCAAATTTGTAACTGATTGATTTTTCGGGGTATCTGACAATGTCGATGGAATCTCTCGTCACCGGATCTATTTTCATTATTCGCCAGATATACAGGGCTGCCACCGGTTCATTGGCGTAAGCCTCAAAATTGATTTCGACCGGCGCGGAATAATCCGTATCTTTGCCTCCGGCGCTTTGTTCACTTACACCGGCTTCTTTCAAGGAGGTAGCTATTCCATGAGCTTCCACAGCCACCGCTTCATATTCCGGCGTACTTACTTTCTGTTCCAGTCCGAAATGTTTGGCATAATCATCTCCGGTCAAAGTAAAAGCGGTATTTTTCAAAGGAGCATCGATACTGATTTCCGAGATAAGACCTTCTATATCTGAAATGGCATCTACCGGCGCAAACATCTTGCTTTCTTCTTTCCATTCCAAATCGGAATACATAAGATGGAAAGTTCTTTGCAAGCTAACCGGCGCACCGGAATAAGTTCGATATTCCAAAGGAGCAGCTTCCACATCGGCAATCAATTTCAACGATTCGCATTTGTACTCATCTTCCTGAATATTGAAGGAGAAAATGACAGGTAAATGTTTACTGTAATCAATAATCCATACATACGAGGTGGAATTAGCATCGAATGGAGAAGGAGCCGATTGATCCTCTCCAACGAAATAACCGAATCCGTCGCTGAGATTCGTGATCGTGGAAGTATTTCCGGTTTGTCGGCAGGGAATGGCAACGGCATCACCGGCTCGTTTATCGTATTTATACCATTGATGCGTACCCGAACCGGAAGTGAACGAGATTTCCGCACCGGATAAACCGTTCAATAAATAGACTTGAATCCGGTTGTATGCGTTGTCTTCCGCCTGCAACGGAGTACCCGTTCCGCCTCGTACGGTATATTGTGCGAATGCCGGAAAAATCAAAAATAAACCGGTGAAAAGAAGTATCGCTTTTTTCATGCTTCAAAATTAAGAATTTTTTATAACTTTGCAAGCTAAATTACACCCCATATTTAAGAATGTATGATGATGCAAAAGTTATTTATATTATTTTTACTGTTAGCTACTCCATTGTATAACGTAAAATCGGAAGAAGCATTTTATCCGGAGCCTGATTTTTTTTCGCAAGATAAGGATTATTTTTTGCATACGGTAGAAGGAGGGCAAACGGTGTACTTCATTTCCAAGATGTATAATATCTCTGTAGAAGCGATTTACCAATTAAATCCCGGTAGTGAGGCAGGCATTAAAGTCGGAAGCCAGTTGAAAATTCCACAGGAATCGGGTTCCTATTTTTACCATACCATCCAAGCCAGGGAAACCTTGTATTCCGTTTCGCGGATGTACCAGATGAAAGGGGAAGATATTCTGGATGTCAATCCGGGTTTGTCGCTCGAAACGTTTACGACCGGCAAAATCATCCGGATTCCGACCAATCGGGTCACTGCTCCGATGACAGGCCCAAGCGAGGACTATATCCAGACGGTTACCAATGCGTTACTATCTCCTTCTACCCAAACGGAAACGCTCGAAGCAATCCAAGTGGCTCTGCTCATTCCTTTTACAACCGGCAATCGCATGGTGGAATATTATGAAGGGTTTTTGTTGGCGCTGAAAGAGGTGAAGAAGAAAGGTATTTCGGTCACTCCGCAAGTCTATGATATTGGTTCCAATACAGCTACCTTGTCGTCTATCCTTCAGAAACCTTCCTTAGAAAAAGCCAATCTGATTATCGGCGGATTGTCCGACCAACAAATCAAATTAATAGCCGGTTTCAGTTCCGAAAATAATATCCCTTATGTCATTCCGTTTACTTCCAAAAGTGACGAATTGTTAGCTTATTCCAATGTTTATCAAATCAATACGGCTCAGTCTTACTTGTATTCCAAAGCTTCCGCTGCTTTTTGCAATAAGTATAAGGACTCCAATATTATCTTTTACATTCCCGGTACACCGGGCAATAAAATGGATTTTATAAAAACGGTTCAGAAAGATTTAACGGCTAAAAACATTTCCTATCAGGTAATGAACAATCAAACGTTATTTTATTCTGATATTTTACCGTTTTTGGATGCGAACAAAAACAATGTGATTATTCCGGCAGATGATGGTTCCGAAGCCTTGTCGAAATTGATTACTCCCTTGCGGAGTGTGGTGGAATTGAAACCTCAGATTGCGGTTTCTCTTTTCGGCTATCCGGCCTGGCAGGTGTCCGGTGCGGAATATCTGAATGATTTTTTCAGTTTGAATGCTACTTTTTACAGTATTTTTTATGCCGATCCTACTTCCTCGAAGTTTAAATCGTTTTATAACAATTACCAGCGTTGGTTTTCGAAAGAAATGATTAATACCTATCCGAAGTATGGACTGCTGGGTTATGATACGGGGATGTTTTTTATCCAGTTGCTCCATCAATACGGTCTATCTTACGATGCGAATATCAATAAGTTAAATTATTCCGGTATTCAAACCGATTTTTATTTTGAACGGATCAATAACTGGGGCGGATGGATTAATACCAATCTTTATTTTGTAGAATTCAAACCGAATGCTACCATTACTTCCCATCCGGTTAAATAAAAAAAAGAAGATGAAGAAGATTATCGGAGGATGGATTTTTTTATTTACGGTCTTTGCCGTTCATGCACAAACGACTGAATTTCAGCCGAGTTGGGCATTCGGACTCAATGCCGGCGCGACCTTGTCTAATGTGAGTTTTACACCCAGTGTGCCCCAAAAGATGTTGTTGCAGGAAAGTGGCGGATTGGTTGCCCGGTATATTTCGGAAAAACATTTCGGCCTCCAGGCAGAATTGAATTATGCCTTGAGGGGATGGAAGGAAGAAAGCGATACGGTGACACATTTTAACAAATACGCCCGTTCGCTGGCTTATCTGGAATTACCGGTAATGATGCATTTTTATTATGATTTGGGAAAACGGGCGCGGTTTGTATTTAACGCGGGTCCGCAAATAAGTTACAATATCGGTGAAAAAGAATTGGAAGAAGAAATCGTAACTCCTCCCAACTCGGATCCGTTCATTCCCCTTTATTATGACCAAAAGGTTCAACGGAAATTCGATTATGGACTGACCGGCGGCTTAGGTATTGAAATTCGTACCGGCATCGGGAATTTTATTTTGGAAGGACGCTACTATTACGGCTTATCCGATATCTTCCATAATCGCAGGATTGATACTTTTCAATCTTCCCACAATCAGGTGATCGGAGTAAAGCTCGCCTATCTGATAGAGCGGTAAAGGTTTAACCTAATTTGCTCTTTGGGCATTTATTAGTGGCGTAATATCCAAATACATTTGCCTTGTTTCATCATTCAGATCATTCTCTGAAAAATATTCGAATTGCATTTTTTCGTAAAATCCCAATGCATCTTTGTAGGCATCCACTAAGATAAACTTACACGCACATCTTTCATTCTGTTTTATGGCATAATCTATTATGGTATCCATTATTTTCCTGCCTAATCCCGATTTTTGAGCTTGTTTTGAAATAGCCAACCGACCAATTTTAATAGCAGGATAATGTTTTAAATGTCTTTTAGGATGAGGAACTAAGCGTCTTATAAAATTTTTAAGGGCATTTTTTGACGAAAAAGAGATATTTTCAATTTTAAGACTATCATTAAATATACTATAATATGCCAATGTTTTTATTTCGTCTTCAAATACAAAAGTCGTTGCTAACAACTCCATTTGATAGTTATTGGATTTTTCCAACAAAAATTCATTCAAATCTTCATCGCCACAGTCAAAAGGTTTGATAATCATAGTATGGTCAATTCTTTTTTCTTTGATATTCATTTTATACTAATTGTATTTAGACTTGGATTTGAAAAATTCAACTGATTGTTCAATCCGCAATAATGTATCTTTATCCACTTTTTTATACTTATTTTCTTCCAGCTTTTTATAAAAACTGATAGCATCTTTTCCCCTTATGACGGGTGTTGATTTTATATCTCTTGCCATATTTATAAATTTTATATGTATTTATACAATGCAAATGTAGTAACAAATCCGTAAATTAAAAAATGAATGCCTTCTTAATTTTGTATCACTATTTTTAACATTTAGTCACTACATACTTTTCTGTGACTAAATAATGAATAACGAAAGATCGTTTTTTCTCCGTCCGGGTTTCGTACGCCATAAAATCCCCCCATTCCCCAATCACCGGTTCAAACGGTTGAATATGCAGTTGCGTCTTGAATTCGATGTCGTTTTCTTCTAAGAGTTTGAATAAAGTTTCTTTGGCCGACCAATGCAACAGTAAATGAATCAGCGGCCGGGTTTTGGACAACTGTTTTTCTTCCGTTTCACTCATAAACCGGCTTCGTATTTTTTCTACACGGGGCGAAAGATGTTCAATATCAATCGCTACCGCTTGGGTTTTATCCAATGCAATGGCCACATATCCTTTGGTGTGACTGATGCTGATGTGATAAGACTGGTCGGCAAGCGTTGGTTTTCCGGCTTCCGTATAAAGGATTTGTTTTTCTTCCCCTATCGTTTTTTTCAATAAAACCCTCACAGAAAGCCATTCACGTTGCCGGTGTGTACTCATTTTTTCAAGTGCGGGCATATACCAATCCTTCTGCTCCAATTGAGCAAGAAGTTCATCCGGTGTTTCTGAAACAGGCGCTACTTTTAGTATCATATATACAATAGATGCGTGATTTTTATCGTTTTGATTGCAAAAGTAATTTTTTTTTATAACTTTGTCGGCAAAATACAAAAAATATGTCGGAATTATCTCCATTAATCACTGATTTAGCGCTGATTTTGGTAGTTGCAGGCGCTCTTTCGCTTTTGTTCAAATGGTTGAAACAACCGGTTGTGTTAGCCTATATTGTGGCCGGAATACTCCTTTCTTTTTATATTTCCAAAACCAATCCGGAACACGAGAATATTGAAATATGGGCGGATATAGGTATTATTTTCCTTTTGTTCGGTTTGGGATTGGAATTCAGTTTCAAAAAATTACTGAAAGTCGGACCCACGGCTCTTATTGCCACGATATTTATTGTGGTTTCGATGATCGGATTGGGCTATTTTACCGGTATCTGTTTCGGATGGTCGCACATGACCAGTCTTTTCCTGGGGGCGATGCTGTGTATGTCTTCTACCATGATTATCATCAAAGTGTTTGAAGATTTGCATTTGAGTAATAAGAGTTTCGCAGGAATTGTGTTGGGAGTGCTGATTATCGAAGATTTGGTAGCTGTATTGTTGATGGTTTTATTATCGACGGTGGCTGTTAGTCGGCAGTTTGAGGGAACGGAAATGCTATTCAGTATCTTTAAGTTAATCGCTTTCCTGTTGTTCTGGTTCCTGTTGGGCACCTACCTTATACCGACTTTCCTGCGGAAAATGAAGCCTTTCCTCAACGATGAAACCCTGTTGATTCTATCGCTCGCTTTTTGCCTCGGAATGGTTTATCTGGCTACCCGCGCCGGTTTTTCTTCCGCTTTAGGCGCTTTCATCATGGGTTCGATGTTAGCGGAAACCTTGGATTCGGAACGGATCGAACACATGATTTTGCCGATTAAAAATTTCTTCGGCGCTATATTTTTTGTTTCTGTCGGAATGATGATTCAGGTAACGAGTCTGGGGGAATTTATTGTTCCTATCCTGATTATCAGTTTAGTCGTTATTCTCGGACAAATGTTTTTTGCCACAACAGGCGTACTGTTGGCCGGTCAGAATTTGAGGACAGCCGTTTCTTCCGGTTTTTCGCTTACGCAAATCGGGGAGTTTTCGTATATCATCGGAAGTCTGGGATTGAGTTTGGGAGTGATTGAAGAATCCCTTTACCAGATTATTGTATCGGCTTCCGTGATCACTATTTTCACAACACCTTATATGATGAAACTGGCAGAGCCGACCAATCTGTTTCTGGAGCGGGCGCTGCCGGAAAGTTGGCAGAATTTCCTGAACAAGGATGCTTCCGGTGCGCAACCGGTCAATCAGAATAATTTATGGCGGAAATTCCTGAAAAGTGTCATCACTTCTACGATTATCTATTACCTGATTTGTATTATTATCGTCTTTTTCCTGTTGCGCTATGGCGCTCCTTTGGTTCAAGAGTTTTTGCCCGGATTCAAAGGAAATTTGCTTTCTGCCGCCGTTATCCTGTTGCTGATTTCTCCTTTTTTACGGACGATTATTGTCAAACAAGATCAATCGGCTGAGTTTCTGCGTCTTTGGCGAACCAATAAAGGCCACCGGGGACCGCTGATTTTTACGATTGTGCTGCGGGTGTTGCTGTGCGCCGGTTTAATCATGTATGTATTCTTCCGGCTCTTCCATACTCATTTTGTCATTGCGTTAACGCTGGCGCTGATTATTATGATTTTATTTTTGACATCCCGGCGTTTGCGGAATCAAACCATCAAGATGGAACGGCGTTTCAAGGAAAACCTGAATGAAAAGGAAGCTTACGAAGAATCGAAAAAGCCCATTTCACAAGGTTTTACCAATCACTTATTGGAAAGGGATTTACACTTATCCGATTTTCTTATCCAACCGCATTACCTGATTGTCGGAAAAAGTTTGAAAGAATTTAAATTCCGTCAGGTGTATGGCGTGAATGTGGTAAAAATTATCCGTGGAGATACGAAGATTAATATTCCGAATGGGGATGAGCGGATTTATCCGAATGATCGTTTGATTGTGCTGGGAACGGATAAACAAATGGAAGTGTTTGAAAAACGGATAGAAGAGCGGAAGAAAGAATATGCCAATATTAAGGAAAAAGAAAAACCGGCCGAAAATGTTTGCTTGCGGCAAATATTAGTGGAACCGGATTCGTATTTAGTCGGGAAAAATATCAAAACATCCTGTTTGCAAGAAAATTACGAATGTTTAGTCGTAGGTATCGAACGGAACAACAGTTCATTATTGAATCCCGGATTGGACTTGACCTTCGAAGCAGGCGATATTATTTGGCTCGTGGGGGAAGACCGGAATATTAAGAAACTGAAGAATTTGTAAATCGCTGAATAATAGTGATTAACGGTTATCAGTAGATGTCTCGCTTTGCTCGACATGACGGGTCATTGGTGAAAACAATAGGAAAAAGAGAGAGGAAAAATGGCGGCAAAGCCGCCATTTTTCCTCTCTCTTTTTCCCTCTCTCCCTAAAAGGTTACGCCGTCATGTCGACCGGAGCGTAGCGGAGTAGAGACATCTGCTGATAACCGTTAATCACTATTGCTCAATCACTTGCATGATTAGTGTTTAACGATGTTCATGGGATTGCGGGTCAAGCCCGCAATGACAGACTTTTATTTAGTATCCCCGGATAGCTTTAATCCCCGGTAATTCTTTTCCTTCGATGAATTCCAAGAGTGCGCCGCCACCGGTAGATACATAACTCATTTTGTCGGCAATGCCGAATTTATTGACACAAGCTACCGAGTCGCCGCCGCCTACCAGAGAGAAAGCGCCTTTTTCGGTTGCCCGGACGATAGCTGCGCCTACAGCGCTGGAACCGCCTGCAAAATTATCAAATTCGAATACGCCGGTAGGTCCGTTCCAAAGAATGGTTTTAGATGCTTCGATGACTTCTGCAAACAGTTTTTCGGTTTTCGGACCGATGTCCAAACCTTCCCATTCATCCGGAATTTCATCTACGGGAACGATTTGTGTATTGGCATCGTTGCTGAAACTGTCGGCTGCTTTGGCATCTACCGCCAAAACCAAATTGACATTGTTATCTTTTGCTTTTTGAATCAAGCTCAAAGCCAAATCCAATTTATCATCTTCGCAAATAGAATTACCGATTTTTCCGCCCAATGCTTTGGTGAAAGTATAAGTCATTCCACCGGCAATAATCAGGTTATCCACTTTGGTCAATAAATTTTCGATGATGTCGATCTTGGAAGAAACTTTCGATCCACCCATGATAGCGGTAAACGGACGAGCGGTATCTTTCAATACTTTTTCTACCGCATCAATTTCGTTTTGCATCAGGTAACCAAATAATTTATTGCCGGCATCGAAATGGTCGGCAATGATAGCGGTGGAAGCATGCGCCCGGTGAGCGGTTCCAAAAGCATCATTTACGTAAACCGTGGCATACGAAGCCAATTGTTTAGCCATTTCTTTTTGATTGGCTTTTTCCGCTTTTTTAGCAGCAGCTTTTTCTTCGTCGCTTGCATCATCGGCCAAACCGCGTGGTTTTCCTTCTTCCGCAGCATAGAAACGAAGATTTTCCAACACCAACACTTCTCCGGCTTTTAAAACGGCTGCTTTTTCTACCGCTGTTTCTCCCAAACAATCATTAGCGAATTCCACTTTTACACCCAGTAATTCGGAAATACGCGGCAGGATATGTTGTAAAGAATATTTACCGTCCACGCCTTTGGGACGACCTAAATGGGAACCGATAATCACGCTGCCGCCATCACTTAGAATTTTCTTTAAAGTAGGAATAGCTGCCCGGATGCGGGTGTCGTCCGTAATGTTAAACTTTTCGTCCAATGGTACGTTGAAATCAACGCGCACAAATGCTTTTTGCCCTGCAAAGTTAAATTTGTCAATTGTCTGCATAATATTGTTATTCTAAATTGTTGTTATTTTCTTTAAAATTTTAAGGAGCTTAAGAATCTTAAGCTCCTTAAGTTGCTTAAAATTTTTAATGTGACTTTTCAAATTCCTGCATAGTCTCTATCAGCGCTTCTACCGCTTCTTTCGGAAGAGCATTGTAAGTAGAAGCGCGGAAACCGCCTACCGAACGGTGCCCTTTGATGCCTACCATTCTTTTTTCCGTAGCAAACTTATAAAATTCGTCGTTCAAATGTTGGTATTCGTCGTTCATTACAAAACAAATATTCATCAACGAACGGTCTTCCACAGCGGTTGTTCCCTTGAATAATTTGTTGCGGTCGATTTCCGCATACAGCAGTGCGGCTTTTTCTTTGTTTCTCCGGTACATTTCGCTCACGCCGCCCAGTGCTTTCAACCATTTCAAGGTTTGCAACGCAGCGTAAATAGGAACTACGGGCGGTGTGTTGAACATGGAACCGTCTTTAATGTGTGTCCGGTAATCCAACATGGTCGGAATCGCACGGCTCACTTTTCCCAATAATTCATCTTTTACAATCACGAACGTCACACCGGCGGGAGCCAGATTTTTTTGAGCGCCTCCGTAGATCAATCCGTATTTGGAAATATCCACCGGGCGGGAAAAAATATCGGACGACATATCGGCTATCAAAGGCACCGGCGAATCGATGTCTTTGTGAATTTCCGTTCCGAAAATGGTATTATTGGTCGTAATGTGGAAATAATCCGCATCTGCCGGAATCGTATAATCTTTCGGGATATAGGTATAATTGGCTTCTTTGGAAGAAGCTACTTCTACTGCTTCGCCAAACAATTTCGCTTCTTTCAGCGCTTTGTTCGCCCAAGTACCGGTATTGAGGTAAGCGGCTTTCTTTTCCAACAAGTTGTAAGGAACCATGCAAAATTGCAGACTGGCGCCACCTCCCAAAAACAAAACCGAATATCCTTCGGGAATATTCAGTATTTCTTTGAACAGCGCTACGGTTTCATCCATTACGGCTTGAAACTCTTTGGAACGGTGGCTTACTTCCATAAGACTTAAACCGGTTCCGGAAAAATCGCGAATGGCTTGAATGGTGTTTTCAACGGTTTCTTGAGGTAAAATGGATGGACCTGCATTAAAATTGTACTTTTTCATATTTTATATTTTATAGAATTAACATTCCTGTTTGCGAGCACGAAGTTACGGCTTTTTCGTCAAATTTTGTATAGATTTTTGAAATAATTTTAGCTCAGGTAGTAGGCAGCCCGGATATTTTTACTATTTTTGCAAAGAAAAAATGATAAATTATGAGCAACCAGCGAGATATGAAACAAGAACTGATCGACGAGCTAATCCGTTTAGCTTTCAAAGAAGATATTGGGGACGGCGACCATACCACTCTTTCGACTATTCCGGCTATGGCTTTGGGAAAAGTGCAATTGATAGTCAAGGAAGAAGGCATTCTGGCGGGAGTGGAAATTGCCCGGCAAATTTTCCATACGTTCGATCCGGATCTGAAAATAACGGTTTTTATTACCGACGGAGCGGAAGTGAAATACGGCGATATTGCGTTTACGGTGGAAGGAAAAGTACAATCCTTGCTCCAAACCGAACGCTTGGTATTGAATGTCATGCAACGCATGAGCGGGATTGCTACCACCACACATAAATATGTAGAAAAGTTGAAAGGAACCAAAACCCGTATTTTGGATACCCGGAAAACAACGCCGGGTTTGCGGATGCTCGAAAAAGAAGCGGTGAAAATCGGCGGCGGAGACAATCACCGGATTGGGCTTTTTGATATGATTTTGCTGAAAGACAATCATGTCGATTTTGCCGGAGGCATTGAAAATGCCATTGTACGCGCCAAAGAATATTCCTGGAAAAAAGGAAAACAATTGCCCATTGAAATTGAAGTCCGCAACTTCGATGAATTGAATCAAGTGCTGAAAACGGGTGATGTAGATCGCATCATGCTCGACAATTTCAATGTAGCGGATACCCGCAAAGCCGTAGAATTGGTCAACGGACGGTACAAACTGGAATCTTCCGGTGGTATCACCTACGATACTATCCGCGAATATGCCGAAACAGGGGTCGATTATATTTCTGTCGGAGCGCTGACTCATTCAGTCAAAAGTTTGGATATGAGTCTGAAAGCAGTTTAATAACAATAAATAAACAAATAAAAAATAAATACTATCATGAAAATAACAACAGTAGATGGTCTGAAGAAAAAAGACTTTGAAAAAACAGTGGATGGAAAGCAAGTCGGATTATTTATTCTGACGAATAAAAGCGGTGCAGAAATGTCCGTCACCAATTTTGGCGCCAAAATCGTTTCGCTGAATGTCCCGGATAAAACAGGTAAATTAACGGATGTCGTTCTGGGTAAAAGTAGCATTGATGATTATCTGAATGACCAGGAACCCTATTTCGGAGCTGTCTGCGGGCGAACGGCTAACCGCGTTGCCGACGGTCGTTTTACGTTGGACGGTGAAGAATACCGGTTGGCGGTCAATAATGGTCCCAACAGTTTGCACGGCGGGCCGAAAGGTTTTCATGCGGTCGTTTGGGATGCCAGGCCATTGGATGAACAAAGCTTGGAATTGACTTATCTTTCCAAAGACGGCGAAGAAGGTTTTCCGGGAAATTTAAAGGTAACGGTTCTTTACCGCTTAACGGATAATAATGCGGTAGAAATAGTGTATCAAGCGGTTACGGATAAAGCGACCATTCTCAATCTGACCAATCATTCGTATTTCAATCTTTCCGGGGAAGGCGATTCGCATATAGGCGACCACGAATTGCAGATTAATGCCGATACTTTTTTGCCCACCAGCGATGTAGCTATTCCGTTTGGAAAACCGGAAGAAGTGGCCGGCACTCCTTTTGATTTCCGTTCCCTGCATACCATTGGTGAACGCATTGAGGATGAAAATACGCAATTGATTTACGGCAACGGATACGACCATAATTACATCATCAACAAAGCGGCTAAAGGTTTGACTTACACGGCTAAAGCGATTTCGCCCAAAACCGGTATTGTGATGGAAACCTACACGACCGAACCCGGCGTGCAACTTTATACAGGTAATTATTTGAATGGCAGTTTTACCGGTAAAAACGAACATACTTATCCGCAACGTTCTGCGTTCTGTTTGGAAACGCAACATTATCCGGATAGCATGCACCATCCGGATTATCCGTCAGTGGTTCTTCGTCCGGGAGAAGTGTTTGAATCCAAGACGATTTATCAATTTTCGTAAGCCATCTTCATGCCTTGAAAAGAATAGTTGTTTTCATAAGACCAGTGATTTATGATTTTTCTAATCACAAAGAAAGGTACGCAAAATATTTTACAAGATTCTCAAAAAAAATTGTGAGTACGAATTAGATTGCTAATTTTTAGCAATAAAGATAGATTTTCAATTCTCATACCGCTTCCGGTACTCCTTAGGCGTTATCTCCATCTCCTGTTTAAACGCCTTGGAGAAATGGAAAGGATCGTAATATCCCAAGCGGAAAGCGATCTCTTTAATCTTCAAATCGGAGAATTGGAGGAAAGAACAGGCTCGCTGTATCTTTAACTGGTTGTAATAGTCCATCGGCGAATAGTGCGTCCGCTCCGTAAACAAGGCGGTGAAGCGGGATAGCGAATAGCCGGCATGACCGGCGATGTCTTTCAATGCGATTTTATTCTCCAGATTGTCTTTCATATATAAAATACTCTTTTGAATCACATCGGCTTCTTTGATGCTGTTGATTTCCCGGTATTGATGCAAGTATTTGATGGAAGCCAAAAAGTGCATCAGGCAGACACTCACATATTCCAGATTCTCCGGACTGTAGCCCATGGCAAGATTTTGATACATTTCTTCAAACAACCGGAAACGGTCGCCGTAACGGCTGCTGTCCGAATCCTGCAAGTAAACCAAGCGACCGATGATACTCTCAAACATTTTTATGTTCTCCCCCCGGAAATGAAACCAGTAGATTGACCAGGGATGAGTATTGTTTGAACCGTAGGCATGCGCTTCCCCCAAGGGGATAATAAAAGCATGATGCTTCTGTAATACATGCCTCTCTTCCTGATAGTCCACCCAACCTTCGCCGTCTTCGCAATAGATAAAAACATACTCCGGCGTACCCATAGTCCGTTCCCTGAAGTGATATTTCGCTTTGGGATAATAACCTATATGTGTGATGTATAACTGTTTAGTTATCTCATTCTTCGACTGGTAAGTGCGAATATTGTAAGGCGTAACAATCGCCTTTTCTCCTTTGAACCCATCTGCTAACCTTTCCATCCTACTATTGCTTATTTTGACAAAAATAGTAAGATTTTACATAATTACAAAGATATTGTGCATTATTATTGTGCAATATACCCGTAATTTTGTACCGTTAATTATCATATCATGAAACAACAAACAAATACCTATTTATTGCTTATCTCCTTGGTATCGGCGATGGGCGGACTCTTATTCGGTTACGACTGGGTCGTGATTGGCGGCGCTAAACCTTTTTACGAAGTATTTTTTAATATCACCAATTCGCCGGCGATGCAAGGCTGGGTCATGGGAAGCGCAATCTTAGGTTGCCTGATAGGCGTAATGGTCTCCGGCAGTCTGTCGGACAAGTACGGACGCAAACCCTTAATGACCGTTGCGGCTTTCGTCTTTATTCTGGCTGCTGTAGGTACGGGTTATGCTACTAATATCTATTGGTTTATTTTCTTTCGAATATTCGGCGGTATCGGTATCGGTATTGCCTCCAATCTCTCTCCCATGTACATAGCCGAAGTAGCCCCCGGTGACAGTCGCGGTCGATTTGTGTCTATCAATCAATTGACGGTGGTACTTGGTATTCTATCGGCGCAGATAGCGAACTGGTTAATCGCCGACCCTGTTCTTCCGGGCGAAGACATACTCACTTCGTGGAACGGACAAACCGGTTGGCGTTGGATGTTTTGGGTACAGACCGTCCCTGCTTCCTTATTTTTTATCTTAGTGTTTTTTATTCCTGAAAGTCCCAGATGGCTTACGACCCAACGCCGGTATGAAAAAGCGGGCAGCATCCTCAGCCGGATAGGCGGAAAGGCTTATGCCGAGAAAGAGATAGCCGGAATAAAAGCCGCCTTGAACGCCGCGCAAGAAAAGATAAATTACAAAATGCTATGGCAAGGCAAGATGCCTAAAATATTGTTGATAGGGGTAGTCGTAGCCGTGTTCCAACAATGGTGCGGAATCAATGTGATCTTCAATTATGCCCAAGAGATATTTTCCGCAGCGGGCTATGGCGTGTCCGACACCTTATTTAATATAGTCATTACAGGGGTGACCAATGTCGTTTTCACTTTCGTAGGAATGTACACGGTCGATAAACTTGGACGGCGCGCCTTGTTGCTTTTCGGAGCAGCAGGATTAGCAGCTCTCTACTCCATCTTAGGAGCTTGTTACTATTTCCATATTACAGGCATTGCGGTACTCGCCTTAGTCGTCTTGGCTATTGCTTGCTATGCAATGACTTTAGGACCTATCGTGTGGGTAGTTATTTCCGAGATATTCCCGAATAAAATACGAGGCATGGCCATGGCAGTAGCTACCTTCTCCTTATGGACGGGGTGCTTTGTGTTGACTTATACTTTCCCCTTGTTAAACAATGGATTAGGCGCTTACGGAACATTCTGGGTATATGGCATCATCTGTGTCTTCGGATTCTGGTTTATTAAGAAGCAATTACCCGAAACGAAAGGAAAATCATTAGAAGAAATTGAAAAAGAATTAACGAAATAATGGAAAAAATAACAAACTATCTAATTCAACCCACAGTAACAGAAAGTGGTATAGTACGTGTGTGGGAAGAAAAAATCCTTCTCCCCACCTATCCTATCGGGGAAGAAGAAAAAAATCCGATTTTCTTGGAAAAACGAGTCTATCAAGGCAGCAGCGGAGCGGTGTACCCCTACCCTGTCGTAGAAAAAATATCCGATGAAAAAACGGACAAATCTTATAAGGCTTTCTTTCTGGAAAATGAGTACTTAAAAATAATGGTACTGCCCGAATTAGGCGGACGGGTACAAATGGCTTACGATAAAGTCAAGAAGCGTCACTTCGTTTATTACAATCAGGTAATCAAGCCCGCTTTAGTAGGTTTAACCGGACCTTGGATTTCCGGAGGGATAGAATTTAACTGGCCGCAGCATCACCGTCCAAGCACGTTCTTGCCGGTCGATTGTTCGATAGAAGAAAATGCCGATGGCAGTAAAACGATCTGGTGCAGCGAAGTAGAGCGTATGTTCCGTACCAAAGGGATGCAAGGTTTTACACTGCATCCGGGCAAAGCTTATTTGGAGATTAAAGTACAGATATATAACCGGACGCCTTTCCCACAGACCTTCCTCTGGTGGGCCAATCCGGCCGTAGTAGTCAATGATGGGTACAAATCCGTCTTCCCGCCCGATGTGCATGCTGTCTTCGACCATGGCAAACGGGATGTATCTAAATTTCCGATCGCTACGGGCACTTATTACAAGCAAGACTATTCGGCAGGAGTGGATATTTCCAAATACAAGAATATTCCGGTACCCACTTCCTATATGGCGATTGAATCGAAATATGATTTCGTAGGAGGCTATGAAGACGATACACAGGCAGGCTTATTGCACGTAGCGAATCATCATGTATCGCCGGGAAAGAAGCAATGGACGTGGGGACATGGCGATTTCGGCCGGGCATGGGACAGGAATTTAACGGACGAAGACGGTCCGTATATCGAGTTAATGACAGGGGTTTATACCGACAATCAACCGGACTTCTCCTGGTTGCAACCGTATGAAGAAAAATCGTGGACACAGTATTTCATGCCCTATTCCGAAGTAGGTTATGTGAAAAATGCGAATAAAGAAGCGATAGTCAATGTGGAAACCAAAGATGGAAAAACAGATATTATCCTCTATACCACAGCCGTCTATAAAAATTTGCGTTTGTCTTTGACAGGTAAAGACGGCAAGGTATATTTAGACAAGATAATAAATATATCTCCTGCAGAACCATACAAAACAACGGTTTCCACCGTAGAGACAGGGCATGCCCTGTCTCTACAACAATCCGATGATTTAATTTTTCAATTATACACAGAAGACAGTCGTTTGTTATTGGAATATCAAGCGGAGAAACCGGATATTAAACCCATCCCCGACCCTGCCCGTGCTGCCAAAGATCCGAAAGACATTGCGAGCATCGAACAATTATACCTCACAGGCTTGCATTTGGAACAATATCGCCACGCAACCTACAATCCATTCGATTATTATTTGGAAGCGTTGAGCCGTGAACCGGGCGATGTCCGTTGCAACAATGCCGTAGGATTATTATACATGCGCAAGGGACAATTTGCGAAAGCAGAACCCTATTTCCGCAAAGCGATAGCCACATGGATTGACCGCAATCCGAATCCCTACGATGGCGAGCCGTATTACAATTTAGGTTGGAGTTTGAAAATGCAAGGCAAATACGATGAAGCCTACAAAGCCTTCTTCAAAGCCACTTGGAATGCCGCCTGGCAAGATGCCGCTTACTTCTCCTTGGCACAAATAGATTGCATCCATCAACGCTGGGAAGATGCTTTAGACAGGGTGGAACGCAGCTTGATCAAGAATTGGCACAACCACAAAGCCCGCCAACTCAAAGCAAGTATTTTGCGTAAGCTGGGGAGAAAAGAAGAAGCGTTGCAATGGATAGAAGATTCGTTAAAGATTGATAAGTTCAATGTAGGATGCTTGAAAGAAAAAGCATTATTAACAGGAGAAGCAATCGCTGATTTGGAAAAAGCCTATTCATTGCAATTACGGAAATCCGAACAGGATGACCTGGAATATGCTTTAGATTATGCAGCAGCCGGATTGTATGAAGAGGCAGGCGCACTGAAATATAGTAATTTTCCGCATCGGATTGAAGAAGTAAACCTCTTGCAAGCAGCTATTAAAGCCAATCCGACCGATGCAAAAGCGCTCTATTGCCTGGGAAATTTCTGGTATTCAAAGCGCGAATACGACGAAGCGATTGCTTGCTGGGAAAAGTCTGCTAAAATGGATAACACGTTCCCGACCGTCTTGCGTAACTTGGCTTTAGCTTATTATAATAAGTTGAATAAAAAGGACGAAGCGCAACAATTATTGGAAAAAGCGTTTGCTTTGGACACAACCGATGCCCGAATTTTGATGGAGCTTGACCAACTCTACAAAAAAATCGGTCGCCCGCATCGTGAACGGTTATTTTTATTAGAGCTACATTTGGATTTGGTTGAACAACGCGACGACCTTTGCATCGAACGCATCACCCTTTATAATCAATCAGGCGAATATGCGAAAGCCAAAGACCTGATTGCCCAACGCCAATTCCATCCTTGGGAAGGCGGCGAAGGCAAAGTGACCGGACAATATATTTTATGCCGGGTGGAATTAGCGAAACAGGCCATTGCAGAAAACCGTTTTGCCGAAGCGTTGCAACTCTTGCAAGAGACGGAAACCTATCCGCATAATCTGGGCGAAGGAAAATTGATTAATGCGGAAGAAAACGACATCGACTATTATAAAGGATTAGCATATAAAGGATTAGAAAATAAAGTACAAGCGCAGGTTTGTTTTGAACGGGCTACACAAGGCTCTTCCGAACCGCAACAGGCTTTCTTTTACAACGACAATCAACCCGATAAAATTTTCTATCAAGGTTTGGCGTGGAGGGCTTTAGGAAAGGAAGATAAAGCCCGGAGCTGTTTCAATAAACTCATTGCTTACGGAGAGAAACACCTCTTTGATACTTGTAAGATAGATTACTTCGCCGTGTCATTGCCCGACTTAGCCATCTGGGAGGATGACTTGAACGTTCGTAACCAAATACATTGCTATTATGTGATGGGGTTGGGTTATTTAGGATTGAATATGGTAGGGGCA
>BNYG01000015.1 GCA_026000155.1 Bacteroidia bacterium | reverse complement strand
CCATAAAATATCCGGTTTCGCCCAGACTGCCATACACCTCATCGGTAGAAACTTGCAAATATTTAACACCTTCTTTATAAGTCGGATATCCATTTTCATCTTTTCCGGTGCATTTTTTAATTCGGCAACAGACAAATTGGAATAGACACAAATAATTTGCCCCAACTTAACTTTTTCAAAAAGTATCGTTGAAATTTCCTCAAATTCTTCGTCATAAACTCCGCCAAAAACCGAAGTATCAAAATATAATCGCGGTTTCGAGATGTCAAAGTTACGATTTTTCATTGAAAATTAAGCAAGGTATTTTAATCTTTTTTCTGATAAAAATTTTGTCGCTATTGGAAAATTTAGGGGCTTAGGTAGATAATCCAATATCTGTATTTTTGAATAATACAACAAAAAAAATTCATAAAAGGCAGAAAATGAATTTTTATTTACCTGAATAATAATATGCTACAAAATATATGTTTTTAAACATATCAAAAAGACTTTAGTCATTAGTCGTTCTCGATTATTAGTAAGAAATAGACAAATTGTCTTGTCTATAAAAATTTTATTAAAAATAAAAACAACAACTTTGAACTTCTTAGACTATTAACTTTACCGGGGCAGTTTATGTCGGTTTTTGCACTTTGCTTCCAAGTGTTAAATTTTGAGATTTCTTAAAAATAATTGCTTTTTTATTCGGACAATAAGAATATTCTTATTATTTTTGCATTGTCATTAAGACAAGAGCTCTTTAAATGATTGATGACGATGAGCTAAAAGCTCGAGTAGATGGTTTGATAGATGATCTCAACTACTACCTCCGAAATTATCGCCACCTTATTGGACATGGCTATAGTAAATCGGCGTTGGATGGTAACATTCAATTACTTATCAATGAAATTAGGTGGTTGCAGGATTAGTATTCAACGGAAAGAAGAGACCGCCGTCGATTGGCGGCAGTTCTTTTCTGTATTAAATCAACTTAAAAAAAACAAGGATATGGATGCAAAAATTAAATTTTTAGAATTAAAGGAACAATGGAAAAAAGCTGCCGATGCCGACCGTCCTGCCATTGAACAAGAAACAGATGCTTTTTTGGATTCTTTGTCGGAAAATGATAAAAAAAAGGTATTCGATGCTATTGATGAAGATTTCGTTTTCATACATAAGGAAGCAGTAGAAATCCAAGAAATAGTCAATGTTAGAAAAAAACTGGAGCCGGTGCTCCCTGTTATTTCTATCTCTCATTTGACAAAAACATACTTCAAAAAAAGTCCAAACTGGTTTTACCAGCGAATGAATGGAAATCGTGTTAATGGAAAAACGGCTAAATTTTCTTCGGACGACATTAAAACGCTCAATTTCGCAATCAGCGATATAGCTAAACAATTAAGTACAGTACAATTCTGAAAAAGAACTCGTTTGACAACTGCTGTACGAAAGCCCGGAAATTCGGGGCTTTTAATTTTTAATGCTAACTTTGTATTGTTTTCGTTCTATTTCCGCTTGAATAGTTAAATAATCTTAACTGCACGGTTGTACTTTTTTTAACTGATTTTTGATAAGGTATTTCAGATTTTTTTAGTAGAGCTTCTAAAATACACTTTTATCGTCATCATCACTGGTCTTTTTTTAAGTCGTTTTTTACTTATAATTTACAATCGGTCTGCAATTTTTTATTTTTCCTATTTAGATGCAGGCATAACAATTTACTGAAAACCATATAAATAGCGAAAGCCGATAGACTTCTAATCTATCGGCTTATACCTTAGAGAGGTACCTGGCAGATTCGAACTGCCGTACACGGTTTTGCAGACCGTTGCCTAGCCACTCGGCCAAGGTACCTTTTTGTTTTTCGAGTGCAAAGTAACTATTTTTATTTCATTTAACCAAACATTTAATTTATTTTTTCATTTCTACAAATGAAAGTATTACTTTTGTGGTTTATTAATGAACTATTTTGTAAAAAGAATAAAAAATGAATTTTATTGAGACTGAAATTAAAGGCTTGTGGATTATTGAACCCAAAGTGTTTGAAGATGCACGGGGCTATTTCATGGAAGTATATAAAAAAGAGGTGTTTGATCAACACATTGGGAAAATTGATTTTATTCAGGATAATGAATCTAAATCTTCCTTTGGCGTTCTGAGAGGATTGCATTACCAGGAGGGTGAAACGTCTCAGGCTAAATTGGTGCGGGTAATCGAAGGCAGCGTTTTGGATGTGGCTGTCGATATACGGAAAAATTCCCCTACTTTCGGGCAATATAAGATGGTCGAATTAACGGCAGAAAATAAAAAGCAATTTTTTATTTCCCGTGGATTTGCCCACGGATTTTTGGTGTTGAGCGAAACGGCTGTTTTTACTTATAAAGTAGATAATCGTTATTCTCCTTCTACAGAAAGGACTATCAATTGTTTAGATCCGGATTTGAATATTCCCTGGCCATTAGATGCCTCGCAATTGCTATTGTCTGAAAAAGATAAATCAGGTAAATTTTTAAAAGAAATACACGTATGAAAGGAATTATTTTAGCAGGAGGAAGCGCGACCCGCCTTTTTCCCTTATCCAAATCCATTTCCAAACAGATTATGCCGGTCTATGATAAACCGATGATTTATTATCCTTTATCTACCTTGATGTTAGCCGGAATCAGGGAAGTGTTGATCATTTCCACGCCTCGCGATTTGCCGATGTTTCAACAATTATTAGGCTCCGGAGAAGAGTTGGGAATGAAATTTGAATATATTATTCAGCAAGTTCCGAACGGTTTGGCGCAGGCTTTTGTTTTGGGTGAAAAATTTATCGGTAATGATCCGGTTTGTTTAATATTGGGGGATAATATTTTTTACGGGCAAGGATTTTCCAAAATGTTGCGGGAAGCCCAGTCCTATACCGACGGCGCTTGTGTTTTCGGTTATTACGTCAAAGACCCGAAAGCTTACGGAGTCGTGGATTTTGACGAAACGGGAAAAGTTTTGTCGATTGAAGAAAAACCGGAACATCCGAAATCTCCTTATGCTGTTCCCGGATTGTATTTCTACGATAATTCGGTGGTGGCAAGGGCAAAAGCATTAAAACCTTCGGCAAGAGGAGAATATGAAATCACCGATTTGAACCGGGTTTATCTGGAAGAAGGAAAATTGAATGTTACGCTGTTCGGACGCGGTTTTGCCTGGTTGGATACCGGCAATTGCGACAGCCTGTTGGAAGCTTCCAATTTTGTGGAAACCATTCAAAAAAGACAAGGTTTCTATGTTTCCTGTATCGAAGAAATTGCCTGGCGTAATGGCTGGATTGATAATGCTCAATTGCAAAAATTAGGCAAAGCAATGGAAAAAACAGAATATGGACAATATTTGTTGAGCCTTGTTTAATGTAAAATCTGTCATTGCGGGCTTGACCCGCAATCCCATGATGTTCGTTAATAGTGCTTAACGTTTTTCAGGAGATTGCGGGTCAAGCCCGCAATGACAACTAATTTCTAATTGATATGACATATTTAGTAACCGGTGGCGCCGGATTTATTGGAGCCAATTTTGTAAAATACTTGTTGAAAAAACACCAAGACATTCAAATAATTGTGTTGGATGATTTAACGTATGCTGGTAATTTGGGTACGATTAAAGAAGATTTGAACGACCTGCGTTTGATTTTTGTCAAAGGAAATATCAAAGATCAAACGGTTGTAAATGAAATCTTTGATAAATATCCTGTACAATTTGTTGTGAATTTTGCCGCAGAAAGTCATGTGGACCGAAGCATTGAAGATCCGCAACTCTTCTTAGAAACCAATATTTTGGGAACCCAGAATTTATTGGATGTGGCCAAAAAGCATTGGTCAACCGGAAAAGATGAAAATGGATATCCGACTTATAAAGAAGGTGTTAAATATTTGCAAGTTTCTACCGATGAGGTGTATGGCAGTCTGGGCGAAACCGGATATTTTATGGAAACTACTCCTTTGGATCCGAGAAGTCCTTACAGCGCTTCCAAAACCGGAGCGGATCTGATTGTCAAGGCTTATGGGGAAACCTATAAGATGCCGATCAATATCACCCGTTGTTCCAATAATTACGGGCCGTATCATTTTCCTGAAAAATTAATTCCGCTGATTATTAAAAATATTCTGGAAGGAAAACAACTGCCTGTGTATGGCGATGGTAGTAATGTCCGGGATTGGTTGTATGTGGAAGACCATTGTAAAGCGATTGATACCGTTCTGTTAAAAGGCAAGGTAGGAGAGGTTTACAATGTGGGCGGACACAACGAAAAAACAAATTTGGAGATCGTAAAATTGACGATTTCGACTATTCGTCAGTTGTTGGAAGAAAATCCGGAATATCGCAAAGCGTTGCATCCGGCCGCCGTAGAGACAAGGCATGCCTTGTCTCTACAATGGATTAATGATGATTTGATTACGTATGTGAAAGACCGTTTGGGACATGACCAACGCTACGCGATTGATCCAAATAAAATTACGACCGAACTGGGTTGGTATCCGGAAACAAAATTTGAAGACGGAATTGTAAAAACCATTCGTTGGTACTTGGAGAATCAGGATTGGGTGGAAGAAGTGACATCGGGCGACTACCAGAAATACTATCAAGAAATGTATGGCAACCGATAACAAAATCCGGTTTGCAGTAGTGGGTTGCGGACATATCGGGAAGCGTCATATAGAGATGATCCAACGCAATCCGGAAGCGGAATTGATGGCGGTTTGTGATATTGAAGAGGGCGTATGCGATACGCCCGTACCGGTGTTTTGCAATTTGGATGAAATGTTGGCGTCCGGTATTGAATTTGATGTATTAAATATATGCACGCCCAACGGATTGCACGCCGAAATGGCCATTCGTGGTTTGGAAACCGGACATCATGTTGTGATTGAAAAACCGATGGCCTTGAATACCGTTGATGCAAAGCAAATTTTAGCGACGGCCGAAAAATACGACAGGAAAGTTTTTTGTGTCATGCAGAACCGGTATTCTCCTCCGAGTGTTTGGATAAAAGAAGTGATCGAAACAAATTGCTTGGGAAAATTGTTTATGGTACAGGTGAATTGTTATTGGAATCGCGATGAGCGGTATTATAAACCGGGCGGTTGGCATGGCGATAAAGCCTTGGATGGAGGAACATTGTTTACCCAATTTTCCCATTTCATTGATTTGATGTATTGGTTATTTGGCGATATAACAGACATCCAAGCACGATTTTCCGATTTTAATCATCAGACATCAACGGATTTTGAAGATTCTGGGGTCGTTTCCTTTCAATTTGTCAAGGGCGGAATGGGGATGTTTAATTATTCGACTTCCGTTTACGACAAGAATTTTGAAAGTTCGGTCACGATTATCGGCGAAAAGGGCACGATTAAAATCGGCGGGCAATACATGAATGAAGTGGAATATTGCCACGTGAAAGATTACGAAATGCCGGAATTAGCGCCTACGAATCCCGGAAATGATTACGGGGCATATAAAGGTTCGGCACAGAATCATCATTATGTGATTGATAATGTGGTGAATGTGCTGAAGAATAAAGAAGGGGAGGAGATTACTACCAATGCGCAGGAGGGGTATAAGGTGGTGGATATTATTGAACGGATATATGATTCCAAGAAACAATGAAAGAAATAATCCCAAAAAACGAATCTGAAACCGTAGAGTTTAAATCTGCGTTCAATTCGGATACGGTTGAAACACTGGTTGCTTTTGCCAACAGCAAGGGTGGCTTTGTCTATCTTGGAGTGAGTGATACCGCGAAAATAGTTGGTGTGACACTCAATAAAGAAACTATTCCACAATGGATAAATGAAATAAAAAGCAAAACAGAACCGTCTCTAATTCCCGATGTTGAAGAATTTACGATTGATAGCAAAAAAGTGGTGATTTTCTCTATCTCGGAATTTCCGATTAAGCCGGTTTCGGTGAAAGGGAAATATTATAAGCGAATAGGGAATGCCAATCACCTATTAAATCTAAATGAAATACTCAATCTTCATCTCAAAACATTTAATAGTAGTTGGGACTATTCTTTCGACCCCAATCACAGTGTTTTGGATATTTCGGAAGAAAAGGTGTTGCAATTAATTGCATTATCGAATAGAAACAGGAAAATTCCACTCGAGAAAGACGTATTCGAGTTTTTGACGAAAATGGAATTAGTCAGAGAGGGTCAGTTAACTAATGCGGGATTTTTACTGTTGATGCGTAACGAATCAATTGTTTCCGATATTGAGTTGGGACATTTTCAGAATGAAATCACCATCAAAGACGGTCTAACTATATCTACTGATTTAGTAACCGAAGTAGAAGAAGTATTGGCGTTTATACGCAAACATATCAGTAAGGAATACATTATTACGGCTAATCCGGCCAGGGAAGAGCGATGGGATTACCCATTAGACGCTCTTCGTGAAATTGTGATGAATATGGTTGTTCATAGAGATTATACGCATCGCGGTAATTCTTCCGTAAAAATTTTTCCAAATAGAATTGAGTTTTTTAATCCCGGAAAATTGCCGAGTGAAATATCTGTAAATGATTTAATCGAAGGCAAGTATGTGTCGGATTGTCGTAACAAACTCATTGCCAAAGTATTTAAAGAAATTGATTGGATCGAACGGTATGGTTCCGGCATTAAGCGGATTATGAATTTTTTTAAAGACTACGGTTCTCCCAATCCTGTTTTTGAGAATTTTCAGCATGGTTTTAGAATAACGGTATTTTCAATAGTAGAAAATATCGTAAAAAAAGACACTGAAAAAGACACTGAAAAAGACACTGAAAAAGACACTGAAAAAGAAATGCTATCCAACAATCAAAAGAAAATATTGGAGGAAATTTCGGAAAATAAATTGATAACTGCTGAAGAATTAGTAGATATTGTTGGTATTAATTTGAGAAATGTAAAAGCCAACCTTTCCAAGCTCAAAGCAAAAGGTTTATTGGA
Source organism: Bacteroidia bacterium (assembly GCA_026000155.1). Taxonomy (GTDB): domain Bacteria; phylum Bacteroidota; class Bacteroidia; order Bacteroidales; family Azobacteroidaceae; genus Azobacteroides. Next base: position 44,398 of record BNYG01000015.1, on the reverse strand, counting down.
ACGTGTTGGATCGGATAAGGGAGGATATTGGAAAGTATGACAGAATCCCGGGTAAAAAAATCGTTACCCCTGATGGGAACAGATTTGTAAAGGAAAAACGTAGATTATATGGCAGAATCAGGAAAATGGACGACGATTATCAAACCTACCACCGGTTTGTTTGATATCGACTTCAAAGAATTAATTCGCTACAAAGACCTTTGGCGGATGTTTGTAAAACGGGACATTGTGACTCAATACAAACAAACCATATTGGGACCTTTATGGTTTTTTGTTAACCCGGCTTTAACGACCATAATGTATATGGTGGTATTTGGAGGAATTGCCGGCATTTCGACGGATGGTTTACCGCAACCTTTGTTTTATCTTTCCGGTATCTGCTTATGGAATTATTTTTCTACCTGTCTCTTAAAAACTTCTTCTACTTTCAAAGATAACGAAAACATTTTTGGTAAAGTCTATTTTCCCCGGCTCATCATGCCGGTCAGTACGGTTAGTTCCAGTCTATATACCTTTGGCATTCAGCTTATTTTGTTTGTTGCGGTCTATATATACTATATTGTTGCCGGAGTACCTGTCGCTCCCAATATCTATCTGTTATTACTGCCTGTTTTAGTAATTATGTTGGCCGGCTTATCGTTGGGATTTGGAATTATCATCTCCTCCTTAACTACCAAATACAGGGATTTAAGTATTTTATTCACATTTATAGTACAATTGTGGATGTATGCAACACCTATCATTTATCCATTAAGTGTGATGTCGCCTAAGAAACAATGGATTGCAGCGCTCAATCCTGTAACTTCTATCGTTGAAACATTCCGGTATGCGACCTTGGGTACCGGCACTTTCGATTGGTGGCAATTGGGCTACAGTTTTATTTTTATGTGTGTAGTTTTAGGAGTAGGAATCGTTGTGTTTAATAAAGTGCAACGTAGTTTTATGGATACGGTATAATGGCAATATAAGATGGATGACATAGCAATCAAATTTGAAAATATCAGCAAGCAATACCGCTTGGGGTTGGTGTCAACCAAGACCTTGAGCCATGATTTGAACCGTTGGTGGCAAACGAGCGTGTTGCGGAAAGAAGATCCTTATTTACGAATAGGAGAAACAAATGACCGTTCGACCAAAGGAGAAAGTGAATATGTCTGGGCGCTTCGGGATATTAATTTTGAAGTCAAAAAAGGAGAAGTTTTAGGCATTATCGGAAAAAACGGCGCAGGTAAATCCACCTTGCTTAAAATATTGTCGCGCGTAACTACTCCAACTACCGGAATCATTAAAGCGCAAGGACGTATTGCCTCGCTTTTAGAAGTGGGAACCGGTTTTCATCCGGAATCGACCGGTCGGGAGAATATCTATATGAATGGTTCGATTATGGGAATGACCAGAAAAGAGATAGACAGCAAATTGGATGAAATTGTAGAGTTTGCAGGAGTAGCCCGCTATGTGGATACTCCTGTAAAACGGTATTCGTCTGGGATGACAGTCCGGTTGGGTTTTTCTATTGCGGCGCATTTGGAACCGGAGATTCTGGTGGTGGATGAAGTGCTGGCTGTGGGAGATGCAGAGTTTCAGAAAAAGGCGATTGGGAAGATGCAGGATGTGTCACAAGGGGATGGGAGGACTGTGTTGTTTGTGAGTCATAATATGGGATCAATGGCAACGCTATGTGATACAGGAATTATATTAGAGAAAGGAAGATTAGTATATTCCGGACTAATAAAAGATGCTATTAATACCTATATTTCAAATAGTGCAAAAGAAAGTTCTTATGAATGTCATTTCTCAAATAAGGATTTATACTTCAAAAATATATATTTTAGAAATTCGATAGACAAGAAACCGAGTAAAGTTTTTCCTTATGATAAACCCTTTAATATTTGTTTTGAGCTAAATCATAAAAGGAATATTCCACAAGATACTGTTTTAAGTTTTACTATTTTTGACATTCAAAAAAGACCTCTTTTTTCATCACATAAAGTTTTGCACAACAAAATAAATGATATAGTGGTTCAAGTTCCTGCGCATTTATTATTGGGAGGAGGTTATTATCTTAGGCCGGTTCTTCATATTCCAAATATTTGTTTTTTAGATAAAATTCCGGAAGATATCTATTTTGAGATAGAGGATACCGGAAGTATCCATTCACTATATAAGAATGCTGATTTAGGATTTATTAATGTTAATTTAGTTTGGAATGAAACGGATGAAAAAATGGATTAGAAGCATTTTTAAATATTTTTTTCTTCGATTATTTCCTGAGGCGAGTTTTTTGACAGAAAAGGATGTAAACACAGGTGAAATCAGGTCGCATTGTTCGGAGTCAAAGATAGGGAAAAATGTTAATTTATTTCCAGCTTATAAAATTTTATATTCTACAATAGGAGATTATACTTATGTTGCTAAAAATTCGAATATCTCATATACAAAAATTGGTAAATTTTGTTCAATAGGACCTAATTTTTTATGTGGATGGGGAATACATCCGGTAAACGGATTATCAACCTCTCCCATGTTTTATTCAACACACAGGCAAAATGGGGTAACTTTGAGCAAAGTAGATAAAGTGGAAGAAAGAAAAGAAATAGGGATTGGAAATGATGTTTTTATAGGAGCGAATGTTATAATTTTAGATGGTGTATCCATTGGTGATGGAGCCATTATAGGAGCAGGAGCGGTAGTCTCTAAAAATATTCCACCTTATGCAATTGCAGTAGGTTGTCCGATAAAAATTATTAAATATCGGATGTCGGACAACCAAATTAAGGCAATGCAGAAAATTAAATGGTGGAATTTTAGTGAAGACCAACTACCTTCTGTCGAAAAATATTTTTTTGATATTGACAGATTTATTAATATATTTCTAACGGATGAAATTATCAATTATAACAATTAATCTCAACAATCAAGATGGTTTACGAAAAACCATTGAAAGTGCTATATCTCAAACATTCACAGATTTTGAGTATATTGTGATTGATGGTGCTTCCACCGATGGTAGTGTGGATATTATTGAAGCGTATGCCGATAGAATCACTTATTGGATAAGTGAACCGGACAAAGGTATTTATAATGCGATGAATAAAGGCATTCTTCAAGCGAAAGGAGAATATTGTTTGTTTTTGAATAGTGGAGATTGGCTAATTAAGAATAATGTTTTGGAAATTGTTTTCAGACAGGACAATAATACGGATTTGATAATAGGTCGATTGCATCAGAAACACAATAACATACGAGGAATTATTAAAAAAGAACCAGGAGAATCTTTGCGTTTTTCCGATTTTTATATTGCTTCTCTTCTTCATCCATGTACATTTATAAAAAGAAATTTATTTGAAAGAGTAGGATTATATGATGAAAACTATCGAATAGTTTCTGATTGGTTGTTTTTTTTATTATCTGTGGTTAATAATCATAGTTCCTATTCATTTCTGAACACACAAGTAAGTGATATTCAAACGAATGGAATTTCTTCGATAGATGTCGATAGAATGCTTGAAGAGCGAACAAGAGTTTTATATAAATATTTTCCATGTTTTATAGAGGATTATAAAGATTACTTCTTGTATAAAAATTCGAGGACGTTATCAAGGATGAAAGAATTAATCTCCTGGATTACGAAATTACGGAAGAAATATAAATAATGAAAATTCTTCAAATAGCAAACGGTGATTTCTTTTCCACTTACGGTGGAGGACAAGTCTATGTCAAAAATCTGGTAGATGAAATGATCAACCAAGGTTTGAATATTACCGTTTTTTCATTTGTTAATAAAAAATCAGATGTTCCTATTCAAAAACAAAATTATAGAGGGATCAATCTGTATGAAATACATCAAAAAGATAAAGAAGCGCTAAAAAAACTCATTCAACAGATTTCGCCGGATATTATCCATATTCATGCGGAAAAAGCTATGATTGCAGCAATCGGCAAAAAATTAGAAATTCCGATTATTGTTACGGCTCATCATGGCGGAATTGTTTGTCCTGCAGGAACGTTGATGAATTGTCAGGATACCATTTGTCATGTGCCGGTTAGTCACGGGCATTGTTTGTGTTGCGTGTTGCGAAATACGAAAACCGGATTATTTTGGTATCCCTTACTGAAAAATTTACCTGTTTCGTTTCGTTTGAAAACCGGAAAGTTTTTGTCCAAACTTCCATTTATTTATTTTGTTACTCCCATTTTGAGTTCGGATTTATACATTGAGCAAAAGAAAAAAGAATGGCAGTCAATTATTAAAAATACCGATACGATGATTGCACCCTCGTATGCGATTGCCGATAGCATGATATTGAATGGATTTCCGGAAGAAAAAATTAAAATTGTGCCGCATGGAATACCGATAATTTGATTTAATTCATTTCAAATCAATATATTGCAAAAAATGCACAATTAGAAGTGCGTTTTTTAAATAAAAATGCACAATCAGAAGTGCGTTTTTGTAAAAATATTTATATCTTTACAAAAAATATTTTGTATGGAATCACTTACAAAAAAATTTAAGGATTTATTGTCGCTCACAGCACTTGATTTTAAGCGATATATGTATTCCGAAATTGCTTGGAACGACAGAATGGTTGGCATAGTAGGACCTCGTGGGGTGGGAAAAACAACTATGGTTTTGCAATATATCAAAGAAAATCTGGATGTAAACGAAACCTTGTATGTGTCGGCAGAGGATATTTATTTTGCTGAACATTCGTTGCTCGACCTTGCCGATGCTTTTTCAAAAAACAGAGGCAAATATCTTTTTATTGATGAGATACATAAATATTCCGGTTGGTCGCAGTCGTTGAAATCTATTTATGATTATTATCCGGAGATAAAAGTCGTTTTTACAGGCTCGTCCATTTTAGATATTCTCAAAGGTAGTGCCGACCTCAGTCGCCGTGCGTTAATGTTTTATATTCAGGGACTTTCGTTTCGCGAGTATCTGTTTTTCTTTCATCATATTGCGATTGAAAAATACAGTTTGACGGATATTTTGGCGCATAAAACAGATGAATTTTCTGTTCGTCATCCGTTGCCGTTGTTTAAGGATTATCTACGGCGTGGTTATTATCCTTTTGGCATTGATGACACGATGTTTCTGTTTCGGTTAAATCAAATGATTGTTCAGACATTGGAAAGTGATATTCCGATTTATGCCAATTTGAATGTTTCGACAGGGAAAAAATTAGGTAAATTGTTGAAAATTGTTTCAAAAAGCGTTCCTTTCAAACCCAATTTTACCAAAATTGCCGCGATGCTCGACTCGAGCCGAAACAGCATGGATGATTATTGCTATTTTATGGAACAGGCGGGTTTGCTGATGCAACTGCGCGATATGGGAGAAGGTATCGGTCAACTCGGCAAGATTGATAAAGTATATTTGGATAATACCAATTTGATATTTGCATTGGCGGAAGAGCAACCAAACATCGGCAATCTGCGCGAAACATTTTTCTTCAATCAAATGAAGGTAAATAATAAAGTTTATCGTTCCGACAAAGGCGATTTCAATATCAACAATCTGACTTTTGAAGTGGGCGGAAAAAGCAAAACGCAAAAACAGATTGAAGGTTTGAAAAATGCTTATATCGTGAAAGATGATATTGAATATGGTTATCAAAATGTTATTCCTCTGTGGGCGTTTGGGTTGAATTATTAATAATTAATTCAGTAGAAATAAGAGAAATTTTAAATAATTAGTATTTTGGCTGCGAAAAGAAGAACAACAATTTAAATGACAGAATCCCGGGTAAAAAAATCATTACTCAATGCGCGAGTGAATTTAGTATTTTATTTTCTCTCGCTGGTTCTTTCTTTTTTCTCTCGGAAAATCTTTTTAGATGCCTTAGGTGCTGATTTTCTTGGATTGACCGGAACTTTATATAATCTGTTAGGCTTCTTGAATCTGGCGGAATTGGGGATAGGTGGCGCTATCGGCTATGTCCTTTATAAACCGCTTTTTGAAAAGGACGAAACAAAGATTAGCGAAATCATTTCCGTATTTGGCTATTTATACCGCTGGATAGGATTGATAATATTAGGAGCAGGCTGCCTATTGGCTTGTTTTTTGCCGCTTATCTTTCCCTCCACCGGATTTTCTTATGGAATTATTTATTTTGCTTACTTTTCTTTTTTGACTTCTTCGCTGATTGGGTATTTTGCCAATTACAAACAGACTTTGTTGGGCGCCGATCAGCGGAATTATGTAGTGACGGGTTATTTTCAATCGGCTACCATTCTCAAAACGCTTATTCAAATGACAATCGCCTATTATACAGGTAATTATTATCTATGGGTAGCGATAGAATTGATTTTTGGAATTATTTATTCGATTATTCTGAATTGGAAGGTTAATCAGGTGTATCCTTGGTTGAAATCTAATATAAGTGAGGGTAAAAATAAATATCAAGATAATAAAATTATCATAACGAAAGCAAAACAAATGTTTGTTCATCTGTTAGCGAGTACTGGACGTAATCAAATACTTCCCTTTTTAATATATGCGTTTGCATCATTAAAAATAGTTGCTTATTATGGAAATTATATGGTTATTATTGATAAAGTAACAGGATTTGTAAATCAGGTTCTTGGAAGTACTACGGCTGGCGTTGGTAGTCTTATTGCAGAAAACAATAAAGAAAAAACACTTCAAATATATTGGGAATTTATTACTTTGCGTTTTTTTGTAGCAGGAGTACTAATATTTTCTCTCTATAATTTGATAGAACCATTTGTTAAATTATGGCTTGGAAATGAATATATTCTTGATAATAAGGTTTTCATAATTATCTTATGTAATATATTTGTAAGTTTGACGCGAGGGACCAATGACCAATTTATCAATGGATATGGATTATTTCATGATATATGGGCACCTATTGTAACATTATTTTTGACTATTGGAGTAGCTATCTTTTGCGGTAGCATATGGGGATTGTTTGGCGTATTATTAGGAGACATCACAAGTTCGATAATAATTATTAATATATGGAAACCTTATTTTTTATTCAAACAAGGGTTTCAGTTATCTGTCCGAAAATATTGGAAACAAATATTTAAAAATCTAATGATGTTAGTCATAGTTTGGATATGTAGTTCCTGTATCTTAAATTTTATATCTATCAATCCATATTACAATTATAAAACATGGATAATGTATGCTTTTCTAGTTACCTCTCTTTTTTCTTGTCTATATTTTGGAGGAATGTTGTTGATTAATAAAAATAGTGTAAAAGGTCTAATAATAAGGATTGTAAAGTTGAAAAAATGAATTTACCTTTAGTTTCTATATTAATTCCACTATATAATGCACAAAATTATATAGAAGCAACAATTCAAAATTGTTTGGGTCAAACCTACAAGAACATTGAGATTATTATTGTAGATGATGGTTCAACCGATGATTCCTATCAAATAGCGGAAAAATATCTTTCCGACGGTGTTTTCTTGTATCGAAATCCTAAAAAAGGTGCCTGTGCCGCTCGGAATTATGCCTTTGAAAAATCGCATGGAGATTATGTGCAGTTTTTAGATGCAGATGATTTTTGTTCTTTAGACAAAATAGAAAAACAAGTAGAACAATTAGTTTCTGAAAAGGATAATACTTTATCCTTTTGTAATTTAAGGTTGATGCGAGACGGAAAAATCGGAAAATATCAAAAACGTGTTATTGATCAAGATTATTTACAGCCCATAGAACTTTTAATTGATATGTGGACATCTGATAATCATAATACTCCTCATTGTTATTTGGTGCATCGGGATTTGTTTTTATCTACTGCCGGCTGGGATGAATCTATACAAAAAAATCAGGATGGTGAATTTTTCTCTCGTGTCATTGCTCATGCCGGTAAAGTATTATTTACTCCGGATATCTATGCTGTTTGGAGGTTAACCCATTCAGGAATAAGTTCAACTAATACCATAGAAACTCAAAAATCACAATTAAGGGTTATTGATAAAATTGCACAGATAATTCTTCATTATGAGAATACGGAACGAACCCGTTATGCATGTGCCCGGCAATTAGGTTGGTTTGCTTATTTGTTATATCCGGACAATAAATCTTTATTTCCTCAAATCAATACCATGTTAGATAAATGGAAAACAAAATTAGTTATACCTGCTAATGGTAGATTATTTAAATTTTTAAAGATTTTTGTCGGATGGAAATTAGCTGCAATTATTGTAAAAAATCCTCGGGTTATACAGTTTTTTAGTTTAATAGATAAGCGGAAATGAAATTATTATTTATCACTACATACGGCATAACTATTCCAGGAGAACACTTTTTTACTCTTGAAGTTGTCAATGGACTTATTGAATCGAAACTCAATATGGTTATACTGACTGTGCTATGCGATAAAGATACATCTACTCCGTTGGTTATAACTGAAAACTATAAAGGAACTGACTATTTTATTCTAAAATTACCTGATTCGTACGCTTCCCGGTCTGAGAAAATAGTGGATGAAATAAAAAATACATTACTTGTACTAAATCCGGCAGTTATTCATTCTAATATGATCGAAGGATATGAATTGGAAGCTGCCAATCAATTGAATATTCCTGTTGTTTATACCATACATATTGGTGGATTTATATGTCCGAGAGGAGGAGGAAATGGTTTTTTATATTATAATGATGAAATTTGTCCCACTACGGTGAGTCACAAAAATTGTCTTCGGTGCTGCTGCCGGGATTTACCGGGAAAAGATTTTATGTACAACTTTTTACGGTTATTTTCAGTTAATCAGCGTCTAAAGGCTTATCAATGGGTGCAAAAACGCCCATTTATGTTATTGCTTACCCCACTTCTTTTAATTACCGGCATAATAGAGGATTCTTTGAAAAAGATTGAAAAATTTAAACAATCGGCCGCTATAATTTCCGCTAATATCAAATTAAAGGAGATTTTAGAAAAAAACGGAATAAGAGGGAATGTGGTTGTAATTCCTCATGGTGTAAAGAAAAGAAACAGACTGCCTTTATTGGCTTTGGATGGTAAAGTGAAATTTTATTATTTGGGAAGAATTTCGTATGCCAAAGGATTGCACATACTATTGAAAGCATTGGAACCTATACCTCAAGATCAATATGAATTACATATTATAGGTGATGCAGAAAAAAGAGGGAAAGAACAGCGCTATTATGGTAAGTTAAAAAGAACGGCAAAAAAATTACCTGTTGTTTTTCATGAACGATTGCCTAATTCAGCAATAGAATCCTTGATAAAGGATTATCATGTAATGATTCATCCGGCTATTGTTTTAGAAGTGTTTGGAATAGCTATTGCAGAATCGATTTCCATGGGAAGGCCGGTATTGGCAACTAAATGCGGGGGACCTGAAATGCAAATTATTCCGAAAAAAAACGGATGGCTCATTGAACCGAATAACAGGACAGAACTTCAAAAAAGTATTCAATACATACTGGAAAACAAGGATGAAATTGCAGTATTTTCAAAAAATTGTGAAATCCCTCTATTTTCCCACTATATTCAATCATTACATAAATTATATGAAGAAATCTGACATCACAATATTGTTTGTTTATCCGACTTTATTCAATCCTGAAAGAGGAGGTATAGAACGTGTTACGGTTACCCTTACTCGTGCTTTTGTAAAACAGGGATATAAGGTAATATATCTTCATCATCGTTCGGATATTAAAGTTCCGGATTATGATTATCCGGCTCCTGTTTTTTTCTTTCCTTCTACTGATTATAATGTACCGGAAAATTATACTTTTTATCATTTGTTTCTAAAAGAGGAAAAAATAAATATAGTCATTAATCAAGCGGGAAATTTTGGTGATTCAAAGTTGTATTTGTCATTGGGTGATAACACACATGTAAAAACTATTTCGGTTTTACATAGTAATCCATTACTTAATTATGATTATTTTTCAGAAGAAACACTAAAATTAAGGAACAATTCTTTTATTGAATACGTTAAATTATCGGGTCGTTTTTTGATTTATTCAAAGCTAAAAAAACAATATTGGGAAAGCCGGGTAGAAAATTTTTCTTTTTTATTTGATCATACGGATATAGTGTGTTTATTATCCGAAAATTATAAAAAAGAAATTCAACGGGTTTATTCCAAGCAACCGGATAAAATAGTAGCCATTGGAAATCCCAATAGTTTTCGAGTGAATACTTTGCCTTTACAGAAAGAAAAGATTTTGCTTTACGTAGGTCGATTAACAAAAGGAGAAAAACGTCCGGATCGTTTATTGAAAATATGGAAAAAAATATACAAAGACTTTCCGGCATGGAAACTAATTATTGTGGGTGACGGACCGGAAAGGGAACAAATGGAAAAAGAAGCATCTCGAATGAAAAATATTCATTTCGAAGGTTATCAAAATCCGGAAGAATATTATAAAAAAGCATCCCTGTTTTGTATGACTTCCAATTTTGAAGGTTTTCCGATGGTACTGACTGAAGCCATGCAGATGGGAGCTGTTCCTGTGGCATTTGATAGTTTTGCTGCTGTATCGGATGTGATAAAATCAGGGGAAACCGGTTATTTGGTTCGTCCGTTTGATTTGGATGAATATGCTGATAAATTGAAATTATTAATGTCGGATGAAGAAGAGCGGAAAAAAATGGCTCAAACCGGATTTCAATATATCAAAAGATATAATGTGAATAGAATTGTGGAGCAGTGGGAAAATTTATTTAATCGCTTATTATATAATGAACAATAATTTAGTTTCCATCATTGTTCCCGTTTATAATCTGGAAAAGTATATTGCTATTTGTTTAGATTCATTGCTTTCACAGACTTATTCCTATTTGGAAATTATAGTAGTAGATGACGGAAGTACGGATAGTTCTTGGAATATCATTGCCGAATATGCTAAAAAAGATAAACGAATAACTGCATTGCAACAAAAAAACGGAGGAGCAGCCAAAGCTCGGAATACCGCTTTGAATGCAGCAATCGGTGTATTTTTTACATTTGTAGATGGAGATGATACTTTATCGGAAGAGGCAATTGAATCCAATATTTCCTTTCTGGAAAAGGATACTTCGTTGGATTGGGTCACTTTTCCCATTCATAGAATCACTAAAGAGGGAAAGGAAATTTGTTCTGCCAGAAATTATTCGGGATTTATTCCTGATAGGGAAAGAATTTTGTTGAAAAAGGAGTTAATACCTGTTTTTATACAGAGAGGACTATCAGGATTGGCTTGCGGCGCCATTTATCGTCAATCTTCGATGGGCGCTCTCCGGTTTCCGGAAGGAGAATATTATGAAGATAGTTTTTATTTTACGGCTGTTTTAGCTCAAACAAAAAAAGCTATGATTTCGATATTTGGAATGTATGGTTATGTGGTGAGAGCGGAGTCTTCTCAATTGACCAAAGTAGATAAAAAACGGCTTCAATCGAAAACAAACATGCTTAATCAACGCGTGGAACAATGGAGTAAAATATGTCCGGAAGCCGTTTCTGAGTATCGGAAATGGGAATCTGATTTGTACTATTCGTTGAAAACGGCTATGGCAAAGAAAGTACCGGGTGCAAATGAAGTTTGGGCTGCTTTTAAAAAACAAATGCATTATCCGTTACAAATTAATATTGCTTTGGAGTTAAAGATTGCTGCCTATAAATGGATTGGTTATCAACGATTGATGAAGATTTTAGAAAAACTAATAAACAATGAAAATAACATATAGCATCGGCAGTTTGGGAAATTCCGGAGGAATTGAACGTGTTCTTTCCACGAAAGCCAATTATTTGGCAGATGTATTCGGATATAATGTGCATGTTATAGTCGGTGGAAAGCAACCGGATTCTTTGTTTTATTCTTTTTCCGGTAAAATTGTTTTTCATTATTTGAACATTGACTTTCCTAAGCGGAATCCTGTTCAATTTATTTTTCGGACCAAACAGGATCAAATTTATCAACAAAAATTAGAACAAGTTTTGTATGCAATCCATCCGGATATTACAATCAGTACTTTTGGGCAGGATGCTGCTTTCCTATATAAACTGAAAGACAGAAGTATAAAAGTATTGGAATTTCATTTTACGAAAAATTACCTGAAACACTTGGGCGCTTCGCTGCAAAACGATAAATACCGGTGGATAAGGAAATTTTGGTTAGCCTTCCTTCAAAAAAGAGAGACTTATTTAGCGAACAAATATGATCATATTGTTGTTTTAACGGAGAGAGATAAGCAATTATGGGATGGGGGAGACCGGTTTACGGTAATTCCGAATCCGCTGTCGTTTCAAACAAATAAAACTGCCTTGTTGGAAAATAAAGTAATCGTGTCCATGGGAAGGCTGGTGTATCCGAAAGGTTACTCTTATTTGATTGACGCTTTTTCGTTGGTGGAATCCAAACATCCGGATTGGCAATTGCATATTTATGGCGATGGCTTACAGAAAGAGACCTTTCAAAATCAAATAAATAGCCTATCTTTGCAAGATAAAATTTGGTTGAAAAAGCCGGAAGCGGATGTTGAATCTATTATGCTGAATGCTTCCCTGTTCGTCTTACCGAGCTTGTATGATGGCTTCGGTTTGGTGCTGACGGAAGCAATGGTTTGCGGGTTGCCGTGTATTGCTTTTGATTCCGAATGTGGTCCTTCGGAAATCATACGGGAGGGCGAAGACGGTTTTTTGGTTGAACTGAAGAATGCAAATCAGTTGGCAGAAAAAATGGATCTTTTGATGAGCGACACTGCTCTTCGGAAAGCCATGGGAAAACAAGCAAAAGAAAATATTGTCCGGTATGAATCGGGTAAAATAATGCAGTTTTGGCAAAATTATTTCAAAAAACTCATAGTTCATGGAAATAGTTAATTATATACTTTTTTTCATCTTGACGGTTATCGGCATTTATTATCTTTTTGTTCAAAAACAGATAGGGATTAAAAGTGCTATCCATAAAGATAAGTATTTTTTAGCAGATAATTATCAGTATTTATTCCTTTTTATTTTGGCAACAGCCATTCTTGCAGGCGGAAATATAATGGCTAATCGACTGTTAATAACCATTATATTGTCTTTTCTGGCCATTGTGTTGACGAAGCAAAACTTGACTATTAGTATAACCGGTGTGTTCTATATTGTCTATTTATTATGGCTTGTTATCGCTATTCTTTATTCGCCGGTGAAACTGTATGGATTTAGAGTTTTTTTGAAATATCTGTATCCTTTTTTAATCATGCTGTTTGCTTCAAAAATTGCAAATTCTACGGAATTTTACCGGAAAGTTCTACACATAATTATATATGTGGCTCTATACGGTGTTGTTAGTTTTTTTATTTTGGAAAAAATTCCTGTTGTCGGGAATTTATTCAGGATTATTAATTTTTGGAACCCTGCTGTTTTGGATTTTTTACCGGTAGTAATAACTATTTGTTTCGTATTCTATTCTTATTCCAAGCAAAGAAAGTATTTGATCCTTATTGTATTGTTTGTTATTCCGAGTATTGTTTTTATGAATCGAACCGGTCTTTTAGCGGCATCAATCACTATTGTTGTTTTTGCTATTGTAAGATATAAAGTAAAATCTCTTCCGTATGCCCTTTTGGGTGTTGCCTTATTGGTGGGCACCGTATTATATGTTCCAAGCGTTCGGGAAAAAATGTTTAAAAAACAGTTGAGTTCGGAGGAAATTATAGAGCGAGGAGAAGAATTGACCACCGATGATATAGATTCAAGCGGACGTTTTGCTATGTGGAAGTGGAGTTTGGGTCATTTTTATAAAGGAAAAGAATGGAAAGGATCCGGTTTAGGGGTTTTACAGCATGCGTTTTATACTTGGGATCATCCATTTGGAAAACTTCGTGTTGTTCATAACGATTATATTCAAATATTGTGTGATACCGGGTTGATTGGTCTTATTTTGTACGGATTGACTATGTTTTCTTTGATTATTCATTCATTGATTATTTACTATACAAAAAGAAAAGTCCCGATTGTCCGTTTAGCTGCGATTATTTCCGGTGTGAGTTTAGCCGGAATGCTTTCTACTTTATATACGGATAATGTAGTCAATTATTCATTAATGACTCTTGGTTATCCTTTTGCTTTGTATGGCATGACATTAGGATTAGACCGGCAATACAAAAATAAAAATGACTTATGATAAGTATCGTTATTCCTCTTTACAATAAAGAAAGGCAGATAGAAAATACTTTAAACTCTGTTTTCAGTCAAACTTTTCAAGATTTTGAAATTGTGATTGTCAATGACGGAAGTACGGATAATAGTGCTGGTATTGTAAAAAAAATAGATGATAAAAGAATCCAATTAATAGAACAAAAGAATCAAGGGGTTTCTGTGGCAAGAAATACCGGAATACAAGCGGCAAAATACAATTATATTGCCTTGTTGGATGCGGATGATGAATGGAAACCTGCTTATTTGGAAACTCAAATAGATTTAATTCGTACTTTCCCGGAATGTCAGGTTTTTGCCTGTGCCTATGTATTTAAAAAGGGCAAAAAGATAACTCTGGTCGTTCTAAATAAAATTCCGTTTCAAGGAGAAAAAGGTCTTTTGACGAATTATTTTGAGGTAGCTTCTTGTTCGCATCCACCTTTATGGACATCTGCTGTGGTGGTTAAAAAAGAAGCCATACAATCCGTTGGCGGATTTCCTGAGCATGTAACATCGGGAGAAGATTTATTGACATGGGCAAGGTTGGCTGTTCGGTATCAAATAGCCTATTCCATAAAAGCAGAAGCGCTGTTTGTCTTTGATCAATCGCATGAAATCAGTGCTGTACCTTCACGGCCTCACGATCAAAATGATGTAGTAGGGGACGGATTGACACACCTGTATCAAGAAGAAAAACGGCTGACTACAAAAAAGCAATTAAAAAAATACCTTTCTCTCTGGTATAAAATGAGAGCCTCCGTATATTTAAGATTATCCGATAAAAAACTCACTCTGAAATATTCAGTACAATCTTTGAAATATGACAAAGCAAATTGGAAAGTCTATCTGTTTATGTTAATGGCAATACTTCCTGTGAGGTTTCAACAAATAATAAAAAAGCATTATCCTCAATGAAATTATTATTCTTTGCATCGGATTACAAGATAGGGTTGAGTTCTCTTTTAACGCAACAGGCGATTGCCTTACAAAAAGGGAATCTGAATCCCATTTGCCTTTCCGGAGAAAATGAACAAGAACCGGGTTTAGCCGGCAAAATGCAGCGTAATGGATTGTTTTTAATTAAGATGGAAGGATTGGATGAACATTCCCATTTTAGGGAATTATCCCGTAAAATCGGAATGATGATTCATTTGAACCGGATTGACCGGGTACATGTCCAGAATAATTGGCAATTGTTGCTGGTGGCATTTTATAAATACAAAAATATTACTCCCCAACCTTTTCAAATTATTTATACACTACACGGTTTCAGGCATAATAATCCGTTTAAATCCATTATTGCTACTTTGCTTATCGGTTTGATTTTATTTCTTTTTGCCGATAAAATTATTGTCATGTCGGATTATGTCAAGAAGCGGTTTTTCTTTTTATCCTATAAAATCAAAAAACTCTATTTGGGAATTGATGATAGTTATTTTGAAAAAACAAAGAATGAAATTGCGGTTACTCCTTTGAAATTGGTTTTTCCGGCACAGTTTCGCGAAGGAAAAAATCAAAATATACTTATTGAAGCTGTTGGATCCTATATAGACACAACCGGCGATTCGACTATTGAATTGCATTTACCGGGAGAAGGCGCTTTATTAAATCAATGCAAGAAATTAGTTCAAAAGAAAAAGATAGAAAAGAATATTTTTTTTTCCGGGCAATGTACAAAATTGCAAATCCAAGATTTATACGAACAGTGTAATATAGGTGTTATTTCAAGCAATACGGAAACTTTCGGACAAAGTATTGTCGAACCCTTTGTTTTAGGAAGGACTGTTTTAACCCGGAAAGTCGGGGTGGCGCCGGATATTATAAAAGAAGGTGTCAACGGTTATTTCTTTGATAATAAAGAAGATTTACTCGAAAAACTTATTTTCTTGTCTTCGAATAAAGAATTAATCAAGAACATGGGAGATACCAATTTTTCTCAACGGGAAACTTTTTCATGGGAAGCAATAACGACTCTATATAAAAAAGATATAAAATGAATCATCCTTTGGTATCGGTAATCGTATTGGCTTACAATGTAGGCAGATTTATTGAAGAATGTTTGCAATCCATTATTTCACAAACCTATGCGGATATAGATATTATTGTGGTTGTCAATGGCAAGAGTAAAGATAATACGGAAGAAATAGTAAACCGATTTGCTCAACAGGATAACCGGATTCGACTGGTATATAATCATGAAAATTCGCATATATCAGAGGGTAGAAGATTGGGATTGAATGCAATAAACGGGAACTATTTTCTATTTGTAGATGGAGATGATTGCCTGCCTTCCGAGTCTGTTGATACGTTAGTACAGTTAATGGAAGCCAATGCGGTAGATATTGTAATGGGTTCAACAACAACGTTTGTGCATGATCTTCCATCGGATACTGTTCATCCGGCTCCTTGTAAAACAGAAATTTTTTCAATGGAAGCCTATCTGTTAAACAGTATTATCAGAATGGATATTGCTCTTCCGGCTAAATTATACAAATCCACTCTTTATACCGAAAAACCTATTGAATTTTTGCTGGCCATTTCTCTTTATGAAGATAAATTATTGCACTATCAATTAGTGTCTTATGCCGGTAGACTGCTAAGGAGTAACGATATTGTGTATTTTGTCAGAAAAAATCCTTTATCAATCACCAATAACTTGAAATATGAAACGGTTGCCGGGAGTTTCAGGGTTAATAATTGGTTGGAATCGTTTTTCAGAGAAAGAGGTTATTTTGAAAACAGGGATTTTTTGCTGGCTTATAAAGCAAATGAATATACCGATCTCTATTATTTACTGACTACCGGCGGATTGAAAGCGTTTAAAGATTTTCCGAAAGAGGTGCCTGATTTACTTTATAGCGATTATTTTAAGCAACCTAAGGTTCTAAATTATATAAAAGGATGGAAACTGTTTTATATTGTATTGGTATTATTCCGGATGAATAAATATATAGGGGATTTATTTGGACATAAATTCCTGAATATTATACGAAAGATTACGAAAAAATACAAAAGATATAAATATAATAAAGTAGCTCGAGATGTTTTTTAATTCATTAGATTTCGCCCTATTTCTACCTATAGTTTTCATTCTCTATTGGTTTGTAACCAATAAAAATCTGAAAATACAGAATATCTTGTTGGTAGTCGCCAGTTATTTTTTTTACGGATGGTGGGATTGGCGGTTTCTTTTTCTTCTTCTTTTCAGTACGTTAACGGATTATTTAGTCGGTTTAGGTCTGCTTCGGCAAGAAAACCAAAAGACAAGAAAACGTCTTTTGTGGATAAGCATGCTTACGAATATTGGCTTTCTGGGCTTTTTTAAATATTATAATTTTTTTGTAGCACAATTTGTAGATACATTTTCTTTTTTCGGTTATCCTTTTCATCCGCAAACCTTACATATCATTCTTCCGGTAGGAATTAGTTTTTATACGTTTCAAACCATGAGTTATGTCATTGATGTATATAAACGGAAATTAGAACCTACCAAAGATTTTATCTCTTTTGCCGCTTTTGTTGCTTTCTTTCCGCAATTAGTGGCCGGCCCTATTGAAAGAGCTACTCAATTATTACCTCAATTTTATGTTAAACGGACATTTGATTATTCTAAAGCAGTGGATGGAATGAGACAGATGTTGTGGGGATTTTTCAAAAAGATTGTAATAGCAGATAACTGCGCTCAAATTGTTGATAAAGTATATGATAACTATCAATTTTTGCCCGGAAGCGTATTATTGATTGGCGCTATTTTTTTCAGTGTACAAATATATTGCGACTTTTCCGGCTATTCTGATATTGCGATTGGTTGCAGCCGTTTATTTGGGTTTAATTTAATGCGGAATTTCGCTTATCCTTATTTTTCCCGGGATATAGCCGAATTTTGGCGGCATTGGCATATTTCTTTGACTACCTGGTTCAAAGATTATGTATATATTCCTCTGGGCGGTAGTCGCGGATCGTTGGGACAAACCATTCGTAATACATTTATTATTTACTTGGTTAGCGGTTTCTGGCATGGTGCCAATTGGACATTTATTGTTTGGGGATTAATCAATGCCATCTATTTTCTTCCGTTGTTGTTGACTCATAAAAATAGAAAATATGTGGATGTGATCGCTCCGAATAGTTTATTCCCCAATTTGAAAGAGTTAACACAAATGTTATCCACCTTTCTTTTAGCCACTTTGGCGTGGATATTTTTCCGCTCTGATAATATTACTCAAGCCCTGCAATACATCAAGAGAATTTTTTCCTCTTCTTTATTCAGTAAACCTCAGGGCTTAGTATTGGAGCCTTTTTTCTTGATTTATACGGTGTTTTTTGTTGTCTTTTTGTTTATAGTGGAATGGATTCAACGGAAAAACCAACATGGTTTACAGCAGCTTCCCGAAAAGCGTATTATACGGTATCTTATTTATTTGCTTCTTGCTCTGGGTATGTTTTTCTTAGGCGGCAGTCAAAAGTCTTTTATATACTTCCAATTTTAAATGCTATATGAAACGATTTATTGTTAATTTTTTGATTATTAGCGTTCTTTTGACACTTATATTGTTCCTGATCACCTCTATTGGAGCAAAAGGAATGAAAAAGTTACATGGTACAGGATTTGAAATTAATGACATCTATGCGGGAAAAATTCTATCCGATTTAGTAATCGTAGGTAGTTCCAGGGCAGAAGTACAATTTTCTCCGGCCATTATAGATTCTGTTTTAAATGTTAATTCATACAATATTGGTCAGTCGGCAACAGATTATACCGGACAGATCGGCTTGTATAATATCTATAAGGAACGTAATGGAAAACCAGAATATATCATTCATCAAGTAGATGACTTGTTTGGAAAAAAATCATGTTTATACGATTTAGCTTCGTATTTCCCCTATCTTACAGATACAGTAGTATCCAATCTTACGAAACAATATGATGATTTGCATTGGTTGGATTATCATAATCCGATAACAAAATATTGGCAGCAAAAAGTTATATTTTCAGGCTGGACAGAAGTCTTGACGAATCGTGCAGTTTTTGATACCATAAAATATAAAGGATATTATGGTTCAGAAAGTGAATGGGACGATAGTTTTGTTAGATATAAGAAAAAATACCCGGATGGTGTTATTATAGAAATGAATGAGGAAATTATTTCTGAGATGAGAGAATATATCTCAAAAGCTGAGCAGGATAGTATAAAAATAGCTTTGGTATTCGCACCACAATATATAGAATATCAGCAAATGGTACTTAACAGGCAAGACGTAATTGACTTTTGGAGTAATCTGGCAAAAGAAACCGATGTGCTCTTTTTAGATTATACCCCGGATTCAATTAGTTATGATAAACAGTATTTTTATAATTCTCAACACATGAATAAAAAAGGAGCTGAATTATTTTCAAGAAAATTAGCCGAAGATTTGAAAAAATACAATTTTGTCCCGTGAAAATCCTCCTCATACATAACAACTACGGCATCCATACCGGCGAAGAAGTCGTCGATCGGCAGATGGTTCTTTTTTATAATTTTTATGCAAAAAATATACCGTATTGCATAAAAAACAGTATCTTTGTGCAGTAAAGATGCAATTATGCTCAAAACGATTATATTACAACAGAAGGAAGAATGCGGTATGCTTTTGAAACGTGATTATCAAAAGTGTATTTCGCTTAATAAATAATAATTCGATGAATAATTTATATAATATGATAGATATTTCACTAAATCCTAAAACAAAACGTTCGATTGAACGATCAACGGGTATTCCCTATTCGGAAATTGAAAAATTGGATGCAGAAAGCATTGACAAATTGATTGAAAAAAAAATAAACAAAACAATACAGATGGAATATGGAGTGAGAGATAGAAGACTTCCTGCAAGAGGAGGTGTCTTTCTTGCTTTGAGAAGGTATCTCAAATTAACGGATATTGACCGAAAACTAAGTAAAATTTGAATATGAATGTAGAAAAATTTCAATCAGAACTATCGACCATCTATACCCAATATAATGAAACTATTAAGCCTTTAATTGCTGATATTGAAGCTCACTGTCAACAGTTTCCTGATTCTTTGTTTAACGAGATTAGAGCGTTGAATGATCATATAGCCAGGTGTTTTACATCCAATATGATTGATTCGCAGATTGCAGAAGAACTCAAAAAAGCAGAAAGTCATGTTTTACGTATAACATTTGATTGTTATAAATATCTTGATGTATGGTTCTATGACTATATTAAGAAATTTGATAAAGATTATACCGATAAAATAGATATTACATTGATTGATAATGGAGAATTTGCTCCCAAATTTCGTAAATTGGAAGTTGATGCCATTAAAATGATTAGAGAAGCAAAAAAATTAGAAAGCAAGGATAAACAAAAAAGTTTTGATTTGTATCAAGCAGCATATAATAATTATTCTGATTTAGAAGAATTAATAGATTCCAATATGTCCAAATTGAATTGGGCGAAGTATAGAAAAAAGGTCAAATGGACAGTCACTGTTTTGGTTTGGATAGCATCAGTAGTCATTTCTTCTATTGTTACAATATCAATCGGATGTGATGAAATCGTTGCGTTTTTTACGAATACTTTTGAACGGTAGATGAAAATCCTCCTCATACATAACAACTACGGCATCCATACCGGCGAAGAAGCCGTCGTCGATCGGCAAATCGCCCTTTTCAAGGAAATGGGGCATATAGTAGAAGTGTACCGGAAAACAACCGAAGGCTTGCGCGGAACATTTTGGGGAGATATGAAAGGTTTTTTCACCGCTTTTTATTCTCCGGGTTCGGTACGCGACATCAAACAAATATTGAAAACCAATCGGCCGGATGTAGTGATCGTCCATAATTTGTATCCGTATATTTCCCCGGCGATTTTGAAGCCCATACATCAAGCCGGAGTGCCGGTTATCATGACTGTCCATAATTTCCGTTTAATGTGTCCTACCGGCTTATTTATGCGAAATTCCCGGCCTTGTGAACTTTGTTTGGAAAATGGGAATGAATGGTCATGTATAAAATATAATTGCGAACATTCATTGCCAAGAAGTATCGGTTATGCCGGACGAAATTGGTATGCTCGCATCACAAAAGCCTACAAAAAGAATGTGGATTTTTATGCTTGTATTACCCAATTTCAAATTCAGAAATTGATTCAAGCCGGATTCGATGCGGAGAAGATGATCTATATGCCCAATTTTATAGAAAATGTAGGGGCGTATCATCATACGCCCTTACATTTGGGCGATTATGTGGCGATATCCGGCCGGTTAAGCCGGGAAAAAGGCATTGATTTGGCTTTGGAAACGGCAGCTAAAACTCCTTCTATCAAGTATGTTTTTGCCGGTTCTCCGCGAGCGGAAGAACCCATTACGACTCCTGTTCCGGATAATTGCATTCTCTTGGGACATATTTCCATAGATAAACTGAATGATTTTTACAAAAATTCCCGCTTTTTATTGAATACCAGCCGCTGCTACGAAGGATTTCCGATGACTATTTTGGAAGCAGCTTCCTACGGGAAACCGGCTATCGGACCGGCTCATGCGGGATTTCCGGAAATTATTGATAATGATAAAACCGGTTTGCTTTTCACGCCAAACGACAAAGATGATTTGATGCAAAAAATTACTTTTCTTTGGAACAACCCGGATCTATGTCTCGAAATGGGGAAGAATGCTTATCAAAAATTAAAAAATAACTATAGTTCGGAAGTGAT
The DNA here is from genome assembly GCA_026000155.1 of Bacteroidia bacterium. Taxonomy (GTDB): domain Bacteria; phylum Bacteroidota; class Bacteroidia; order Bacteroidales; family Azobacteroidaceae; genus Azobacteroides. Next base: position 22,548 of record BNYG01000015.1, on the reverse strand, counting down.
CAAAAAGAAATGGAGCCGATTGCTGGATTCCTTTTTAGAACCCAAACTCTAATTCTTCCCTGTCCACCTCTTGTATTTCTTCTTCCGGCGGCCGTTCAGCGGTTTTATGCACAGCATTGGCCAGGATATTGATGGCCTTTACCGGTCTTACCGGGCAAATGGATTCGCATCCACCACAACCGATACACAATTCGGCATGAACATTGGGTATTGTCAAACCGTCTCCAAAATCGTCCATTTGGATGGCTTTCGAGGGACAGTGTTCCGAACAGGCGCCGCACGAAGTATGGTCGGTATAGACCACACAACGATCGCGTTCGAATTGGGCAATACCTATCTGTGTCACTTTTTTCGTATCCTTGTCCAAGGGTTCTATGGCGTGGTTCGGACAGATTTGCGAACAGATTACACATTCGTAATTGCAATAATGTTCTACCGTATAGTCTAAATGCGGTTTGAAAGCATATTCCAATCCGAAAGTAAATCCTGCCGGTTTAAGCACTTGCATCGGACAATGGGTAATGCACAAATGGCAGGCGGTGCATTTTTCCTTAAAGTGTTTCAAACTCTTGGATCCCGGAGGTGTGATTGGCGTTAATTTAGTGACGTCGATGTTTTCATTTCCTTGTGCCCAGGCCGGAATCAAAGGAGCCGTGGCTGCTATGGCTGTGGAAGTGGCGATGAATGAACGGCGGGAGTGATTAACGGTTGTCTTGGGGTTGCGGGTCAAGCCCGCAATGACAGGTTTATAACTGACAAGTCTATAATTAATCGCTTTCTGTTTGTTGCATCTGTCCAAACAATTGAAACAAGTTACGCAACGGGAGAGATCTACTGTGCTTTCTTTGCTGTTGATACATTCCGATTTACAGGCTTTTTCGCATAATCCGCATTTCGTACACTTGGATTCATCGATCGTGATACGGAACAGGGAAAATTTGGAGATTAATCCCAACAAAGATCCTACCGGGCAAATCGTGTTGCAAAATAATCTTCCGCGCAAAAGTGACAGAATGCCGGCAATTAATAAGGCTATGAGCGCAATCACGAAAGAAGCGGTTGTTATGGTATGAATAGTGACCTGATAAAAACTGTAATTATTGAGTTGCAAGGCCACCCAATTCAATAAGTTATTTCCTTCTACTACAATCGGACGGAAAATGTTTACGGCTATACGTCCGAAATTGCTGTAAGGATCTAACAAGAGCAGGGGAGTGCTGATGCCGAAAATCAGGAAAACCACACAGATAGCCAATAAAGAGTAACGAACGATGTTGTAGGGTTTACTGTAGTGATACCAGCGTTTTTTCTTGTTTTTCTTTTTTCCTCTCCGGGTAAACCATGAAATAATATCCTGCAAAATTCCCATCGGGCAAATGACCGAACAATAGATTCGTCCGAATAGAAGTGTCAGCAAAACAAAAATGATAACGATCCCTATTGTTCCAGCCAAAGCAGCAGGAATAAATTGTGCATGTGGAAAGCCTTGTACCCAATCGGGCGCTTTATTTGCAAAATCCACAAACGCCCACGTTAGCACGGTGAAAATAAACAATGCCAGCGTAATCCGGACTACTTTCAAAAGATTGGTTTTCATGATTGTGTGTTGCGTGTGGAGGTAAAAGGCAAAGGGCAAAAGGCAAAATTTTCGCCTTTTGCCCTTTGCCTTTTACCTGAAAATTTATAATTTGATGCGTTTTACATTCAGCTTGTCGAGTTTTTGAGTTCCCAACTTCAATGTTTCGCCGTTAGCGATATGACCGACTTCATTGATATTCATTTTTTCAACCTGGTTGAAAAGACCAATGGCAGCGGTATCTGCGGCAACGATATTGGGAGAAACAATCAGCGCTTTCAACAGGGATGTATCGGAAACCGAACGTCCTTGAGGTCCGTTTTTACGCATACAACGGTAGGCATCAATGATATTCAGAGCCGGTTTTTTGCTCCAGGTACAGGCATCGGCAATACATTGCTGCAAATCGTTGGAGTGGAAATACGGTCTGTCCCAGACAATTCCCATGTAATTTTTCATGGCGATGGACATTTTTGCCCCGTCATGATTTTTCAGTACGGGAACATTGAACCAAACATCGGCTTCCAACATCGCTTGATGAATTTTAGCCGATTTGAGTTTGACTCCACCCGGAATTTTTATTTCCTTGTAATAACTTTCATCATTTCCCGGCATGACGGTTGCACCGGCTTCTTTTGCCGCTTTTTCAATGCCCGAATTGGTGTAGCATCTTTGCCAATTGTCGCAAGTGTGGTCAAAAACGGTTACTTTTTTAGCTCCCGCCTCAAAACATTGCTTTACTAATTCGCCGATTAATTCGGGATTGGTATTGGCTGCAAAATCCGGTTTTTTATCCCAACCGATATTGGGTTTGATAACCACATTCTGTCCTTTTTTTACATACTTTCCGATACCGCCCATTTCTTTCAATGCGCGTTGCAACATCGGAACCGGTTCTCCACCCATCACGGCTACCATATCGGGAACGGATTCTACCATTACTTCATTGCTGTTGATAGCTGCCGATAATTTATCGAAAGTTAAAGCAGCTACGCCTACAGCAGCACTTGTTTTTAAAAAATCACGACGTTTCATATTTTTTATTCTTTTATTTCTTTGTTTTTTTCAATGCTTTTTGTATTTTGTTTTCTTGGAGATTGTATGCAATCGGAGCGGCAATAAACAGAGACGAGAGCGTACCGATCACAATTCCTAATATCATGGCGAAAGAAAAACTGCGGATAGACGATTCGCCACCTAAGAAGAAAATGATAAACAACACTAATAAAGAAGCCATACCGGTATTAAACGTTCGACCCAATGTAGAATTGAGGGATCCGTTGAAAATATCCCATTTGGATGACTTCGGATATAACTGGGTATATTCACGCACACGGTCGAAGATAACCACCTTGTCATTTACCGAGTATCCGATTACCGTCAGCACAGCCCCGATAAACGTCTGATCTACCTCCAGGGAGAAAGGAACAATTCCCCACAAGAGGCAATAAGCGCCAATTACAAACAAGGTGTCAAACACCAAAGCGGCAATCGTACCAATCGAATACGAAATATCCCGGAACCGGAATAAGATATATAATCCGATACCCACCACCGATAAGAAAACAGCCCAAGCTGCTTTTTGTTTCAAATCATCGGCGATACTCGGTCCTACTTTCGATTGAGATTGAATATAATCGCCATTTATAAATTGATCGTAAGTAGTATCTTCCGGCAACAAGGTTTTAAACCCATTGTATAATTTAATTTGAATAAGACTATCCACCGACTGGTCATCGGAATCAATCAGATAATTGGTCGAAACACGTACTTGATTTGCTTTGCCGATTGTGATTACACTCGGCGTGTGATCTTCAAATTGCATAGCTAACAATTCCTGTGCTTCCACCGTATTTATTTCTTGTTGAAATTTAATCACATAGTTTCGACCACCGGTATAGTCAATCCCTTGATTCAATCCTCTACCTCCCAATTGCGGGAAGAAAGAGATCAAACAAATAATCGCTATGGCAGCAGCTGCAATGTAAAATGTTTTGATGTTTTTCAAGAAATTAAAGTTCGGATTGAGCAATAAATTTTTGGAAATGGCAGTAGTAAATGTCAAGTTGTTCAATTTGCCCTTTTCCAATAAAATATTGTATGTCAAGTGGGTCAGGTAAAGTGCAGTAAAAAACGACACTACGATACCGATAATAAAGGTAAATGCAAAACCGCGAATAGGACCGGTTCCAAATACCAACAAGATAATCCCGGTAATAAGAGAGGTCAGGTTAGAGTCGAAGATGGCGGAAAATGCTTTGTCATATCCTTCTTCCACCGCTTTTTTCAAGGCTTTTCCTCCGGCCATTTCCTCTTTGATACGTTCGTAAACCAACACGTTCGCATCCACAGCCAAAGCCAATGACAATACTATACCCGCGATACCGGATAAGGTCAAAACGACATGGAACGAGGCCATTGCTCCCAACAGGAAAAACAAGTTAAGCAACAAGGCTCCATCGGCAATCAGCCCCGGTTTCCAACCATACATGGCGGTCAGATAAAGCAACAGGACGATTAATGCGATAATAAATGATATAAATCCCTGATTAATAGATTGTTGTCCTAAGGAAGGTCCAACGATGTCTTCTTGAACTATCTGTGCCCGAGCTGACATACGACCTGATTTCAGTACGTTTGCCAAGTCTTTTGCATCTTCCGTAGTGAAACGTCCGGTAATTTGCGATACTCCGCCGGAAATTTCAGTTTGTACCGTAGGAGCAGAATAAACTACATCATCCAAAACGATAGCTACGGATTTGCCGATATTATCTTTTGTCAAGCGCGCCCATACTTTGGCAGCTTCGCTTTTCATCGTCATTTCTACTTCTGCATACGAGCCGTATTGACTGAAACGGTCGCTGGCGTCCTGAATAACATCTCCGCTTAATACGGGTTTGGGTTTGCCGTCGATATAGTTGACTTTCAATGCATACAGTTCATATACATCACTGATTTCCGATTGGGGTTTTACACTCCATTTCAGACTGATACGGTTGGCGTCCAATAACGCTTTTACCTTTGTATTATTGAGGTAAGCATTAATTTTGGGCATTTCACTTTTACGGGCTTGCGCCACTATGCAATACTGAGACGGTTGGGCAGGATTTATCCCCATTAAGGCAAACAGAGGCCATTGCGAATTTTCGATCGCTGTTTCGTTGATCACATTCACTTCTTCGCCTTGCACCACCGGCTTTCCGTCCACCAATTCGCCGGTTACGGCATCTACCTGAGCCACTTCTTCCGGAACTTCCGTCACCGCAGTATCTATCACGCTTGCACCCGCATGTTGGCGAGCATATTGAATGGAATCGCGGATAATATTATTGGCGGCAATCAATGTTTGATGGATTTCAGCTTCCTGAAAGGTTTCCCAAAATTCGAGGTTGGCCGTTCCTTGCAACAAAGTCCGTACACGATCCGGTTCTTTAATACCGGGAAGCTCAATAGAAATTTGACCTTCTTTGGCCATATTCTGAATATTTGGAGCTACTACACCGAATTTATCGATACGATTACGAAGAACAAGGAACGAATTGTCGAATGCGCTTTTCAATTCGGTTCTTAAAACGGCGATGACTTCGTTGTTTGAACTTTGCGGACGAATTTTATCCCGTAATTCGTAGGTACCGAAGATAACGGACAATTTGGCGTTCGGGTCTAATTCTTTGTAAGCATTTGCAAAAGAGGATATAAAATCGCTTTGACCTTTATTTTGCCCCTCGGTGGCTATGGCAAGCGCCTGATTGAAAACGGGATCCTGATTATTATCGGAAAGCGCTTTTAATACATCGGCGGCTTTAATTTCCATGATCACGTTCATACCCCCTTTCAGGTCAAGACCTAAATTGATTTCCATGGCGCGGCATTTTTCGAGGGAGTATCCCAACCACACTTTTTCTTTTGCCAAAGAATCGAGGTATTGACTCTCTAAAGCCGTACTACCACCGGCATACTCTTTTGCCTGTTTGTAGTATTTGTTTGTCACAAAGGTAAATGACAGGTAAAACACACTTATCAAAGTAAGTGCAATCGCAAGAAATTTTATAAATCCTTTTTGCATTTGAATTTTATTTTATTTTTTTTGACATTAATTCGCTCTTAGGCTCTTTTTTCAGCCCGCAAATATAGTCTTTTTTGGAATATTTTACAAATAAATCTTTATTAATCCTGTCAATGCAAATTTTTTTGTACTTAATTTGGAGTTTTAAGGAGATAATCGTACCTTCGCACCCGGTTTCAAAAGACTCCGTAGCTCAGTTGGTAGAGCAAATGACTCTTAATCATTGGGTCGAGGGTTCGAGCCCCTCCGGGGTCACAAAAAAAAAACGATGGTATCTTATTTTGATACCATCGTTTTTTTCTTATCCGGTACGGTTACCGGTTTTTATTTTACCACTTTGACGGCTTTTTCTCCTTCCGTGGTTTTTACTTTTACAATGTAAATTCCGGCATTTAATCTGTCAACAGCAACCGTTTGTCCTGCAACCGTTTGCGATAATACTCTTTGTCCTGCAACCGTGTATATTTCTATGCTTTGAACCGGAGTTGCCGATTGAAGATACAATAAACCGTCGTGAAGGGTCAAGCCCGCCATGACAAAATACTTATTCATCAAGTAATTTACGGACTTCTTCAATCAACTGTTCTTCCGAACCATTGGTATATCCTGTACGGGAATGGACGATTTTTCCGTTTCCGTCCACTACAAAAGCAGCAGGAATTAAATTTCCGCCTAAAGCGCGCCGGAATTCACTGTTGGCATCCAACAAAATTTCATATTCCCATCCTTTGGCCTTGGATTCGGGACCCACTTTCAAGGTATTTTGGGCGTCATCAATTGAAATGGCATACAGTTTGACTCCGGTTTCTTCCTGCCATTCTTCATAGACTTCTTTAATCGCTTCCAACTCCCGTAAGCAGGGTTTGCACCAGGTTGCGAAAAAACTAATGACGAACGGTTTGCCGTCGTTGCTTAATTTGGATGTATCAACTGTTTTACCGTTAATATCTTTTAATTGAACCGAAGGGAGTTGTTGCGCCGAACAATAAACAGCGCCTGTCATCATTAGTGCTAAGAGTAATCCAATTCTTTTCATGATCATAAATTTTTTAGGACATTGTCTTTCATTGTTTCAGGATTTCTTCTACAATCAAAAACATCCGTAATGTATATCATATCTTCTTTAGTTGTATATATTATTTTATAGTTGTTTTTAACCAAATAACGAAATTCGCCTAAGTCCAATAAATTTTCTTCTATTGTACCGGCTTTAGGAAATATTTCTAATTGCTTTGTGCATTCAAATATTTGTGCTTTAATTTTTTTAGCCAACGATATTCCAACTTTCCATTTGTAATAGTCATAAATATGTTTAAGTTCCAATCTTGCGAACTCTGTCCATATAATATTCATATTACCATGATAGTGAACTAATTTCCAACTCTTGTTGAGTGTAAACTCTTCCTAATCGAATATCTTCTAAAGATTTAAGAGCTCTATCTTCCAAATCCTTTTTTGTCAACTTCTTAGTTGTAAATCCTGTCATTATTTCATCTAAAATCGATTCAATTCTTGATAGTAATTGTTCATCCTGTGTAGAAGCAAGATATTCAATTAAATGTAATTTTCTTGTTTGTAGATTTGTCGTACTCATAACTTTATTCATACATTTTATCTATTATATCTTTATATTTGTCTGCAATAAAAGCGCGTTTCATTTTTAAGGTATCCGTCAATTCTCCCGACTGAATGGTAAACGGTTCGGACAATAAAGCAAAGCGTTTGATTTGTTCGTAATTGGCAAATTCGTTTTGCATGGAGGAAATGCGCTGCTCAAACAATTCGATTATTTTAGGGTTGTTACATAAATCCTCTTCGCTGTCGAAAGCAATCTGGTTTTTCCGGGCATATTCTTTTAATTCTTCCCAGGCGGGAATGATTAAAGCCGTAACGTATTTCCGCTGGTCTCCGATAACAATCGCCGAATCTATGTATTTATCAGCTATCAAATGCGCTTCCAGTTGTTGCGGAGCAATGTATTTTCCATTCGATGTTTTATATAAATCCTTGATCCGTTCGGTAAGGACAATCCCCATTTTTTCCGTCAGGTAGCCGGCGTCGCCTGTCCGGAAGAATCCGTCTTCGGTGAATACGGCTGCCGTGGCTGCCGGTTTCTTGTAATATTCTTTCATGACGCTTGCGCCTCTGACTTGTATCTCATTGTTTTCGCCAATACGGACTTCCGTGTCCGGCATGACTTTTCCCACGGTTCCGATTTCAAAATCAACCTGCGGAAAACAACTGACCGTTGCCGTCGTTTCCGTCAATCCGTAACCATATATTAAAGGAATATTCACCGATTGCAGGAAAATATTAATTTTATCCGATAAAACAGCGCCGGCAGCAGGGAAGATGACCCCATTTTCAATACCGACTACTTTTTTCAGCTTGGTATATACCATTTTATTATAGAATTTGAATCTCATCCGCAAACCCCAGGGCGCTTTTTGCCCGTTGTTGACATAATCCAGGTTATGTTTCCGGCCGGTTTTGATGGCATTGCGGAAAAAAGCCCGCATGAGAAATCCTGAACTGTCGATCTTTTCCTGCACTCCGGCATACACTTTTTCCCAAAAACGGGGTACGCTGCACATGGCTTGCGGACGTACTTCTTTGATACACGTTTGTATTTCTTTCGGGTCGGAACAAATGGCCAAGCTACAACCCCGGTGAAGGCAATAGATAGACCATGCTTTTTCAAAAACATGCGCCATGGGAAGAAAACAAACCGAGAGGTAGCGTGGCGGCAGATAATCCAACCGGATATCGTGCGTTTTCATCACTGCTTTGTAATTGGCATGAGTCAACACCACTCCTTTGGGTTCGCCGGTGGTCCCGGAGGTATAAATAATGTGCGCCGTATCTTCGTCTTTCGCCGCTTTTATTCGTTTCTCTACGGAAATAATGTCTTGCGAAGTCCGGTTTTTATGGGAACAGAAAGAATCGAAATAGACGGATTGCTTATCATTTCCCGCTAATTTCACCTTTTTATCGAAGATAATCAATCGCTTCAACCACGCATTTTCCTGCAAAACCAGCCAGGCATTATCGTATTGCCATTGATCGCCCACAAAAAGGATTTCGATTTCCGCTTCATTAATCATATAGGTAATTTGCGGAACAGAAGCTGTGGCATACATCGGAACCATGGCTGCCCGGTTGGAAAAAGCGCCGAAATCAACAAAGAGGCATTCCGCCCGGTTTTGCGTATAGATTCCGATGTTGGCTTGCGGTTTGGCGCCTATGTGGCAGAGCGCTTCAGCAACGGTTGTAACCTTTTTTGAAAATTCGCTCCACGAAATAGACGACCAAGTTCCTGTTTCTTCGTTTCGGACTTTGATCGCTTCTTCATCTCCGAATTTTTTCGCTTGCCGGTGTATAATCTCAGACAAATGATAATATTCCATTCTCTTTACTTGTATTTAATGAACAAATGTACAGCTTTATTTTGGAAAAAACAAAGAAGCTGATAGGGCTTTCCTATTTTTTCCATATCTTTGCCTCTTGTGAAACTACTATATAACATCATATCGCTGTTAATTGTTTGTTTTCCGGTTTTGCAGGCACAAACAACGAAATTCTATTCGACGGAACAAGGACTGTCGAGCAGTTTGATTAATCAGGTATATCAGGATAAAAAAGGCTATATCTGGATTGCAACGGAAGACGGATTGAATCGTTTCGACGGCACTAAATTTGTGACTTACCGTACGGTTTCCGGTGATTCTACTTCCTTGAAAAACAACTATGTACGTTCTCTGTTTGAAGATAATGCCGGTCATTTTTACGTCGGTTGCATCAACGGCTTGATGGAATATGACCGGAATACCGACCGTTTCCGGGAAATAAAAGTCAGGAGTTCAGGCGATCCGCATATCACCGGTATCATTGAACGGAAAAACGGGGATATCTGGCTGGCTTCTTCCGGTTTAAGCCTGTTTTCCCTGAAAAAAGGAGACACTGCCTGTTTGGCCGAAACGGAACTGAATAACCGGTTGAGCAGTATTTTTTTGACGGCGATTTACGAGGATTCCCGCGGGCAACTGTGGATCGGTTCGGAACATGCTTGCTGGTTGGTCAATCCTTCCACCGGTATTTTGACGATACTGAATACCAATATTTCTTCTTTCTGTGAAGACAAGGACGGCAATGTATTTATCGGGACTTTATACGAAGGATTGGTCAAATATTCGCTCGTTACCGGTAAAATGAGTCCGGTTCCGGATGAATCGGGAAATACCAATTTGCCGGTGAAAACCCTGCTTTTCAGCCGTACCGGACAGTTGTACGTGGGCACGGACGGACAGGGAATGAAAATCTATAGCGCCGGGAAAGACCGCTTGGAAAAGTACGAACCGGCTTCTACGCCTTTCGATTTTTCCAAAGCGAAAGTGCATTGCTTGATTGAAGATAAAACCGGAAATATCTGGGCCGGAATTTTTCAAAAGGGTTTGTTTTTTATTTCCGGCAATTCCAACGGTTTCAAGTATTACGGCTACAAATCTTTCCAGCGTAACAACATCGGTTCCAACAGTGTGATGGCGATTTACAAGGATAAAAAAGACATGCTTTGGATCGGAACGGATAATGACGGATTGTATGCGCTCAATGAAAAGACACAGAAGGTCAGGCATTACGAACATTCGGTTCCGGCGACCATTCTTTGTATCCGCGAAAGCAAAAACGGGCAATTATGGTTGGGTTCCTATTTGAATGGTTTGGCGTTATTTGATCCGGTAACCGGAAATTGCACCTATTTTAATAAGCCTAAAAACGACATCCTGCCTCCGAATAAAGTGTATTGCGTGGAAGAAGACGGTAAAGGGAATTTGTGGATCGGTTCTTACGGAGACGGTTTGTTTCAATTCGATATCGCTTCGCAAACCTTGACAAAACATTACCTGGAGGACGGAACGACTTCCCAATTGGCGAATAACTGGATAAACAATTTATATTGTGATTCAAACGGTTTGTTGTGGATAGGCACTTACAAGGGATTAAGCTGTTTCGATACCGGAAACAACACCTTTACTTCTTTTACCATGGATAATTCCCGCATGCCGGGCAATGTCATTTATGCTTTAAAGGAAGACCGGGAGGGTTTGCTTTGGATTGGAACGGAAAACGGTTTGGCGAGCCTGAACAAGCAAACCAAAGAAATGCGTGTTTTTGATTCGGAAGACGGATTGAGCGGTACAATCGTCTGTGCCATCGAACAGGATGACGAAAATAATATCTGGCTGAGCACCCATTCCGGGATTTCCAAATATTCGTCCTCCGGGAACGGCTTTACCAACTATTATACTTCGGATGGTTTGCAAGGGGCGGAATATACGCGGGGAGCCGCCTTCAAATCAGCCGACGGCGTCCTCTTTTTCGGCGGAATCAACGGAATTACCACTTTTTATCCGCAAGATATTCATGACAAAAAACAGGAATTGAACGTCTTTATCAATCATTTTTATTTGTCCGGCAAACCTGTTTTCTCCGGTCAAAAATCGGGACGCTGGGAAATTTTCAACCGTCCCTTGTTAGATGATCCGGATATCAATATCGCTTCACAGGACAATGCTTTCAGTATCGAATTTTCTACTTTGGAATACAGCAATCCGGACGGAATCAGTTATTACTACCGTCTGGAAAATTTCGATTCCGGGTGGGTGGTCAATCCGCCGGGAAATAACCGCATCACCTATACCAACTTAAGTCCCGGAAAATATAAATTGCATTTCTATGCCGGTGACAAAGAAAATAAATCACCGGAGAAAATCATCCGGATCACGATACACCCTTCCTGGTATCAGACGGTTTGGATCAAATGGGTCTATGCTTGCTTTTTGTTGTTTTTTATCTATGCGATTTACCTGTATATCAAATCAAAAATTCAACACCGGAACGAAATTCTCCGGATGGAGCATGCCGAGCAGATCAGTGAAGCGAAATTGCAATTTTTCACCAATATTTCCCATGAGATACGGACACCCATGACGCTGATTCTCGGTCCGTTGGAAAAATTGATGAATACGAATAAAAATCCTGAAATACAACAATCCTATTTATTGATTCACCGGAACGCGCAACGAATACTCCGTTTAATCAACCAGTTAATGGATATGCGGAAATTCGATCGCGGGCAAATGCGGCTCCGGGCCAGGGAAACCGACATGGTCGGTTTTGTGGAAGATGTGATGAAATCGTTCGAGTATTCGGCGAAAAAGAAAAATATCCGCTTTGCTTTTCATCACGAAAGGAAAGAATTGAAAGTCTGGATTGATATTAATAATTTTGACAAAATACTGTTCAATATCCTGTCCAACGCTTTTAAATTTACACCGGAAAACGGGGAAATAGATGTTTTTCTGATTGCCGGTGAAAGCGATTTTGAAATCCAGGTGGCGGATTCGGGCATCGGGATCAAAGAAGAGGATATGGAACGGATTTTCGACCGTTTTTACCAGGTGGAAACGGAAGACCGGTTGTCGAATTACGGAACCGGAATCGGCTTGCACCTGACCCGTTCCTTAGTGGAACTGCATCACGGAACAATCCGTGCTTTCGGACGAACCGACCGTTCGGGCGCTATTTTTGCGGTGACGGTTCCCTTGGGTTCTTCCCATTTGCATCCCGACGAATTGGAAACCGTACAGGCAAAAGCAGCGCCCGAAAAGCAAGCGGAACTCTTCCCGCCGGAAGAAGAAAATCCGGAAAAAACATCCAATAAAGCCAAAACCGGATACCGGGTATTGATCGTGGAAGACAATAAGGAGATCAATAATTATATCAAAAACGAATTGAAAGAACAGTACAAAATTCATCAGGCATACAATGGAAAAGAAGGGCTGGATTATGTATTAAAAGAAAAACCGGATTTGATGATTACGGATCTGATGATGCCGGAAATGGATGGCATCCGTTTGAGTAAAAAGGTTAAATCCAATGTCAATACCGAACATATCCCGATTATTATCTTAACGGCTAAAACATTGGAAGAAGACCAGATACAAGGTTTGGAAACCGGAGCGGATGTTTTCATGATCAAACCCTTCCATCCGGAAGTCCTGAAAACGACGATTGCTAATTTGTTGACCAACCGCGAACGGATGAAAGGCAAATTCCACACGCAATCCGCCGGAAAGATCGAAAAAATACAAATCAAATCGGCGAATGAAGGTCTGATGGAACGGATATTGAAAATTATCAATGAAAATATAAGCAATCCGGATTTGACGGTCGAAATGCTGAGTTCGGAGGTCGGAATGAGCCGCGTACATTTGCACCGGAAATTGAAGGAACTGACGAACCGGTCTTCCCGCGATTTTATCCGGAATATACGGCTTACGGAAGCAGCCGAACTATTGAAGAATAAAAATTTATCCGTTTCGGATGTCGCTTATGCCGTCGGATTCTCTTCTTTATCCCATTTTTCAAGTTCTTTTAAAGAATTTCAGGGCATGTCGCCGAAAGAATATGTGGAAAATTTGGATTAAGTGTGGACAAATGTTTGTATATTTGTATTCGGATTTCAGAAAAAAATGAATGATTAAACAGCAATTAACACACAAACAACAACAGAAACTTTCGCCTGCACAGATTCAACAGGTGAAAATGCTGGAATTGAATTCTCTTGAAATAGAAAACAGGATTAATCAGGAATTGGAAGAAAACCCGGCATTGGACGAAGTGACCGATATTCCTTCTGATTCCGAAAGCGATTCACCTGTAAATGAATATGACAATCAGGAAGCAGGAACCGATGAAGATATTTCGTTGGGAGATTATCTGACCGAAGATGATATTCCCGGTTACAAATTGCATCAGGATTATACCTCTAAAAGTCCGCGGGATTTATTTTATTCGGAATCCGAATCGTTTCAGGAATACCTTTTAGAGCAGTTGCGATTGAAAAATCTTTCGGAAGAAAAATTCCGGGTCGGCGAATACATCATCGGGAATATTGATGATGACGGTTATATGCGTCGCGATCCGGAAGCCTTATCCGATGATTTGGCTTTTCAATACGGTTTAAATGTTCCGGTTCCGGAAATCAAGCATGTATTGAAACTGATACACGAGTTGGATCCGCCGGGAATAGGAGCGGCCGGTTTGCAGGAATGTTTATTGTTGCAATTGCAGCGGAAAGAAAAAACGCCGGTACGGGAATTGGCCATACATATTCTGGAAGAATATTTCGACGCATTTTCCAAAAAACAATACGACAAAATCAATAAAGGATTAAACATTTCCGAAGAGGATTTGAAAAATGTGATGAAGGAGATTATCCTCCTCAATCCCAAGCCCGGCAGTGCGTGGGAAAGCAGTATGGACACCAAAATGTCGCAGATTACACCCGATTTTGTGGTAGAAACAATCAATGGGGAATTGTTCTTTATGCTGCAGGAAGAAAGTACGCCCGAATTGCAGGTGAGCAGGGAATACAGCGAAATGCTGAGAGCTTACAGCCATAGCCAGGGAAAGGAAAATGCCGACAGGAAAGAAGCCGTTTTTTTTGTAAAACAAAAAATCGATTCGGCCAAATGGTTTATTGACGCCATCAAACAACGGAAAACGACCTTGCGGAAAACCATGCTTGCCATTATTGACATACAGCGCGATTTTTTCCTGACCGGCGAAGAATCGTCTTTGAAACCCATGATTTTGAAAGACGTTTCCGAATTGTGCGGTTATGATATTTCCACGGTTTCCAGGGTAAGCAACAGCAAATATGTCCAGACTAACTGGGGCGTTTATCCCTTGAAATTCTTCTTTTCCGAATCCATGACCAATGACGAAGGGGAAGAAGTATCGACCCGGGAAATTAAATCCCTCTTGAAATCCTGTATTGATACGGAAGACAAAACCAAACCGATGACCGATGACGCTTTGGTAGGCGAATTAAAGAAAAAAGGCTACGATATAGCCCGCCGGACGATAGCCAAATACCGCGAACAACTGAATATTCCGATCGCCCGGTTGCGGAAAGAAATTTGAAATCTAATAATGCACTTGTTTGAAGATACTTCTGTAAATCAGTTTTACGGCTCCTTCTACCAATGAAGGGATTGATAACCGCTTCATATTTAAAGTATTTTCGTAAACGTTTTGCCTTTATGAAACCGCAGTTGGGGAGTAATGGAATATTCCGTTACTCGCTCTTCTTTTTTACCGGACGTTTTGGAGGTGAAGATCTCAAAGATGGATAAACGATCGACCGATAAGGTGGCATATTTTTTATCAGGGGCTTTTTCCAAATGCAATAAACCGATTTCAATCGTTTCAACCGGATTGCCTACCGGATCGTAACCCACTAAATATTCATGCAATAAGCCATTGGAATCGACGGAAAGATAACTTTCCAACCGGCCATTTTCCCCTTGATAATACAGTTTTCCATGCGCCCGGTTGTCTTTTTGATCCAAACGGGATTGGAACGATTCGATGGATACATTCGATGAAATAAACAACGATTTGGTCATCGGAATATAGACCTGCCCCAATTCTTTTTTCACGACAGGAGCAATCTCCAGCTCTTTTTCAAGCTCCTCCATCTTATCCGCTTCCACTTCCGTTTCGTTCGTTTCCGTTTCTTCCAAGGAAGAGTCGGGATTGAGTATGGGAATAGCTTCAACGACCGGCTTTTCTATCTCATTTTTACTCTTGGCCGGTTTATGTTCAACATTGTTGTTTTCTATGGGCGGCAAAACAGTTTCTTCTGCCGGTTGTTCCTTTTGCTGATATTTATAGATTCCTATTCCTATAACGAGAATCAAAGGAACTAAAAAAATCAGGACAGAAATGATTGTTTTCTTTTTATTTACAGAGTTCATACGTAAATTCATTCAGTTTATTGAAACAAAATTACGAAAAAAAATCAGAAAAATAAAAAATCTATGCAAAGTATCGCTTCTAAATAAACAATTTATTGTAATTTTGCACGTCCAATTCAAAGGACTGACCATTACCGCTATATTTTTGACACAAGTTTAAATTTTTTAAGATATGAGTAATACTAAAGAAAAACTTTTCCCGGAATTTCCTTCCGTTTCGACTGAAAAATGGATGGAAAAAATCGTAGCTGATTTGAAAGGCGCCGATTTCGAGAAAAAGCTCGTTTGGAAGACAAACGAAGGGTTCAATGTTAAACCGTTTTACCGTGAAGAAGACATTGAAAGTCTGAAAATTGCCGATTCCCTTCCGGGGGAATTTCCCTATGTTCGCGGAACGAAAAAAGACAATGATTGGTTTGTACGCCAAGACATTGCAGTGACTGATTTTGCCGAAGCCAATAAAAAAGCCTTGGATATCCTGAACAAAGGGGTCACCTCATTAGGTTTTAAAATTCCAAGCGAAGAAATCAGCAAGGAGAATATTTCAATTTTATTGGAAGGCATTTTGCCGGAACATATCGAATTGAATTTCACCACCTGCAACATGCAATCGGTAAAACTGATTCAAATTCTGGTTGATTATTTCAAAGCAAAAAACTACGATTTAACGAAAATACAAGGTTCAATCAATGTTGATTTTGTCGGTATCATTTTAAGAAAAGGACACGTAAAAGAAGAATGGATTCAAATAATGACGGACGCTATCGCTGCTGCATCTGAACTTCGTGCCTTTAAAGTGCTGGCCGTGAATGCTTACCTGTTCAACAATGCCGGTTCGTATATCGCACAAGAATTGGGATACGCTTTGGCTTGGGGAAATGAATTATTGAGCCGTTTGGTCGAAGCAGGTGTTAACCCGACGGATGCTGCCAAGAAAATCAAATTCAATTTCGGCATCAGTTCCAATTATTTCATGGAAATTGCCAAATTCCGTGCGGCTCGCTGGTTATGGGCTGAAATTGTAAAGGCTTATGAACCAACTTGCAACAACGATTGCAAGAACGAAGGTCCGGATAAGGAATGCCGTTGTGCCGGTAAAATGAATATTTTCGCACAAACTTCCACTTTCAATCAAACCGTTTTTGATGCACACGTCAATTTGCTTCGTACCCAAACGGAAGCCATGTCGGCAAGTATTGCAGGCGTTAATTCGTTGTTGGTGACTCCTTTTGACGAATCGTTCCAAACACCGGATGAATTTTCGGAACGCATTGCCCGCAACCAACAATTATTGTTGAAAGAAGAATGTCATTTCGATAAAGTGGCCGATGTTTCCGGCGGTTCCTATTATATTGAAACACTGACCGATTCGATTGCGAAAGAAGCCTGGAAAATCTTCCTTGAAGCCGAAGAAAAAGGATTTTATGAATCGGTAAAAGCCGGTGAAATCCAAAAAGCAGTCAACGCAAGCGCTGAAAAATGCTTCAAAGCATTGGCGCAACGCCGCGAAATATTGTTGGGAACCAATCAATTTCCTAATTTTACAGAAACAGCAACAAGCAAAATCGAAGAACAAAGCACAAATAATCATTGTCATTGCGGGCTTGACCCGCAATCCCCTGCGAATACGATTAACCTTTTGAATACCAAACGTTTGTCCGGTGAATTCGAAGCCCTACGTTTGACAACAGAAAAATCGGGAAAAGAAGTGAAAGCCTTCATGTTGACGATTGGTCATTTGGCGATGCGTTTGGCTCGTTCTCAATTCTCGTCTAATTTTCTGGCCTGTGCCGGTTATAAAGTCATCGACAATCTCGGATTTGAAACGGTTGCACAAGGTGTAGAAGCTGCTCGGAAAGCAAAAGCAGACATCATCGTTCTTTGCTCAAGCGACGACGAATATGCAACGTTTGCACCCGAAGCACACCAATTGATTGGGGACAAAGAAATCCTGATTGTGGCAGGCGCTCCCGCTTCAATGGAAGAATTAAAGGCGCAGGGAATTACAAACTTTATCAATGTACGCAGCAATGTGTTGGAAACTTTACAAGGGTTAAATGCAAAATTGGGAATAAAATGATTAAAAAAAACTGTCATTGCGGGCTTGACCCGCAATCCCCTGCCAATCGTTAATCATTATTCGATTAAAAACAGGAAAAGGTGTTTAACGGACATCATGGGATTGCGGGTCAAGCCCGCAATGACAGGTAAAAAGATAAAAAGGTCAAAAAGTAAAAAAATATGAAAGTAGATTTCAAAAACATAAACATAGAAACAGCAGGATTTACAACAACAGATCCTGCTCAATGGGAAAAAACCAACGCCACCGGCGAAACATGGAAAACTCCCGAACACATTGAAGTAAAAACGGCTTACACCAAAGCCGATTTGGAAGATATGGAGCATTTGAATTATGCTTCCGGTATTCCTCCTTTCTTGAGAGGCCCCTATTCCGGCATGTACGCCATGCGTCCCTGGACCATTCGCCAATACGCCGGTTTTTCTACCGCAGAAGAATCCAATGCTTTCTATCGCAGGAATTTAGCTTCCGGACAAAAAGGACTTTCCGTAGCCTTCGACTTGGCAACCCACCGCGGTTACGATGCCGACCATCCACGGGTAGTGGGCGATGTGGGTAAAGCCGGTGTGAGCATCTGCTCGCTCGAAGACATGAAAGTGTTGTTCGACGGAATTCCCTTGAAAGATATGTCCGTTTCCATGACCATGAACGGCGCTGTATTGCCGATTTTGGCTTTTTATATCAATGCCGGATTGGAACAGGGCGCTACCTTGGAAGAATTGACGGGAACGATTCAGAATGATATCCTGAAAGAATTTATGGTGCGCAACACCTATATTTATCCGCCCGCATTCTCGATGAGAATTATCGCCGACATTTTCGAATATACTTCACAAAAAATGCCGAAATTCAACTCGATTTCTATTTCGGGCTACCATATTCAAGAAGCAGGCGCCACCGCCGATATCGAATTGGCTTATACACTGGCAGATGGTATGGAATACTTGAAAGCAGGTATTGATGCCGGCATGGATGTGGATGCATTTGCTCCGCGTTTGTCCTTCTTCTGGGGCATCGGCATGAATCACTTCATGGAAATTGCCAAGCTGCGTGCCGGTCGTTTGTTGTGGGCGAAAATCCTGAAAAGTTTTGGCGCTAAAAATCCGAAATCCTTGGCTTTGCGTACGCACTGCCAGACATCGGGTTGGTCGCTGACCGAACAAGACCCCTTCAACAACGTAGGACGTACTTGTATTGAGGCCATGTCGGCTGCTTTGGGACACACGCAATCGCTGCATACCAACGCTTTGGACGAAGCCATCGCGCTTCCGACCGATTTCTCCGCTCGTATTGCCCGCAACACGCAGATTTATATTCAGGAAGAAACCTACATCACGAAAGAAATCGACCCCTGGGCCGGTTCGTATTATGTAGAAAAACTGACACAAGAACTGGCTGAAAAAGCCTGGGCGTTGATTCAGGAAGTACAGGAATTGGGCGGCATGACAAAAGCCATCGAAACCGGTCTTCCGAAAATGCGTATTGAAGAAGCTGCTGCACGGACACAAGCGCGTATCGACTCCGGCAATCAAACGATTATCGGTATCAACAAATACCGTTTGGAAAAAGAAGCCCCGATTGACATTTTGGAAGTCGATAATACCGCGGTTCGCCTGCAACAAGTGGAACGTTTGAATGCCCTGAAAGCCAAACGCGACAATGCTGCCGTGCAAAAAGCGTTGGAAGCCATCACCGAAGCGGCCAAAACAGGCAAAGGCAACTTGTTGGAATTAGCCGTTGAAGCGGCTCATTTACGCGCTACTTTGGGCGAAATTTCCGATGCCTGTGAAGCAGTAGCAGGACGTTATAAAGCAATCATTAGAACCATATCAGGCGTGTATTCAGCAGAAACAAAAGGAGATTCCGCTTTCCAAAAGGCAACGGAACTGGCAGAGCAATTTGCCAAAAAAGAAGGTCGTCAACCGCGTATCATGATCGCCAAAATGGGTCAGGACGGTCACGACCGCGGTGCGAAAGTAGTAGCCACCGGCTATGCCGACTGTGGATTCGACGTGGACATGGGACCGCTGTTCCAGACTCCGGAAGAAGCCGCCCGTCAAGCCGTTGAAAATGACGTACATGTTTTGGGTGTTTCTTCTTTGGCAGCAGGACACAAGACCTTGGTTCCGCAAGTCATTGCCGAACTGAAGAAATTGGGTCGTGAAGATATTTTAGTCATTGCAGGCGGGGTAATTCCGGCGCAGGATTATGATTTCTTGTATAAAGCTGGTGTTGCGGCGATATTTGGGCCGGGCTCGCCGGTGACTACGGCTGCGGTAACGATTTTGGAACTGCTGTTGCAGGATTGATTGGGTAATTTTTAATCGCAAAGGCGCGAAGGTCGCAAAGGGGAAACTTTGCGGGCTTTGCGCCTTTGCAATTTTTATTTATGTCATTGCGAGTTTATAAGTTTTTTTACCCAACCGGAACTTCCTTTTACAATCAACACCTTATCCTGTATTCGCTCAATCGGAATGTTTATTTCTCCTGCCGGTTTTTCGCCGGAAAGCAAACGGTTGCCTAATAGCGAATAAACGGAAATTGTTTCTGCAACTGCACTATTTACGGAAAGAACATTATTCGATACATGAACAGAGGTAAGAGAAGTATTAACCGGACTTATTCCGGTATAGTCACCTTCTACAATCTCGAAATATTCCCAATATTGAGCTACTTGGTAAAGCGACTTTGTCCCTTTAGGAACAATTAATTTTATATCACTTAACTCACGTGGATCCCAAAATAAACTCCATACATACAAAGGCGTACTCCATTGGACTTCCATCGTTTTTAATTTTTCACATGCAGTAAAACTTCCATCTCCCAGACCTGTTACGCTATTTGGAATAATAATGGATGTTAAATTTATACATCTATAAAAAGCAGCTCTCTCAATACTTGTTACACTATTAGAAAGCACAACGGAAGTTAAGTTATCACAATCACTAAACGCATTATCTCCGATGCTTGTCACACTATTAGGAATTATGATAGATTTCAGCGCATCACAGAGTGCGAAAGCTTTGCTTCCAATCCGTTTTACAGTATTTGGAATTGTAGATGTCGTTTTATTTAAACCTGCCGGACATTGCATCAATACTGTCTTTGCTTGATCAAACAATATACCATCTTCAACTGTGTAGAATTGATTGCCTTCTTCCAATACTATCGTTTTCAACGTACTGCTACAGAAAGCTCCTTCTCCAATACTTATTACACTATTGGGTATTGTAATCGAGGTATAATAACCACCAAAAGCATTACTTCCAATGCTTTTCACGCTATTTGGTATTGTAATTGACTGAAGATAACAACCATAAAAAGCGCCATTACCAATACTTTTTACGCTGTTAGGAATGGTAATTGAGGAGAAACCACAGCTGGAAAAAGCGTCTTTCCCAATACGTGTTACGGTGTTAGGGATGGAAACGGATGTTAAGCTATAACAATCGGTAAAAGTACGATCTTCAATTCTTGTTACTCCATTGGGAATTGTAACGGATATTAAGTTACTACAACTTACAAAAGCATTGCTTCCAATTCGTGTTACAGTGCTTGGAATAACAACGGAAGTTAAGTTATCGCATTTTTCAAATGCATATTTTCCGATGCTTGTTACCCCAGCAGGAATAGTAACGGATTTCAAGCTATTACATTTATAAAAAGCATAATCATTGATTTTGGTTACTGAATTTGGTATTACCACATTACCTCCGGTGCCGTAATAGTGTAACAATACGCCATTATCAATTTCAAACTCCGGATAATTAACGACTTCATCTGGATTCAATGGGCGTGGAGGAACACCCATGTCGAAGTTAACAGGTTCGTAGTCGAAGTAGTCATAGCCAAGAGACCCCCATTCTTTATTCATTCCCCAGTTTAGCGTTTCTTGCTCCTCTCCTTCAATTATAAGACCAATAGTACCTCCTAAGGAATAATCATCAATATCAAGAAATTTACCCTGCAAATTTTTTATCTCCCAAGATAAATGGTAAATGCCGTTTTCATCCGTAGATAGGTTATCAAATAATTGATAGGAAAGTAAATAGTTATTATACGGATCCCTATCATAAGTTTGCACAGCTGCTTCAATTCCTTCATTTAGAGCAGAGACATCTAAATTTCTGAAGTTACAACCAAATCCAATAAATGGGACTGCTTTTTTAACAGGGAATTCACTCATAAAATAAATGTCACAAACTACCGAATTTTGTTTTGCGGTGTAAACAAATCCATATTTACCATCATAACGATTTATAAAATTACCGGATATTCGTTCATTTAATACAGCACCGGACTGAGCATCTTCAACAATAACATATACTTGGTCAAACACAGGGCAACTTTTTCCATTGGTAAAAGCCGGATCTGTCATGCCGTTCCAAGGTATTTCAATATATCCACGAAAAAAACTGTATTCGTCCGACCATTCTTTTGGAATATCCATAATCGGAAATTCCTTGATTTTTTCAAGGTCCGTCAATTCCGGAGTATAATATTTATATTCATTTGCACGGAAGTACTTCAACCTACAGTCCAAATTATCTCCAAACTGATCGGTAAACGCTTTTTTAGGTATATACAAAGATACTTTTACTTTTGTTTGAGTCTGTTTTGGGTCTGTATATACTTCTATAGTAAAAGGAGATTTTGAATCCAAACAAGAGAGCGATAAACCGTTGTACATTTTATTTGAATAATTATAATTCAAATAGGTTTGAACCGTAATAGCGCTTTCCGCCTCATTCTTTGCATTTACAGAAACAATGCCGAATACGGCAATTATCAATAAAACTAATGTCTTTTTCATAAATCATTTTTTAATTTGTGAATATATTTTCTTCTTTTCGTCCAATCTCACACGCACATAAAAAAAGCTCTAAGTTTGCAGTCAGAAGATAAGAATTCGGAAATTTATCTTAAAAAGGTCAGGCGAGACGGATAATTAGCACTGGATCTTATCAGGAAAGGATTAGTCTTATTACCTTTGTTGTATGAA
>BNYG01000014.1 GCA_026000155.1 Bacteroidia bacterium | reverse complement strand
AAGAAAACATCATCAACTTTTTCATCTCCGGCTTGACTAACGCTAAAGCGGAAAGGTTAAATGGCAAAATCCAACGATTTGTTTCTTCCAACTATGGAATCAAGGATAAAGATTTTGCTTTGTATAGGTTGGCTAATTATTTTTCATAGCACCTGAAAAAAATAATTAACCATTTTTTAACCTGTTTTTTGGAAATTTTAACTTTAATTTTTTTTCAGCATAGTAGGGGCGAATTCGATTTTTATTCTACTTCATTTTTTTAATTGAGTTTCTCTTTCACAGTATAAACAGCGTATAAATTTTCATCAGATGTCTCGACTCCGCTTCGCGTCGCTCGACAGGACGCTGCCCTTTGGGAGAAAACAAGAGAGAGGGAAAGGTTAGGGCGGCTTCGCCCGCCCCTTCCCCTCCTAATTATAAAAACACTGGCCGTCATTGGTAGCCGTAGGCGAGGAATCTGCTGCTAAACGTTAATCGGCTTTTGTCATTATTTGCAGAAATAGCAACGTCATTTCGAGAGTTATTGAACGATTAGTTTTTTTATTACTTGCGAATCCTTGTTCCTTACCTGAATAAAGTAAACGCCGCTTTTCAAATTCAAATTCAATGTAACCTGATCGCTCTCTGCCTGCCGGCTTTGCAGCACACGTCCCGACAAATCCAATACGCTGACAATTGCTCCTTCCGGTACCGCAGAAATAGTGACAAACTCTTTCGCCGGATTCGGATACACCACAATCGCAAGATCGTTTAAGGACGGATTGACAATATTCACTCTATCTCTTGGATAAGGAGAGAATAAGGCTGAAATTTGTGAATAATTACCGCCTATATTACCCAAAACAATGGATGCACCCGGATGGACAATATCCACATCAATCAATCTGCCATCATAATAGTCATCGAACGATGCCCAATATAATGCTCCGGTCGTATGATCGAACGCCATAGATTGAGTAGCGAACGGAAGGACTCCTGTATATCCGAGAATAGCAACAGCGTAGGTTTGCTTATCTATGGTACATAAATTACCGGCTGCGTCTATCGCATACAAGTTGCCGCTTAAATCACAGGCCAGTGTAAAGAAATGCTTATCAAAAGTGGTAACCCTATTCAGAACGCCTGTAACAAGATCAACCGTATTTAATTCAGAAACAGTAACCGTACTCGTGGAGCTTGTATTCGTAATGGCATACATGGTGTGAGTGGAATAGTCATAAGCCATATCATCTGCCCTGGAGCTAACAGCTACGCGAGATATTTCCTGCCAATCACTTGTAAGCGTAATGAAATTTTTGTCTGTTTTTGTATATAAATAGATTTTCCCATCATAATATTCACCGGCTACAACATCTTGACCAACATTAAAGACGCTGATATTCGCATTGATATTGGTTGGGTCATTTACCGTAAAAGACACAGGTCCCAAATCCGGCAAGCCTGTCATACCATCAAAATAGGTCCGGTATCCGTATAAGGGGATATTTTCCCTGTATCCAAATGATAGGGATCGGCTGTCATTACTTGCATCCGCATCCTCATTCAACAGTGTATAAACTTCTATTGTATAATGACTATAAGCGGATACATCTGCTTTTGTTTTAAATGTAAGCGTAGCCGTTTTTCCGGATTTAATATTAGTAGTAAACGTTTCTGTCACTTTAGTTTGATCATTCACTTTGTATACAGCTTTGAGTGAGGTAATCGTAGCTGCACCGAAATTAGTTACTTCCACGGATACCGGAGCTTCCTTAGCGCCGCCTTCCAAAGGAGATAAAATCCGGGTTACTCCGGCATCATGATCCGGCAGCTGGTCGATACGAATATCATCAATCACCCAGGCATGCGCATCTGTTCCCTGATAACGGAAAGCAATATAAATATCTTTCCCGGCATAATCCGCCAGATTCACAGACGTATTCTCCCATTCATCCTCAACCGGTCGAGGCGACCATACTTCCACGAAATCTTTGCTCGACGGATCGGAACTGCCGGTGGAAATCAAAACACTGTTTTTACCGTAGTCATAGTAGCCCGGATAAATGTTAAACGACCAGAAAGACAAACCATACACACCGGTTGACGGAATGCTTATTTTGGGCGAAACCAAGTAACCGTCTTGTCCGGTAGGAGCATCTTCATGATAAGCCAATACGTTTCCGCCATGAGGATAAAGCGTTCCCGCGTATGCTTTAAAGAGCGGACCTGTTTTCCATTTCGGAGAATAAGAATCGAATGGAGAGTCTTTATCATACGAAGTCCAGCATACAAAATCATCGATACCCAACTCGTCCGTCTTTTCAAAACCTTCCTCATACGGCAATGTCGTGACTTCACACGGACCGCTATTGGTGACATAAGCAGTGCTTGCATCGTTTGCCGTGTTCGTATCTCCGTCTAAAGCAGTATAAGCTTTGATCGTATAGGTCTTTGCATCCGAAAGATCTACTTTGGTGGTGAACGTATAAGTTATTTCTTTCAAAGGTTTAATCGTTGCCGCAATGATTTCGTTGCCTACTGTGGCGCCGTTCACATCATATTTTACCGGAATATTGGCAAGTGTTTGCCCGCCCGGGTTCTTCACTTTTACCGTAACGGTTTCTTCACTTCCTAAACCGCCGCCGCTGACAGGCGAGGTAATAGCTGTAACCAACGCATCTTTCGCATTATTTTCATAAAGACGAAGATCATCCAAATACCAGATGTGGGCTACATTGCCTTGATAGCGGTAAAGCTTTCTGGGTAGCTAAAGCAGGTGCATTTGCTTTGAAAGCCGAAGTAAATGATACTAAAAATATCCTCGAAAGTGATTACACAAACAACACGAAAACAGTAGATATTACTGTTCTGTCTGTTGGTATCCAGGATATTGCCACCGGAAAAGTCTATGCTGCTGACGGAAGATTATTTGTTAGCGCTTATCCGGCAGGTTCTTCGGTAACTATCTACAATGTGACCGGACAATCGATTGCTACCCATCGTGTAGCTTCCGACAACCTGATTGTTGATTTGAATCCGGGCGCATATATTGTCAATATACAATCGCAAGGAAAGACCAATGTATATAAAGTATTAGTTAAATAATTGAGATTGAATTATCTATAAAAAAGCGCCTCAGCAATGGGGCGCTTTTTTTGTCTAAAACAATTATTTTCCTGATATTTCTCGCTACATATTAAACGATTTTCAGCACAATGCTATTATTTTAGGTAAAAAAATGATCAATCCGATGATGGCAGATACAATAGCGCCAACCAATACGGCGCCTGCCGATAAATCCTTGATTTTTTTAATCAGGACATGTTTTTCCGGCGAAACAAAGTCGGCCATATTCTCCATGGCAGAGTTAAGCATTTCCAATGCTATCACCAAGCCAATACAAAAAATCACGGCAATCCATTCGTAAATCGAGATTTTCAATACAAATCCGGCTATCAATACGCAGAGTGTCACAAAGATATGAATCCAAGCATTCTGTTCTTCCCAGATCAATATTTTCAATCCATTAAAAGCGTACTTAAAACTCATGAATCTCTTTTTCAACGAAAATTTTTCCTGTTTCATCAGAATCTGTCTTTTATTTGTAAAAATTCTTTGTTATCGTATTGCCTTATCTGCCCTGCAAAATCAAATGTTTTTGCAAAAATAAGCAATATTAACTGAATTGACTGTATAAACATAGTATAAATTTTCAACCTCAACTCAATAAGCAGATAAGTGAATGGCAACGGCATAGTTATTTGTAATGTTCTGTATCATGAGTATTATTTTTTCGGTAATTACATTTACCAGGAAAGCGGAAATGATTTTTCGATAGTGCACCGTTTGGATGGTTACGATGAAATCTCGCTAACCGATACGTTCAAGATTATCAACAAGAAAGAATACCTATTCAATCCATTTGTATCTAAAAAACTTTATTGTATCTTTGTGAAAACAATAAAATAGGATTTTCTATGTTAAATTCGTTATACATAAAGAATTACAGAAATCTGAAAGAACTTCAGATTGATTCTGTTGACCAAATAAATTTGATTACGGGGAAAAACAATACCGGTAAGTCAACTATTTTAGAGGCTATTGCTATTTATGCGAGTAAAGGAGATATTGAAAACTTACTTGCTATTTTGAAAAGAAGAGGAGAACTCCTTGAGGATGATCCAAATATAAAAAACAAAAAGATGTTATCATTTACTTCGTTTTTCAACGATAGAAAATATGATTTTACAAAAGATGAAGAAATAATTATTTCAGAAATTGCCAACAGAAATTATGTTCATTCTATGAAATATGAAAAAGATGAGACATTAAGAATTTATTTTAAAAATAATAGTGAGAGCAAAATTTATACTATTGATGAACCTGCATATTTTTATAAAGACCCTAAAGTTAAATCTGATAATTTTCAATTGGTAACATCTAGTGAAATTAATAATTCAATTGGTGCTGTTTTATTTGATAAAATAGTCTTGACAGAACGGGAAAACTATATTATTAATGCCCTCAAAATTATAGAACCCGGAACGGAAAGAATTGCATTTATCAATGAAGAAAAATCTGTAAAAAGAAAGCCTGTTATCAAATTATCAAATGTTTCAGATACTATTCCTCTTCAATCAATGGGAGATGGCATAAACCGTATTTTAACCATAATTCTCGCTGCTGTAAATTGCGAAAACGGATTTTTACTGATTGACGAATTTGAAAATGGATTGCATTATACTACACAGGAACAATTGTGGAAAATCATTTTCAAATTAGCAAAAGACCTTAATATTCAAGTGTTTGCAACAACTCACAGCAACGATTGTATTAACAGTTTTTCAAAAGTTCTAAACGAAGAAAATAGCAACGTTTCTGGAATACTTATTCGTTTGGATAATAAAAACGGAGAAATAAAAGCCGTTGAAGTTGAAGCAGACATACTTAAAATAGCAACCGAACAATTTATTGATGTAAGATGAACAAAATAGAAGAATTCAATAAAAAACTTTTGGTTGAAGGGAATGACGACCAACACGTTGTTTGGGCTTTATGCAAAGAGTTTAATGTCCCCAAAGTTTTTGATGTGGTTGATTGTGATGGAATTGATAAATTATTTAATAGATTTAAAGTTGAATGTTCAATTAAAAAATCTGAAGTTTTTGGAATTGTAATTGATGCAGATACAAACTTACAATCGCGCTGGACGTCAGTTAGTAAGATTTTGATTAATAACAATTTCAACATTCCTACAACATTACCAAAAGAAGGGCTAATTTTCGACAATGGCGAACAAAAAATCGGCGTATGGATTATGCCAAACAACAATCTTAACGGAATATTGGAAGATTTTATTTCGTTTTTAGTACCCCAAGAGGATAATTTAATGCCTATTGCCACCGAAACTTTGCAAAATATTGAAAATAAAGGATTAGACAAATACAGACCTCATAAATCAAAAGCCAAAATTCACACTTGGCTGGCGTGGCAAGAAGAACCGGGGAAACCATTTGGGCAAAGTATTACAAATAAAGTCCTTTCCACCGATAATGATACTTGTCAAAAATTTGTCACTTGGTTGACAGAATTATTTAAGTAATTAGCCACTAACGCTCACCAACTTACTCGTTCTGCTTTCAAATGGGTTGATAGCGACATAATAAATTTTAAAACAGTATTAAGATAATCATATTATGGAACAAAGGGATTATTTATTGAGACAGGCAGAACTATTTGGACAAGTTTTGGGAAAATTGCTCGCAAAATTACTTAATCTAAAAAATCAAGAACAAAGTAGTGCTATTGAAATCACAGATCAAGCATTTAGTGAAGACTTAGGATTGGATATTAATGCACTAACCGCACTCGACACAAATGATTTGATAAATTTGCTTATAGCAGAAAATAAATTCAGCAACGAAAACTTAGAAAGACTTGCGGATATATTTTTCATTATTGCAGACAACAGTAGCCATGAGGAAAGGAATCTATTAAATAAAAAATGCTTGGCAATGTACGAAAGTGTAGAAATGTCTGACCCGACCTATTCAATCAACCGGCAATTTAAGATAGAACAAATAAAAAATAATTTTTGTATAGAGTGACTGTTTCTTTGTATTTGACAATTCTGCAATAAAAAACAACAACTCAGCAACTTTGATTTAGCTATATCGTTTTCATCCGCTTACTTTGCACCATTATTAATTAAAAGCAAAGAAATTATATGAAAACGCTAAATTATTTAATTCCGGCATTTGTTTTGATTACAAATGGCGTATCTGCACAGGGCAATGATTTCGAAAAATACATCGCCCTCAAATCGAGTGATATTAAAGTTAAAACAGCTGAAATTCAAGAGTATGATGTTACTATGAAATGGCGAAATTTAGATGTTGTGGAAGGAACGAAAATCAATTGCAACGTACTTAAAGCGACGTTTTATGTCGGCATAAATAATGATTCCGTGAAATGGGAAAATGCCAGTTTAGCTCAAATCGATGATTTTCAGCAAACACAATTTGAAGGAATCGACTTACCGGCATTGAACCATTTTTCCTATAAACCGCCATACAATGCTTCAACCGATTTTTTAAAGGAAGAGTTTTACAAAGATATTCCATTGGAACAAAAATATTTAGCAAGGATGCTTGTGATGGATGAAGTTCAGATGATAGAACAAGGATGGCATCTATTTGATAGTTTGGAATATAAAAAGGATTTTATGCCTAATTTTTTGAATAATTTCGATATACAGTATGAACACGGATTAACATTCATAAGCACATACCAAAAATTTGTGTGGTCTGCTATAACGAAACACAATAATGAAATCTGCGCCATCGTAAAATTTGAATCTTTTTTTAATCCTTTTACAAATAGCGATAACGAGATACCAATCAAAGGACGTTCTTTATTCTACGGAGAAATGTGGATATCCTTGGAAGACAAGCAGGTGGAATATGCCATAATGGTTGAAGATGTGGTTTTTAAGGGTCCCAAATTAACTGATATGCAAAGGGAAATTGTTTTCAATAAAGTAAAATAATCATTAATTTTGCAGACGATGAAAAAGAATAAAAAAATAATAATAGCTTTTGTCGCAGCCTTGCTATTCAGCGCAATGTACGCCATGCTTTATAAGTGGTGGGTGACCGGAAATCCGTTTCAGGCATCAACGGTGCTGTTCGGGATAAACGCCTTACTCAACGTCCTGATTCTGGGAAGTATCGCTTTTAATATACTTAGAAAGGGTTCAACCCAACCGGTAACACAATTAAAAAAGAAAATCATTCCCTCTTTTATCTCCTTTGTTCTTATCGCCTTAGTGATTTCGCTTTCCATACTTAGCATAGTAGATTACGCGTATCATTTGATAAGCGGATTAGACACAACTCACTATCTTAAATTTCTGTTTCAAGTAGAATTTCCCGGAGCCATCAAATCATTCTCTATTTGGATTTTATTGATGTCTGCTTTCGTTTTCTATGTAATTTGGCGGCAGGCGATTGAACGGGAACAACAATTGCGGGAAGAAAATTTGAAATACAAATATAAAAATCTGAAAACACAGGTCAATCCGCATTTCCTGTTTAACAGTCTGAATACGCTTTCCGAAATAATATACGCCGATACGAAGAAAGCGGATCATTACATCCAAAAACTGTCGGGAATTTACCGCTATATTTTAGATAACGAAGATACCGATTTGATTCCCTTGAATGAAGAATTAGCGTTTGTAAATCAATATTTTGACTTGCAAAAAGAACGCGCTGACGACAAAATACGATTAGACATTGATTTTCCTAATGCGGACAAATTTAAAATAATACCGGTATCTTTGCAAATATTGGTTGAAAATGCATTGAAACACAATGCGGCATCCGAAGAAAATCCCTTGGAAATTCACGTTTACAAGGAGTTGGAAGAGGTTATTGTTTCTAATACCCTGCAACGAAAAAATATTTTGGACAATTCGTTCGGAACCGGATTAACCAATCTAAGCGAGCGGATAAAATTGATTACAGGCAAAGAGCTAATTGTGAGTCAGGAGAATAACCTGTTTTTAGTTAAATTACCTATTGTTAGCATTTGAAAATGAGAGTATTAATTATAGAAGACGAGCGTCCGGCCTCTCAAAAACTCATCCGCTTATTGGAAGAGCTGGATTCAAGCATTGAAATCGTAGAGGTGCTGAAATCCGTCGAGCAAACCGTCAATTGGTTGCTCCGGAATCCAGCTCCCGAACTGATATTCATGGATATTCAGCTCGAAGACGGTATTTGTTTTGAAATTTTTGAAAAGGTCAAAATAAAAACGCCGGTCATTTTCACCACCGCTTACGATGAATACACCTTGAAAGCCTTCAAAGTGAACAGTGTGGATTATCTGCTAAAACCCATCGTTCCGGAAGAACTGAAAAATGCCCTGGATAAATTTAAGGCTTTTCACAAACCGCAAACGGATGATGCAAAATTTGAATCTATTATTAAACAATTACAACCCCAGACAAAAGAGCGGTTTCTGATTAAAACCGGCGAACATTACCGGTCGATACTCACCTCCAATATCCGGTGTTTTTACATCAGCGAACGGTGCAATTTCATGCTGACAGATACAGGAAAAAGCTATCCGGTTGATTATTCGTTGGATAAAATTGAGCAATTGGTTGATCAAAAATTATTTTTCAGAGTCAACCGGGATTTCATCGTCCATTTTTCCGCCATCCGGGATATCATCGCCTATTCATCCAACCGGTTGAAAATCAGGCTTACGAACCGGGATGAAATAGAGGACATCATCGTAAGCCGGGAACGAGTCGCCGCATTTAAAGAATGGATGGACAGATGATTAGTCCAATGGAAAAAGAAGCTGATAAAACACTACATCCAGCCAACGTCCGAATTTGAAGCCCGACTGCGGAATTTTGCCGCAAAAGCTAAAACCCAGTTTTTCGTGAAGACGAATACTGACGGTGTTGTCGGCATCAATGACGCCTATCAGCGAGTGTACCGGCCGTTTTCGGGCTTCTGCTATCAAGGCCGTAAGCAGCGTTTTTCCAATTCCGCGCCCACGTGCATCGGTACGTACATAGACCGAATGTTCAGCAGTAAATTTATAACCTTCGTGCGGACGAAAAGGGCCATAAGTAGCAAATCCCAGCAATGTACCGGCCTCATCGAAAGCGCCGATAACCGGCAAATCGTTTTGTATGTGCGCCTCGTACCATTGCTTCACCTTTTCAAGTGTACGCGGTTCGTAGTCGTACAAAGCGGTTGTATGGGCGATGGCTTCATTGAAAATGGCCAATATTTCGGGCAATTGTGCTGGAGTAACCGGTCTGATAATCATTTTTTTTCTTATTGATACCCTATTACTTTAGTAATTCCTTCTTGCACTTGGAGGATTTCATTCCTCGTAATACGTCCCAAACATTTTATTAAACGTTCTTCAGCTACCGACCTGATTTGAAAACAATCAATCGAAGATTCTTTTACAAGACCATTCCGTAGATTGGGGATTATTTTTATCATCCATGGAGCTATTTCGTATCGGTCTTTCCAATCGGTAACCGGTACGATAATCTTTAGAGGCAATTTACCTATGGTATCATTGTTGATGATAAGCGCAGGACGTGTTTTTTTCATCTCTGCACCAACCGTCGGATCAAGATTTATCAACCAAATTTCACCTTGTTTCATAAAAATTTTCAAAATCAAGTTGAGTAAAGGCAGTTAATTCCTTGTCTGTGCGATAATCGTCATATAAACAAGCTACGGCTTTTTTGAGTAGTGTGTTTTGCTCCTCTGACCGAACAGAGTGGATTATACGTTCGGCAATAAACATCCTTTGCCTTCTCGGCATACGATTTATTTTATACATAATTTCGGCCGTCTCCATAACTATACATTATTTTTATGATTGATATGCCTTGCAAAGATAGTAATTTTCCCAATATGAATAAAGAAATAATGATAAAATTTTGGTTTATGTGATTATAGAGAATCTATTCCTAACAAAAAAATCATACCTTTGCAGTACGAAATAAGATAATAAATGAACATTCTCGAAAAAATTTGCGATAATAAACGCTTGGAAGTGGTTCGCCAAAAGGAAGAAATGCCCCTGGCGTATTTAAAAGACTTTTTGGATGTAACCGGACATCAAACAGTTTCGTTCAAACAGGCTTTGGCGAACTCGACTTCGGGCATTATCGCCGAATTCAAACGCCGTTCGCCGTCCAAAGGCTGGATACATCCGAATGCCGATGTGAAAACCATTGTCAGCGGTTACGAACAGGCGGGCGCCACGGCTATTTCCATTCTTACGGATGAAGTGTTTTTCGGCGGTTCGTTCCGCGATTTCAAGAAAGCGCGCAAACTGATTACGCACATTCCTTTATTGCGCAAAGATTTTATCGTGGACGAATACCAGGTTTATCAATCCAAAGTCTTGGGCGCCGATGTGATTTTGCTGATTGCGGCTTGCCTCACGCCGGAAGAAGTTTCCCGGTTTGCCGGAATCGCTCACGAACTGAATCTGGAAGTATTACTGGAAATTCACAACGAAGCGGAATTGGCTTATATCCAACCGAATATAGATGTAGTGGGTATCAACAACCGCGATTTGAAAACTTTTGTGACGGATATTCAACATACCATTGATTTGGCAAACAAAATACCGGAAGAATTCATCAAAATTTCGGAAAGCGGACTATCCGATCCGGAAACGGTCATTCAGTTGCGGAAAGCCGGTTTTAAGGGGTTTTTAATGGGTGAAATTTTTATGAAAACGGAAAATCCGGCGCAAGCATTAAAAGAATATGTATAAAATAAAAGTCTGCGGGATGAAATGTCCCGAAAACATAACGGAAATCAGTCAGCTCCCCATTGATATGCTGGGATTGATTTTCCATGAAAAATCGCCCCGCTATGCCGGCAATTTAGATCCGGAAGCCTTGCAATCCGTGCCGGCTTCCATTCAAAAAGTGGGTGTTTTTGTCAATGCTTCGCAGGAAACCGTGCTGGAAACAATAAAAAAGTACGATTTGCAATTAGTACAATTACACGGAATGGAATCGCCTGTTTTTTGCAAGGAATTGAAAAAGAAAGGAATAACGGTCATTAAAGCTTTTCCGGTGGAAGAGGAAGAAGATTTGAAAAAGACTGTTTTTTACGAAGGCGCTTGCGATTACTTTCTGTTTGATACGAAAACAAGCCAATATGGCGGTTCGGGTCAAACGTTTGATTGGCAAATTCTTTCCGCTTATTCCGGCAAAACCCCTTTCTTTCTCAGCGGCGGCATCGGCATCAAGGAGATGGAAGCGGTCAAAGCATTCCGGCATCCGCTCTTGTATGCGGTCGATTTAAATAGTAAATTTGAAATGGCGCCGGGAGTAAAAGACCCGGATAAACTCAAAAAAGTCTTATGAATAAAATTAGCGCACTCTTTCAGCACAAACAGAAAAACATTCTTTCGATCTATTTTACGGCAGGATTTCCTCAATTAGATGATACGGTCAAGGTTATCCAATCGTTACAGGAAAACGGAGTGGATATGATTGAGGTCGGCATCCCTTTTTCCGACCCGATGGCAGACGGCCCGGTCATTCAGGAAAGCAGTACCATCGCGCTTCGCAACGGAATGAATCTAAAGCTCCTGTTTACTCAATTAGCTTCCATTAAAAACGAAGTGCATATTCCCTTGATTTTAATGGGTTATTTAAATCCAATCATGCAGTACGGCTTTGAAAACTTTTGCCGGGATTGCCAACAGACCGGAATTGCCGGAATGATTATCCCCGATTTGCCTTTTCATGATTATTTGCAGACATACAAACCCATTGCCGACCGCTACGAGTTGAAAATTATCATGCTGATTACGCCCGAAACCTCCGAAGAACGTATCCGGTTCATCGACGAACACACCGAAGGTTTTATTTACATGGTTTCATCGGCCGCCACGACCGGTGCGCAACAAAGTTTTGCCGGACAAACACAAGCCTATTTCCGCCGGATCAACAGCATGGGATTGCGCAATCCCCGCCTGATTGGTTTTGGCATATCGAATAAAGAAACCCTTTCGGTGGCTTTTGAAAATGCTTCCGGAGCGATTATCGGCAGCAAATTCGTGAGCTTGTTAGCCAAAGAAGAAAATCCGGAAAAAGCGGCCAAACAACTGGTAGACCGACTCAATTATGATATTAATGGCTGATTTATATTTATTACAAGGTATTTTATCAAAACAAGCGCATTTTCTTTTAAACTATTCGTTTATACAAGAAAAAACTTCATTTTTATAACAAATATTTAAGCTTTCTCTATTATCTTTGCAGTCTTTTTAAGGTAAAAATCGATGAATATTCAATTACGCAGTTATACCAGTACGCACGGTCGAAAAATGGCAGGCGCCCGTTCGTTGTGGAAAGCCAACGGGATGAAGGAAGAACAAATGGGGAAACCCATCATCGCCATTGTCAATTCGTTTACACAATTTGTTCCCGGTCATGTCCATTTGCATGAAATCGGACAATTCGTGAAATCGGAAATTGAAAAAGCAGGCTGTTTCGCCGCCGAATTTAACACGATCGCCATTGACGACGGTATTGCGATGGGGCACGACGGCATGTTGTACTCGCTGCCTTCCCGCGATTTGATTGCCGACAGCGTAGAATATATGGTGCAAGCGCACAAAGCCGATGCCATGGTTTGCATCAGCAATTGCGATAAAATCACTCCGGGCATGTTGATGGCCGCCATGCGATTGAATATTCCGGCGGTTTTTGTGTCGGGCGGACCCATGGAAGCCGGACGGTTGGACGGTCACGGATTGGATTTGATTGATGCCATGGTACAAAGCGCCGACGAATCCGTTTCGGACGAACAAGTCCGGAAAATCGAATTAAATGCCTGTCCCACTTGCGGTTCCTGTTCCGGAATGTTTACCGCCAATTCCATGAACTGCCTGAATGAAGCCATCGGTTTGGCCTTGCCGGGCAACGGAACCTTGTTGGCAACCCATGCCGACCGGAAAAATTTATTCCGTGATGCTGCCCGTTTGATTGTTAAAAATGCCTGTAAATATTACGAAGAAGGCGATGAAAGTGTGTTGCCGCGCAGCATTGCTACCCGCGCAGCTTTCTTGAATGCCATGACCTTGGATATTGCCATGGGCGGCTCGACGAATACGGTTTTGCATTTATTGGCGATTGCACAAGAAGCCGGAGTAGATTTTACGATGCAGGACATTGATATGCTTTCGCGTAAAACACCATGTCTGTGCAAAGTGGCGCCCAATACCAACAAATTTTATATTCAGGATGTCAACCGCGCCGGCGGTATTCCCGGCATTCTGGGCGAATTGCACAAAGGCGGTTTGATTGATGCCTCCCTGAAACGTGTGGACGGAAACACCTTGGAAGAAGCCATTAAAAAATACAATATTTGCGAGGACACTATGTCCACAGAAGCGTTACAATTATATACGGCTGCACCCGGCAATAAATTCAATTTAGTGTTAGGTTCGCAAGAAGAATATTACAATGTGGACGAAATGGATATTGACCGGACAAACGGTTGCATCCGCGACATCGAACACGCATATAGCAAAGACGGCGGATTAGCGGTTTTAAAAGGCAACATCGCCCTCGACGGCTGCGTAGTGAAAACAGCAGGCGTGGACGAAAGCATCCTCCGGTTTTCAGGACCAGCCAAAGTATTCGATTCGCAAGAAGCAGCCTGCGAGGGAATTTTGGGCGGAAAAATAATAGCAGGAGATGTCGTAGTGATTCTTTACGAAGGCCCCAAAGGCGGTCCCGGAATGCAGGAAATGCTGTATCCGACTTCGTATATCAAATCCCGCCATTTAGGAAAAGCCTGCGCTTTGATTACCGACGGACGGTTTTCCGGAGGCACATCCGGTTTGTCTATCGGGCATATCTCACCGGAAGCGGCAGCCGGCGGCAATATTGGATTGGTAAGAGACAACGACATTATCGAAATCAATATTCCCGAAAGAACAATCAATGTATTGATTTCAGATGAAGAACTCGCGCAGCGCCGAGTAGAAGAGGAAAAACGCGAGAAAGAGGCTTGGACGCCAAAAGGCAGAAATCGGATTATTTCCAAAGCGTTAAAGGCTTATGCGAGTTTGGTTGGTTCAGCGGATAAAGGCGCTGTGCGGGTAATTTGAAATAAACAATTAATTAAAGATAAATATGGATACCAATGAATTAATTCCCCCAATAATAAACGGAATAGAAACCGCTAAAAATTCAACCAAGCAACGAAGAGAAATTGTTAAACAAACCTATATTGATTTGCTTGAAAAATTACAACAAACAAAAGACAAAAAAGCTGTGCATAACGATTTTCTTGGCGTTGATGTATATATTATCATGCGAGAAAGTTATAAAAAAGCCAGCTTAAATGCCGCCGCAAGTTGGCAAGCAACTTATGCTGTTAAAAAACTTGAAACTATCATTAAAAATGCTAAGCAATTGAGTGGAGAAACTATTTATAAAGAAGCAAAAACGCAAGGGAAACAAAAAGAATTCGGATATGTAAATATGGCAATATTGTATTATACATTTGAAAGCGAAAAACATTGGTATATGAATTTTACAGCTAAATTGACAATAGGAATAAAATCAAATGGCAGACATGTACAATATTGTATTGATAAAGTAGAGATAGAATAAAAAAAATGCCTTATAGTAAAAGTCGTTAAAGTCCAAAGACAATCGCTTCTATAAGGCATTATAAATAGGTTACAAAGGTACAAATTATTTGTAATATAACAAGCAATAAAAATAAAAAATTGAAAATAAATATATAATGATGAACAGTGACCGTAAAAATAAAATGACGATGACCGGCTCGCAGGCGCTGCTCGAATCGCTTTTGCACGAAGGGGTCGATACCATTTTCGGCTACCCGGGCGGACAAGCCATTCCTATTTACGATAGTTTGTACGATTATAAAGACCGGCTGAACCATATTCTGGTGCGTCACGAACAAGGCGCTACCCATGCGGCGCAAGGCTATGCCCGTGTTTCGGGAAAAGTAGGCGTCACCATTGTGACCTCCGGCCCCGGTGTTGCCAATACCATTACCGGCATTGCCGATGCCATGATGGACAGTACGCCCATCGTTGTGATTGCCGGACAAGTTCCTGCTACTCTGTTGGGTACGGATGCCTTTCAAGAAATTGATGTCATCGGTGTCACACAACCTATCAGCAAATGGGCGTACCAGGTGCGGAATGCGGACGAAATGGCGTGGGCGGTTGCTCGTGCCTTTTACATCGCTTCCACCGGACGACCGGGACCTGTGGTGTTGGATATTACCAAGAATGCCCAAACAGCTATCGTTGATTATCAGCCCCATACCGTTAATCTCATTCGGAGTTATATTCCTGTTCCCGATTTAGAACCGGAGAAGATTGCCGAAGCAGCGCGATTAATTAATGAAGCAAAAAAACCCTTGGCATTGGTAGGTCAGGGAGTTATTCTGGGAAATGCCGAAAAAGAATTGTTGGATTTCCTGCGAAAAGCCGATATTCCGGCCGCTTCCACTATATTGGGACTTTCCGCTTTGCCTTCCGACGAGCCTTTAAATGTTGGTCTATTGGGAATGCACGGCAATGTGGCGCCCAACCTGAAAACCAACGAATGTGATGTGTTGATTGCTATCGGCATGCGTTTCGACGACCGGGTAACCGGCGATTTGAATAAATATGCCAAACAAGCGAAAATCATTCATTTGGATGTGGATCCTTCGGAAATCGACAAAAATGTACGGGTCGATGTTCCGGTGCTGGGAGATGCTAAAGTAACCTTGGCGGAAATAAGTAAGTTGCTGAAAGACAATAAACACGCCGAGTGGCGCGAAACATTTAAATCCCCTTGGGAAAAGGAAATACAAGCCGTTATCAATCAAGAAGTTTATCCTGCTGACGGACCGTTGAAAATGGGTGAAGTGGTGAATAAAGTTTCCGAAGCTACCGGGAATAATGGCGTTTTGGTAACCGATGTCGGACAAAACCAGATGATGGGTGTCCGGTATTTCAAATTCCGGCAAACGAGAAGCGTGGTCACTTCGGGCGGTTTGGGAACCATGGGTTTCGGACTTCCGGCAGCTATCGGCGCCAAATTCGGCGCTCCCGACCGGACGGTTTGCCTGTTCGTAGGCGACGGCGGATTACAAATGACCATTCAGGAATTCGGAACGATTATGCAATCGAATATCGACATCAAGATTATTCTTTTGAACAATGATTTTTTGGGAATGGTGCGCCAATGGCAGGAATTGTTCTGGCAGGAACGCTATTCCGAAACGATTATGAAGAATCCGGATTTTATAAAAATAGCAGCAGCCTATAATATTCCGGGGCGTTCGGTGGAAACCCGCGAAGAATTGGACGAAGCCATCCGGGAAATGCTGGCAACCAAAGGGCCTTACTTGCTGGAAGCCAAAGTCATTCAGAAAGGCATGGTTTATCCGATGGTTCCGGCAGGTGCAGGCATTACAGATATTTTACTTGGAAATGAATGATTATGGACAATAAAGCATTATACACAGTTACCATATTTTCGGAAAATACCGTTGGTTTATTAAACCAGGTGGCGATAATTTTTACGCGCCGGGGATTGAATATCGAAACGCTTTCCGTTTCACCTTCAGCGATTGAAGGCATTCACAAGTTTACGATTACAACTTTTACCGATAAGGAAATGATTGAAAAAGTCGTGAAGCAAATCGACAAACGAGTGGATATTGTCAAAGCGTATTACAATACGGACGAAGATTTAATTTTTCAAGAAATAGCATTATACAAATTATCTACGCCAAAATTACTATCTTTGGGGTCGATTGAAGAAATCATCCGCCGGTACAACGCCCGGATATTGGATATGACCGAAGTGTGGACGGTATTGGAAAAAACGGGTCATTCCGAAGAAACGCGCGATTTGTTCAGAGAGTTGAGCGAGAAAGTCGGTGTATTGCAATTCATTCGTTCCGGAAGAGTAGCCATTACAAAGTCGAAAGTAGAAAGGCTCAGCGATATGTTGGCGGCCATGGAAGAAAAATTAAACAGGAAAAAATGATGTTATCCAAAGTAGGTTCATACAATTATCACATCGAATCGTACGCATGCGATTTTACCGGAAAAGCAACGATTCCGGTGATTGTCAATTGCATCTTTCAAGCGGCCACGGCGCATGCCAATGAGCGCGGATTCGGTTATGATGATATTCGGAAAGATAATGTGGCCTGGGTCGTATCCCGCCTTTCCATTGAAATGTCCGAATATCCGGAACATGACGAAAATATCACCGTGGAGACCTGGATAGAAGGTGTCGACCGTTTTTTTACGCAACGTTGTATCCGATTCATCCATAAGGATAATCGCGTAATCGGTTACGCCAGAACCATTTGGGCAGCGATAGATATAGTCACTCGCCGTCCGGTAGACATCCTTGCATGGCGTCCCGATTTGGCGGATTATGTGGTTCCTGACCAAGAATGTCCGTTGGAAAAGTTAGCAAAAATACCTCCTGTAAACGGAGTGGAACCAAGCATGGGTTATACTGTGCGTTACAGCGATATTGATATTAATCAACATACGAACAGTATCAAATATATCGAGCATACACTCAATATTTTTGATTTGAAAATGTTTAAAGAAAAGTTTATCCGGAAATACGAAATCGTCTATTTGATAGAAGGTATTTTCGGGGACAAACTCAAATTATATACACAAGCGGCTTCCGAAAATGAATACCTGATTGATACGAAAAAAGGGGAAGAATCCATTTGCCGGAGCCGAATTCTATTTCATCCTGTCATTGCGGGCTTGACCCGCAATCCCATGAGCGCCGTAGAATAGTGATTAACGAATAGCAGGAGATGGCGGGTCAAGCCCGCCATGACAAATATATAAATAGTTTAATTATAAAACTTAAAACTAAATATTATGAATAATAAAGAAACAAACTTTAATCCTATTCCTCAAATAATTTGTGGAATAGAAACCGATAAAATTGCAATGGCGCAGCGGCGTATAATTGTTGAAAAAGAATACAAATCATTGTTGGAAAAGTTAAAACGAACAACCGGAAAGAAAACAGTACACAATGATTTTTTGAATGTAGATGTTTCATTGGTAATGGCAGAAGGTGGAAAAGAAGCAACCAATCGCAGTACATTTAATTGGCAATCAACGTATGCTGTTAAAAAACTCGAAATGGTAATCAAAAATGCTGTTGCTTTGGATGGAGAGCCTATATATGTGCCTGCTAAAGATACAGGAAATCAAAAAAGGTACAAATATGTAAATTTGGCGGTATTATACTATACTTTTAAAAGTGAAAAATACCAGTATTTGAATTTTATAGTAAAATTAACTTTAGGAGTAAAAAAAGATGGAAAGCATGTACATTATAGCATCAATAAAATTGACATTGTATAAAATGCAAAAACACCCTGTAAATAGGCGTTCAAGAATAAATCAAGTGCCACCGCAGAGTGCTTTTGTTTTATAGTACAAAGATAAAAAGAAAAGATTACCTTTGCAAATTATTTTGTAAATTGAATTAAAAAAAAATAAAAACATGAGTACAGAAAGATACGAGCTGAATAAAAATTTAGCTCAAATGTTAAAAGGCGGCGTAATAATGGATGTTTCTACGCCGGAACAAGCGCGAATTGCAGAAGAAGCCGGCGCGGCGGCAGTCATGGCATTGGAACGGATTCCTGCCGATATACGGGCTGCCGGAGGGGTTTCGCGGATGAGCGACCCGAAAATGATTAAAGGAATTCAGGCGGCCGTAAGTATTCCTGTCATGGCAAAAGTCCGGATTGGGCATTTTGTGGAAGCGCAGATTTTGGAAGCTTTGGAAATTGATTATATTGACGAGAGCGAAGTATTGTCGCCCGCCGACGATAAATTTCATGTCGATAAAACGAAATTCAAAATTCCTTTTGTTTGCGGCGCCAAAAATCTGGGCGAAGCCTTACGAAGAATTGAAGAAGGCGCATCCATGATCCGGACGAAAGGAGAACCCGGAACAGGAGATGTGATTCAGGCTGTTAGGCATATACGAGCCATGTTGTCTGAAATCCGGCGGATACAGAGCCTGAAAGAAGATGAATTGTATTATGCAGCCAAAGAAATGCAAGTCCCTTTCGATTTATTGAAATACGTGCACGAAAACGGAAAGTTGCCGGTAGTAAATTTTGCCGCCGGAGGAGTAGCCACGCCTGCCGATGCCGCTTTAATGATGCAATTGGGAGCCGAAGGCGTATTTGTCGGTTCGGGAATTTTCAAATCGGGAAATCCGGCTAAAAGGGCGCAAGCGATTGTGAAAGCGGTGACCAATTACAACGATCCGAAAATTCTGGCGGAAATTTCTGCTGATTTGGGCGAAGCGATGATCGGGATCAACGAAAGTGAAATCCAATTATTAATGGCTGAAAGAGGAATCTAAATTGAGCAAAATATTGAAAATAGGCGTCTTAGCCTTACAAGGCGGATTCATAGAACATATTCATATCCTGCAATCGTTACAGGTAGATACTTTTGAAATCCGGAAGAAAGCAGATTTATCCCAGGAAATGGACGGACTGATTATTCCCGGAGGCGAAAGCACCGTTATCGGTAAGTTATTGAAAGACTTGGATATGTACGACGATTTGAAAGAAAAGATTGAACAAGGTTTGCCGGTATTCGGAACTTGCGCCGGGATGATTTTATTGGCGAAGCAAATTGAAGGAAAATCCAATGCCTGTTTCGGAGCCATTGACATTACCGTTAAACGCAATGCTTACGGACGGCAATTGGGAAGTTTTTTTACGGAAGCGGAATTTAAAGGGATAGGCATTATTCCAATGACATTTATACGTGCGCCCTATATTGAATCGACCGGCCCGAACGTAGAAATCTTATCCGTTGTGGATGAACATATTGTCGCTGCCCGGGAAAAGAATGTATTGGTCACCTCCTATCATCCGGAATTGACTTCGGATAACCGGGTGCATCGGTATTTTATACAGAGTGTCTGTCATTGCGGGCTTGACCCGCAATCCCAAGAACAAATATTAATTTAATTAAATAAAAACATGGCAATAATGAATTTTGGCGGAGTGGACGAACAAGTCGTTACCCGCGAAGAATTTCCGTTGGAAAAAGCGCGGGAATTTTTGAAAGACGAAACCATCGCAGTGATTGGTTATGGCGTACAAGGTCCCGGACAATCGTTGAACTTACGGGACAACGGTTTTAATGTCATTGTCGGACAACGCAAAGGCGGCAAAACCTGGGACAAGGCCGTTGCTGACGGTTGGGTGCCGGGTGAAACGCTTTTCGACATTGAAGAAGCAGCCCAAAAAGGAACTATCATCCAATATTTGCTTTCGGATGCCGCACAAATCGAAGTGTGGCCGCGTATCAAACCCTATTTGACAGCCGGAAAAGCCTTGTATTTCTCACACGGTTTCGGCATCACTTACAAAGAACGGACCGGAATTATTCCTCCCGCCGATGTGGATGTGATTTTGGTGGCTCCGAAAGGTTCGGGCACATCTTTACGCCGGATGTTTTTGGAAGGCCGAGGATTGA
This sequence comes from Bacteroidia bacterium, assembly GCA_026000155.1. Classification (GTDB taxonomy): domain Bacteria; phylum Bacteroidota; class Bacteroidia; order Bacteroidales; family Azobacteroidaceae; genus Azobacteroides. The sequence continues at coordinate 31,547 of BNYG01000014.1, read as the reverse complement.
ATTCCAGTTTCGCCATTTTCCAGGATGCTACCGGAAAAGCAAGAGAAAGGACGATTGCCTTGGGTATCGGTGTAGGTTCGGGATATTTGTTTGAAACCGATTTCAAACGTGAAGTATTTTCCGATTTAACCGGCGAACGCGGAACGTTAATGGGTGCTATCCAAGGAATTTTACTGGCTCAATACGAAGTATTACGCGAAAACGGTCACACACCTTCGGAAGCTTTCAACGAAACAGTAGAGGAATTGACGCAATCGTTGATGCCTTTATTTGCCGAAAGAGGAATGGACTGGATGTATGCCAACTGTTCCACCACCGCTCAACGCGGCGCTTTGGATTGGATGGTACCGTTTCACGATGCCTCCAAACCGGTTTTTGCTAAATTGTACAGCGAAGTAGCGAACGGCAACGAAGCCCAACGCTCGATTGACACCAATTCCAAACCGGATTACCGCGAAGGATTGGAAGCCGAGCTGAAGGCATTGCGCGAAAGCGAAATGTGGCGGACGGGAGCTGTGGTGCGGAAATTGCGACCGGAGAATAATTAAAAACTTTCTGTCATTGCAGGCTTGACCCGCAATCTCATGAATTCCGTTAAACACTTATTAACGAACATCATGGGATTGCGGGTCAAGCCCGCAATGACAGACTATCTGCCTCATTTTAAATTTGGTATTATCTGTTCTTCGTAAATACTTTTCTTAATAATCCGGTAATGCGGTTCGTAGGCTTTTTCAAACGCTTCGCTGTGATGCATCGCGTATTTTCCGGAATTTATTAATTCCTGGATTTTGGCTTTATCTGCCTCATAATCCGGCAAATTCAAGTTCATTTTATCAATGACGGAAAGGATTTTGTTCCATTCCGTTTTCCAGGCTTCAATGGGTGTTTCGGGCGTGGTATTGGCGCTTTCGATAAAGGCTTCCAAATAAGCGGAATAGGAAAGCATTCCGGTTTTCACCACGTCCGTACTTATACGGACAAAGTTTCCTTCCCAACCGGTTTCTTCTATCAATGGGAGGTATGCGCCTGAATAGGAAGCTAATTCTTCCCGCAAATAATTACCTGCCATCGTCGAATCTGGTATCAAATGCCCCGGACCAAAGCGGTCTTGAAAGAAATTTTTGTACAAATCTTGCAAACGGGATTCAGGAAATTGTTCCAATTGTTTATGGACGGATGTTTCCACTTTCTTTTCAAATGCATTTGAACAGGAAAAAAATAAGACTATAAAAATAAACAGAAAATAATTATACTGTTTCATTTGGCAAGTTTTTCTTTTAATAAAGCCAATCCTTTACTTGCTTTTTCCTTAATCACTTCCACATCCGACGGAACATTGACTTCTGCCGGGTCAATCAAAAAAATGGGTACTCCCCGCTTGGCATAATGAATCAGTCCCGCTGCCGGATACACTTGCATCGAAGTGCCGACAATAATGATTATATCCGCTTCCGAAACAATTTCCGCCGCCTTGTTAATCAAGGGCACTGCTTCCCCAAACCACACGATAAAAGGACGAAGCCGTGAACCGTCTTCAGCTTTATCGCCCGGATGAATGGGCTTGGTTCCGATTTCATACACCTGCGTTTTGCTCTCGTTGCAGGCTTTGGTCAATTCTCCGTGCAAATGAATGACGTTGGAACTTCCCGCGCGTTCATGCAGGTTATCCACATTTTGCGTGATGACCGAAACTTTAAAATCCGATTCCAAACCGGCGATAATTTTATGCCCTTCATTCGGTTCGACCGTGTCTAATTGCGCCCGCCGGTCGTTATAAAATTGCAATATCAAATCCGGATCGGCATACCAACCTTCAATACTGGCCACTCGCGACACATCGTATTTTTCCCACAAACCATTCGAATCGCGGAAAGTACTGATTCCACTTTCGGCGCTCATTCCGGCGCCGGTTAAAACTGCTATGTGTTTCATTTTCAATTGTTAATTATTAATTGTCAATTGTCAATTGCTTTCATTCCCATGCCAATGCACTGGCGCCCAAAATAGCCGCTTCTGCATCATTCAATTGGGAAATTAGAATTTTCGTTTTTCCCTGGTAAATATTTAAAATCTGATTTTCCATTTCTTTCCGGATAGGTTCCAGCAAAAATTCGCCGGCATGCGCCAAACCGCCAAAAAGAATAATGGCTTGCGGACTGGAGAAAGTGATAAAATCGCAAAAGGCAGCGCCTAATATCTTACCTGTAAACTCAAAAATCCGGAGCGCCAACTCGTCCCCTGCTTTTGCCGCTTCAAACACATCTTTGGAAGTAATCGGAGGATAGGCAATTTCCCGTAATACGGATTTTTTTTCCGGATATAATTCCAAAAATTCACGCGCCGTCCGGGCAACACCGGTTGCCGAAGCGTAGGTTTCCAAGCAGCCCGTGCGACCACAACCGCAAAGGCGTCCGTTTTGGCGAACCATAATCGAGTGCCCCAATTCGCCGGCAAAGCCATCGTGTCCCACAATCAACTGGCCACCGGCAACGATTCCGCTGCCCAGACCGGTACCTAAAGTGATGACAATAAAATCTTTCAATCCTTTGGCCGAACCATACGCCATTTCGCCCAAAGCAGCCGCATTGGCATCGTTCGTCAACCGGCAAGGCAATCCGGTTTTTTTCGTCACTAAAGCAGCAATGGGAACATTCACCGTTTTAGCCCAGGGAATATTTGCTGCTTTCTCAATCGTGCCGTCGTTCATATTTCCATTGGGAGCGCCCATGCCGATTCCCTTAATTTTGTCTTTCAAGTCATTTTGTTCGATTAAATCATTAATCGCACTTCCCAATGCTTCCGCATATTCAGCACCGGTAGAATAATCTGTAGTAGATACCTGGCTGCGACATAGAATATTACCTCTTGCATCCACCATTCCGATCACGGTATTGGTTCCTCCCATATCTACTCCAATCACATACTGTACATCCATGTTTTTCATTTTATAGATTAATAATGTACAAAAATATTCAAAAAAATTTATAGCTTTGCATAATTATACAAATAGTTATTCTTAATTTATATTAAATGCTATGAGATTGATCATTCAAGAAAATTATTCAGCCCTTTCCAAATGGGCGGCCTGCTATGTCGCTTCCAAAATCAGAAAAGCAAATCCGTCACCGGCTAAACCCTTTGTTCTGGGATTACCTACCGGTTCTTCCCCTTTGGGCATGTATCAGGAATTGATTGAGTTATATAAAGCCGGCAGTATTTCTTTTGAAAATATTATTACGTTCAATATGGACGAATATGTCGGACTGCCGGAAAATCATCCGCAGAGTTACCATTCTTTCATGTGGGAGAATTTTTTCAGCCATATCAATATCCGGCCGGAAAATGTACATATCCTGAACGGAAATGCACCCGATTTGAATGCCGAATGTGAACAGTATGAAGCCGATATCCATGCCGCAGGCGGTATTGATTTGTTTATAGGAGGAGTTGGCGCCGACGGACATATTGCTTTTAACGAACCGGGCTCTTCCCTTCATTCCGCCACGAGAATTAAAACCCTCACAACGGATACGATTATCCTCAATTCCCGTTTCTTCGACAATGATGTCAATCAAGTTCCGCAAACTGCTTTGACCGTGGGAGTCGGAACAGTCATGTATGCAAAAGAAGTCTTAATTATCGTCAATGGGCATAATAAAGCACAGGCGTTGGCTCAGGGAGTGGAAGGCGCTATCAGCCAGAAATGGACAATCACCGCCCTGCAACTGCATCCGAAGGCAATCATCGTGTGTGACGAACCGGCTTGCGATGAATTGAGCGTAGGGACTTACCGGTATTTCAAGGATATTGAAAAAAATAACCTGGATTATAAAAATCTGCTGTAAAGGGTATTTTATTGTAAAAATATTTATCATCGACTGTAAAAATATTTTACAGTTCACTCCTACCCTATTTTAATTAAAACAATATAAATCAAAAACTTACGATTTTGGCATAACTTTGGTACAACTAATAATAGAAACGAACATACATTTTGCTTTATGAAACGAAAAATTCTTTTATTAGTTGTACTGCTTCCTATACTCGCTTTTTCGCAAGAAAAAACCTGGACATTGGAAGAATGTATTCAATACGCTATCCAACACAATCCGCAACGCACCCGGCAGGAGGCGCAAGACGAAATTTATAAACTCGACCGCTTGGAAGCAATCGGCGGTTTTTTGCCTTCGTTGAATGCACGGACAAACGCTTATTTGAATTTTGGTCGCGGGGTGGACCCTGAAACCAATACCTACATCAGTACGAATACGTTTTCCAACGGCTATGAACTGTATTCTTCCATGACTTTGTTTGATGGTTTGTCTCAAATATACCGTGCCAAAATGGCGAAAATCAATCGCTTAAAAGGAAAAGAAGAATTGCAGGAAGTCAAAGACCAAATCAGGTTCGACGTGATGGAAACTTTCTTCAATGTCCTGTATTACAAGGGAACGGTAGAATTGGCGCAACAACAATTGGAAGAAAGCATCAACAACCTGAAAAAGTTTGAACGGATGGAAGAATTGGGTCTTAAATCCATACCCGATTTGAATGAAATACAAGCCAAAGAAGCCGAAGACCGGTTTTTATTGACCAAACAAACCAATCTGTATAATCTGGAAATTATCAAATTAAAAGAAAAAATGAATTTACCGGTGGAAGAAAATTTAGAAGTCAGCGATTATGAAAAAACGCTTGTAGCAGATAATGAACCGGAAAGCGCCTTAGATGTTTATCAACAGGCATTGAATACTTTGCCGAAAGCCTTGGTTGCCGATAAATCTTTGTCTGCCACCGAAATGCAATACAAAATAACACGCGGCCGTTTGTTTCCCTCTTTATCGTTGGATGCCGGCATTTCCACCGGATTTTCCCGCCTGATGAATGGAAGCGGGTATATGTCATTTCAGGAACAATGGAAAAATCGTCAAGGGAGTTACGTGGGCGTTTCCTTATCCATTCCCATATTTAACGGCTTTTCCCGCTCTTCGGAAGTGAAAAGAAGCAAACAACGCTTGGTGATGGCAAGAAGCGAGCATGAAGAAACACTTCGCCAAATTTACAGCGAAATCGAACAAGCGGTAGCCGATATCAACGGTTTATCGGACGAATACCGGCATGCCCAAAAACGAACGGCAGCCATGCAAAGCGCTCACCAGACCAATCTTAGGAAATACGAAGAAGGTTTGATTGATGCCCTCGACTTATCCATTAGCTCCAACCGCTTATTGCAATCACGCATCGAAGAAATCTATACAAACTTGAAATATCAGTTGAAATACAAATTATTACAATATTATAAAGGAGAATGGTAATCTGTCATTGCGGGCTTGAACCGCAATCCCATGAGTACCGTTAAACACTATTCCACTTTTAATCGAACAAAAATGATTAACGATTAGGAGGGGATTGCGGGTCAAGCCCGCAATGACAGAGGAAATGAAACAATAAAAACAAAATATCATGGATATCATTTTAGAAAAGAAAAAAGGATTGCAGCAAAAACACCTTCCGTACCTTATTGGCGGAGCCGTTTTACTGATTGCATTGGCTTGGTTGATTTTCGGAAACCACAGTTCCAAATTCAATGTGGAAAGAAATAAAGTGATGATGCAAGACGTCGCCAAAGGTGAATTTAACGATTACATCCGCGTCAACGGACAGGTACAACCGATTAATACGATTCAGTTGAGCGCCGTTGAAGGTGGAATGGTCGCCGAAAAAGTGGTGGAAGAAGGTTCAATGGTGCATCAAGGCGAAGTAATCGTCCGCCTGACCAATCCGATGCTGAGCCTCAACATTCTCGACAGTGAAGCGCAATTGGCTGAAAAACAGAACTTTTTGCGCAACACGCAAGTCACCATGGAACAGGAACGCTTGAATCTCCGCAAGGAAAAATTGCAATTGGATTTGGATATTGAACGCAAAAAACGGAAATACGAACAATACAAAAATTTATACAATGAAAAATTAACTTCCAAGGAAGAATACCTGCAAGCCAAAGAGGATTACGAATTTGCAGTGAAAGGTTCGGAATTGGTGATCGAACGCCAAAAGCAGGATTCTATTTTCCGCGGTATTCAGGTGGAACAGATGGAAGAAAGTTTGAACAACATCCGCAAGAACTTGATTTTGGTGCGCCAACGGGTCGATAACCTCGATGTAAAATCTCCGGTGGACGGACAATTGGGATTGCTGGATGTTGAAATCGGTCAGTCGATCGGCAGTGGCGCCCGCATCGGTCAAATCAGCGTATTGTCCGATTATAAGATTGAAGCCCTGATTGACGAGCATTACATTGACCGTGTTAAAAACGGTTTAGCGGCAACATTTGAACGTCAGGATAAAACTTACGATTTGGTTGTCCGCAAAGTATATCCCGAAGTGCGTGATAAACAATTCAAAACAGACTTTATATTTCAAGGCGAACGTCCCGACAACATCCGCGCCGGACAAACGTATTACATCAATCTGCAATTGGGTCAACCGGTGGAAGCAGTGCTGATTCCGCGCGGCGCCTTCTACCAAAATACCGGTGGGCAATGGATATTTATGCTGACGCAAGATGGGAAAAAAGCCGTCCGCCGCAATATTCGGATTGGGAGACAAAATCCGCTGCATTACGAAGTATTGGAAGGCTTGGAGCCGGGAGAAAAAGTGATTACTTCAAGTTATGATAATTACGGCGAAGTAGAAGAATTAATTTTTAAGTAACTTAATATTCTTAAGGGGCTTAGCTCCTTAAGAAAAAAAAGAGATAAGATGAACACACTACAAAATTTCCTGTTTATTTTGAAACGCTTCAAAACTTCATCCGTCATTAACATTCTTGGACTTTCCGTTGCATTAATCGTATTCTTTTTGGTATTGATGCAGGTATATTATGATTTCACTTTCGACCGCGGATATGTGAATGTTAAAAATATCGTACAATTCAACCAATACGATGCCTATGACGGCAGTACAGCTACGAATATCAATTTTCAAACACCTGCGTTGATAAGCGAACGGTTGCCGGAAGCGGAACGTTATTGTATGCTTTCTAATTGGGGCAAAGAAACATTTGATATTGATAAAGGTAACGATATACTTGAAACACACGCAATACCCTTTATACGGACAACGCAAGGTTTTTGGGAAGTATTTTCTCCCGAAATCCTATTGGGAGATACGACCGGTATCTTTTCTTCACCCGGAAAGGCGATGATTTCGGAAAAGACGGCGCACCGCTTATTCGGCGATGAAAATCCCATTGATAAAAGTATTCGTTCCCATTACGGAAGCAATCCATTGACCATTCGGGCGGTTTACCGGGATTTCCCGGAAAATTCTTCCCTTGAAAATGGCTTATATACTTACTTGCGCGAATATAACAAGGAGGAATGGAGTTTTCAATCCTATTTTTTGATTCGTCCCGAAAATTTGGCCGCAGCCAATGAAAAGATCAATACTCCGGAAATACTTGGAGAAGAAAAACTGACTTATATCGCAGAAAATCCGGAAACAGATTTTCACTACCGTTTAACCTCCATGAACGAGCTGTATCTTACCAGCCCCGGAAAAGGCGGCAGCAAACAAATTGATACTACTGTTTCCCTCTTAATGATCGGAGTGCTTACCTTGCTCATTGCTTTTGTCAATTTTGTCAACCTGTCCTTAGCCATGGCGCCGTCCCGCATCCGGGGAATCAATGTCCGTAAAATACTGGGAATCAATAAGACAGAACTCCGGTTCTCCATTGCCATGGAAAGCGTATTATTTACTCTTATTGCCATGCTGATTGCAGTTGCCGGTATCTATCTGCTGAAAGGAAGCGTGTTTGCTCAGGAAATGTTTCCCACAATTGGCCTTTCCTTGAAATCGCAAACAGGACTTTTGGCTACGGTATCGGGCATTATCCTGCTGACGGCTTTTGCTATCGGACTTTATACCATGCGTTACAGTACATCATTCGACGAATCGGAAGCCCTGAAAGGCTCGTTCGCATTGGGCATCAAAGGCGTTAAACTACGGAATATGCTGATTATACTGCAGTTTACTTCGGCGATTGTGCTAATCTGTTTTTCGATATTCATCCAACGGCAAAACAACTATATGATGCACTACGATTGGGGTATGCCGAAAAAAAATATCGTTTATCTTCCACTGGCAGGATTGGGTGAAAAATCACAATCTTTCGGGCAGGAATTATTGCGCGATCCGCGCATAACCGATTATTGTATCACACGCGCTTTGCCCGGAAGTATCGGAATGAGCTGGGGACGCAATTTTGAGGGCAAACAGATTAGTCTCTTCGTCTGGTCGGTAGATGACCGTTTTTTCGACTTTTTCGAAATCGATATACTCTCCGGACGCAAACCGGAACACATGGATTCGATTGTTTCACAGATAGTTGTCAATGAAGCCTTCCTGAAAAAATACGAATTTGACGAAAGCATTGTAGGCAAGGATTTTGAGGCTTTTGGTCCCGGACGCTTGCAGGCGGTTGCCAAAGATGTGAACTTTCAGTCCTTGCACGAGGAAATTACGCCCATGGCTTTCGGAGTACTTTCTCAATGGCAACAGTTTCAATATCTCCTTGTCAAACTCTCCGGGAATGAACTGCCAAGCGCCATCGTTCAGATAGAAAAAACCTGGAAACAGTTCAGCAAAGAACCTTTTGAAGTGCATTTTCTCGACGAAGAGATGGACCGCCTGTATCAAAAAGAAAATAACATGGCAAAATTGATTGGACTTTTCGGATTTGTCATTGTCATTATTGCGGTCATGGGTGTTTACGGATTAATTTTATTCAACACCAAATACAAGGCGAAAGAAATAGCCATCCGTAAAGTCAACGGTTCGTCCGAAAAAGAAATCATGTTCCTGTTGAATCGTTCCATTTTAATTCAATTAGGCATTGCCTTTGTCATTGCAGTTCCTGTTACCTATTATGCCGCCTACAAATGGCTCGAAAATTATGCCTACAAAACAAGTATTCATTGGTGGGTATTTTTGCTCGGCGGGTTAATCGTTTTGGCGATCACGCTGCTTACGGTCAGTGCGCAAAGTTATAAAGCCGCTACGAAAAATCCGACAAAAGCGTTGAATAGTGATTAAAAAAATAAAAATGATAAATAAAATGAATATTCTAAACTCTTACAAACGGACTCGCTTTTTCCTCTGGGTGAATATCACCGGATTAGCTATCGGGTTGGCCGCTTCGATTATGTTGATATTGTTTGTGGTAAACGAATTGAGTTATGATAAACATTTTCCCGACAGCAATCGGATTATCCGTTTAAACACTGTTCTGGAAACAACTACCGGTGTACATTATAATTCGCAAAGTCTGGGTACTGCTTATTCGGAACTTCCGCTAAAAGCGCCCGGAATAGAAGCGGCAACTCATCTGACTCCCGAAGGAAAAGTAGAATTAGTTTATGAAACGGAACATTTCCGGGACTTGAATCTTTTGCAAACAGATTCCGATTTTTTTAGTGTATTTCAGATGAAATTCGTTGCCGGAACTGCCGAAAAAGCGCTTGAATCGCCCCATTCTCTTGTGATAACACGACCTTACGCCGATATTATTTTTGGAAGTGCAGACCAAGCGATAAATAAAACTGTTTCGATTCATGGAGAGGAATATACGGTAAACGCAGTAGTCGAAAAACTCCCGTCCAATACTCATTTTTCTTTCGATATATGGGCGGCTAATATTCCGTCTTATATGGAATCTAATGGCGCAATGGATTTTTACATCTATTACCGGATAAGTCCCGATGTCCCTCTGTCGGATGTGAGGACATCCATTGAAAAAGAATATACTTCGATGTTGGAACCCCTGCAGAGTCGGTTTAATGCTAAGGCTTACGGTGCAACTGAAAAACTTACGGATATTTATATCCATTCAAAAACAGATACCAGTATCGGAAAAAACAATGATATGGAATTTATAGTGCTGCTGTTGGTGCTGGCTCTGTTTATCTTGGTTCTTGCCATTACCAATTTTATCAATCTCTTTATGGCGCAAGGAGAAACCCGAATGAATGAAATAGCCATACGAAAAACCAACGGTGCAAGCATCGGAAATATTGTCCGGCAATTCTTTACGGAAGTATCTTGTATTGTGCTGATTTCCTTTGCATTAGGTTGCTTTTTGGCAATTGTCGCCACGCCTTATTTTTCCCAACTGATTCATAAGGACATCGAATTAATCCAACTGACAAATCCGGTTTTTATTGGGTGCATTATTACTCTTTTCGTGTTAACAATCACTTTCTCTGCCGCTTATCCCTCGTTTTACCTGAGCCGGTTCATTCCTTTGGATATTCTGGGTAAACGACTGAAATTTTCCAAACACCGGTTGACCGCTGCTGTGGTAATATTTCAATCCATCGTTACCATTGTGCTTATATCCTACATATTGGTCATAAACAGACAGACAATGTATTTGGAAAATCTTCCCGTGAATTATAATGATGAAAATGTTGTGTCTGTAGTACTTAGCAATAATTTGATAAAAAATTATTCCTCCTTAAAACAGGAATTATTGAACATACCCAATATCCGAAATGTGAGTGGAGGCGACCATACAATCGGAAGCAGAGGCAGTGGACAAGTGATTGCATTACTCGAAAACAGGGAAAACCAACAATCCGTCAATGAATATCGCGTAGCGCCCGGATTGTGTGAATTGATGGATTTTCAATTGGTGGAAGGCGAATTTTTCAAGGAAAACAAACTGGAAAATACGCCGGCGATTATCTTAAACGAGGCGACTGTAAAAATGTTGGGATTGGAGTCGCCGGTTACTGGTCAACATGTTCTTTACAAAAATAGTGATGCGGAGATTATCGGTGTCGTAAAAGATTTCATTTACGAAGAACCGGCCAATGCGATTCAACCCTTGGTATTAAGCTCGAGTCTTAATGTTTTGATATATATTAAATTTGACAAAAACATTAGCCGGACGCAGGCGATGAAATTGGCGAATACCGTTTTCCGGCAGTTCGATTCCGAGTTCATATCCAATCCGGAGTGGAGTGAAGATGTGTATGCAAAAAAGTTCGAAGGCATGAAAACGCAATCCAAATTAGTGTTGATAAGCTCGCTGTTATCAGTGTTCATTGCCATGCTGGGATTGTTGGCCATTCATTTATACACAGCAGTACGCCGGACAAAAGAAATTGGCATTCGCCGGATAAATGGAGCCAGTCCGCAATCTATTTTCAGTCTGCTGTCGCTGGATATTATCCAATGGATTGTGATTGCAGGAATTATCGCTGTACCGGTTGCTTATTATATCGCTTCGGATTGGTTGAATAATTACAGCAATCAAACCTCTTTGGGTTGGTGGGTATTTGTTGCTCCTGTGTTGATTCAATGCTTGATTGCTATTATTACTACATCGGGAGTAAGTATTAATGTTTTGTTGCAAAATCCGGTGAAGGCATTAAAATCAGAATAAATTATTAAATATTAAAAAATTACAGTCATGTTAAAAATTGAAAATCTAAAGAAAGTATTCCGCACGGAAGAAGTGGAAACCGTAGCATTAAACGAAGTATCAATGGAAGTGAACGAAGGTGAATTTATCGCCATTATGGGGCCTTCGGGTTGTGGTAAATCCACTTTGTTGAATATCCTCGGTTTGTTGGATAATCCGACATCGGGAAAGTATTATTTGGCAGACAAGGAAGTCGGTCATTTGAAAGAAAAGGAACGTACCCAAGCCCGCAAGGGAAACATTGGTTTTGTATTCCAAAGTTTCAACCTGATTGAAGAAATGAATGTCTTTGAAAACGTGGAATTACCGTTGGTGTATATGAAAATAAATAAAGCGGAACGCAAAAAACGGGTAGAAGAAGCTTTGCACCGCATGAATATCAGTCATCGTGCGAAACATTTCCCCAATCAGCTTTCCGGCGGTCAGCAACAACGTGTCGCCATTGCCCGCGCCGTGGTAGCCAATCCCAAACTGATATTGGCCGATGAGCCAACCGGTAATTTGGATTCCAAGAACGGAAAAGACGTGATGGATTTGCTTTCGGAATTGAACAAGGAAGGAACAACCATCGTGATGGTAACGCACTCGCAACACGATGCTTCATTTGCCCACCGCACCATTAATTTATTTGACGGACAGATTGTAACGGAAACAACTTTGTAATTATGAACGACTTATTCAATCTCGGCACTTTTTTCAAGTTCCTTGGAAAGAACAAGACATACACTTTCATTGATATATTCGGCTTAGCCGTTTCACTGATGTTTGTTATCCTGATTGCGGTTTACGGCATGCAGGAGTTATCGACCGACCGGTTTCAGAAAAAGGCCGACCGCATTTATGCGTTAGGTAATCAGAGCGATTTGGAAAACGCCTACAAAATTGCCTATCGCATCAAAGAGCGGTATCCGGAAATCGAAAATGTAGCGCCGGTCATCCCTTATCGAAGAGACAATTCGGTTAAGATAGGAGAAAGCAAATTGAAAGCGGATCTATTGTTTGCCGATACGGCTTTTTTCAATGTTTTCAATTACAAGTTGCACGAAGCTAATCCCAATCAAGTGCTGGCATCCCGGAATTATGCGGTAGTTTCCAAATCTTTTGCACGGAGGGCTTTTGGCGATAAAGAGCCTTTGGGACAAGTAATTGAAGTCAACGACAGCATTTCTCTTACCGTCAACGGAGTGATGGACGACATCAATAATTCGACCATTCCCTACTGCGATATTTTGCTTCGGATTGATAATATCAAATATGTCAATTACTATATGGATTCCGAAACATTTGATAATGCCGGTAACGCTTACGTTTTCATTTTAGAAAAAGAAGGCTCTGATCTTCAGGCAAAAACAGAAGATATGCTCTCCTTTTTCAAGGAAATTTATTGGATATACAAACAGAATATTCGAACGGAAGTAACGCTTACACCCTTGAAAGAGGTTTATTTTTCCGACCTTAGAGGAAGCGAACTGGAGCATGGCGATTGGAAATTTGTGATGATCCTGATGTCGGTCGGAGTGTTGATACTGCTGTTTGCCGTTATCAATTACATCAACCTTACGGTGGCACAAGCCGGATTCCGGGCGAAAGAGATGGCCATGCGCCGGTTGCTGGGTTCATCGAGAAAGGAACTATTTGCCCGTTTGATTTTAGAATCGACACTTTTGTGCCTGATTTCCTTTCTGTTGGCTGTGTTTTTAGCCGTACTTTGCGTTCCTTACGCCAATACCTTGCTCGAAACAAAATTAGATTTACTTGGAGTCCTATCGCCCGTAAACGCATTGATTGCCTTGGGCATAATCGGCCTATTGGGTGTGATTTCGGGCTGGCTACCGGCTACGATTATCTCAAAAGTTCAACCGATAGAAATTACCAAAGGAAGTTTCGGACGAAAAAGCAGAATGGTTTTCAGTCGCTATTTCATTGTTTTTCAGAATATTATCACGGTAATGTTGCTTGTTGCTTCCATCACAATGGTTGCACAGACACACCATTTGATTTCTGCACCTTTGGGATACAATACCTTCAATATCATTGAGATGTGGACTTTTAATTTCGACAGTAAAGAAAGTATTTCAACCTTTGTGAATGAAACGAAACAACTTGCATCCGTAAAAAGAGTCGCCTTGTCGCAAGGTACTCCTTTTAACAGAGGCAACAATAATACGGTTGAATATGAAGGGAAAAATATAGCTTTTCAGATATTAACCGGCGATACGGTTTATTTCAATATGCTCGGTCTCCAAAAAATAAGAGAGAATCAAGTGGGCGATGTCCAAAGTGTTTATCTCAGCCAACAAGCTTTGAAAGAAACGGAATTGCCGGAAGATGCAACGGAATTGAAAATGTGGAACAATAGGCCGATTGCCGGAATTATCAAAGATATCCAATTGGGAAATATCACTCAGAACCGGTCGCCCGTTTTATTCTTATACAAAACGTTTGAAAATGAAAATGAATACCCTTGGAATATCCTGGTAGAAGTGCAGGGCGACCCTGTTACGGCATACAATCAGGTAAAACAGGTTTACGAACGGATTACGGAAGTCGATTTTGAAGGAAAATTTACCGATGAACAAGTAGCAGAATCGTTTGCTTCCCAAAAAAGGACATCCACGATTGTTATTATCTTTTCGGTCATAGCCATCCTGATTTCCTTGTTGGGATTACTGGCAATATCCACTTATTTCATCCGGCAGCGCACCAAAGAAATTGCCATACGCAAAGTACACGGAGCGGAAAATTTCAAAGTGCTGTCCGATTTGGTACGGGTATTTTTAGGGTATGTCCTGATTGCTTTTGTCATTGCCATGCCGGTTAGCTGGTATATCATGCGGCATTGGCTGGACGATTATGCCTACCGGATAAGTCTGAGTCCGTGGATTTTCATTGCAGCCGGCGGATTTTGTCTGTTAGTTGCGTTTGTTTCTGTTTATTGGCAAAGTCGCAGGGCGGCGAATGCTAATCCGGTGCGGGCGCTGAAGAGTGAGTAAGGGATAATGACCTATTGGTTTACGCGTTTTTTATTAAATTTTCAATTTATTAATAGCAAAACAATGAAAATTCTTCAAAATTTCCTGTTTGTCCTGAATCGGTTCAAAGTATCGAGCATTCTGAATATTTTCGGATTGACAACTGCTTTTGCAGCCTTTCTGATCATTGTAATACAAGTAAATTTCGAATACGGTTTTGAAAAATATCATCCGAATGCTGCCCGGATTTACCGCGTAGATGGCATCAATACAGTTAACGGAGACGATTGGTGTATCCATTCCTATCCTTGTGTCGAAAACATCATCCAATCTTCCCCGCATATTCTTGCCGGTACGTTGATAAATCCGTATTTAGACGAATTTTACATTACCATAGAAAACGGAGGTGTACAAAAAGGATTTAAAGAGCGGTTTGTTACTTGCGATGCTGCTATTACGAAAGTATTCAATTTTCAAATGATGGAGGGAAACGCCGACTGTCTGAAAAATCAGGAAATGGCGATTATTCCGCAAAGTATGGCTGCGCGCTTGTTCGGCAAGGAATCCGCTATCGGCAAACAGCTGACATTGACAGGACATTTGTGGACAAAAGACCGTGATTTTTTAATTGCAGGCGGCGTTTATAAAGATTTCCCTGCCAATACTCAACTAAATAACGATATTTACACAGCCATCAATGGGGAATCTTATCTTCAAAACGACTGGCGAAGTCAAAACTATTTCTGTTATATTTTATTGGACGAACATGCTTCGCCGGAAGAAGTAGCCGAAAATTTCAATAAGAACTTTGATTTTCAATTAATTGAAAGAAAGAATACGCAAATAAAATTAGTTCCGCTGACTTCTCTTTATTTCAAAAATCAAGACCCGTCGGGACAACTCATCAAAAGCGGCAGTCCTTCAACTCCCCTTATTTTACTCACTATCGGCATTTTGATTGTCGTCATTGCCATTATCAATTATACCAATTTCGGCATGGCGTTAGCGCCTGTCCGGGTGCGGAATATCAATACACGTAAAATATTGGGCAGTACCAATCAAACGCTGCAACTAACCATTATTGCCGAAAGCGTACTGATGAGTCTTTTGTCGTTCGGATTGTCAATTGCGTTGGTTTCTCTACTGTACGAAAGCAAGGAATTGCCTTTTATACAAGCCGATATAAATCCGGCAAACAATATTCCGGCTATCCTTCTTACCGGGTTGATTGCGCTGTTGGCAGGCGTCATTGCGGGTATCCGTCCGGCATTTTATATGACTTCCCGTCCACCGGTTCTGGCTTTGACCGGTAGTTTCGGCTTGTCGCAATCAGGTAAACGGTTGCGGACGGTTCTCATTGGTTTTCAATTTATTATTTCCATTGTATTGATTACCGTTGCGTTTTTTGTGTATAAACAAAATCACTTCATGCAGAAATACACCTTAGGCTACGATACCGATAATATCGCTTTGGTGGAATTGCCGCAAAGTATTTCCGGAAAAGGAAAACAGGCTTTTGTATCGAAGTTGAAAGAAAATCCGGATATTGTCGATGCTGCTTTTTCTCATCAAAAATTCGGCGCGAAAGACGGCTACCGAACGTGGGGAGGAAGCTACAAAGAGGAACATGTCGGGTTTTACTCCTTATCCGTATCCTGGAATTTTCCGGCGGTAATGGGAATAATAGCCATTGAAGGACGATTGCCGGAAGAAAGGGACGATGACCAAAGTAAAAACAGTCCTGTGTTGTACGTCATCAACCGCACCATGCAAAAAGAGTATAACATACAAGCGGATGATATTCTTGATGTTGACTTTAGAAGAAAGGATAATCCCGATAATGGACGGATATTAGGCGTAGTCGAAGATGTGAAATTTTCCTCTTTGCGCAATCAGGTAGAAAATATGGCATTCGTATTCAACGATGGAAACGGGCAAAATTGGTCGTATATCCGTATAAAAGCCGGTGCGGATATTCGGCAAACGGTCAAATACATTGAAAAAATCATCGCGGAGTTTGACTCGGCTTATCCGTCAAAAATTGAATTTTACGATGAAGTATTCGATGCTTTGTACCGGCAGGAAATCAATGCGGAACGGGTCATCACTTTGTTCGGATTGCTTGCCGTCATCATTGCCATTGCCGGAGTGTTTGGTTTGGTGATGTTTGAATGTGCATACAAGCGCAAGGAAATAGGCATTCGCAAGGTGATGGGTTCGACGGAATCGGAAATTCTCTTGCTTTTCAACAAAATCTATTTGCGCATCTTCGGCGTATGTTTCGTGATTGCCGTTCCGGTCGGTTATTATATTGTAAAACGCTGGTTAGAAAATTTTGCCTACAAAACGCCCATTGATTGGTGGGGATTTGCATTGGTCGGAGTGCTGGTATTACTCATCATCGTATGTACGGTAAGCTGGCAGAGTTGGCGGGCGGCTAATGCTAATCCGGTGCGGGCGCTGAAGAGTGAATAAGGGATAAAAGCGTTCTTTGACATATTGGTTTACACGTTTTCGGTATTTGGAAAAAATATCGTATCTTTGCAGTGCAGAAAATCAAAAAATCATAAACAAAATGGAAGAAGCAGAAAAGAAATCAAGAAAAAGGAAACCCAAGGCGTATCTTTTTAAAGACGGTGTAAGAATGGAATTGGTAGTTCCTAAACCGGAAAGATTGTCGGCATACGGACTCTGGTTAAAAGAGCATCCTAATGGTGAGGGAGAAATATTGGATATGCGGGCGGTAATGAAATAACTTGCCATGGCGCGTTATCTTGTAGATACAAACATTGTATTATTTGCTTTGCATAATCCAAAGGAATTAGAATCGCGTGTATTGGATATAGTAACCGGTTACAACTATCAGTTATATATCAGTACAGTTTCCGTACAGGAGATAATCCATTTATACAAAAGAAATAAAATAAAAACCACTTGGAAAAAGGTGGAAGATATTTTACCAGGTATTGAAGCACTTAATTTCAAGTTACTTCCGGTAAAACGGGAACATCTTGCCACTTACTCCGGTTTGTCAACTTTAATATCGCACAACGACCCTTGTGACCATGTAATTATTTCCCAAGCGATTACCGAACGAATGACTTTAATCAGTTCCGACCGCGATTTTGAATTTTATATAACACAAAAATTAGATTTCATCTTTAACAGCCGCTGATCGGTTTTCTAATCAAATTACAATAAGCGTGTAAACCAATATAAAAAGGTGACACGCTTTTTTTATTAAGAGTGAATAATAATGTAAAAGCAGCAATAATGAAACAATTTATTAGAAATTTCAGCAAACAAAAAGTAGTCGGCCTGCTCAATATCAGCAGCCTGAGCCTCGGCATTATGGTTTCCATTATTGTCGGATTATGGACAATTAACGAACTGAGTTTCGATAATTTTCATAAAGACAAAGCGCATATCTACAGAGCTGTGCTTCATGCTACCCTCAATGGAGAGCCGATGAAATTAGGCTCTACCTTCCGACCCATGGGACAAGAGGCGAAAGACAAATTCCCTCAAATCAAAGACATGAACCGGATCTGGCCATTCTGGAACGACTTAAAAGTCAATGAAATCTATTATCCGGGGGTAAAGGCATTTATAGCCGATGAAAATTTCTTTACTTTCTTCTCTTTTCCCTTGAAAGAAGGAGAAGCGGAAACGGTATTGTCAGCTCCCGATAAACTGGTAATCAGCGAAACGGCTGCCCGCAAATACTTTGAGGGTAAAAATCCTGTCGGACAAAGTCTAAATTTCAACGGGAAGGACTTTGTGGTGAGCGGCGTGATGTACGATATGCCTCGCAATTCCAGTCTGCAATCGGATTTCGTGATTCCGCCTTACGACTGGATTCTGAAGCAGACTTGGGGAGATAACGATGTCTATATTACGTTCTTTAACTTACAGGAAGGAACGGACAGAGCTGCTCTCGCAAAGGATATGACACAAATGGCTTACGCCGGAATGAAGTTTTTTGAAACAATTGGCGCCTGGTACGAATTGGAGCCGCTGACAGAAATGCACTTTAGCGAAGGGTTTATGGGCGACAGTATCCTTAAAGGCAATAAACCGATGATACTCGTTTTGGCAATAGTGGCTTTGGTGATACTGATTATCTCTTGCATCAACTTTACCAACTTGTTTATCTCGACTTCTTTTTTACGTGCCAAATCGGTAGGAATCATGAAATCGCAGGGTGCCGAAAAGGGTGCGTTGATACGGGCGTTTTATGGAGAAACCGCTTGCTACACAGCAATTGCTATTGCTGTCGGTATCTTTTTGGCGGTACTTTCTTTACCTTTATTCAACAACTTCATCGGCTCGGAATTGGTCATTGATTTTACGTCCGTACAACTTTATGCTTTTTTGATTGGCTTGTTTGTCTTTACGGTAGTGCTTGCGGGCACTTTTCCGGCTTTGTATATCACGAAATTTAATCCGATAGAAACGTTATTCGGCAAATTCAAGGGAAAAAATATCTCTATTTTTCAGAAGAGTTTGATTATCATTCAATTCACGGCTTCTATTGCGTTGTTGATAGTCGTGAGTTTTATGCAGAAGCAAGTCAATTTTATGGTAACGAAGGACTTGGGTTTTGACAAAGAGAACATAATTTATATACAGGGACGTGCCGATTTCAGCAAAGATTTTGAAGGCTTGCGCGACGAGTTGCTCAAATATCCGTTTATTGCCGACGTGACCCGAAAAAATTCCTTGCCTACCGAATGGAATCAAGGCTGGGGAATCAGTCTTCCCGGCTCCGACGAGACCGTTATTATGGAGATGAATTATGTAAAACCCAACTATTTTGAGTTTATGAATATGAAGATAATAGACGGAGAAAATCCTTTTTATCTCGAATCCAACGACTCTATTCTTCCGGTGGTTATCAATGAAAGTGTACAAAAACTCTTGGGTTTGCCCGATTCGCCCATCAATGAAATTATTGTTGCCAACGGACATCATCGCATGATTGTAAAAGGCTTGATGCGCAATGCCAATATCCGTTCTTTGCGCGACCAGATTGACCCGCAAGTGTATATGAAACATCCGCAGGATATGAATTGGGGTCCGCTGTTCTTCAAATATACGGGCGACCCGCAGCAAACTGTCCAAGTCATCCGGCAAAAGTGGGAGGAGAAGGAACCGAATATTCCTTTTGAATATCACTTCCTGAACGATACCTATAAAGAACTTTATATTTCGGAGATGAATGTGAGTAAGGTGTTGGCTTATGCGATGTTAATTACATTTATCATCAGTATTGCCGGTTTGTTTGCCATGGCGTTTTACGTTACCCAACGGCGAATCAAGGAAATCGGTTTGAGGAAAGTGAATGGCGCCACGCTCAAGGATTTGCTGTTGCTGCTCAATAAAGATTTTGTGGTTTGGGTATTGATTTCGTTCCTGATTGCTTCGCCGGTAGCGTATTTCAGTTTGCAATCATGGCTGAATGGTTTCACGGTGAAAACGGCACTGAGTATTTGGCTGTTTTTATTGGTCGGCATTATCGCTATGGCGGTTGCACTATTGACTACGAGTTTCCAAACATGGAAAGTCGCGACGATGAATCCGGTGAAAACGCTGAAAACAGAATAAAGCTATAGAAAGCGTTCTTTGACATATTGGTTTACACGTTTTATAAAAAATAAATCGTTCATTGATAAAAAAACAGTATCTTTGTTCTGTCTAAATTTATTTTTTTATGGTACGAACAGTCATTACACCGGAAGACACCAATATTCTATTATCCATACCGGAAATATATGTTGGTAAAACCATTGAGATTACCTATCTTGCATTGGACGAATTAACACAACAACCGAAAAAAACTTTAGGTGATTTTTGGGGAGTATTGTCGGAAGAAGATGGTCGTCTGTTGAAAGAACATACGCAACGCGCAAGACAGGAATGGAACAGAGATTTTTAATTGACACCAATGTAATTATTGATGTAGTAGGTAGTTTTATGCCTGAAAATGTCAAAAAGATTGTTTTGCAGATGCCGCTTGTCATCTCAGCGGTTACCTATATGGAAACATTGGGCTGGCATCGGGCAACAATCCTCTCAATTACGTAATTAATAAGGCAGCAAAGGAAAATAGGGCTTGGTGATGCAATTATTGCAGCAACTGCGCTTGTGCACAATATGACATTAGTAACTCGTAACATTTCCGATTTCAAATCTATAGACGGGTTAATTGTGCTAAATCCTTGGGAAATATAGTGTAGATGGCTTATAAACATCTTTAAAGCGTGTAAACCGATATTAAAAAGTTTGCACGCTTTTTTATTTAAAATTGTAAAAAATAAATTATTAATGATGCAACAATTTATAAGGAATTTCAACAAACAGAAGGTAGTCGGATTGCTCAATATCAGCAGTTTGAGCCTTGGTATTATGGTCGCCGTCATTGTCGGACTGTGGACTATTAATGAATTGAGTTTCGATTCTTTTCATAAAGATAAGTCCTCTATCTATCGTTTGAATGTACATACCCTTCTGAATGACATACCGACCAGGATTGGTGCGACCTATCGACCGTTTGGACAGGCGGCAAAAGACGAGTTACCACCGGTCGAAGCCATGATACGTATCTTTCCGTCTTGGGGCGATCTAAAAATAAATACGGTTTCTCATCCCAATATTCCGATTTTTGTGGCTGATCCGGATTTTTTCAAGTTCTTTACTTTCCCTTTGAAGGAAGGTGATGCTGCAACGGTTCTTTCCGCTCCCGGCAATGTTGTGGTCAGCGAATCGGCCGTGAAACGCTATTTCTCCGGGCAAAATCCGATAGGCGGGACTTTCCGGATAAAAGGCCCTGATGGGGAATATGATTTGACGGTAACAGGTATTATGAAAGATATGCCGGACAATTCGAGCCTGCATTCCGATTTTGTTTTTGCTCCTTTCGGAAGATCATTGGTCTATAATTGGGAGGGAGGGGACTATTATCTCACGTTTATACGGCTGTCGGACAATGCCGATATTCCTTCCGTTGAGGCTTCTTTGACACAAATTTTGAATCGGAACAAAGACTTTTTGCGTAACGCCGGAGCCACCGTTTCATTGGAGCCTTTGACGAAAATGCACTTCGGCACCGGATTTGCGAAAGAAGTGATAAGAAAGGGAAATTTATCGCTTATCGGGGTATTTATTCCGGTCGCTTTGATTATTTTGATTATCTCCTGCATTAATTTTACCAATCTCTTTATTTCCACATCTTTCATTCGGGCAAAAGCGGTCGGTATAAAAAAATCGCATGGCGCAAACAGAAGCAGTCTGATTGGTGATTTTTACATTGAGACGGCTTGTTATATCCTGATAGCCATTGTGATAGGTACATTCCTGGCCCTGTTGTCTTTGCCTTTGTTTAACGATTTCACGCAATCGCAACTGTCGATTGATTTTGCTGCGCCGGCGCTTTACCTGTTTTTAGCGGCGTTGTTTGTGGTTACGGTATTGTTGTCGGGTACATTTCCGGCATTGTACATCACCCGTTTTAATCCCATTGAAACTTTGAACGGAAAATTGAAAGGCAAACCGCTTTCCATTTTTCAGAAAGGTTTAATTATCTTTCAATTTGCTGCTTCCATCGCACTGCTTATGGTAGTCGGATTCATGCAGCGGCAAGTGGATATGATGGTTCACTACGACTTGGGATTCTATACGGAAAATGTGATTTATGTGCATGGACACAACCGTTTCGGAAGAGATTTCGACTCTTTTCGCAATGAAATGCTGAAAGAGCCGATGATTGTGGATGTTACTCAGAAAAATTGTTTGCCCTTGCAATGGAATCAGGACCAGGCCATTCATACCGAAGGGCAAGACGAGTCGATACTCATGGAAATAAATCATATACAGTCTAATTATTTCGATTTTATGGATATGAAAATCATCGAAGGCGAAAATCCGTTCTTCTTGGAATCCGATGATTTGTTGCGTCCGGCAGTCATCAACGAACGCGCCGCCGAATTACTTTTCAAGGGGGAAAATCCCTTGAATCAAGCTATTACCAATGAATACCGGCAAACGATGATTGTAAAAGGTATTGTCAAAAATGCTCACGTTCGTTCGTTGCGAGATGAAATTGACCCGCAAATCTATCTGAAATTCAATTGGACATCCGATTGGCTTCCGGTCTTTTTCAAAGTAAAAGGTGATCCGCAACGTGCTATCGACTTTATCCACGCCCAATGGGAAGAATTGGAACCGGATTATCCGTTTGAATATCATTTTTTGGATGATGCGTACAAGGATTTGTATAAATCGGAGATGAATGCCGAAAAAGTCCTGTCCTACGCCATGTTGATTACGTTTATCATCAGCATTGCCGGATTGTTCGCCATGGCCTTCTACGCCACTCAACGCCGCATCAAAGAAATCGGTTTGCGGAAAGTGAACGGCGCCACGCTCAAAGATTTGCTGTTGCTGCTCAATAAAGATTTTGTGATTTGGGTATTGATTTCGTTCCTGATTGCCTCGCCGGTAGCGTATTTCAGTTTGCAATCGTGGTTGAATGGTTTTACGGTAAAAACGGCGCTGAGTATTTGGCTGTTTTTATTGGTCGGCATTATCGCCCTGGCGGTTGCACTATTGACTACGAGTTTCCAAACATGGAAAGTGGCTACGATGAATCCGGTGAAAACGCTGAAAACGGAATAAATACCCTATATGGGAACACATTATAAATAATAATTTACGGGTACACGGTGCACGGTTCAAAGGTGCACGAAAAGGTTCATGAATATTGCCATATTGAAATACCGGCCATGCACCGTTTACCGTTTACCGTGCACCTAAATTATTATTTTTCAACCGTGTAACCTTTGCCATTGGCAAATGCCAAAATAGATGCATTGATGGCTTTTCCCAAATCATCGCCGGTAGTTTGTCCTTTTTTGTTTTCGGCATCCATATATTCCTGGCGTTTTTTTGCCAGTCCATCCATTTCTTTTTGAATGTCTGCCCTTTCTTTTTGTTTAGTCTCAATGAACACTTTGAGTTCCTGTTCCGGTTTGTTTTGTAATTCTTTCGGTAATTCGCTTTTTTTGATGTCAGCCAAGGACTGTTTTTCTTCATATTTATCAACCAAATCCCAGGACGTATTTTTATAAACGGATTTGGATTTACTTACCGCACGCGTTACTGAATTTTCTTTGGAAACCGACATGGCATTTTTATCCTGTGCAACCTGATTCTGCTGTTTTTCGTATCCTTGACTTCCATAAGCTATATAAGTGGCATTCAATCGAACGTTACATTCACTGATACGGTCATCGTAAGGTGTTGAAATATAACGGACTTTAGCATTGGAATCAATATTGAAATATTTTCCTTGTCCGCGGTCGGCGCCGTCTTTCCAATATTCGCGAATCCCTTCCTGTTTGTCGCCGCAGAAAATCGTATTTACATAGATACCTTTATTTAAGGCGGCGCTTATCGCTTCTTTGTAAGAAATTCTTCCTTGTGTAAACGGTTCATTTCCTGCAATATAAATTAATTTCATATCCGCCCGGCCATCCGCCCAATTTAACTTGTTGACGGCGTCCTGGATGACAGCGCCGCAATATTCCTCACCGCCGTTTGTCCGCAACGCAAAAAGTTTTTCGGAAATCAAATCCAAATCGGTTGTCATGGGTGCAACCTGACGGATATAATTGGATTTTGCCGATAATCCGTCATTTCCATATTCATACAGAGCAATTTCAATGCGCGGATTTTTCCCCTGATATTTCAAGGTGGTAAGCGTATTGACAATATCCCACAAACGGGATTTTGCCTGGTCGATTAATCCGTCCATACTATTAGAGGTATCCAACAAAATAGCGACTTGAATTTTATTATCACTCTTTGTTTCTACCGGATTTGCGTTTACATTTTTTGAACAGGATGCAAACAATAAAATAAGGACTAAACCTGTTAGGTTTTTAAAACCTAACAGGTTTGATAGCATAGAATTGAATAAATTTACCTTTTTCATGACTTTAATTTTTAAATGAATACTAAATCAATGCCCAAAAATAAAGGGAAATAAAATAGCATTTCGAGCAGATTGGGTGAATTTCCGTTTTGAAAGGGTGAAACATACAGAATAATTGGTAAAAAATGATTTACTTTACAATCTCAATTAGCAGGGTATTGGAATTATGTACAGGATAGTATTCATTATCGGAATGTTTGTGCTGAGTCAGACAATGTCGGCTCAATCATCTTCGTATCCGTCCAAAAAAATAAATCAGAAAAACGAAGCCGTTACGAATTTATCCAAATCGTTGCAGGACGGTAAATCCGATGATCAATTGGCGGCTGATTATGTAAGATTAGCCCAAGAACTGGCTGATAATAAAGAATATGACAAAGCAGAAGAAAATTTTCTGAAAGCGAAAACCATTTACTTGAAATTAAAAAATAATGAAAAAGTGGCTTCGATTGAAAAAGAAATCACTAAACTGAAAGAGTCGCAAAACAAAAATAAAGAAGCAGAAGTTTATGTTCAAAAGGCACAGACCAATGCTGGCAGAGCAGAGCACAAAGAAGCGATTTCCAATTACGGAGAAGCCCTGAAATTAGTTGAGAAACCGGAAGATGGAATTAAGATTTCCAATGAAATCGCCAATGTCTATGCCTCTAACCAGCAGTTAGATAAAGCCATTGAAATACAGGAAAAGTTAGTGGAAAAAGCCAAAGAAACGGCCAATCCAAAGATAGAAATTGAGCAATTACAAGGCTTGGCATCCAATTATATTGAAAACGCCAACGATGCGAAGGGAATTAAAACGCTTCAGCAAGCTTATGATTTAGCCCTGCACTACGGACAAACGTTAGAGGCGAAAAAAAGTGCGGAACTATTGGCCGGTTATTACCAAAAAAACAAACAGCCGAAAGAAGCCTTGACTATCTATTCCGATTTTATCACCCAATTGGAAACGCTGATACAGTCGGACAGCACGTTGGTGGACGCTAAAATATTTCAGGTAAACGAAGAAAAAATCGCACAATTGGAAAAAGAACGAGCTTTGAAAGACGAACTCATTCAAAAGAAAAATTCATTCAATCATATTCTGATTGCGGTTATTGTGTTAATACTTGTGTTGCTGTTTTTTATTATTCGCGCCTGGTTGTCCATTAAAGTGAAGAATAAAAAAATCGCGCTTCAATCCCTGCGCCGCGAAATGAATCCGCATTTTATTTTCAACAGCTTAAACAGTGTCAATCAATTTATTGCACAAAATAATGAGTTGGAAGCCAACAAATATCTTTCGTCCTACTCCAAACTGATGCGGACGGTGATGGAAAATTCCAATAAGGATTTTATTCCCTTATCGGTCGAATTGCAACAGATGAAAGAATACCTGCAATTGGAAAATATGCGGTTCGGCGATAAATTTACCTATACGATTGAAGTGGATAAAGACCTCGACCCGGATGCGATTTCTATTCCCAACATGCTGATTCAACCGCAATTAGAAAATGCCATCTGGCATGGATTGCGCTACAAGGACGAAAAAGGACATTTGTTGCTGAAAATCTATCCGGAAAAAGAGAATCTTTTTGCGCTGATTGAGGACAATGGCATTGGTATTCAGGAAAGTAAAAAGTTAAAAACCCATCGTCAAAAAGAACATCAATCCAGGGGATTAATCAACACTTATGAGCGTATTGATTTATTGAACCAACTCTATCACACTAATATTCAATTGGATATAAAAGAAAAAGAAGGAGAGGAAAGCGGTGTGATTGTTAAAATCCTTTTGAAATGAAGATAAGGAGTATCATCGTTGAAGACGAGGCATCGGCAAGGGAAGCCTTAAAATCTTATCTGGCAAAATATTGTCCGCAGGTAGCGATAATCGGCGAAGCAACCAATGCCAGAGAAGCGGATTTATTGTTGCATGAATTAGCGCCGCAATTGGTTTTTTTGGATGTAGAAATGCCTTTCGGCAATGCTTTCGATGTCTTGGATAATTGCAGGGATATGTATTTTGAAACTATTTTTGTAACGGCTTATTCGGAATATTCCCTGCGCGCCCTCAATCAAAGCGCCTCCTATTATTTGCTCAAACCCGTTAGTATTGAAGAACTTATAATAGCGGTCAATAAAGTACACACACATATTCTCAACAATGAGACAAGCGCTCGAAACAAGGTATTATTGGAAAACTTCCGTGAATCCCAAGCGGAAAAACGGCAAGTGATTCTTCCGACCTTGGAAGGTTTTGAAGTAGTAAAAATGGAAAACATCGTCCGATTGCAAGGGAACGGCAATTTTACCGATATTTATTTGAAAGACAAAACGAAAAAAATGGTCTGCCGTTTCCTCAAGCATTTTGAAGAAATCCTCCCGCCGCCTTTTATCCGGATACACAAATCGCACATCATCAACGTCGATTATGTAAAATCGTATCATAAAAATTCAGGCGGCTATGTGGTGCTGGAAGACGGCAATGAAATAGAAATCTCATCGGCTTACAAAGAGGCTTTTTTGCAGATGTTTAAATGAAGTTCATTATTTATTTCACATTAAATGGGCGCCAAAACCTTACGAAGTTCTTGCAACATAAAAATCAAGATGAAGGTAGGTTTTTATTCTTAAGCAGCAAGTTTTTTTCTTAATATTTTTCCCGTATAAAAAAACATTAAAAAACAGAAAGCGCTCCCACCATCACTCTCGCAATAGTAAGAGGCGCAATCCCATGAAAAACGTTAAACACCATTTCTATAAATTACGAAAATAGCAGATTAACGGTTATCAGCAGATGTCTCCCTACGGTCGACATGACGGCGTGTATTTTATTGTGGGAGAGGGGGAAAGGATTGGAAGGCTTCGCCTTCCAATCCTTTCCCCCTCTCCTATTGACCCCAACGTAGCACGTCATGTCGAGCGTAGCGAGACATCTGCTGATAGTCGTTAATCACTATTATTCAACAACTTGCATCATTTATGTTTAACGGACATCATGGGATTGCGGGTCAAGCCCGCAAGGACAGAAGGAGGAAGTTAAATCATTATTTAGCAGGGCTGAGTAGTTACAATAAATTGAATTTCGTGTCAAAACAGCTAAATATATGATGATGCATAAAACCTTGATAGCATTAAAAACAGAAAGCGCTCCCACCATCACTCTCGCAATAGTAAGAAGCGCAATCCCATTTAACATATTGTTTAACCTTGTTGTGCATCTGACAGCTGCCAAATTGTTTCTACAAAACAGCCACTTTTCCTGTTAAGAGTTTTGAAAGAAATTGAGAAACTGTTAAATTGCTTGCTGCTGCTTTTTCATAAGCTATTTTGTATGCAGGGGTAGGTAATTCCACAACTGTTATAGCAATGGATTTTTCTGCCACCTTATTAGCAAACCAATCTTGACCGACAACGTGGGGTTCGTCAGCAGCATATTGTAGAACATCGTCTCCATTGTCGAATGCTTCCAGAAACTTATTAAAATCATTTATCTGTGTCATATCTTGTCTCCTCATTTTTATGTGCTCGGCGAACCGATATTATTCGTATTTTATCGCTTCTAAAGGTAATTATTGCAGTCCAAAACTTATCTTCTATTGGCGCCGTTACAGCATATCTATCTTCTAATTCATAATTCAGTTTAACCACATTGTAGCGTTCATTGTACCAAAGTTTTTGTGCATCAATAAAATCAATACCGTGCTTTTCTTTATTTCGCCGACTCTTTTCTTCATCAAATTCAAACTTCATACTAATTATAAAATCTCAGTTCACAAAGATACTCTTTTTGTTGTAAAAAACAAAATGCGTACAAACTTGCTTACATTTGCCTACTAATAAAAAACATTTATGAGTCCTAAAAGGTTTATATGTTGGCTAAAGTTTGTGCCGAACGGGGCTTTAATAAAAAATGAAGTTCATTATTTATTTCACATTAAATGGGCGCCAAAACCTTACGAAGTTCTTGCAACATAAAAATCAAGATGAAGGTAGGTTTTTATTCTTAAGCAGCAAGTTTTTTTCTTAATATTTTTCCCGTATAAAAAAACATTAAAAAACAGAAAGCGCTCCCACCATCACTCTCGCAATAGTAAGAGGCGCAATCCCATGAAAAACGTTAAACACCATTTCTATAAATTACGAAAATAGCAGATTAACGGTTATCAGCAGATGTCTCCCTACGCTCGACATCTGCTGATAACCGTTAATCACTATTATTCAATAAAAGGAAGACCATGAATACTTTTACCTGTTCATAATCTTCCCTAAAACTTTTACCGGTTAGCTATTGCTAAACTTACCTTTTTTTCATTTATAATACTTGAGAATCTCAACCTCAACGAATATAGAGCATAAGAAACCCGGACCGTCTTTCAGACGGCCTTCATGTCGGCAAGTTTTTCAAATATTATAATCACAATCTCAACCGGCACATTGTTTTTTTAGGATAACCATCCGCGTTCATATACCAACCCGTAGCCGTTGGGACATATGCATCATATGAAGTGTTCGACGGCTTGGCCCATACGCCACCAGTCCCGAATAGCCCCAACCAAGTGTTTGCTGAGGCGGTTGTTTCTACATCCACGCTTGAGCCTCCTCCCGCGCATGTGCAAGTTGCTTTATTATTATACGCGCACGTATTTGTTGACGGATAGTAGAGGTAACCTGAGTATTCTACCCCTACCATGTCCGTAGCTGTAGTCACAGAAGTGGATTTTGTAACTGCACTACCGTCGGAGGCAGTAGCAGTCACGGTAACTGTACAGCTTGCGCATGATGGTGTAACAGTCACACTTGTATTTCCTTGACCCGTTAGCGTAGCGTTCGTGGCAGACCAACTGATAGATTTATCAAACGCATTAGTCGGCGTGAGACCGGTCAATGAAACGGTAAAAGGAGTATTTTTCTTATACGTACCGGTGGCAGTCAGCGTAAAATCGGTAACAGCCTGATGCACCGTAATTACCTTATCACCGCTTACACCGCTGTCATCCTGAGCAGAAGCCGTGACCCTTACATCTACTGTTCCGGACGGCTCGCTAATCGACGGAATATTCAATACGCCGGCTTGCGTGATAGTGCCGGTGGCATAATCCTTCGACCAGGTTACATCCGGACGGGTGGGATTGGCAGGCGTAATCGCTTTCTCCATCTGCAAATTCTTACCCGTCAACAGGAAGCTGCCGTAAGTGGGTGCGGTAACCGTTATGGTCTGCACCGGATCGTAATTGATGTTGATGGTTCCATCT
The DNA here is from genome assembly GCA_026000155.1 of Bacteroidia bacterium. GTDB lineage: Bacteria > Bacteroidota > Bacteroidia > Bacteroidales > Azobacteroidaceae > Azobacteroides. The sequence continues at coordinate 1,853 of BNYG01000014.1, read as the reverse complement.
TCATACCACTGCCCATCCAAACTGGTAGCCCGTACCACCGTTGTGCCCTGTTTGACCGCTGTAAAAGTGAAACTTGTCAAACCGGAGGTAACGCCGGTGATATTTTCTCCTCCCGATAGTACCTGCCAGGTGACATAAGGCAGAGTAGCAGGATCAGGGGTGGTAGGTTGGAAATTGGAAGCCGTCAAAGCACCTGTATTCCAACGGGTTACATTCAAGGGTGTATTCAGCGTAAAACCGGTAACCGAATAAGGCACAACAATCGATGTACTACTGCTGCCGGTTTGCCATTTACTTCCGTCCCAAGCATAGACACCTGCCGCCAAACCGGCAGTACCGGTAGCATACACCATTAAACCGGGTACCGGAACGGCTGCTGTCGTTGTTTTATCTGTTTCGCTTGTCAGCGCTACCCGCGGCAGCAATAATCCCAAATTACCGGCGCCGCCGGTATTCAAATCCAATACAGCCGATTCGGCAGGGTTTTCTTTACTGCCTATCGTGACCTGTGCATTCATACCTGTTGCCGTTAATAACAACAGGGAAAGCAAACCAAAAATTGTTTTTTTCATTTTTTTTATTATTAAATCTCTTAAAATTCTTAAACCTCTTAAAATCCGATATACAATGTCCAAGCCGCACCATTCCAGTAATAGACCCCGTGCCGCAGACTACCGGTCAGATTACAAACCAGCATCCCTGCTACGGGAGTTGTCAACAAGGAAGTATTATCAAAAGTATCCAGTTTGACTTGCGGGAGCAACAGACCGGAGTCGGTGCTCCGCAGCTCCAATACCGCCGAAGGATCACATCCGGTTGCCGGCGCAGCCGTACCGGGACTGATCAATACTTGTGCTTTCGCACTTGCCGCACCCAAAACGATGAGTGTCAGCACTAAAAAAATCATTCTTTTCATTTGATAATTGTATAAATTATTTATTATTTTATATTTGTGCCCGTAAGGGCGGTTGATTGACACGGAAAAAAGCGGGAGTAACAGTGACTTGAAATGAATGAAAAGATAATCCGAAGACAACCGGTTCCCGCTTCCGGCAGCGAACTGCCCTGAGAATGAAAAAAATGTAGCTCGTCCTTTTGAAAAAAAGACAAGCTGCATTTTTTTCGATATGTCTAACTATAATATTCATATTTGTGTTTGCAAAGGTAGTGGAAGTAAAAAGGTGCGTCAACCCCTCTAAAGAGGGGTTGAAAATCTGAAAACAATTGCATATATTTGCCAACTAATAAAAACATTGATGACACCCTAAAATGTTTTTAAGAATGAAAAAGACGCCCTGTTTTTCGACAATACTGATTGTCCTGTTTTTTATTTTATCACCTGCTATTTGCGCGCAGTCGCAAATAGCCGACTCACTGATAAATGTGTTGAATACGCAGAAGTTGACACCTGCCGAACAACTTGAGCTTTATAAAAATATAACTGCTAATCTATCCGAGGCTGACCCGAGAAAGAGTGATGCTTATGCAACAAAAGGATTAGTCTTGGCTAAAAAAGCGAAGGATAAAGAAAAGATGGCATTTTTTATAGTTATTTTGGGGATGTCGTACGGAAGGAGCGGAGATGTTGACAAAGGGATAGCTTATTTGGAAACAGCCCTTACCTTAGTGCAGAAAACAAAAAACGAAAAGATGGAAGCAGATATGTATGCGAACATAGCAAGTATATACCTGTGGAAGTCAGGGCAAACGCATTTAAAATTCGAGCAATTTATCCCGGTATTCGGTATTAAGTAGAGCTTTCATTCTTTTTCGATTAAGACTGACATTAACAGATTTATCTTTTCCAAGCAAAGCAAGCGCAACTTTTAGTATAACATTAAAGTTTTTAGCGG
>BNYG01000013.1 GCA_026000155.1 Bacteroidia bacterium | reverse complement strand
GACAAAACTGTCAAAATTTTATATTTTAAATGTCTTGGTTTCAGCAATGCTGCATCCTTTTCGCTTAAAATATTTAAAACTTAAAAAGGCGGAAATGAGCATTTTAATGACAATTTGGCAAAAAAAACTGGCACTTAAGAAGTGACAGCATTTTTCGGACTAAAGTTTAACAATGCAAAGGTACGCAAATTTTTTTAATTAACCCACGTTTTGGTTAATTATTTTTTTCAGGTACTATAAAAATTAGCTGTTTAACGGCTTAACAAGAGATTCCTCCTCCCGTTTCACCCCCTACGAGTGTCGTCATTTCGAGCGTAGCGAGAAATCTCCTGATAAACGTTAATCGGCTTTTGTCATTATTTGCAGAAATAGTGTTTAACGGACATCATGGGATGGCGGGTCAAGCAACGTCATTTCGAGCAAGGTCGAGAAACCGCCATGACAAAATAGGATTATAAATTTATATTTAAACAAAAAATGTTTTGGGGAATTTTAATTTTTCGAGTTTTTTTATGGCATGTACATTTAATCACTGCGTAAATTTATTCTTAAAATCTTTGCATCCCTGACAAATAGTTTATACTTTTGCGCTCGAATCACAGAAAGCATAAAACAGATTAACAAAATAGTACTCTTATGAGTAATTCTGCATTATTTCTGGTCGTTTTGTTGACGGCTATTATTATGGTGGTGGCGGCCCTGCTGATTGCTTGGTTGCTCGCCCCGAAATCTACCAACCCCCTCAAAGGGGAACCCTACGAGTGCGGTATCCCGACTCGCGGTACTTCCTGGACGCAATTTAAGGTGGGTTATTACTTGTTCGCTATTTTATATTTGGTATTTGACGTGGAAACGGTGCTGCTGTTTCCGTGGGCAACTATCATGCGAGATTTGGGAACACAAGGTCTAGTGTGCATGGCCTTCTTTTTTGTCATTCTGACGCTTGGTTTGGCTTATGCTTGGAAGAAAGGAGCTTTGCAATGGAAGTAAAAAATATTTCTATCAAGAACATGAAGTACGAGGATTTCAAGGAAAATGAATACCTCGAAGAATATGTGAAAGAACTGAAAGCCAACGGCGTGAATATTGCTATCGCCAAATTGGATGACCTGATTAACTGGGGCCGTTCCAATTCGGTTTGGCCCTTGACGTTTGCTACCAGTTGTTGCGGTATTGAATTTATGTGTTTGGGCGCTGCCCGCTACGATTTTGCCCGTTTCGGCTGGGAAGTTACCCGCAACAGTCCCCGCCAGGCGGATGTGATTTTCTGTTGCGGAACGATCGTGCACAAAATGGCGCCGGTATTGAAACGCTTGTACGACCAGATGGCTGAACCCAAATATGTGATGGCTTTCGGCAGCTGTGCGATTAGCGGCGGCCCGTTCAAAAGCTCGTACCACACGGTGATGGGAGTCGATCAAATTATTCCGGTGGATGTGTATATTCCCGGTTGCCCGCCCAGACCGGATGCTATGATTTATGGCATGATGCAATTGTCGAGGAAAATCAAGATGCAGGAGTTTTTTAAACTGCCGAAACAGCCTCATCCAATTGAAAATAACGAACCCGTAGAGACAGGGCATGCCCTGTCTCTACCAACGGAAACAACGAAAGGAGGCGACCAATGAAAGTAATCGACGAACTACTGTCCAAGCTCCCTTTTGCTACCACCGGGCTAAAAGACAAAACATACACCGTTTCTGTCCCCAAAGAAAATCTCTACGAAGCCGCTTCTTTCTTAAAGAAGAACGACAAATTATCTTTCGATTTCCTGATGGATGTGGTAGGAATGGATTACGGCGATAATCTGGGCGTGATTTATTATCTCTCTGCTACACAATACCCTTCCTATATTATAGCATTAAAAACAGCTACGGACGACCGGGAAGATCCGCAAATCGATTCGATTTCCGATCTTTGGGAATCGGCCGGATTGTACGAACGCGAAGTGCATGACTTTTTTGGCATTCGGTTTGTGAACAATCAAGATATGCGCCGTTTGTTTTTGCGCCAGGATTGGAACGGTTATCCCTTGCGGAAAGATTACGATACCAATCCGGAATTAAATCCTATTCCATTGTGCAATGAGGATTTGAATGATATGGAAAATATGCCGGTCATCGAAATGGTGGTGGGTGAAAAACAGGACAATGTTCATAAATTGTTTGATGCGGAAGAATATATCGTCAATTTTGGCCCCCAACACCCGGCGACTCACGGGGTGCTTCACCTCCGCGTTTCATTGGAAGGCGAAATGATCAAAAAAGTGGATCCGAACTTCGGTTACATTCATCGCGGCATTGAAAAGATGAGCGAAGCCTATACTTATCCGCAGATATTGCATTTGACAGACCGTTTGGACTATCTTTCCGGAACCATCAACCGCCACGGAACCTGTTTGGCTGTTGAAAAAGGCTTGGAATTGGACGTTCCCGAACGGGCACATTATATCCGGACTATTATTGATGAATTGACTCGCGTTGCCTCCCACTTATTGGGTTGGGGTTGTATGGCAATGGATATGGGTTCGATTACGGCTTTCGTTTACGGTATGCGCGACCGCGAGAAAATCATGGATATTTTTGAGGAAACGTGCGGCGGTCGTTTGATGGCGAATTACAGTGTGATTGGCGGAGTAATGAACGATATTCATCCGAATTTCCAAAAGAGAGTCAAAGAATTTATTCCTTATATGCGCAAGATGCTGAAAGAACATCACTTACTATTCACCGGCAATCCGATTGCACGCGACCGTATGGAAGGTGTTGGTTATTTGAGCAAGGAACAGGCGATTTCTTTGGGAGCGACAGGCCCCACAGGACGCGCTTCCGGTTGGAGCAACGATGTCCGTAAAATCGAACCGTATGCTGCCTATCGTCATGCCGATTTCAAGGAAGTACTTCGCTCGGACGGTTTGACTTTCGACCGCTACATTATCCGTTTGGATGAAATCGAGGAATCGTTGAAAATTATTGAACAATTGATAGACAATATACCGGGAGGCGCTTATGCCGCTAAGACAAAAGCGATTATCAAACTTCCCGAAGGCGAATTTCACCAGAGGGTAGAAGGCGCTCGCGGCGAATTTGATGTCTATATCAATAGTAAAGGAGATAAATCACCCTATCGCATTAAATTCCGTTCACCCTGCATGACTTTGGTGAATACCTTGAAAAGTATTGCGGTAGGCACCAAGGTAGCGGATTTGATTATGTTGGGAGGTTCGTTGGATTATGTTGTACCGTGCATTGACAGGTAGCAACACTTGTCATTGCGGGCTTGACCCGCAATCCCATGAAGTCCGTTAATAAGAGTTTAACAATTAGCAGAAGATTGCGGGTCAAGCCCGCAATGACAAAATAAAAATAGTATGTTTCATTTTGAAGTTGTAACACAGTGGATAGACCGGTTCTTGCGGACGTATTTGCAGGGCGGATGGGCGCTATTCATAGAATTTGTGCTGATCGGAGTGGTTGTTTTGACAGCCTATGCCGTATTGGCGCTTATCCTTATTTATGTAGAACGGAAAGTGTGTGCTTTCTTCCAATGCCGTATCGGACCGAATCGGGTAGGTCCTTTTGGCGTTTTCCAGTCGGTGGCGGATATGATTAAAATTCTGTTGAAAGAGTTGATTAAGATTGACCGGGTGGATCCGAGATTATTCCGTTTGGCGGCTTATTTGGTGATTATTGCTTCTATCTGTACGTTTGGAGCGATTCCGTTTGACAAAGGATTGCATGCCGTCGATTTCAATATCGGTGTGTTTTATCTTCTGGCTGTTTCCTCTTTGGGAGTGGTCGGCATTCTGTTAGCCGGTTGGGCGTCCAATAACAAATATACGATGATTGGCGCCATGCGTTCGGGAGCGCAATTGATTTCTTACGAATTATCCTGTGGATTAGCATTGATGACGATTGTGATGCTTTCAGGTTCCATGCAGTTATCCGTTATTGTGGAACAACAATCTTATGCGTGGAATATTTTCCGTGGCGGGATTCCGGCCATCATCGCTTTTGTCATTTATTTGATTGCAGGTCATGCCGAAACCAACCGCGGGCCTTTCGACTTGCCGGAAGCCGAATCGGAATTGACAGCCGGTTATCATACGGAATATTCCGGTATTCAGTTTGGGTTCTTCTACTTGGCGGAATATTTGAATATGTTTATCATTGCAGCTATTGCAACTACCTTGTTTCTGGGTGGTTGGATGCCTTTGCATATTCCGGGATGGGATGGATTTAATGAGGTAATGGATTACATTCCTCCGGTATTGTGGTTTTTCGCGAAATCATTTATCTGTGTCTTTTTAGCCTTGTGGGTACGTTGGACAATGCCTCGTTTGCGGATTGACCAATTATTAAACTTAGAGTGGAAAATTCTGATGCCTATCAGTTTGCTTAACATTATATTAATGGCTATTTGGGTAATATGGATTATATAAAGAACATAGTAACAGGGATTTGGCATTTGATGCAGGGGATGTATATCACCATGCTCAATATGATTCGTCCGAAAGTGACGGAACAATATCCTGAGAACCGGGGAAAGGTTTTCCCTCACGAAAGAATGCGCGGTCTGTTGGTGATGCCTCACAATGCGGATAATCAACACAAATGTACTGCTTGCGGTATCTGTGCCCTGAATTGTCCGAACGGAACCATTCAGGTAATCTCTAAAAAAGAAACGGATGAAGAAACCGGCAAAGAAAAGAAAGTACTGGACCGGTATATGTACGATTTGGGAAGCTGTACGTTCTGTTCGCTGTGTACCATTTCTTGTCCGCAAAATGCCATTGAATGGTCAACGAATTTCGAACATGCCACATTTACTCGTCCCAAATTGGATGAACAACTGAATAGGGAAGGTTCAACATTAATGAAGAAAGTAAAATAAAGAAACATCTGTCATGGCGGGCTTGACCCGCCATCCCATGATGTCCGTTAATAAGTGTTTAACGATTAGCAGGGGATTGCGGGTCAAGCCCGCAATGACAGAGTATAAACAGGGTATAAATATAAAAATATGGATCCAATAATTAATTTGATAATCTTTATCTGTCTGGGAGTAGCCGGTTTGGCTTTATCCGTATTGGCAGTATCGGCCAAAAGCCTGTTGCGGTCGGCCACTTACCTTTTATTGGTATTGATTTGCACGGCAGGTTTTTACCTGTTTTTGAATTACCACTTCCTGGCAGCTGTTCAAATATCGGTGTATGCAGGAGGCGTTGTGATATTGTTCATATTTGCTATTTTCCTGACCAGCAACAAAGGGGATGTGTTGCAAAAACATCAAACACAAAAATACATTCTGGGTGCATTGGCTGCCTTGGGAGGAATTGCCGTAACGGCATTTGCATTCTGGAAGCATCAATTTGTGTATGGAGTTGACAATCACACGATAGACGGCGATCAGGAAATCAATATGAAAGTGATTGGTGAAGCGTTGATGGGTACCGAAAAGTATCAATATTTACTGCCTTTCGAGGTATTAAGTTTGCTACTTTTGGCCTGTATCATCGGAGGAATATTAATTGCAAGAAAAAGATAGTCATGATACAGATGGAGTATTATTTGATAATCAGTACGCTGATGTTTTTCATCGGGATATATGGATTTATTACCCGGAAAAACATGATTGCGATTCTGATTTCGTTGGAGTTAGTATTGAATGCGGTGGAAATAAATTTTGCGGTGTTTAACCGTTATTTGTTCCCAGGACAATTGGAAGGAATGTTTTTCACGCTCTTCGGTATCGCCATTACGGCAGCTGAAACGGCTGTGGCATTAGCGATTATCATCAATGCTTACCGCACGATTGGAAATATTGATATTAAGAACCTAAGTAAAATGAAAGAATAAAATGGCATACAGTTTATTAATCATAGTTACTCCTTTTATCCTTTTTTTGGTATTGGGATTGTTGGGAATGAAGATGAAACCGGTGATTGCCGGAATTATCGGAACTTTGGGCATGGCTTTTTGTGCTATTCTCGCTTATACGGTAGCGTATCAATATTTCTTCGGAATCGGTAAAACCAACGGAGAATGGCTGACGCAAATCCCCTTGAATTTCGAATGGCTCCGGTTTACTGAGAATTTGCATATTGATTTGGGCATTTTGTTAGACCCGATTTCGGTAATGATGCTGGTAGTGATTACCACCGTTTCATTGATGGTGCATATTTACAGTTTGGGCTATATGAAAGGTGAAACCGGATTTCAACGCTATTTCGCTTTCCTTTCGTTGTTCAGCTTTTCGATGTTGGGATTGGTGATTGCCACCAATATTTTCCAGATGTATATTTTCTGGGAATTGGTGGGCGTTAGTTCGTACTCTCTTATCGGATTTTATTATACGAAACCGTCGGCGGTGGCGGCTTCCAAAAAAGCGTTTATCGTGACCCGTTTTGCCGATTTGGGTTTTTTGATTGGTATATTAATCCTTTCTTATTATACAAAAACATTTGATTTCGGATTATTGACAGCCGATCATGCCGGATTGGTAACCACTTCTATGGCAGGCGGTACTTTCATGGGATTGTCTATTGCCACTTGGGCGATGGCGCTTATTTTCATGGGAGGCGCCGGCAAATCAGCCATGTTCCCCTTGCATATTTGGTTGCCCGATGCCATGGAAGGTCCGACTCCAGTTTCCGCTTTGATTCATGCTGCAACCATGGTGGTCGCCGGTGTGTATTTGGTGGCTCGTTTATTTCCTGTTTATTCATTTGCCGCTCCCGATGTCTTGGAGATGATTGCCTTTATTGGAGCCTTTACCGCTCTGTTTGCGGCCGTAATCGCTATCACACAAACCGATATCAAGCGGGTGCTGGCTTTTTCGACCATATCACAGATTGCTTATATGCTGGCCGCTTTGGGCGTTTCCGGTTACGGCGACCACGAGGGATTGGGTTATATGGCATCTATGTTCCATTTATTTACACATGCTTTCTTTAAAGCTTTGTTGTTCTTGGGAGCCGGTTCGGTGATTCATGCCGTTCACAGCAATGAAATGGATCACATGGGTAATTTGCATAAATATATGAAGATAACGAGCTGGACATTCTTTATCGCGTGTCTGGCGATTGCCGGTATCTGGCCCTTCTCCGGATTTTTCAGTAAAGATGAAATACTGGCAGCCGCTTTCCATCATAATCCGATAGTTTTCTGGACTTTGTGGATTGTAGCCGGTTTGACTGCATTCTATATGTTCCGTTTATATTTCCGCATTTTCTGGAATGGCAAACGGGAGTATAACGAACATCACAAACCGCACGAATCGCCTTGGGCAATGGCTTTGCCGTTGATTATCCTCGCTGTATTTTCGGTATTTAGCGGATTGATTCCGTTTGCCGATTTTATCAGCAGCGACAATATTCCGTTCCACACGCATATTGATTGGACGGTGGCAGGCATGAGTATTGCGGTAGCGGTAATCGGTATTGGAATTGCATTTGCCTTGTATTTCAAAGACAGCAAGCAACCTGCGAAAATCGCTCAATCTTTGGGTATTTTCTACAAAGCGGCGTTGCATAAATTTTATTTGGACGAAATTTGGATGTGGGTGACAAAAACCGTCATCTTCCGATATATTTGCGAGCCGATTAAATGGTTCGACCGCCATATTATTGACGGCAGCATGGACGGATTGGCTTGGACAACACAAAAAGTTTCAACGTCTATCAAAGGATTGCAATCGGGTCAGGTACAATTTTATGCCTGGGTGTTTGTAGCGGGGTCGATTTTGATTGCGGTTTTGGTATTATTTATATAAGAAATAGCTTGTATATTATGAATATTTTATCTTTATTTGTAGTCGTTCCGGTAGTAATGATTATCGCTTTGTTTCTTAGCAAGGAAATGAAGCAAATCCGAACCGTTATGGTCGCCGGAGCATCTATTCTGGTACTATTAGCAACGATATTGACCGTTCAATTTTTACAGTTAAGAGCGGCAGGAGCCGATGCGGAAATGCTGTTTGTATCGAGTACCGTATGGTATGCTCCCTTGCATATCGCTTACACCGTGGGTGTGGACGGGATTTCCGTTGCCATGTTGTGCTTATCTGCCATTATTGTTTTTACAGGCGTTTTTTCTTCTTGGAACATGAATATGGCTAAGGAATATTTCTTGTGGTATTGCTTGTTGTCGGTGGGCGTATTCGGATTTTTTATTTCCATTGACCTGTTTACCATGTTCTTATTCTACGAAGTCGCCTTGATTCCGATGTATTTGCTGATTGGATTGTGGGGTACCGGACGGAAAGAATACTCGGCTATGAAGCTGACTTTGATGCTGATGGGAGGTTCCGCTTTCCTGATGATAGGCATTATCGGTATTTATTATGCATCCGGTCACACGACAATGAATCTTTTGGATATTGCTCAATTACATATTCCGCTCGAATATCAACGCTGGTTTTTCCCGGCTACGTTTTTGGGATTTGGTGTTTTGGGCGCTTTGTTTCCGTTCCATACTTGGTCGCCCGACGGTCATGCTTCGGCGCCGACAGCGGTTTCCATGCTTCACGCAGGCGTTTTGATGAAATTGGGAGGTTACGGATGTTTCCGTGTCGCCATTTACTTGATGCCCGAAGCTGCTAACGAATTGGGATGGATCTTCTTGATTTTGACCGGTATCAGTGTTGTTTACGGCGCTTTCAGTGCGGTCGTTCAAACCGATTTGAAATATATTAATGCTTATTCTTCGGTGAGCCATTGTGGATTGGTCTTGTTTGCTATCCTGATGATGAATCAGACAGCCATGACAGGCGCTATCATGCAAATGTTGTCCCACGGATTAATGACGGCCTTGTTCTTTGCCTTGATTGGTTTGATTTACGGAAGAACCCATACGCGTGATATCCGCAAAATGGGCGGTTTGATGAAAATCATGCCTTTTGCTTCCGTTTGTTACGTGATTGCCGGTTTGGCATCCTTGGGACTTCCGGGCTTGAGCGGATTTGTGGCTGAAATGACTATTTTCGTCGGTTCGTTCCAACATGCTGATCTATTCCACCGGGTGCTGACGATTACCGCTTGCTGTTCCATTGTGATTACGGCCGTTTATATCTTGCGGACAGTCGGTAAAATCCTTTATGGGCCTGTTCAGGACGAGCATCACATCGGTTTGCCGGATGCCCAGTGGTACGAAAAAGTTTCCGTGGTTTGTTTGATTATTGCGATTGCTTTTATCGGGATGTATCCGTTTGGCGTATCCGATATCATCAGCAACAGTTTAGATCCCATCATTGCAAAATTAACTTATTAACATTATGAATTTTAGCAACTTTTTATTCATGGAGCAGGAAATAGGATTGGTAATCCTGTTTGTATTCTTGTTTTTGTACGATACGTTCTGTTCCGAAAAAGGTAAACAATATTTCCAGGGAGTAGCTGTTTCGTTGTTCGCCGCCTTTACCGTTTACGGTTTCTTTCCTTTGTTGACGGGAGAAGCATTCGGCGGGATGTATGTCAGTTCCAAACTGACCATCTTTATGAAGAACATTCTGAATGTAGCTACGTTGATTGTTTTTCTACAATCCAATAACTGGCTGGCTTCCAAAGAAACCGTTCACCGGAGAGGGGAATTTTTTACGATTACCTTGGTCACTTTGTTGGGAATGTACCTGATGATTTCCGCCGGAAATTTCATGATGTTGTATATCGGAATGGAAACGGCTTCCTTGCCTTTGGCTTGTTTGGCTGCATTCAATAAATACCGGGAAAAATCGGCTGAGGCCGGTGTGAAATACGTGTTGATATCGGCCTTTTCGTCCGGAATCATGTTATTCGGATTGTCTTTCTTATATGGCGGTTTGGGCAGTTTCTATTTTGCCGATATGGCAGCCCACCTGACCGGTTCGCCTTTGGTCATTTTGGGATTTGTCTTTTTCTTCGGCGGTTTGGGTTTCAAACTGTCATTGGTTCCTTTCCATTTGTGGACAGCCGACGTGTACGAAGGAGCGCCCACTAGCGTTACGGCTTATTTATCGGTCGTATCCAAAGGAGCAGCAGCATTTGCATTGATTTTTGCCTTATATAAAGTATTCGGACCCATTGAAGTGGTTTGGCATCACATCCTCTGGTGGTTGTCGGTCATTACTATCACTTTAGGAAACTTATTTGCTATCCGTCAGAAAGATATCAAACGGTTTTTTGCTTTTTCGTCCATTTCGCAAGCAGGCTATATCCTGCTGGGTATTATTGCCGGAACGGCGCAGGGGATGACGGCAACCGTTTTTTATGTCTTGGTTTATTTGTTCTCCAATTTGGCTGCTTTCGGGGTAATCGCCGCTGTAGAACATTATTCCAAAGGCGATACGCGAATTGCAGCATTCAACGGATTGTATAAATCTAATCCGGTACTGGCTTTTGTGATGATGCTGGCTGTATTTTCACTGGGAGGTATTCCTCCGTTTGCCGGATTTTTCAGCAAATTCCTGATTTTCATGGCGGCAGCCGACCAGGGACAGTGGATTTTGGTATTTATTGCTTTGTTGAATACTGTTGTATCCTTGTATTATTATTTGTTGATCATCAAGGCCATGTTTATTACAGAAGGTGAAGCAAATGCCGTTGGACGGTTCAGAACCGACAATTACAATAAAGTCAGCTTGTGGATTTGTACCATCGGTATCTTTGTAGTCGGTATTTTAAGTGTAATTTATGAATATATTGGTACAATAAGTTTTGGGATATAAGAAAAAAATACCTTATCTTTGGCGAGAATTTGATAATACCTGATAATAAGAAAAACGCAATAAAACTGTTAAGGTTTCGTAAAAATACCAGATTTGGTTTCTTTTATATAGGGTTTTATTATAAATTCGTTATATTTGCGGTAAATTATTTGAATTGTAGACGAAATTATTATTAAATATTAAAATTTATCTAACTTAAAAAAGAAATCTATTTTTTATGGAAACGAAAAAACAAACAGCAAGAGAAGGGAAAAAAACTCGTGGTATTTCTGCATTTGTTGTGATTATTGTGTCGCTTGCATTAGCAGAGTTATTCTATTTCTATGTTTTGGGTAATCCCGCTAATTTTGAAGGTGGTACGCGTGCAGGACATCCGCTTGATGGTAATTTGTTAGGAACCATGTTTAAGGGTGGTTTTGTGGTACCTATTATCTTGACTTTATTATTTACCGTCATTATTTTAAGTGTTGAACGGTTTTTTGCCCTTAATAAAGCAAAAGGCAAAGGCAACCTGATTAATTTTGTTTATGACGTGAAAGCTGAATTGAAAAAAGGAAATATCTCCGCAGCTGAAGCATTGTGTGCAAAACAAAAAGGTTCTGTAGCTGCTATCGTAGATGCCGGTTTGAAAAAATACAAAGAAATGGAAACCATGAGCATCCCGAAAGAACAAAAAATAGAAGAAATCAAGGCTGAAATCGAAGAAGCTACCGCTCTTGAATTGCCTTCCATGCAACAAAATCTTCCGATTATCGCTACCATTTCTACTTTAGGTACCTTGATGGGATTGTTCGGAACGGTATTGGGTATGATCAAATCATTCTCGGCATTAGGTACTGCAGGCGCTGTTGACTCGGTTGCTCTCTCTGTCGGTATTTCCGAAGCGCTTGTAAATACGGCTTCCGGTATTGCCACCGGTGCGTTGGCTATTATCAGCTATTCTTATTTTAGCGGTAAAATCGACAACATGACTTATGCAATTGACGAAATGGGTTTTGCTTTGACACAAACTTACGCAGAAACTCACAACTCATAATTTATAATTTAAATTAATTATTGATTATGTCAAAAGTAAAAGTAAAAAAACAAAGTACATTCATCGACATGACGGCGATGAGTGACGTGACTGTTCTTTTGCTTACGTTCTTTATGTTAACGTCCACCTTTATCGGAAAGGAGCCTATACAGGTAACGACGCCCAGTTCGGTTTCCGAAATCAAAATTCCGGAATCCAATTTGTTGACTATCCTGGTTGACAAAGAAGGGAAATTGTTCCTGAGCTTGGATTTCCAACAAGAGCAGGTGATAGAAACATTAAGATCGGTAGGCAATGACTACGGTTACACATTTACTCCCAAGCAAGAAGACAGCTTCAAAAAATTAAAATCATTTGGAGTGCCGATTGCTACTATGGGCACTTTCTTGGATATGCCTACTGAAAAACAGGATGAGTATATGAGGGATATAGCCAATCCACGGGTAGGAATTCCGACGGATAGTGTGGCAGTAAAAGATGATGCGGGTAAAGAGGTTTCAAAAGATAACGAATTTAAACGCTGGGTACGGTATGCAACGCAAATCAGGGATGATGCAAGAAAATATGATTCGGATTTACCCGAATTACAGCTTGCTATCAAAGCGGATAAAGAAACAAACTATCCGGTTATCAAAAAAGTGATGGATGACTTGAGGTCTCCGGAACTGCGTAAGAATCGTTACTTATTGATTACGAATTTGAAAACGGCTTCCAGCGATTGAAGTTAAGTGTTTAATCCTATTAAACTGAAAATAAATGTCAGAAGTACAAGTTAAGGAAAGTGGCGAAGGCGGAAAAAATAAACAGAAAAAACAAACCCTGCGTGTCGATTTCACCCCGATGGTGGATATGAACATGTTGTTGATTACGTTTTTTATGTTTTGTACGACGCTCTTGAAGCCGCAAACAATGAATATCAATATGCCTTCTAACGATACGGTAAAAGATGATGATAAACAGCAAGTAAAAAATTCCGGAGCTATCACTCTATTGTTAGCCGGGGATGATCAGCTTTATTATTACGAAGGTATGCCCAAAGATGACAAAACAGGAGAGGATCATTTCAATGACCCGGATTTTTTACATCTCACTTCTTACGAAGCGGATGGACTCAGGGAATATTTGATTAAAAGGAATGTCGCTGCATACGAACAAATCCAGGAATTGAAAGTGCAATTACAGAATCAGGAAATTCCGGATTCCATATTCAGGAGAAAATCCAAGGAAATATATGATAAGGCAAAAGAAACGACAACTCTTCCTACCGTAATGATTAAGCCTACGGATTTTGCATCCTACAAAAATTTAGTGGATGTGTTGGACGAAATGTTGGTGACCAACATTGGTCCTTTTGCAGTAATAGAACAGGAACTCGGTGACCGGTATTTGCTGTACAAGAAAACCAATGACGGTAAATATCTGACACCTGAACAGGTGGCCGAAGCAAGTAGATAATAACAATAAAAAAAGAAAATTATGGCACAAGATTTTGATTTAACTTCTCAAAGATGGTTAGACCTTGTTTTTGAAGGTAAAAACAAACAATATGGAGCTTATGTATTGCGTGAGGAATCATCCAATCGCCATTTGAAATCCCTGATTATTGTTGCTATTGTGGGTTCGGCTTTGATATTTCTTCCCAATGTGATCAAGAATGCACTACCGAAAGCGCCGGATGTGATTCAGACGGATGAAGTGACTATGGTTGAGATTAATCAGGAAATTCCGGAAGAGGATCAAATCAAGCAAGCGGAACCTGTTCCTCCTCCTCCCTTGTTGAAAGAAACCGTACAGTTTACTCCGCCGGTTATCAAAAGGGATGAAGAAGTGCAGAATGAAGTGATCACTCAAACGGAATTGACGGATAATAAAGCGGATATTTCCGTTGCAACAGTAGAAGGATCAAAAGACGGCGGTGTGGATATTGCCGACTTGCAAGATCATAAAGTAGTCGTTCAGGAAGAGAAAAAACCGGAAATCTTCTCACATGTGGAAGTTCCCCCTTCTTTTCCCGGTGGAGACAAAGAAATGATGAAATGGTTGCAGGACAATATTTCTTATCCGGTGATTGCTCAGGAACAAGGGATTCAAGGTCGTGTAATTTTACGCTTCGTAGTAGGTCCTGACGGATCGGTAGGACAAGTGGAAGTACAACGCTCATTGGATCCGAGTTGCGACAAGGAAGCCCAACGCGTAGTGAAAAAAATGCCGAAATGGATTCCCGGAAAACAAAACGGTAATGCAGTGTATGTATATTATACTTTGCCGGTATTGTTCAAATTGCAGAACTAAAAATTGAATTAAATCCTGATATATTCCAACATTGCCGAGCCGTAGGAGGGTCTTGAATTTCTTACAGAAAAAGCCACACTTTGAAAGTAAGTAATTTATGTATCACCATTTAAAACGAAAAGTCATGGCTAAAGATGTTGATTTAACCTCTCGTGAGTGGTTAGACCTTGTTTTTGAAGGCAAGAATAAGGAGTATGGAGCTTATGTATTACGTGAAAGTTCATCCGATTGTCATATAAAAGCTTTAGCGATTGTAATAATCGGGGGCATGGCATTAATTTTCCTGCCCCGGTTAGTAAAATCTGTAGCGCCTGCGTCCCCAAGGGTGATAGAAACGGGTAACGTGGTTATGGTTGATATTCCGGTAAAACCGGAAACGCCGGTGGAAATACCGGTAATGCAGGCTGCAAGCACTCCGGTTCATCAATTATTGGCAAAAACGATTCAACTTACTCCGCCGGTTATTGTTCCTGATGAACAGGCAAAGCTTGAAAATCTGATGGAAGATCAAGCAACAATAACTGCAAGTGGAGCGGAGATCGGTACTACTACGAATTTGGATGGTGTGATCGGTGGAATACGTCCCGAAGAAGCCATTACGATAGTAGAAGAACCGGTTGGAGATAAACCGGTTGTATGGGTGGAAGTGCCTCCTGTTTTTCCCGGTGGGGAAAAAGAACTAATGAAATGGTTATCGAATAATCTTGTTTATCCCGCAATTGCGATTGAAAAGGGCATTCGTGGAAAAGTACTGTTACGTTTCGTAATCGGTCCCGACGGATCGGTTGGAGAGGTGGAAATTCAACGCTCTTTAGATCCCAGTTGCGATAAAGAAGCCGTTCGCGTGATTAAAAAAATGCCGAATTGGATTCCAGGAAAACAAAACGGCAATAAAGTGTCGGTATATTATACGTTGCCAATTGAATTTAGATTGCAAAATTAATATCAATTATTTATGAGTGACAAAGATTTCCATAAGTTCGACGGTCAAAAATTAGGATGGTTTATTTTTGAAGCAGCAATGGCTGTTCTGTATTTGGTTTTTGCCGCTGTTTTTCTTTTCCCTTCGCTGTTTTATTTGCATTTGGCTATTCAGGGAGGATTAGGAACGGCTTTAGGAATCATCTTGGCAGTTTACGGAATATTCAGGATTTATCGAGTTATAAAAAAATTACGTTAAAGACTCTGTCATTGCGGGCTTGACCCGCAATCCCAAGATGTCCGTTAAATACTGATTAACGATTTTCAGGGGATTGCGGGTCAAGCCCGCAATGACAGAATTTTGGACTTTTATTATATATGAAACGAATATTGTACATAGGTATATTATCTACCCTGCTGATTTCTTTTGTTACCTGTAAAAAAGAAACAAAAGACAAGTGGGAGGATACCCTTAGTTCGGGTTTGATACGGATTGCTTGCGACGAGAATTTCAAAGCCTTAATGGAGACTGAAATTGCCGTGTTTGAAGCCCGCAACCCCGGTGCAACTATTATTCCTATTTATACCAATGAAACGGAAGCGATTCGCTTATTGACCGAAGATTCGGTGCGTTTTGCATTAACTACCCGGCAAAATTTAAGTTCCAAGGAACAAGCTGCATTGAAAGACCGGTTGTTGAAAGTGCAGACATGTTTAGTCGCTTTCGACGGCATCGCTTTGATTACCAATAAAGCCAATACGGATTCCATTATTGGAATGCCCACTTTAAAGAAAATCTTAACCGGTGAAATTACCGAATGGTCGCAGGTGAATGCAAATTCTACCATAGGCACCGTTCGCGTACTAATCGACAACAACGGGTCCGGTATTTTGCGCTATGCCCTTGATTCCATTACGCAGGGCGCTGACCTTACTTCAAATATCTATGCCTTGAATAACGATTCGGAAGTAATAGAAAAGGTGGCTCAAATGCCTAATGCTTTAGGATTGATTGGCATCAATGCCTTAAATAATGTTTCTTCTGATGAAATTCGCTTGGTAAGGCTGAGTAAAGAAGAGCCGGCAACCCTTGCCAATAGCTATCTTCCTTATGCGGGAGATATTGTGACGGAAAATTATCCTCTATGGAGGCCTGTTTATATATTATTGTCCGATCCCAAAAGCGGATTATCGTCCGGTTTGACCATCTTTTTTACCGATGAAATCGGACAAACCATTGTGTTGAAATCCGATCTATTGCCCATTAAAGATCCGCAAAACAGGGCGGTCAATATTATTGATGCATATCCGAAATAACAACATAACAACATCAAACATAAAATAAATGAACATGAATACTAAAAAGTTACTAAGTTTGGCGATAGCTGCTTATTTTTCTATTGCGGGAGCGTTAGCCGGAGGCAATGAAAGAGGAATTGATCTTTACCGGGCTGAATTATATGATGCCGCCAAGATCTTCTTCCTCGAACAAACCAATCAAACGCCTCGGGAACAGGCTGAAAACCAGTATTATTTGGGTCAGACTTATTACGAACTCCAAAAAACGGATTCGGCTACGTATTATTATGCGAAAGCCGTTGAAACGGATCCCGAATATCCGTTCGGTTACGTAGGTCAGGGGGTATTGGCATTGGCGCAAAAAGATACCAAAGCAGCGGAATCCTTATTCAAAACAGCTGCCGGTTTGGCTGCCAAAAAAGATCCTTCGGTGCAAACAGCCATAGCCGAAGCCTATATTGATGCGGCGATGTATCCGCAAGCGGAAGCTGCGTTGGTGAAAGCGGAAAAACTCGACAAAAAATATTCCGGAATCTTTATGGCCAAGGGACACCAGGCGCTGGAAGAAAAGAAACAAGATCAAGCCTACCAATGGTATGAACAAGCAATCTATTTCAATCCGAATGATAAAGTAGCTTATTTAAAATTAGCCAAAGCGTATGAAGGCACCAATTCGCCGGTAGCTTTGGAATATTTGGCCAAATTAGTAGCGATTGATCCGGATTATATTCCCGCTTATGCCCTCATCGGCGATATTAACCGCGAAAAAGGGATGTATCCTCAAGCTTTGCAAGCCTACGAAAAATTTATTTCCATACCCGGCGTACCCGTTTTGCAGCATGACCGCTATGCGCAGTTATTGTATTTTACCAAGCAATATGACAAATCGTTACAACAAATTGATTATGTGTTGCAACACGAACCTACCAATCCGGTGATGCACCGCATACAGGCTTATGATAATTTTGAACTGAATAACAGTGCCTTGGCATTGCAACAAATGGCTCAATTCTTAAAAGACAATCCGGTAGATAAACATATTTATTTGGATTACATCACTTACGGCCGTCTGTTATTGGAAGAAAAACAGCCGGAAGCAGCTATTGATGCTTTCCAAAAAGCAGCCGCGTTGGATCCTTCCAAGGCAGAAGTTTATAAGGAATTAGCGACAGCATACGATAAAGTTAAAGATTATCCGGAAGAATCCAAAGCGTATGAGAAATATTTTGAATTGGCGGAAAATCCCGGATCAAGCGACTATTTCTATTATGGACAAGCTCTTTATTCGGTTGCCAGTAAATATATTGATGCCGGTTATTTGGAAAGTCCCATCACTCCCGAACAAAAACAAATAGATGATGCTGATTTTTATAATTATATTAAAAAAGGAAATGCCGCATTTTCCGAAGTTACCACTCTCTCTCCCGAATCCTATTTAGGTTATCTTTGGAAAGCCAATCTCAATTTTTTGGTAGATTATAAAGAAAGAGAAACGAAAAATTCACCCTTTAAGGGCGAGGCAAAACCCTATTACGAAGAAGCCTTGAATGTTATGTTAAGTCACAATGAAGAAGGCAAAAGAAACAAAGACATTCTGAGTGCTTACAATTATTTGGCTTCCTATTATTTATTATTGGACGATCAAGCCAATGCCGGTGAATATTATAAGAAAATTTTGGAGATAGATCCTGAAAATGCAGATGCAAAAAAGGTATTGGATACGTTGAAAATTAAATATTAATCTTATTTATAATATCATGAAAACAAAAACATTAGTGGTAATGAGCTTGGTTCTTTTTTGTTCGCTGACAGCCCTGGCGCAAAAGAACAACACATTGACGGAAAAAGAAAAGAGTGAAGGCTGGACGTTGCTGTTTGACGGAACCAACATGAACGGTTGGCGCCAGTGCAATAAAACCGAAATGGCGAAAAACTGGGTCATTGACGACGAAGCCATGAAAGTTCAAAAAGGTTCGGTTCCGGGAAGAGGATCGGAAGGCGATATTTTGTTTGCTACGAAAAAGTACAGCAATTTCGTTTTGTCGATCGATTGGAAAATCGAAACGGAAGGCAATTCGGGCATTTTCTACAATATCGTAGAATTTCCGGGAAGACCGATTTATATTGCCGCACCCGAAGTGCAAGTATTGGACAATTGGAATGCAGGCGATACTAAATTAACCAATCACTTGGCCGGTTCGCTTTACGATATGCTCCCGGCGCTTCCTTCCAATGCCAATCCGGCTTACCAATGGAACAATATTACTATCACCGTTTATGACGGTCACGTAACGCATGTGCAAAACGGTGTATTGGTTTGCGAATATACGCTCTGGACACCGGAATGGGATGCTTTGGTACAAAAAAGCAAATTCAAAGATTGGCCCGAATTTATAGCCGGCGTTGCCAAAGAAGGGTATATCGGTTTGCAGGATCATGGATACGATTGCTGGTTCCGAAATATTAAGATTAAAGAACTGAAATAAAAATAAATTCTCTGTCATTGCGGGTCAAGCCCGCAATGACAGAAGGAGTTTATAGACAACAATTTTGCGTAGCCGCCAAGTTCCGGTCGCCAAATGCATTATCTACCCGGGCGACGTTGACCCAGAATTTATTTTCCTGAATCCATTCGGCGGGGAAGGCTGCTTGGGTGCGTGAATAGGGATGCTTCCAATCATCTCCGCAAACTTCATATTGCGGGTGCGGTGCATTTTTCAATACATTATCTTCCTTGTCGGCAGAGCCTTGGGCAATGGTTTCGATTTCTTCGCGAATGGTAGTCATAGCTTCGATGAAACGGTTCAATTCGGCGAGGCTTTCACTTTCAGTCGGTTCAATCATTAATGTGCCGTGAACAGGAAAGGATAGGGTGGGGGCGTGAAATCCGAAGTCAATCAGCCGTTTGGCAATATCCGTTTCGTCAATTCCTGAGAAAGATTTGATATTCCGGCATTCGAGGATTAATTCGTGTCCTACGCGGGCTTTATTTCCTTTGTACACGATGCCGTACGCTTCTTCCAATTGGGAGGCCAAGTAATTGGCATTCAGAATCGCTATTTTAGTAGCCAAAGCCAATCCGGCGCCACCCATCATGCGGATGTAGCCATAAGTAATAGGCAAAATTCCCGCGCTTCCAAAAGGAGCAGCCGCTACGGTATTATGGTTGGAACCGTCTTTTTCGGGATGAGCCGGCAAGAACGGAATCAAATGTTTCGCTACGCAAATAGGTCCTTCGCCCGGTCCGCCGCCGCCGTGAGGGATGGCAAACGTCTTGTGCAGGTTCAGATGGCAAACATCCGCTCCGATAAATCCCGGATTGGTTAAACCGACCTGCGCATTCATGTTGGCGCCGTCCATATAGACTTGTCCGCCGTTGGCGTGGATGATTTCGCACATTTCTACGATATTCGTTTCAAAAATACCGTGCGTGGAAGGATAGGTAATCATGAAAGCCGCCAGATTATCCTTGTTTTCTTCTGCTTTGGCTTTTAAGTCTTCGATATCGGTATTCCCGTTTTCGTCAAACCGGATGATTACTGTCTGGAAGCCTGCCTGAATAGCTGACGCAGGATTGGTTCCGTGTGCGGAAGCCGGAATCAGTACGATATTCCGGTGTGCCTGTCCGATGGATTGCAAATAGGCACGGATGGTCATTAATCCGGTATATTCGCCGGCAGCACCCGCATTGGGTTGGAAACTTACGCCCGGCAAACCGGTGATGGTTCCCAGATAGGATGCCAGATTTTCAATCAATTCCGTATAACCTTCTACCTGATCGGCAGGTGCATAGGGATGAATATTGGCCAAATGCGGGTCATTCAACGGCAACATTTCCGAAGCGGCATTCAGTTTCATGGTACAGGAACCCAAGGAAATCATGGATTGTGTCAACGAAATATCGCGTACTTCCAATTTTTTGATATAACGCATCAATTCGGTTTCCGTATGGTAGGAATTGAAAACTTCGTGTGTCAGGTAAGGGGACGTTCTTCTAAATCCCTCAAGGTCTGTCATCCCGTGCTTGACACGGGATCCCCCGGTGTCCGTTAATAGCTCATTAACGGTTTGCATGGGATTGCGGGTCAAGCCCGCAATGACAGGTGTTTCATTTTGGGATTGTAGTGCTTCCGAAAAAATATACAATAAAACCCCGACATCTTCCAAAAGCGTGGTTTCGTCGATACTGATGCCGATTTCGCCTGTTTCAAAATAACGAAAATTGACTTTACATTCCAACGCGGTTTCTTCCAATAGTTGCTTAGAGGCATTGGGCGCCAAACGGATTTTCAGGGTATCGAAATAATTTTTATTTTCTTGCACATAACCCAGTTTTGTCAGTTCGTTGGACAAGAAACCGGCAATCGAGTGAATGCGTTCGGCTATATTTCTCAATCCTTCGGGACCGTGATAAACGGCGTAGAAAGAAGACATGGTGGCCAATAAAGCCTGTGCCGTACAAATATTGCTGGTGGCTTTTTCGCGTTTGATATGTTGTTCGCGGGTTTGTAAGGCTAATCGCAAGGCCCGTTTTCCGTAAGCGTCTTTGGAAATGCCGATGATGCGTCCCGGGATGTTTCGTTTGTATTCGTCTTTAGTAGCAAAATAACCGGCCGAGGGACCACCGTAAAACATCGGAATTCCGAATCGTTGCGAACTTCCGAATACCACATCGGCGCCCCATTCTCCCGGAGGAGTCAACAAACACAAGCTGAGCAAATCGGCGGCAACAGCCACTTTGACTCCGTGGGTATTCGCTTTTTCCACAAACGCTTGGTAATCTTCGATTGAGCCGTCAGAGTTAGGATATTGAATAATCGCTCCAAATTCTTTTCCGGTAAATTCAAACGTGCGGTAATCGCCTTTTTGCAACACAATTCCTTGCGGCTTGGTGCGTGTATTTAATACGGCTAAGGTTGTTTCAAATACTTTTTCATCGACAAACAAGATAGTTGCATCGTTCTTGATTTGTTCCCGGCTCCGGGTTTGGAAAAGCATATTGGCGGCTTCGGCGGCTGCCGTGGCTTCGTCCAATAGAGAACAGTTCGCCAAGGGAAGAGCGGTTAAATCGCTGATCATCGTTTGGAAATTCAACAAGGCTTCCAAACGTCCCTGGGAAATTTCTGCCTGATACGGCGTATATGAAGTGTACCAGCAAGGATTTTCAAATACATTCCGGATAATGACCGCCGGCGCACAGGTGTCGTACCAGCCCATTCCGATATAGGAAGTAAAAAGTTCGTTTTTGGAAGCGATTTCGGCGATATGTTCCGAATATTCCCTTTCAGTCATCCCTTCCGGCAAATCCAAGTCCTGTTTCAGGCGGATATTCTGCGGAATCGTTTCTTCGATTAGTTGGTCTAAACCGGCTACTCCGATTTTAGACAGCATGGTTTCAATCTCTTTTTCATTCACTCCCACGTGGCGGGAAACAAATTGTTCTAAATTTCTATTATTCATATATCTATTATTTTTTATTATCCCATTAAATATAATACTCCCCTGTCATTGCGGGCTTGACCCGCAATCCCCTGCTAATCGTTAATAAGTGTTTAACGGACATCTTGGGATTGCGGGTCAAGCCCGCAATGACAAAATTCTTGGTCAAGCCCACAATGACAGAGAGAGTGATTCATAAATACGGATTATGTTGTTTTTCTTCTCTAACCGTCGATGCCGGACCGTGACCCGGATAAATTTCCGTATCCTCCGGCAAGGTCAATAGTTTATTTTTGATGGCGGATATCAAAGTTTCTTCATTTCCGCCCCATAAATCGGTACGTCCGATATCGTGGCGGAACAAGGCATCGCCTGTAAATACGCAATTATCGGCTTCACAATAGTAGGAAATGCTTCCCGGAGAATGCCCCGGAGTCAGTAAGGCTTTCAAAGTTGTATTTCCAAACCGGATGCTGTCGCCGTCATTGATAAAATGATCTCCGCTGACCGGTTCGTAATCCACCGGCAGGCCGAATATAACGGTTTGCTTCCGTAGTCCCGGCATCGATTCTTCCGATTCGTGATATTGCGGTTTCAAGCCGTAGGTATCGTAAATAAAATGATTGCCTAATATATGGTCGAAGTGGAGATGCGTATTCAGCAACTGTTTTAATTTCAAGCCGTGGAACTGGATGTATTCTTTTACTCGTTCTCTTTCTTCGGGGGTGAATGCACCGCAATCAATGATAGCGGCTTCTTTCGTTTCGTCGTAAATAAGATAGGTATTTACATGAACCGGATTAAATTCAAATAGTTTGATTTGCATGTTGGCACATTAATTATAATAATGTGCAAAGATACGACTATTATTTGAAATGCGTAAATTAATGCTTATCTTTGTGCTGAATTGCTGTATGCAAGCTAATTTTGATGTTTATGAATCATTTTCACAGATATAAAAACAGTTTTATTTTACTTTTACTGATAACGGTTCTTTTTCCTGCTGATTTGTTATCGCAAGACACTAAATATCCGTTTAATCCGAATTTTTTACCGGTAATTTTTGATGGAAAATTTGCGGATACCATTCGTGTTTCTTTACCGGAAGACCCTTTTAAGCAGGAAGATGCTATTTCCCAGGCATTAAAAGTTCCGGTTTCTTTGTTTACTCCGAAAGAGGAATATGTCAATCGTTTAAGGCAACGAGTCGCCCATGATTATGTATTGAATAATATAATTTCGGTCAAATATTCCCTGGCGGATTTTCCGGACGAAGTGGAAAAATTGGAAGAAATAAAACCGAATATTTTCCAGAGTCTTTTTAGTGTTGAACCGGAGATCGGGAGTAATGACATTGACAAATCGGCGCGTTTTATTCCCAAGCGCAAGTACTGGTTATTGAGCGGAAGCAGTTTGTTGCAGTTTTCCCAGAATTATATTTCGAAGAATTGGTATAATGGAGGGATTGGTAATTTGCAGTTTTTGAATGTTCAGAATTTTACCGCTAATTATAAAAAGGACAAAATACAATTCAATAATTTTATCGAATGGAAATTGAGTTTTTATACAAGTCCCAACGATACCTTGCGGGATTTCCGTTTAGGAGAAGATCAGGTTCGTTCGTACAGCGATTTTGGTCTCAAAGCGTTTAATGACAAATGGTCGTATTCTACCAACTTGGAAATCAAGACTAAATTGTTGCGGAATTACAAGGAAAATTCCACGGATTATATTTCTTCTTTTTTATCCCCCTTACAGATCAATATGGGTATTCTGGGGATGAAATACCAGCAGAAGAAAACTTCCAAAAAAAGTAAATATAAAAATTACGATGTTTCCATAGACTTTTCCCCGTTGTCGGTACAATATGCTTGGGTAGCAGACAAAAACGTAGATCCGAAAAGGTATGGAATAAAGGAAGGGGACAAGTTTTTGTTGGATTTAGGTTCGACGTTGAATGCTAAAATTATTGTGAATTTCAACCGTCAAGTGACTTTTACTTCCCGGCTCAAATATTTTACCAATTATGAAAAATCAATTTTTGAATCGGAAAATGAGTTGAATATGTCGCTGAACCGGTTTTTCTCTACCCGTATGTATCTCTACGGACGTTTTGACGATAGTCCGGGTGTGAAGAAGGATCGTTCGCTGGGTTATGTTCAATTCAACGAATTGCTGAGTTTCGGGTTTAATTACAAGTGGTAAAATTCCTGTTTGATGTGAGGATCTTTACTTTAAAATATTGGTTTGTAAGCTTCATTCAATTAAAAGTAGTATCTTTGTAAATATAAAAAATGGATTGTTATGACGGAACTTATATTAAAAAACAGAATTCCCCGCCCGAAAATGGATGCTTTGCTGACATTTTTGAATACTTGGGGTATTGAGGCGGAAGTAAAACAGAATAGCCGCAAGCAAACCGCAAGGGAAAAACATATTGCAGAATTTAAGGAAGCCATTCGACAAACAGAAGAAATGGTAAGGGACATTCGGCTCAATGGTACGAAAGGGTATCAAACGATGGATGAATTTCTGAAAACACTTTGATAATGGCAATAGAAATTATTCCTTCCGATAGATTTAAAAAGTCATTCAAGCGGCTTTATAAAAAATATCGTTCTCTAACTGCCGATTACGAAGAATTCGAAAAAGAACTTCGTGAAAATCCAAAGACAGGCGATGATTTGGGTGGCGGCTACCGCAAAGTGCGTTTGGCTGTTCAGTCAAAGAACAAGGGAAAAAGTGGCGGTGCCCGCATTATCACTTATGAACTTTGCTTGAAAACTACCGAAAACACTATCGTTTTAGTGGATATTTACGATAAAAGCGAACGCGAAACCATGCAAGAATGGGAATATAAAACTACCATTCAAGATTTCTTGCAAAGTGGTGAAAAATAAAATAATTTTTAAGAAAGCATCAATAAAGTCAACACATTTGTAGATTATTTGATCTAATATAAATAAAATGATAACACGAAGAAGTTTTTTGAAAACAGGCGGCTTGATGACTGCCGGTCTTGCCTTAGGCGGTTTGGATGTAGTAAACGCTTCCAACGCAGCCTCGTATGCGCGTATAGCAGGCGCCAATAGAAAAGTGAATTTAGCTTGTGTGGGAATTGGAAACCGGGGTGCTGAAATTATCAACGAATTTGATAAGACCGGTTTGGCAAATATCGTTGCCTTGTGCGATGTGGACTTGGGCGCTCCGCATACGCAAGCGATGTTGAATAGATTTCCGAATGCCAAGCGATTCAAAGATTTTCGGGTGATGTTCGACCAGATGGGCAATGAAATAGAAGCTGTTTCTGCCGGTGTTCCTGATTTTGCACATTTTCCTATCGCTATGCTGGCGATGTCGTTAGGCAAACACATTTATGTGGAAAAACCGATGGCGCGCACGTTCTATGAAGAAGAATTGATGATGGCAGCGGCTAAAAAGCATAAAAATCTGGCTACACAAGTAGGAAACCAGGGTCATTCCGAGGGTAATTATTTTCAATTCAAAGCTTGGAAGGATGCCGGAATCATCAAAGATGTAACGGCTGTCACCGCTCACATGAACGGCGATCGTCGCTGGCACAAATTCGATCCTGCCTTGTACAGCACTCGCTATCCGAAAGCAGAGCCTATTCCTGAAACAATGGACTGGGACACTTGGTTGATGGCTACCCGTCACCACGATTACAACAAAGATTATCACATCGGCCAATGGCGTTGCTGGTACGATTTCGGCATGGGTGCTTTGGGCGATTGGGGTGCACATATCTTGGATACAGTACACGAATTTTTGGATTTGGGCTTGCCTTACGAAGTGAATGCCTTGAAAGTAGAAGGTCATAACGATTATTATTTCCCGATGGCTTCCACGCTGTTGTTCCGTTTCCCGGCAAGAAAGAAAATGCCGGCGGTAGATGTTACCTGGTACGACGGTCAAAACAATATACCGGAAGTTCCGGCCGGATACGGAAAAGTGGAGATTGACCCGAATATTCCTCCGGTGGCAGGAGGAGCATTGAAACCGGCTTCTTTGAATCCGGGGAAAATTATTTACAGTAAAGACTTGATTTTCAAAGGAGGATCGCATGGAAGTACACTTTCGATTATTCCGGAAGAAAAAGCCAAAGCCATGGCATCCAAATTACCGGAAGTACCGAAAAGCCCGTCCAATCACTGGGCCAATTTCTTGTTGGCTTGTATGGGTGAAGAAAAAACACGCTCTCCGTTTGAAATACATGGTCCTTTGGCTCAAGTATTTTCATTAGGTGTAATGGCGCAACGGTTGAATACAAAATTGCTGTTCGACCGGAATACGAAACAGATTACAAATAATGCTTTTGCCAATGCCTGGCTTACACAAGAGCCTCCTCGCAAGGGTTGGGAACAATATTATAAATTATAATTATACACAGATGAAAAAGAAGAATATTTTTTTACTACTTGTATTGATTTTTATGGCAGCAACTGTACAGGAATCAAAGAGTCAGGATAATGCCTTGTCGCCAAAGGAAGTAGCGGACGGTTGGAAATTGTTGTGGGACGGTAAAACAACCGCCGGTTGGCGAGGCGCCAAATTGGATGCATTTCCCGCCAATGGCTGGTCGATCGAAAAAGGCGTGTTGCGTGTGCATCCCAACGATGGTCGCGAATCCACGAACGGAGGCGATATCGTTACTGCGAAGCAATATAAAAACTTCGTTTTAAAAGTGGATTTCAAAATCACGAAAGGCGCCAACAGCGGCATCAAATATTTTGTGGATCCGGGAATGAATAAAGGAGAAGGTTCGGCCATCGGTTGCGAATATCAAGTTTTGGACGACAACAACCATCCGGATGCCAAATTGGGTGTCAAAGGCAACCGTACTTTAGGTTCGCTGTACGATTTGATTGCTCCCGACCGTTCCAATCCGGCTTATCATTTTGATGAAAACACCTTCAATACGGCTACGATTATTGTCGAAGGCAACCGGGTGCAGCATTATCTCAACGATGTTAAAATCCTTGAATATGTGCGGAATACACAGGAATTTAATGCTTTGGTCGCTTACAGCAAATATACCAATTGGCCGAATTTCGGAAATGCGGCGGAAGGATATATTTTGTTGCAAGACCATGGCGATGAAGTGTTTTATAAAAACATCAAAATCAAAGAATTGAACGACCAACAATTGGCTCCCGAAACCGGCGAATCTTTTAAAATCGGCATGGCGGGCTTTACTTTTGTGAATTTCGATTTGGATAAAACCTTGGAAGTGTTGCAGAAAACCGAT
This sequence comes from Bacteroidia bacterium, assembly GCA_026000155.1. Lineage (GTDB taxonomy): Bacteria > Bacteroidota > Bacteroidia > Bacteroidales > Azobacteroidaceae > Azobacteroides. The sequence goes on along the minus strand of BNYG01000013.1, from coordinate 28,941 downwards.
GTGCATTACCTGTGTATCAAGGATTTTCATTTACCGTTCAACAGTACCGATGCCGAAATCGCTGCTTTTCATGCCAAATTAGCAGCGAAAGGCGTAACCGGTTATGCCGTAGGGCCTATTTACATGAAAACGGAAGCGGAAACCGACAGGGCTTTTGAATATGCCAAGAGGGTAGGGGTGAAGACCATTGTGGGCGTTCCGAATGTGGAAATCTTGCCGTATGTGGATAAAAAAGTCAAGGAATATGGTTTTAACTATGCGATTCATTTGCATGGTCCGGACATTGCCTTGTTCCCGGATGCGGAAGATGTGTGGAACCATGTCAAAGATTTGGATCCGCGGATTGGTATGTGCTTGGATATCGGGCATGACACGCGCAACGGAAAAGATCCTGTAGCCGATTTGAAGCTATATCACAGCCGTGTTTTTGATATTCATATCAAGGATGTGACCGGAAATACCAAGGCAGGTCATTCGTTGGAAATCGGTCGCGGTGTGATTGATTTTCCGGCATTCGTCCGTGCCTTGCGCGAAGTCGGCTACACAGGCGTTTGCAGTCTGGAACACGAAAAAGACATGAAAGATCCGTTTATCGGGATCAGCGAGTCTATCGGGTATTTCCGCGGGGTGATTGCAGCAACGAAAGACTGAAGATATTGTGAGGCTATCCGAAAAATCTGGGATGGCGGGTCAAGTCCGCCATCTCGTGATATGTGTTAGTTATAACTTGTCGACCTCTTATCCTATAAAACTTTACGATTTGCGGGTTTGTGTACCATACTTGTCGGCAGCATCACTTATTTCTTCAACGCTCATATCCGAAAACAGATTGTTTTTGAGCTAGTTAGTATAGTCAAACGGTTGACTGAGCAACAAAAAAATAAACTTTTCGACATCTACAAGTCCCAACTCGTTGGAAAGACATTTCATCCCTTTATCTAAAAGTGTGGTATTGCTCATAATTATTCTGTTATTATATTAAAGAATTCATCAGTCAAAACAACTCTATATCCTTATTCAAAACTTGCTCTTGAATATAAAGTTTTGCCTGCGTTTCAAATATGATTCGTTGCTGAACTTGGTCATCATACGGGCGATTGAAACAGCAATTATTCAAATAAATTCTATACATTGCCAATTGTTTCTATTTAACAGTTACAAAGATACGGTCTTTTGTTTTGAAAAATAAAATGCGTATAAAATGAAGGCTTTCAGCCTTATTCCGGCAATGTTGATAAACTGTCAGGCATATTGTATTGAAAAAAACAGTATCTTTGTGGCATAATTAAAACGATAAAGTTATGGCAATACCAGTAAGAAGTGCACCGGTGCTAACCGGCAAAATGGCGGAAGACTTTTACGCCGCGTGGGAAAAGCAGTTGCAAACACCACCCAAAAGAAAGTTTAGCGAAGAAAGATTTCAAAAAGTAAAACAATTTTTGGCTAAACAACAATTTCTATGATTAATCTGCTAGAAGATTGCGAGTTAGTCGCTCTTTCTTCGGAGCAGTTGATTATAAACTTCAATTGTGGTGATGATGACTTGAACGATTTTTTTAATCACGACGCCATTAACTATCAACATCAGTTGTTGGGACAAACTTATTTTTCCGTTACCTGAAAACAGGTAAAGTGGTTTGTGCATTTTCACTCTCTGCTGACAGTATCAAGACTTTTCTATTGCCTAACAGTCGGCGCAAAAAAGTAAAAGACTGTATTCCGTACCAAAAATCATTAAATTCTTATCCCTCGCTCCTCATCGGGCGTTTCGGCGTTGCAGTGGAATTTGAAGGGCAGGGAGTTGGCTCACATTTAATAGAATTTGTCAAAGATTATAGTCTTGCCGCTTTCCCAAACATTAGCCGTTTTCTTGTGGTAGATGCCTACAATAATCCCGCTGTACTGAAATTTTATCAGAAAAATGAATTTACATTCGTTTTTTCGACAGAAGAACAAGAACGGGAATATTTGAAAAAGTCGCCCGAAGAGGCAATCGTTTTGCGAACAAGGCTAATGTTTTACGATATGATACATTGGAAAATTGAATAGTAAGGGTGCGATTTATCGAGTAATACCATATTAATCTATGTTATCCATAAATCTATACTCTGTTAAATTATTATGTAACACCAGACTGTCAGGCATATAGTTGTGTGATTAAGGGCTTTATTTCAGCCCAATACTTCCTAAAGAATAAAAATACTTGGAAATATAGCCATTGAATAAATAAATTTTGTTAATTTTGTGGCAATTCTGATAATCAAAGGGTTGGTTATCGGGAGGACTTAATTTGATAACGTAAGAGTTTTAAGATATTATGCTTGTCTAAGAATATCACCAAATTTTCTAACAAAAAGAGAAACAAGTATAGTAGACAACAAGCTCTTGCGCTTTGTTTGTATGTAATTGCTATATACAGATAAGAGCGCAGGTTCTGTTGTTTATTTGTTCCTCGGTGTTTGGTGACACTTCTTAGCAAATAAAACATTAAACAGTTCCTGCGCTTTCGTATTTTAAAAAACTTATAAACATCTGAACGAGGGGACAGTTTGGCAAAATAAATTTTATGAAAAATAAAGCAACATTATGAAGCCAATTTTAACATACAAACACTTTCTAAAAGTGACATTGCTATCGTTATTTGCAATTTGTTTGGTAATATTTACAATTTCGTGCACGGAATCATATGAAAAGCAAGGAATTCGTATTAGGAATAGTATTGAATTGGAGTATCAAGCAGGAGGTATACCAATCTGGGTGTATAGTGAGGCAATGGATTATTTGAACAAAGCATATCATGAGGGATGGATAACAGATATTCCTGACAATTATGCTCTTTATGACAGCCTATTTGCCCATCCAGAACTGCGGCATACATATACTTCTACAATAAGTATAATTGGAACGGACACAATCCGGCAGGTTGTATCTATGTTTCAAGATGATAGCCTACGATTTGTTTTACAACAAAGCAAGAAAAAATAAATATGAATCAATCAGATCAACTTCTTGAGGAAGTAAAAAGACAATTTAAAGAGATTGCTGAACAGTCATTAATTGTTTCCATTTTGGGACAAACTGGCGTAGGTAAATCATCTTTGATTAATGCTTTATTTGGGACAAATTTAGCAACAGACCCGATAAAACCCTGTACTAAAGAAATAAAAGAAATCGAAGTAATCAATCAAGAAGGATTTAAAATGTTATTTTGTGATTTACCCGGATTGGGTGAATCTGATAGTGCAGATGTCAAATATTTTGAACAATATATGACCCAAATACAACAATCCGACATCATTATGTGGGCAATACATATAGATAACAGATCCGTCACTTTTGATTTAGAAGTATTGGGAAAAATTATTCGTAGTCTCCCATACGATAAAAGGAAAAAATTTATCAATAGTCTAACTTTTGTTTTGACAAAAGCAGATATGTTGTTTCAACCCCCATGGATTTTTGCGCTTACCAAATCTGAGAATGGTATTTTTACGATAGGAAAAGAATTAAGAAAACTTTTTGAAACCAAATGCGATTATTATCAAGAAATGTTTTTAAAACCATATTCCGATTTGATTGAAAATATCACAACTAATGATAGCAACTATATGTTGGATATTCCAAATATTTCTTTTAACAAAGAAAGTGTTATGTATCAAGGTATAATGACTAAAATTGAATTGGAAAAATTATGTGGCAAATATCCGAAACACGCTAATCTGTTTAATAGATTATATGAGAATTATAGACCTGTTTACTGTTCTTCTGTGTTCAAATTTAATTTAGGTAAGGTTTTAATGTTGATTTCTAATAAAATAGATGGAAACGTTGCCATTAGAATGGGTAATTTTTTAAAGCGTAAAAACATTGATAATCTTCCGTTGTCAAAAGCAAGGGAATTATCTAATATGGTCATATTTAATTCGATGACAAAACAAACCGTTTTTGATTTAACAACTCTAAATCTATAGGATATGGCACAGTACGATGAAGAAGAATTATTGAAAATAGCAATGCAACAATATGAAGAGAATGAAGAATTTAAAGAAAAGGTTAACAACGCAATACAACAAAAGTGTATAGAGACTATAAAAAAGATAATTTTAAAGATCGCAAAAACTATCTCTAAATGTGTGGCACAATCCGTGATTGATAATGTTCTACATAGATTTACAGAATGGATAGGGGTCAGTATGTGATAAACAAATAAAACGAGCATATGCGTTAAACAAAATAAAAACAAGGATAGATTTATATGCAGATGATATTCTAATAAAAACAAAGAAAATGAAAAATCTAAAAAACAATCCATTTAATTCAGGAATTGTATGGACAAGCATTACATTTATATGTTTACTTTTTGTATCATGTAGTGAAGAATCTGAGTATTATAATAACTATCATTTGGGACCAATATACTACCTTAAGTTAAGTAGTCCATTTGGTGAAATTATAGAATTAAGACCGAATACATGGTCAGGAGAGTCTTTTCACATATGCTGCCATACATATATTGACAAATCCACTAAAAAATGGCAACAAAATATAGAGGTGATAAAAGAGAGTGAGATGCAAATATTTCCTGCCTATCGAATAATTGAAATGTCTCCATCAACACAGGATGAATTAACGGAATTAACAAGATTACCAAAATGGTGGGAAAGAATTACCCGACAGCATCTATTGCAATGATGGAACCAACTAAAAATATTTTATGATAGCATACTTAAAGGATTTAAAAGATTAAGTCTATTTTTTCTTATCTATCCACCAGCCTTTATCGCATATTGGATGCTTGCATTTTTAATTTGTGGTGTACATAGATTTTTTAAGTGGGTTGCAGAAGGTTTTAAAGAAGATAGCTTAAAATGAAATATATTAAATTGACATTCATATTTGGAATGATACGTCAACAATACTTTTGTCCTTCGTAAATAAATGACTTCATTAATATCATTGCATTTGTAATGCATTGAGTGTTAAACTTTAACCCCTTAAAAAAGAAAGGAGTTTAGTATGAATAAAGTAAAAGCATTTATCGAACGTGGAAATGATGGAACGTATGGCGTTTATGTAGATTTGGAAGACAATTCGTTTAATTATTACAGATTCGGTTTGACCGATTTTTCCGGTATCATTCATTTGATACCGGATTTTTTAATGTCTTTGTAAAAAAAGTACTTTTTTTATCACCAAGTACTTATTTTTCCAAAAAATATACCTAACTTTGAAAAGTTAAAAGAGTAGCGTTATGGAAGAAAATATTTATAATTTAGACATTGCAGCTGAAATTATTGCAAGGATGGCGATTAAAAAAGAAAGCGCATACGAAGATGAAAAAGACCCGGAGGAAAAAGAAAAATTGAAATTGTCAGTTGATATTTTGAGGGCAGAACAAGACGCTTTATATCACGATAATCTTATTCAGCGTTCTGTGATAGATAAAGCCTTTAATTTTTATGGACCAATATTAAAGGCGGAATATGCAGCGAGCTGAGGTAGAGCAAATATTTGAGCGAAAGAAAGAATATCTTTTAAGAAATTTAACAAGTAGCGAAACGCCAATTGCTATTATATTGGGCGGACAACCTGCTGCCGGTAAAAGTCAATTGACTTTGAGAGCGCAAGAAAATCATCCAAATAAAAAGTTTTTAATAGTGAACGGAGACTTATTTCGATTATATCATCCACAGCAATCGGAATTAATAAAAGACCCTTTATCCTATTCCGAAAAAACTCAAATATTTTCCAATGTTTTTACTGAAAAATTAATACAAGAAGCCCAAAAGAATAAATTTAATATTATTGTTGAAGGTACAATGAGAAATAAGAATGTACCCCTTTCAACTGCAAAAATTTTCAAAGATGCCGGATTTAGAGTGGAAGCGTACATAATAGCTGCTCCGGCATTGTTTTCTGAAATCGGTATTTATAACAGGTACCAAAATGAAGTAAAATTTGCCGGAACCGGACGGTTGGCTGATATTAATTCTCATAATGAAGCCGTAGAATCATTGCCTTATTCGGTTGAAGCTTTATTTAGGAATCAAGCAGTCGATAGAATTTCAATATATTCGTTTGGGGCGCAAGAGAATCTAAAAAATTATGATTTTGACGGTAGTAAGTGGAATAGCTATTTATCGCCGGTTGATTTTATTAAACAGGCAAGAGAAGAGCAGTTTAATGATAAAGACTTGCTTGCTGAAAGAATACGGATAGGAGAGAAAACCTTAAATGCTATTTCCAAAGATTTAAAAAGTTCAGTTTCTCGAATTTTGGAAGAATTAAAAAAACTCAAATAATACAGTTTCACAACATTTTCTTCTAAAAAAGTGATTTTTTTTATCACCAAGTACTTATTTTTCCAAAAAATATACCTAACTTTGCAACCCGTTTCGTGTATTGCGTTTAAAAGGCGCGTGTGGAGCGGTTTAACAAGGATTTTAGAGAGAAAATGGCTCTTTTCTAAAATTATGTTAAAGATAAAATAACAATTAAAAACAATTACAAAATGAGTTCGAGCCAAAAAATTAGAATTAAATTAAAATCCTACGATTACAACTTGGTGGACAAGTCTGCTGAGAAAATCGTAAAAACAGTCAAAGGCACTGCCGATTATGTCAGTGGCCCTATTCCGTTGCCTACGCACAAACGTATCTTTACTGTGAACCGTGCCACATTCGTAAACAAAAAAGCCCGCGAACAATTCGAGTTGTCTGCTTACAAACGTCTGATCGACATCTATACATCGACCACAAAAACCGTAGATGCATTGATGAAGTTGGATTTACCCAGCGGTGTAGAAGTAGAAATTAAAGTATAGAAAAAAACTGTCATGGCGGGCTTGACCCGCCATCCCCTGAAAAACGTTAAACACTAATTAACGGACATCATGGGATTGCGGGTCAAGCCCGCAATGACAAAGTGATAAATATTAATAATTAAGTAATTGAAATGCCAGGATTAATTGGAAAGAAAATCGGAATGACATCCGTTTTCAGTGCCGAGGGAAAAAATCTTCCATGCACTGTTATCGAAGTAGGTCCTTGTGTGGTTACTCAAGTCAAAACCGTTGAAAAAGACGGTTATGAAGCTGTTCAGTTAGGATTTCAGGAAAAGAAGGAAAAACACACCACTAAACCTGAATTAGGACACTTCAAAAAAGCAGGAGTAACGCCCAAGAGACACTTGGCCGAGTTCAAAGGACAAGGGGAATACAAACCCGGTGATGTAATCACTGTTGATTTTTTCAATGGTGAAATCTATGTAGATGTGATCGGAACATCTAAAGGTAAAGGATTCCAAGGGGTTGTGAGACGCCATGGTTTCAAAGGAGTAGGTGAAGCAACCTTGGGACAGAGTGACCGTCAACGTCACCCGGGTTCTATCGGCGCTTGTTCGTATCCGGCAAAAGTGTTCAAAGGAACACGTATGGCGGGTCACATGGGCGATGAACAAGTAACCGCTCAAAACTTGGAAGTGATTAAGTTATTGCCTGAGCACAATTTGATTTTGGTCAAAGGTTCTGTTCCGGGCGCGAAAGGTTCAATCGTAATAGTTCAAAAATAATGGAAGTAAGCGTATATAACATTAAAGGAGAAGATACCGGGAAAAAGGTAACTCTCAAAGAGGGCGTATTCGGAATTGAACCTAACGACCACGTGATTTATTTGGATGTCAAACAACATCTGGCTAATAAACGTCAGGGAACAGCTAAGTCCAAAGAAAGAAGCGAATTGTCGGGAAGCACCCGCAAATTAGGCCGTCAAAAAGGCGGTGGCGGCGCTCGCCGTGGTGATATTAATTCTCCTCTATTGGTAGGTGGCGCCAGAGTATTCGGCCCGAAACCAAGGGATTATGAATTTAAACTCAACAAGAAAGAAAAAGCATTGGCACGTAAATCCGCTTTGTCGTACAAAATACAACAGGAAGCGATTACCGTGGTAGAAGATTTTACTTTCGATGCTCCGAAAACAAAAGAATTTTTGGCTTTGGCTAAAAATCTGAACGTAGCCGGTAAGAAATTATTGGTGGTACTGCCGGAGAATAACGAGAATATTTACTTGTCTGCTCGCAATGTGCAAAAGGCAAGTGTAACAACCGTATCCGAATTGAATACTTACAAAGTATTGGATGCTGCCCACTTGGTAGTCTTGGAAAGTACGGTAACAGCTTTGAATAACTTTTAATAAAAGGAGGAACAGACAATGGGAATTATCATTAAACCTATCGTAACGGAAAAACAAACAGCGATTACGGAAAAAGTGCCTAATCGTGTTGGTTTTCGTGTATCTCCCGATGCAAACAAGTTAGAAATTAAGGCTGCTATCGAAGAACTTTATAAGGTTACGGTCGTAAAAATCAATACGATGAATTACGACGGTAAACGGAAATCGAGATACACCAAATCGGGAGTTGTGAACGGAAAAGAAGCCGCTTTCAAAAAAGCAATCGTAACATTGAAAGAAGGCGAACAAATTGATTTCTTTAGTAACATATAATAAACAATGGGAATTCGTAAATTAAAGCCCACAACACCGGGGCAACGACACAAGATTATCGGTACATTTAGTGAAATCACTGCTAACGTACCGGAAAAATCTCTTGTTTTCGGTAAATACAAATCGGGTGGACGTAATGCTGAAGGCCACATGACCATGCGTCAAATTGGTGGAGGACACAAACGTAAATTCAGATTAATCGATTTCAAGAGAAACAAAGATGGTATTCCTGCAACAGTAAAGACAATCGAGTACGATCCTAACCGGTCGGCGCGTATTGCCCTGTTGTTTTATGCCGACGGAGCAAAAACCTATATCATTGCTCCTAACGGATTGGAAGTCAACCAGACAGTGATTTCGGGAAAAGAGGCAGCGCCGGAAATCGGCAATGCACTTCCTTTGGCAAACATCCCCCTGGGTACGGTCATTCACAACATTGAATTACGTCCGGGACAAGGAGCTAAAATGGTTCGTTCTGCAGGAGCATTCGCTCAAGTAGTTTCACGTGAAGGTGATTATGCAATCATCAAAATGCCGTCGGGCGAAACACGTAAAATACTTTCTGCTTGTAAAGCTACTATTGGTAGTGTGGGCAACTCAGATCATGCTTTGGAAAAATCAGGTAAAGCGGGTCGGACAAGATGGTTGGGACGCCGTCCACGTGTACGTGGTGTCGTTATGAACCCTGTGGATCACCCAATGGGTGGTGGCGAAGGCCGCGCATCCGGAGGACATCCGAGATCTCGCAAAGGATTGTATTCTAAGGGCTTGAAAACAAGAGCGCCGAAGAAACATTCTTCCAAGTATATTATTGAAAGAAGAAAAAAATAACCTGATTAATTAAGAGTAAAATATGAGTCGTTCATTAAAAAAAGGCCCTTACATTAATATCAAGCTGGAAAAGAAAGTTCTGGCTATGAATGAAACAGGTAAAAAATCTGTTATTAAAACTTGGGCAAGAGCTTCAATGATTTCGCCTGATTTTGTAGGGCATACCGTTGCAGTTCACAATGGTAATAAATTTATTCCTGTGTATGTTACGGAAAACATGGTTGGACATAAGTTAGGTGAATTTTCTCCTACCCGCCAATTCCGTGGTCATGCCGGTAACAAGAAAAAGTAAAAAATTATGGGTGCTAGAAAAAGAATATCAGCAGAAAAAAGAAAAGAAGCTCAGGCAACCGAATATTTTGCCAAATTGAAGAGCGTACCAACTTCTCCCCGTAAAATGCGTCTGGTAGCAGACATGATTCGCGGGATGGAAGCTTTCAAAGCATTGGGCGTTTTGAAATTCTCGAACAAAGAAGCTTCTGCAAGAGTAGAAAAGCTGCTTAAATCGGCTATTTCCAATTGGGAACAAAAAACCGGCCGTCAGGCAGCCAATGGAGAATTATATGTAACATCAATAAGCGTGGATTCAGCAACGATGTTGAAAAGAATGCGTCCGGCTCCTCAAGGAAGAGGATACCGCGTTCGTAAACGTTCAAACCACGTGACTTTGTTTGTAGATACAAAAAACGAAATACAAAATTAATTGCTAAATGGGACAAAAAGTAAATCCGATAAGTAATCGTTTGGGCATCATCCGCGGATGGGATTCAAACTGGTATGGCGGCAATAATTATGGTGATACTTTGTATGAAGACAGCAAGATCCGTAAGTATTTGAATGCCCGTCTTTCCAAAGCAAGTGTATCTCGTATTGTTATTGAACGCACATTGAAACTGGTAACGATCACCGTATGTACCGCCCGTCCGGGTGTAATCATCGGTAAAGGCGGCCAGGAAGTAGATAAATTGAAAGAAGAATTGAAGAAAATTACCGACAAGGAAATTCAAATCAATATCTTTGAAGTAAAAAGACCCGAATTGGATGCAACGATTGTAGCGAATAATATCGCCCGTCAGTTGGAAGGTAAAATGGCGTATCGCCGTGCTATCAAAACCGCTATTGCATCGACCATGCGAATGGGAGCGGAAGGGATCAAAGTACAGATTTCCGGTCGTTTGAACGGCGCTGAAATGGCTCGTTCCGAAATGTATAAAGAAGGAAGAACTCCTTTACATACTTTGCGGGCAGACATTGATTATGCTTTAGCAGAAGCATTGACCAAAGTCGGTTTGTTGGGCGTAAAAGTGTGGATCTGTCGTGGTGAAGTATATGGCAAACGCGATCTTGCACCGCAATTCGCTAACTTGAAAGAAGTAGGCGGACATGGTGGACATGGCGGTGGTGATAACCGTGGTGAAAGAAACCGTGGCGAAAGAAACGACAGAGGTGATCGGGGCGACCGTGGTGGCGATAGAAGGAATAATAACCGGAATCGCGCTCCCAGAGATAAAAAATAATTGAGAATTGAGAATTGAAAATTATTAATGACCGTTACTCATCGGTAATTTTTAATTCTTAAATACAAAAAATTCTTAATTCTTAGTTCTTAATTTTTAATTAGAAAGAAAGATGTTACAACCGAAAAAAACAAAATTCAGAAGGTCGCAAAAGGGCCGGATGAAAGGCAATGCCGGTAGAGGCAATCAATTAGCTTTCGGTTCTTTTGGTATAAAAACATTGCAATCCAAATGGATTACCGGACGCCAGATTGAAGCTGCGCGTGTTGCCGTAACCCGTTATATGCAACGTCAAGGTCAAGTCTGGGTACGTATTTTCCCGGATAAACCGATAACAAAGAAACCGGCTGAAGTGCGTATGGGTAAAGGGAAAGGAGCTCCGGAAGGATTCGTTGCCCCAGTTACCCCGGGAAGAATCATTTTCGAAATCGAAGGTGTATCTTTTGAAGTAGCTAAAGAAGCGTTGAGATTAGCTGCTCAAAAACTTCCTGTAACTACGAAGTTTGTTGTGAGACGTGATTATGATTATAATAATGAAACTGTGTAATCGTTATGAAAATTGCAGAAATCAGAGATTTAGCTACTCCGGAATTGAAAGAACGGATTGAAGCGGAAGTGAAAGCTTACGAGCAAAAGAAAATCAATCACAGTATTTCTCCTCTGGATAGTCCGGCAGTGATTACACAATCACGCAGAGAAATTGCGCGTATGAAAACAGAATTACGCAAAAGAGAACTTGAAATCAAAAAATAAAGCAACTGAATGGAAACGAGAAATTTAAGAAAAGAAAGAGTAGGAGTTGTTTCCAGTAATAAAATGGATAAGTCCATCACTGTTGCTGTGAAATGGAAGGAAAAACACCCTATCTACGGAAAATTCGTGAATAAAACACGGAAATTCCATGCTCATGACGAAAAAAATGAATGTAATATCGGTGATACCGTAAAAATCATGGAAACTCGTCCTTTGAGCAAAACCAAGAGATGGCGTTTAGTGGAAATCATCGAAAAAGCTAAATAATTATGATACAACAAGAATCCAGACTTTCAGTAGCCGACAACTCAGGAGCCAAAGAAGTGCTTTGTATCCGTGTATTAGGTGGAACCAGAAGACGTTACGCTTCTGTTGGGGATATAATTGTCGTAGCTGTTAAACATGTTATCCCTTCGAGTGATGTAAAAAAAGGTGCAGTATCTAAAGCGATTATTGTACGTACGAAAAAAGAAATCCGCCGTGCCGACGGTTCTTACATCCGCTTTGACGACAATGCTTGCGTATTGTTGAACAACGCCGGTGAAATCCGCGGAAGCCGTATTTTTGGTCCGGTTGCCCGTGAACTTCGTGCCGTGAATATGAAAATCGTATCTTTAGCGCCTGAAGTATTATAACTCATAATTCAAAAACAAGATGAGCAAATTACATATTAAAAAAGGCGATACGGTTTTTGTGAATGCCGGTGAAGACAAAGGCAAAACAGGTCGTGTCCTGAAAGTGTTTATCGACAAGCAACGCGCTCTGGTAGAAGGAGTGAATATCGTGTCCAAAAGCACTAAGCCGAATGCAAAAAGTCCTCAAGGAGGATTCCAGAAAAAAGAAGCTCCCGTTCATATTTCGAACTTGAACGTATTAGACCCCAAAAGTGGAAAACCTACCCGTATCGGTCGTAAGTTGAATGCAAAAGGAGTATTAGTTCGCATTTCTAAAAAATCAGGGGAGGAAATCAAGTAATGAGCAATACAGCAAATCTAAAAAAAGAATATCAGGAAAAAATAGTTCCGGCATTGACCAAAGAATTTGGTTACTCCACCGTAATGCAAGTTCCTGTATTGAAAAAAATTGTTATCAATCAAGGTCTGGGTATCGCCGTAGCCGATAAGAAAATTATTGATGTGGCGGTTCAGGAATTGACGACAATCACCGGTCAAAAAGCAGTAGCAACGATCTCCAAAAAAGATATTTCCAATTTCAAACTGCGTAGGAAAATGCCTATCGGTGTGATGGTTACCTTGCGCCGCGAACAAATGTACGAATTCCTTGAAAGACTGATCCGTGTGGCTTTGCCGCGTATCCGTGACTTCAAAGGTATCGAAAGTAAATTGGACGGCAGGGGCAATTATACCCTTGGCATCCAGGAGCAAATCATTTTCCCTGAAATTAATATTGATAATATTACTAAAATATTGGGAATGAACATTACCTTTGTGACTTCTGCGAAAACAGATGAAGAAGGCTACGCTCTTTTGAGAGAATTCGGCTTACCTTTTAAAAACGCTAAAAAAGAACAATAATATGGCTAAAGAATCAATGAAAGCCCGCGAAGTAAAGCGTGCCAAATTAGTTGCCAAATATGCTGAAAAAAGAGCACAGCTGAAAAAAGACGGCGATTACGATGCCTTGCAGGAGCTGCCTAAAAATGCTTCTCCGGTACGTTTGCACAACCGTTGCAAAATAACCGGTCGTCCGAAAGGCTACGTTCGCCAGTTCGGTATTTCCCGTATCCAATTGCGCGAAATGGCTTCTGCCGGATTAATTCCGGGGGTGAAGAAAGCGAGCTGGTAAAGCCCCTCCCCAGCCCTCCCCTCAGGGGAGGGAGGAAAGAAAGGGCTATAAAATATCGTAAGAAAATCGAACAGGAAGAAGATTGAGAATTTTCTTCCTGTTTGTTTAGTATTTATCTATCCCTTTTGTCAAGAAAAGATTTTCAATAATGTAATTTGCTTTTAGATTAAAGATAAAATTGTTCAGTTAGATAAAAAACCGTATCAATAAAATACAATGTTCCGTCGCTTGTCAGCACATTTTCATCGTGCAAATCTTCAAGAATAATACCCAAATCGAAATAATCATTGTTCCGAGCTTTCTGAAAACCGTTTGCATTCATAAATTGCTCAACATGAGCCAAATCCGTTATTTCGGTTGCATTTACATAACTTTGTTCTACAACCGCATACACAACAGATTCGTTCTCGAAAAATCCCAATAAATTATATGCGGTATCGGGGAAAAAATGATTGTGCAACAACAGATTAACAAAATAATCTATCCACGACAAATAATAAATAGCATCATTCAGTTTTATGACTGAACGGCTGTCTTTCAAATAAACTTTTTGTTCTGCACCTTCCGAAACATAATTATTCAAATCAATGTTCCTTATCCAAATTTTTTGATTTTCAATGTATAGCTTTAATATCTTTGTTTCTTCGTGTTTGAAGTGCTTGTCTGCTTTATCCACAACGCCTGCTTTCTCGCTTTCAATAAGGTAACGGATGGCTGCTTGGATATTTGCTCCATACCTAACTTGGCTCTTTCCTGAAATGATACATTGTATTCCATCATTCATGTTTTTTGTAAATTTTATCAACGAAGATACAACTTTTTTTTCAATCAACAAAACTCAAAACTTCCACTCGAAATCCTAAAACTTTAGGCAGGTTCATAATTTTTCCCAAGTCCATACCCAATTTCGACTTCTTTATTTTCATTGGGAACATCTTTGAAATCTGCGGACCCGACAACGATTCGGTCTGTTTTACGAATTATAAACCAAAAGCTATGGTACAAGTAGTTGATTTCATCATGTATTGTAATTTCAAGCTGGCTTTTTACAATATCCAAAAAGTATCCTGTCATAGGTTCTGCCCAATAAGTACAATTCAATTTGGTGAGTGTGATAAAATTTGTATTCATATTTGAATAGTGATAATTGATATTTCATTTATTTATCAGCCGTTTCACGCAGGCTTTTACAATGATGCCATGAAAAGGTCGAACAGGAAGGAAATAGAGCCGTCCCCAAAAGTTATTAAAATGAACGGCAGTAGTAACAAAAATGTGATTTGCAGAACGGTCGTTTAAGACAGAAACGCGGAAATTCAGGTGAGAATCGCTTTCGCCCATTACCACTTCGTTGTCGAGCAACTCAATCACCGGAAAGAAATATTCTTCCGTAGATTTGTCTTTTTCTTTCTCCGGTTTCTTACCTGTTTTCAAGCCAAAAGGTTTAACAATCAGATCGCGCAAATGCAGCAACCCATAAACCCAAGCCGGAAATGCGAAAACAGCGGCCGTTATCTTTTGAAGGGAATCATCAGTTGCTTTTTCCAAACGAAAGGAATCAACATAATGCACCTCTCCAAATCCTTTTACAATGGCCGAATTTTCAGGCGCTTTATGTAATTTAGTGAGAAGAGAGAAATCACTTATACAAATAGTTATTTGATGGAATAATTTATGCATATTGTTGTTCTATTCTATTCGATTTCGGATTGCCTTTGCCCCAAATTTTATAATGTGTCAAAGACGTGAAAGTAATTATTTTTCCAAAGAATCTATTGGCGAGTAACAAGTGTTGCAGCCTGTATAAAAATCCTATAATCAAAAAGAAAACAGGCGTAAATACCGAACTCAAAATAATCAATACCAGCCAAAGTCCATGCGCCACTTCAATGGCTTTTTGAGGACACCGGCTCATACATTTCATGCAACTTTCGCAACGAAAAGTCCAAAAAGGTCTGCCGCCAACCCGTTTAATGGCTTTTACAGGACATTGGTTGATACATAATCCGCAATTATTACATTGGGCAGAAGCATAAAACTGTTTGGCAAGAAAGAATCGCCCCGCGATATAATATCCCAATGCAATTGGCGAAACAAGTACGTCTTGTACTAAATCGCGATGGGAAAGAAAATCTTTTTTGCCTGCAAAAATCTGTTCAGCGTGTTTTTGCACATGGGAGAAATTTGTTTCAAACAAAAACCGAACGGTTTTTCGGCTTAACGTCGGATGGATAGCAATCCAGTTAGACGGCATGTCAAAAGGTATTTGTCCGGCAATCGTATAACCTTTGGTTCTCAGCAACAGGTTGGATACAAAAAACGCAATGCCTGTCAGTCCCGGAGTAGCAATATTTCCGATTCTCATTCCTGCCCTTGTACACATCAAGACCACCCGGTTATTTCCCTTCGGAAAACGCCGGATAAAATCTAATGTAATTTTTGGATAATTAAAACCGTGAACAGGTGAAATGAAGATAATTAACGTATCTGAATGGATGGTTGTGATAGGGTCAGCCGTTGAAATACTACACAACCGGCAATCAATTCCTTGTTTACCGGCATATTCGGAAAACCATAATGCTATCTGTTTCGCATTTCCGGTTCCCGAAAAATAGAAAATGGCTAATTTGCTGACCTTTTTCATCTTAATTAAGAATTTATTGTCCGTGCCGTTTAAGTACAAGATTTGATAATTGTTCCCATATTTATTCTTTTTGTTTTATAACCTTCCAAAAATCTTTCGCCTTGGCCGAAGCCAAGATTTTTTGGTTTTTTACACAACCAATTAGCAACAAGAAAACAAAACAATTCAAATATACGTCTTTTAAATCAAATACAAACAATGGTTTTAGATATATGTAATCCCAACTTCCACCAAAAAAGATATTGTCGCACGAGGAGCATAGTATTCCCGCAAAACCAAATATAAATCCTACATCCATCCATTTTTCTTTCTTTAATATCCTCCTCATGTAAAGATAAAACAGGCATAACATACCTAAGCAGATAATGCCGGTAGTCAGACGCGCCCAGCGTCCTACATCAATGTTCATTAAGCCAAGCCAATAAAAAGATTTATTGTTGAGCGTTGGTTTAAACTCCAATAAAGACGGTATAATGTCAAAATGTATATCCCGATAGTATCCGCTAATTATTAATTTAATGATTTGCTCTATCACTACCAACCCGATTGTCCATAATGCGATTGTCCTGATTTGCATATTCAATGTTATTTTATTTTGTAAAGTTAGCATAAAATCTATATATTCCCCACCAACGAATAAAAATAGGCTTGACTATCGGCCTGGCCAATCCGTCCAACCGTTTAGTTTTCTTATATTTGCAGTTGAAAGATCAACAAATAAGGAAATGAAGACATCAGGATTAGACGTGCCCAAAGATAGTATATTTTGTGCGATTTACGATGGGAAAAGTTCTTCAGGGGTAAAAGAATTTACAACGACGACTGTTTCTATTCGTTCTCTTGGCGACTATTTGAGATCGGAAAAGGTGCAAAGGGTTGCTATGGAAAGCACCTCTACCTATTGGGTTCCCATCAGGGATATTCTGTATGAAATGGAGTTTGAATTGAAGTTGGTTAATCCGCTTCATATCAAGCAGCAGCCGGGCAGAAAGAGCGATTCCAAAGACGCTCAATGGATAGCGGAGTTGCTGTTTAAGAATATGTTGCGTGTCAGTTTGGTTCCAAGTCCACAGGATAAATTGAGAAAATCAATAATAGAAGATAGATAATGGTAATAAAAAAAGAATGTCTCTGAGTTTTACTTTCGAGACATTCCTTCCTGTGTTTTTTTCTGAACCTTACAGTATGATTTTTTTGGTGATCTGCCTGGGGCTCGAACCCAGGACCCCATCCTTAAAAGGGATGTGCTCTACCTGCTGAGCTAGCAAATCATCCGAGCGCTTTTGAAAAGCGACTGCAAAGGTAGAGAATTTATTTGATTTTGCAAATAAAACGAGAAAAAAAACTTAAAAATAATTCATACCCTTGCGGGTGCCACCTTTTAATTTATTAATTAGACTATCATAGTGTTATTCTACGTGGATTTTTTTTCGCAAGAAGGACTTTCTTACTATTCCGGGGTGGCAAGCCCAAGAAAGATAAATCCTTAAAATTATAATTGTAATGGGCTAATTTGAGATTCCAAATTCACCGTAATACGGCTCAAATGTAAATAGAAAAGAGAGACGAAAAACAGGTGTAAAGTTCAACGAAAGGTTTTTATTAAGGTTTTTAATTTTAAATATTTTATAATCAATAAATTATTATTATTACTCAAAGGTTTTATACAGTTTTTTTTTTTGTTTCCTGTATGATTCCATCCATAAATCCGACAATATCGCCGTGTTCGGGTATCCCTAATTTCTTCCGGATAGCGGTTTTTCTGATTTGGATAATGTTGACATTGGATTTTAGCAGGATGGCAATTTCCGTATTATTCAATCCGGATTTTGTCAAGCAACATATTTTGTATTCCAATTCGGATAGATTTGGAAATGCTTCCTGTATCTTGTCGAGATAGCCTTTATGTAATTTATTCATGGCTTGGTAAAGGACATTCCAATCGAAACTATCTTTTTCGTAAATAATTTTATTTACTTTTTTGAGAATTTCTTTCCCTTTTTCCTTATCTTCTTCTTTGAGATAGCCTTCCAGCAAAGATACTTTTTTAACAATATCGAATTGTCGTACCAAAAAAGGATGGATGGAATTATCGGCATCATTTGCCATTTCTTTCAATTGATAAATCACTTGTTTGGCATCGGATAAGGCTTCTTTATTTTGCTGATTTTTACGATAAAAGAGAAACGAAATAATAATGATACAGATTAGTAACAAGAAAAGGGATAACAGAATCCATTGTTTTTGAATAATCAACCGGTTATTCACTCCTTTCATTAACTCCAAATCATATTCCTTTTGTAAAGCTTGCAAATTAGTGTTTCTTTTTTCTTGCTGAATCATAGTATAATAATTGGTATATTGTTGATAATAATTAAATGCATTCCGGTAGTTACCATTTTTTTCTTCTAAACGTGACAACAAGCTGTAAATGCTTAATAATGCCGTCTTATTGTTTTCTTTGTTTGCTAATTTTAAAGAAAGATTGGCACAAAACAAAGCGGAATCTTTTTGATTTTCTTTTTCGTATATGTTTGCTAAATTCAGATATGCTCTATATAAGGCGTTAACAGGAGTTAATTCAAGTGTTTGCCAGAATTGGTCTTTTGCTTGTTTTATTTCACCTATTTCTAAAAAAGCTGCTCCTATGTTTTGTTTAGTAATAGTTATTTGATATGAATCGTTTTGAGTTTCAGCTAATTTTAAAGCTTTATAATAATATACAAAGGCACTGTCTTTCTTTGTTTTAATTAAAAAAATATTCCCAATTACATTGAAGGTTGCTATTTTTCGTGTATAATTATCAGGAGAGTGATTATAATATTCGTATGCTAATTTAAATCTATCGATAGCTTCTGAATAGAATCGTTGGTTGTAATAAAGGTCACCAATAAAATATTGTATCAATCCCTTCAAATTATCGTCTTGTATTTTTGCGGATAGCGTTTCCGCTGTCAAATACGCATGCATAGCTTTTTTATATTCTTGCTGTGAGTGATACACTCTTCCGGAATAAAATTCGGCCAACACTGTTTTTTCCCAATTTCTTTTTTTCAGAAAATAGTCTTTAATTTGAAAAATCAGTGTATCTTTGGAGATGTCTTTGTAGGCTTTGTCTTTAGCCCGGGTGGTCAACAAAATATAGTCGGCAAAAAGCGGCCGGCTTAATTCATTGGGGTAAGAGATAGAATCCAACAAAGCTAAAGCGCTGTCGGGATAGGCTTCTACCAGATTCTCTGCTTTTGTAAGTATTTCTTTTGCTTCCCTCGAATGGTAAGTGCAGGAAAATAAAAAGAAAAAGATTACAAGGGTCGAGTAGCGGGATTTGATCATCGTTATAGTGTATTTTAAGTAATTGCTGCAAATATAGAGTATTTTGTTATAAATTTGCAAATAAAAACGAAAAAAATGCAAAAGAATTGAATAAAATTTGCAAAGAATGAAAATAAAAGGCTATTATTTACTCTTTTTTTGTCTGCTGTGGGGTGGGTTTCAGCTCGCCGGACAAACACAACCGGCTGCTCTGAATACTTTTCTTCGATCGGAAAGTTTGAAACATGCCGGAATTAGCTTGAAAGCGATTGATTTGTCCACCGGAAAAACGCTGGTTTCTTATAATGAGAATATGGCTTTAATTCCGGCTTCCAATATGAAATTGGTGACGACTGCCACTGCTTTGGAAGTATTGGGCGGTGGTTTTTGTTTTGAAACGCCTCTCTTTTATGATGGAGTGATTCAAAATAACACTTTAGAAGGAAATCTGTATGTGAAAGGCTCTGGTGATCCTACTTTGGGGTCGGAATTTTTTGGGAACGATAAAGAATCTTTTTTGAGTCAATGGTTATCGGCTGTCACTACGGCCGGCATTCAAGGTATTTCGGGCGACTTGATTGTGTTGGATCAATTGTACGGTTATGAAGGTATTTCTCCCAAGTGGTTGGTAGAGGATTTGGGGAATTATTATGCGCCGGGTATTTACGGTATCAGTGTGTTTGATAATATGTACCGGGTTTATTTACAATCTTTTAAATCCGGAAGTACCACTTCCGTTTTATATACGGAACCGGCTATGGCAGATTTACAGTTTACGAACGAAATAACCGCTTTTCAATCTGCTTCGGACGAATCGTATATTTTTGGAACTCCTTTTTCCAATCAAAGACGTTTGTATGGAAGTATTCCGGCTAATAAATCTTCATTTGCGGCAAAGGGCGACATACCGGATCCCGGATTGTTTTTGGCGAACTATTTCTATGCTTATCTGCAAAATCATGGAATTAAAGTGAGTGGAAAAGCCACTACGTTCCGGCTCAATCCGAAAATTCCGGACACGGAAGTCAAAATAGGCGCTGTCCGTTCTCCGGATTTAGCATCGATGGTGCGCATTGTCAATGTAAAGAGCAATAATCATTATGCTGAACATTTATATAAATTGTTAACGGTAAAAGACAGCGTAGATATTTCTGCCTATTGGACGTCAAAAGGATTGGATTCAAGCGCTTTGTTTCTGTTTGACGGCAGCGGAGTATCGCCTGCTAATGCGCTATCGGCCGGGTTTTTAGTTCAGCTACTGGAATATATGGATGGAAAAGGAAAGGATTTTTATTATTCCTTGCCTTTGGCGGGAAAAGAAGGAACGGTAGCGTCTTTTTTGAAAGGAACAAGTTTGGAGGGAAAAGCCCGGATCAAATCCGGCAGTATGACCAATGTGCAATCTTATTCCGGGTACATCGAAAAGGGAAACAAACGCTATGCTTTTTCGATTATCATCAATAATTTTACCGGAAAACGGGCGGATTTAAAACACGAAATGGAAAAATTATTGATTGGAATCATAGATTGATTGATGGCACGCAGATGACACGGATTAAGCGGATATTATTAAATCTGTGCTAATCCGCTTAATCCGTGTCATCCGCGTGCCATAACTTGCGAGAATGTTTTCTTATTTTTAAAATAATACTCCCAAATAATACTCTTTTGAAGCATCGTATCCGGTAAATCCGTCCGGCTAAGCGACAGATTTTTCTCCCGAATTGCCTGGTATTGTGCTTTTAAGCGATTAAAATCCCGCCGGGCTTTCCAAATAGCTACAACGTTGGGAAATTGTCCTTGCAGTAAAAAATGGACGGCTGAGAGATAGTCCCAAAAGAACCTTGTCCGCATGACTTTCCGGTAATAAGGATTGGGAAGATTTTTATACAGCATCAACAGGTTGTTCCGGAAATTCAGGTAAGTTTTTTGAGGATGCTCTTTTTTCAAAGTAGCTCCACCTACATGATAAACAACGGATTGCGGTAGACAGACTATTTTTTTGCCTCGTGCATTCAACCGCCAACAAAGGTCGATTTCTTCCTGATGGGCAAAAAACCGGGCATCCAATCCGCCGGCTTCTTTATACTCTTTCAAACGGATAAACAGACAGGCGCCGCTTGCCCAAAACAGTTGTACCGGATTATCGTACTGACCTTTATCTATTTCTATTGTATTCAAAATGCGTCCCCGGCAGAAAGGGTATCCGTTCCGGTCAATAAACCCGCCGCTTGCTCCGGCATATTCAAAAGAAGATTTGTCTTTGTAAGATAATAACTTCGGTTGCAGAGCGGTGATTTCTTTGTGCGTTTCCAGATAATCGATTGCCAAGTGGAACCAATCCGGAGTGACTTCCACATCCGAATTTAACAGCACTGCATATTCGTAATCCAAATCGACCAAAGCCCGGTTATAACCTTCTGCAAAGCCGTAATTTTTATCCAACGATTGAATAATAAGGGTAGGGTAGTGCGTTTTCAGAAATTCCAATGAATCGTCCGTAGAGCCGTTATCCGCTACTATAACATCTGCCTCGTCCAAAGGAGTATGCTTCAACAAAGACGGCAAAAACTGTTCCAACAGCTTCTGACCGTTCCAGTTAAGAATGACGATAGCAGTTTGTTTCTTCATCGAAATTATTCAATGTGATAGTTGTTAATTTATTGATCCAACCAGTGCTATAATCCGCCTCTACTTTAACGTAGTTTTCGGTGAATCCGTGCATTTTATCACCTCTTTTTGTATGTTCAAACAGCACTTGATGTGTCGTTCCGGCTTGGGAACGGTAAAATTCCTTTAATTTCCGATCGGATAATTCCAATAATTGCTTGCTTCGTTCCTGTTTTTCCTTCGGAGAAACAACAGGCTCTATTTTCAAAGCCATCGTTCCAGGCCGTTCGGAATACGAAAATACGTGCAATTGCGAAAAAGGCAATGCCTCTAAAAAGCGTTTGGCATCTTCAAAATAGGCAGGTGTTTCACCACGCATCCCGACAATTACATCCACTCCGATAAAGGCATTCGGAAGGATGGTTTTTATTTTCTCCAATTTGGATTGGAAAAATTCAGTCGTGTATTTCCGGTGCATCAGTTTCAAGACTTCGTTGGAGCCGGCTTGCAAGGGAATATGAAAATGGGGTGCAAACCGTTGGGAATGAGCCACAAATTCCAATATTTTATCCGTCAGCAAATTGGGTTCAATAGACGATATCCGGAAACGCTCAATACTTTCCGCTTTATCTAATGCTTGTATCAAATCGAAAAAAGTTTCTCCGGTTGTTTTGCCGAAATCGCCGATATTGACACCGGTCAACACGATTTCTTTTCCACCTTCTTTTCCGGCCGTTTCCGCCATCTGCACCAAATCTTCAATCTTGCCGTTCCGGCTTCTGCCTCGTGCAAAAGGAATCGTACAATAGGTGCAATAATAGTCACAACCATCCTGCACCTTCAGAAAGTGCCGTGTGCGGTCGTCTTGCGAGCAGGAAGGCACAAACTTGGTCAAATCCTTTTCCAATATCAAATCCACGCCTTCCATTTGGCGCACTTCTTCCGGTTTCAATTGCGTATAACAGCCGGTCACAATCATGAATGCATCCGGATGTTGTTTTTTGATCCGGCGAATGGCTTGCCGGCATTTTTTGTCCGCCAATTCGGTCACGGAGCAGGTATTGACAATGCAAATATCCGCTTTTTCGCCCGCTCCCGCTTTCTGTATTCCTTGTTCCGAAAGGTATTTTCCCAGCGTGGAAGTTTCGGCAAAATTCAATTTACAACCCAAAGTATAATAGACTGCCTTTTTGTTTTGAAAAATAAAATTGTCAATCATAATCATAGCATCTGTTCCAAAATATACACCGTACAACCGGATAAATAACCCAGCAGCGCCAGTCCCGACATTTTTTTCAGATACCAGATAAAATCGATTTTTTCCATCCCCATCACCGCTACGCCGGCTGCCGAACCGATGATGAGAATACTACCGCCCGTACCGGCGGCATACGCCAGGAATTCCCAGAAATAATGATCCATCGGGAAATCGTACATCCCCATGGCTCCGGCTACTAAAGGCACATTATCTACAATCGAGGAAACAAAACCGATAATCGTAATGATGATATAATATTTATTGGGTTCGTCCACCGGAATTTTATCCAACGATGCTGAAAGCATGGCTAACTGTCCGCAGGTTTGCAAGGCGTTCACCGCCATCAGTATTCCCAGGAAAAACAGGATGCTGGACGTATCAATGCGCGTGAGAATATTGTTCACCGACAAATGATTGTAATCGCTTTCCGGACGCCTTTTGTGCATAAATCCGGTGACGATCCACAGGACTCCCAAACCGCCTAACATGCCCAGGTAAGGAGGTAAATGCGTTATGGTTTTGAAAACAGGAACAAACAACAGGATACCCACTCCTAAAAAGAATACCAAGTTTTTTTCTCCCTGTGAAAGTTCGAAGCGGTATTGATTTTTTACATTCTTTTCCGGACGCCGGATGCTCCCTTTCATCGTAAAGGAAAGTACAAGCATAGGAACCAAAAGAGATACTAAACTGGGGAGTAATGTTTTAATGATGATATTGACACTGCTGATTTTTTCCCCGATCCATAACATAATCGTCGTAACATCGCCGATCGGAGACCAGGCGCCGCCGGCATTGGCGGCTATAATAACGATACCGGCAAAAAACCAGCGGTCTTTTTTGTCTTCTATCAGTTTGCGCAGCAAGGCAATCATGACGATAGAGGTAGTCAGGTTGTCCAAAACGGCAGACATTATAAACGTTAACAAACCGATGATCCATAAAAACGGCACTTTTTTAGTGGTGTGGATACGGTCAGTGATGATTCCAAACCCTTCGTGGACATCTACAATTTCTACAATGGTCATGGCGCCCATCAGGAAAAATAAAATTTCGGCCACTTCTCCCAGGTGCTCAGTCAACGAATCATGCACTAATTCTGGAAGATAAGAAATACCCAACACCCACATAATGGTCCCCAAAAGCAATGCGGTAGCTGTTTTATTGATATGTAGCGGATGCTCTAAAGCGATAAAAACGTAGCCTATTACAAAGACTACAATCATTATTGTAAACATAATTCTATTAAAATAAGCATAATCCGCCAAAGGTATTCAAAATAATCCAAACGAACAACTCCTATCCCGGAGATTTTATTATCTTTGCACACACTTAAACATCCATAATATGATTAAAAGACTTGGTTTTTTTCTATTCGCATGCTTTTGTTTTCTGACCGGAAATGCGCAATCCATTTACAGGGAGAATTCTATTAAGTATGGAGGCATCGAAGAAATGAAAACCTACCATTTATATAACAAGAAAAATAATCCGGCTTGCGACTTGAAAATCAATTTCTTTTTTCCGGAAACCTATATCAATCAGGAGATGCTGCGTACCTTGCAATCCCGTTTTGTCCGCAGTTTTTTCGGTCCCGAATATGCTCATCTTTCTCCGAAAGAAGCGACCAAAGCGTATTCCAAGGCGTATGAAGAAAAATACAAAGCGGCTTTTGAAAAATCAGGCGTATATAAAGAGGAAGTGCAAAAGGCCGATGCCAACAGCGAAGACAAAAACGATTATGCGTTTTTATATTCTTTTGAAAAGACCATGCGAAATACCATCTTTTTCAACAGCGGGAATCTGATCAGCCAGGTGGTGAATGTGTATGAATATACCGGTGGTGCACATGGGGCTTCTTCGACGCGAGGAGTGGTACTGGATGTCAATACCGGAACCGAACTGAAATACGAAGATACGTTCAGGGAAGATACGGAAGGGGCTGTTTCCGCTCTGTTGCTCGCCAATTTGATGAGCGCCCGAAACTATACCGGTCCGGAAGCGCTTGCCGATGCCGGATTTACTTTCGAGATCCTCCGTCCGACCGGTAATTTTATCGCAGACGACAAAGGAATGACTTTCATCTATAATCCATACGAACTGGGTTCTTATGTACTGGGCATCGTGGAAATATTTGTCCCCTATTCCGATTTGGTCATTTACATGAAACCGGAAGCGACTTTATTCCGTTGGGGAAGAAACCATCATTTGGGCAACTTGATTCAATTTGAAACCTCCACCTTGCACCGCGATTCGGTTGGAACGATTATCCAATTTTCATTTCCCAAGGCTTATTATGATCAAAATACCTTGGTAAAGCTGCAAAAATTGTTTATTACCAATGCTTTCGGCGAAGAGTATATTTCTTCCAATTTGCTGGAAATACCGGCTGAATTCTATAATCGCGCCTTGAAAAATAATCAAGCATTGGAAAACTATATTCAGGAAAATAAATTTTATTACAATTCGAATGGCTTAATCAGTTATGCAGTAGAAATATCCAAAAACGACAGCCTTCGTGAAACGCATAGCGAAAAGGGATTTGTAGTGGATATGACAACCGCTAAAAACCTGTTGTACAACGATATTTTCAAACCGGGAACCGAAAAGGAAATGACCGGTTTGCTGCGGGCAAAGCTGCCTTCGGCCTGGAATAATGAGATGAATAAAATCGTACCGCACAACAATTTTTACATCAATGAAGAGGGAATCGTTTTTATTTACAGAGACCACCAAATACTGCTTCGTTATCCGGAAATTTCTAATTATTCAAAAATATCATGGGAAAAAGGTATAACTGGGGGATATTAGGCGCAGCCCGTATCGCCAATAAATTTGCAGACGGATTAAAGGAATTGCCCAATGCAAATCGCTACGTTATCGCTGCC
The DNA here is from genome assembly GCA_026000155.1 of Bacteroidia bacterium. Lineage (GTDB taxonomy): Bacteria > Bacteroidota > Bacteroidia > Bacteroidales > Azobacteroidaceae > Azobacteroides. Next base: position 2,821 of record BNYG01000013.1, on the reverse strand, counting down.
CGCTCGTTGGAAAGGGCGGAAGCGTTCAAGGAAAAACATGGATTTGAAAAAGCCTGCGGTTCGTATGAAGAAATGTTAGCCGATCCGGCTTTGGATGTGGTGTATGTGGCCACCACCAATAACCTGCATTTCGAACACACGATGATGTGTCTGGAAGCCGGAAAATCCGTTTTATGTGAAAAACCGTTTGCTTCCAATTTGGAACAGGTAGAAAAAATGATTGCCAAAGCGCGGGAAAAGAAAGTTTTTTTGATGGAAGCCTTGTGGAGCCGTTTCCTGCCGAGCATGATGCAATTCAAAGCAGAAGTCGTCAACGGAATCATCGGCAAACCTTTATTATTGCAATGCGATTTCGGGTTTATTTCTCCTTTCGATCTGCACGGTCGCGTATATGATCCGGCTTTGGGAGGCGGTTCCATTCCCGATATCGGTATTTATCCTATCTTTACGGCGATGTATTTATTCGGTTCTCCGACCGAAATAAAAGTCACCTCTGTCCCCGCTCCTACCGGAACTGATTGGACGACTTCTGTCCTGTTCAAACATCCGGGGAAAGAAATCAGCATGTTAACTTCTTCTTTCGAATTGAATCTGGGGAATGAAGCCCGCCTGTATGGCGACGGCGGTTATTTGAAATTGCATACGATGTTCCATATTCCGACCAAACTGTCCGTCAACCGGAATGAAGGACGCGAATTGGAAATACCGGTTTCCTCGACAGGCAACGGTTATAATTACGAAGCAGCGGAAGTAATGGATTGCTTAGATAAGGGCCTATTGGAAAGTCCGGGAATGCCTTGGCAGTTTTCAATCGACCTGATGTCTGTGTTGGATACGGTAACGCAGTTAGCAGCAGAGAGTTATAAATGAGATTTTTTATCATTGCGGGTCAAGCCCGCAATGACAGAAGAGGGACAGAAGAGTCCGCTGTTAAAGCATTTTTAAAGCGTTCTTGATAATCTGTTCGACGGTCAGCGCCGGATTATCTTTCACTATTTTGCCCACTACTTTTTGCGAAGCCGGTTGATTGAAGCCCAGCATCACTAAGGCGGAGACCGCTTCTTGCGCCGTTTCCGAATAGGCGGTGGAAACGGAAGCGCTTTCAGCCGGATTTTCGCGGAGTTTGACCTTGTCTTTCAAATCAATAATGATCCGTTCGGCCGTTTTGCTTCCTATTCCCTTGACTGTTTTCAATGCCGAAGCATTGCCGGTGGAAATAATGCCTTCCAATTCGTAAACGGCTAAGGAAGAAAGTACCATGCGAGCCGTATTGGCGCCTACGCCGGATACGGAAATGAGTTGCAGAAACAGTTCCCTTTCGCGCGGGTCGATAAACCCGAAAAGCAGGTGCGCATCTTCGCGGATAGCTTCGTAAACATATAATTTACAGTCTTTTAATCCAGTCAGAGCGGAATAGGTATTCAAGGAGATATTCGCGATATAGCCCAATCCTCCCACCTCGACAATCACCGACGCAGGAGTCAATTCCGTAATTTCACCTTTGATGTAATCCAGCATAATTTTAATCCAATATTTCTGCTAATTTAACGGACAAAGCTTTTCCCCGCAAATTCTTGGCTATAATGACTCCATTCGGATCCAATAATAAATTTTGAGGAATGGTTGAAATATTATATTGTACAGCCACCGAATTTTTCCAACCTTGCAAATCCGACACCTGATACCAAGTCAATTTATCTTTTTCAACCGCCTGCAACCAGGAAGATTTATTTCCCGGATTATCTAAGGAGACTCCCAATATCTCCAGATTTTTTGCTTTATAGGCATCATATAGCTTCACTAAATTCGGATTTTCCATACGGCAAGGGCCGCACCAGCTGGCCCAAAAATCCACTAACAAATATTTCCCACGAAAATCCGATAAACTCACCGGGCGGTCGTACGGATCATTCAAAGTGAAATCCGGAGCTATGGAACCGATAGCAATGGCTACGGAAGATTTCAACTTGTTAGCCAATGCGATTCCTGTTTTGGTATTTTGAATTTCCGGAGTTAATCCTTTCAATAAAGTGTCTGCCAAATTAGCATTATCCGGTTGTTGTCCCAAATCCGAAACGACCATTAAACTGATATAAGATTCCGGATGATTTTTAACGAAAGAAATATAGGTATTCTGTTCCTCGTCCTGAAGAGCCTGATAACGCGATTGGACTTCTGCAACATAGTCTTCATTGTAAGCCAATTCCACAGGCGCCTGTTCGTATGCCTGCACTAAAGAATCGGTTTTAGCATTCACCAAGGTAATGGCATTGGTCAACCGGTGATAGTCTTCGTTGATTTTAGAATTACTGATGACGGCATTCTGGAGCACATCCGGGCTATTGACTTCGATCGTTTCGGCAGCAATCATCAACGAAAGCGTTTGCGGATACCGCTGATTGTTATTGATATTCCCACCCGTTGGAAGCAGGACAAGCCTTCCGGTTGCCGGTTCTTTTATTTCCCCCGAAAAAGAAAATTGACCGTTTTTCAAGGAAGACGAAAGCGAAACCAGTTCGCCATTGTCCATATATTGCAAATAGATTTTCGCCGGATCGTTGTAATTGTCTATCCTTCCTTTAATTATATAGTTACCTCCTATTTGCGCGTATGTATTCAGCGCGACCAAACAGAAAGCCAGTAAAATAAATTTCTTCATGAATATTTATTGATAGAATTAAATAAGGATACAAAGATAATTATAATCGACCGAATAAAAAAATCTAAAAATAATCTATTCCAAGTACAAGTAATCGTAGTGAATCACCGGTTTGCTGCCTTTTTTCCCGATCAGTTCGGTGGTTGTACAATATAATATTTC